>NZ_ANMO01000056.1 GCF_000338295.1 Rhodopirellula europaea 6C
CACCCAACTCCGTTCAGGAGGGTGAATTCAAACTTGCGAGCACGGCACTTCAAAACTGCACGACCTCGTTGAGGGAGAGGTGGCAAAAGCTGCATCGTGTCCTCGACCTGCAACCCCAATGATTGAACAGCGCAGGCCAACGCTACCGAGGCCAATGTCATTGAGCCTGCGAACGCGAGCCACCGGGGCCGCCGGAGATTGGCCGGTCAAATGGAAGCGGGCGAGCGGCGGTCGCGAATCCGCGTTTGTACAGATGCTCTTTCAGCATCCGAAATGCGGCAAAGCTTTCCGGATAGACCCAGACCGTGATGGTCGTTTTGGATGGATCACGCCCTGCCAATTCCACGTCGAGCAACCGGCTTGTTGAGAGCACTTGATCGATCGGTTGGCCGTGTGGTTCTTCGAGAGGCTCGATCACCATGCCGGCCAGTTGGACTCGGGTGCCCATGGAGGTTTTTCCGCCCTGGGAGATTCGGCCGGTTGATTTGTCCATCGCGTAGTGTGCGACGTATCCGCGAATGGGACCGACGGCGGACGACGAGCGTCCATCTCGTGAGCCACGAATGACGCGACCGAAATCTTCTTTGATGGCTTTCAATAGTGGCTCAATCGGGACGACTGACAAACGATCGTTCTTCAGCCGCAAATGAATCTCGTCACCAAAAACGGTCTTGGCCATTGGTGTGGGCAAGTGTTCGACCGCGACGACGGGCGACTCTTGGCTTTCGAGCCGTTCTTTGGTGCCGGCCAGAGTCGCCAATTCGGCGCTGACCTCTCGCATTTCACTGCCGAGTTTAGCTGCACGTACTTTGTCTTGGTCGAATTGTTTTTGCTTTTGCTCCCATGCCTCTTCTGCGAGCGTGAGCAGATCGAGTAACGCACCACGTTCACGTTTGGCTTGTTCCAGTTCCATGTCGTAGCGTTTGACCATGTTCTCCAAACGCATCGACTCCCGCTGTGCCGCGGCAGCTCGCATGGCGGTTTGCGCAAGTTGCGACAACTGTGAATCGGTTGCCAGCTTGGGTTCGGGCGTTGGCAACCCTTCGGGTGAAACCAGGTCGCCGGGCTTTTGAGCGATTTCGTCGGGCGATGTGAGCGCACGAGTGATGCGTTGCGTTTGGGTTCCGAGAACCACCACGAGGATGATCAGGATCCCAACGAGGTTGGCGACGATGTCCAAAAAGGCATCGTGTCCAAGTTCTAGCGTCGTGCGTCGGCGTCGACTCATCGAACCCTCCTCGTGATTTCCACACCGCTGCCGTTCATCAACGTTTGCAAATCATGAAAACGTTGATCAGCGTGCGGTGCGACCAGCACATCCAGTCGCGGTTGCCAGCGGCCTCCGGGAAGCGTGGCTCCCCAGCCGTCCACGCGATCACGCACGGCGGTGGCCAATTTCATGGTCGCGTTGTAGATCGAATCGTTTCCGAAGGGGAACGTCTGGACAACCACGTTGTTTTGAACCAACTCGTATCGGTCGTGATGACAAACCATCGCGATCGGTCGCACGACTTGGGTGCCGTTGATGCCAGCCATCGAACGCGGCAATGCCCAGTCTCGACCTTCGCGACGCACCGTCTGCGTTGGCTGTTGTGGAGCCTGCATGTTGGTACTTGGCGGCGGTTGGTTGGCCGACTCAGGTGCTTGGCTCGACGAAGGTGGCGAGGCTGATGATTGAGAGACCGAAGCGGAAGCAGATTGGCCGCCGCTTGGCTGCTGCATACCTGCGACTTGTTCGCCGTTGACCTTGGAACTGACACCGCGAAAGTTTGGATCGGATTGGTCGGCGTCTGACTCCCCATCGGTGCCATCGGCGGATTGTTCGTCCATCCAATTGGAGTTTGCAGAGGGACCCTGATTGGCGTCGTTTTGTGGGGCACCGATCAACGGATTGTCTTTTTGTGCCAAGTAGTCATTCAAAGCATCGGACCGTGTTTCAACTGCGCCAAAGCTGGATTGGCTGGATCCCGGAATGGGTTCGGCCAGTCCGCCTGCGGGCAATGGAGGCCCCATCTCACGAGACGGCATGAAACCGTTGGCCCGCGCTTGGCGATCGAGTGAGCGAGCTGACAGAACGGGCAGCGGTTTCTCGGCGGGCTGCATCGACGAGGTTGTTGTGCCGCCCAGCTGAGACGTGGCTCCACCAGCTTGTCCCGCATAGGGATTGTCTGTGGGACCGCCGTCGTTGCCGGTTCCGCCGCTGGCGAAGGTTCCGTCGGATGGTTTGGCACTGAACGCATCCGCGTTGGCGAAGCCGTTGCCAGATGGTCGCGATGCGGCACCGCCGAGTGTCGCGCCGGCTACGCTTTGTGTTCCGTTTCCGTTGCCGCCGGTCCCGCCACGGCCGTCGCCGATGTATTGATGAACGTTGCGGCTGGAGGCTTCGTGAACCGCCAGTTCCATCTTGGGCTTCAAGACCCGGTCGGGTTTCGGGAATGCGAGGTCGACTTCAGCGGGCACCAACTCGTATCCATATTGGTCATCCCAATCTTGCATTGCCGCACGAGCGGTCACGAACGTTTCGATGCCGTCGGGACGGACGATCAACAACGGGTATGGCGGAACACCATCGCCGTAGTTTTGAACCGCGTGTTGTCGGAAGACTCGAAGGGCAGCATCAAGCGGGTTGCGACGAGGAGATCCGGATTGAACACCGGCGAGCAGTTGCGTGTGAGTGATGCGGGTGTCCTCCGGCCATATCGTGACGCCGCTTTCAGTGCACTCGACGTACACGGGCCGACGAGCCGTTCCGTTGGGACCGCGGTGAGGGACAATGACCACGCGTGGCTTGTCGCCGGATTTGACTTCTTCTAATTCCGCAATTTCGCGACGCAACGTTTCCATCTCTTCACGCATCATCACGATGGCTTGTTCATCGATCTTGGTCGCGTCTTCGGGAGCGATGGCTGCGTCGACTTCGTCACTGAGTTGCTTCAGCCGATCACGCAGCTTCTTTGTGGCGGTTTGAACTTGGGTCAGTTCGTCGCGACGACGTTCCACTTTGCTGGTTTGCTTTTCCCGATGCAGAACCAATTGCTCAACGCGAAATTGTTCTTCTTCCAACAACTGAATGGCGGACGCAGCGGTCATTGCCGGCGGTCCGTCGGTATCTATCGACGGATCAGCCGCACCATCGGTCGAGGCTTCGTCATCCGAAGGATCGAGCGTCGGTGCAACCGCTTCGGAATGCTGGGCAACTTGTGGGACCGAAGTGTCCTGAGCTTTTTCGGCCACGAGAGCCAGCAACAGAATCAAGGTACCCAGCGTGCAGACCAGCACCGCGAGAAACGGGAACAACGAGGGAGACAGCGAGGCGCGTCGCCGACTCATGCCGCACGCCTTTTGCTGGTGGAGTCATCCCGACCGCTCGTCGTTTTCGCGGCCGGCAAACGTTGCGACAACGTATCGACGGCACGAGCCAACGTTCGCATTGCTTCACCCATCACCGGATCCAGTTCAACGACGGGAGCCTCGACCTGATTTCGCATGCTTTGCTGAGCCGCAAGTTCGGTCATCGCTTCGGTGTGAGTCATCAATGTTCGGCGATGCGTTTGCACTTCGACGGCCGTCGTGTGCATCGCGTCATTCCAGGCCTTGGTTTGATCCTGCAACGTTTGGCTGACGCCGTTGCCGATCGTGTCCAATCGAGACACGGTGGCTTCGATGCGATCGGCGTGGCTGGTCAGAGCCGGTTGCAACGATGCTTGCATCAATTTGCGGAACTGCTCGGAACCCTCGTTGTGTTGCGTTCGCCATGACGCCTGGGCTTCTTCGATTGTTTCCCGCCACAGTTTCGCTTGCGTCGCCAGTGACTCTTGCACGGCGACTCGAATGCCATCGCAAAGTTGTGTGACCAAAGCGGTTTGGCTGTCGCCAGCGTCGTCACTCGGCAGAGCTTCCGAAACCAAGTCGCGAACACGTTGGTCAACGCTTGCCAGCAAACTTTGCTGAGATCGTTCAACAGGGAACTGCAAGAAGATCGCCAACACCGACAGCACCAAACCCAAAGCGGTGGTGTCGAAGGCAACGTACAAACCGCTTTTCAGTCGGTCGACCGCTGCGGTTCCGTCGGTGAAGTCCAACCCTCCGAGCGTTTGCGTGATGCCAATGACCGTGCCCAAGAAACCGAGCATCGGGATGGCCCACACGATGATGCGAATCAATCCGAATGAATCGTGAGCCGCGTCGGCGTCACGTTCCGACATCTCTCGCAAATCCTGTGGAAGGTCGCCGGTGCCGGTGCGATGGGATTGTCGCCCCAGCACTTCGTTCAGGCGTCGTACCAACAGCGAGTTGCGTGTCGAGCTTGGAAGCGAACGCAGCGATTTTCGCCAACTGCGAGCGATTGCGCCAGCATCATTTTGTTGCAACCAACGTTGAGCGGGTGAGTCCGACGTGGCACCGGTCGCATGCGCCATCAAGTCTTCGTCGCGAAGCAATTCCAATTGATGCCGATCGCGAGCGACTTGCACCGCACGCACGGCGAGAATCGCGATGGCAACGCAGAACAAGATTGCCGCGGCGACGGCAACCGGGTGACCCAGGAAGTACCGGTTCAGTGGTCCCCAGTTGACTCCGAAAACGACGCCGTAGAACACCGCCGAAAGAAGCAAACCCAGACCAATCGGACCGACTGAGGCCACGATCTTGGACAGCAAGGAAGGCGAGTCGACCAACTCGGTCGATTGCTCCGCAGATGTCGATGCGGATGGATCGCTGCCGCTGGCCGGCGTGGTGGCCTGCAATTCCTTCAATGGCTCGACGGGTTCTCCCCAATGATCGGCGGGGGAAAGCGTGTCGTTGGCGTTGAAATCGTGAGGCTTCATCGGACTCCTTCCGGACGGAACGGCGAATCATGGCGCGGAACGGCACAGCCGATCGCACACACCACGTTGTCAGGATCGACCGTTACAACCGGTGGTCTTGATCTAATCCATATTTTTTGACATTCGGTCGCCATAACGGTCGAATCGATGTGGAGCGGCTCGAGGTGAACCGCAGAGAGTAGACGGATGGAAGCCTCGCCAGGAAGATCGATCTGGGGTTGTGGTGGAGCGATCTGGACCGGGACCGAGCTGCTCATCTAGAGTGGCGAAATCGATCGCCGCAATCCTGACCAATGGCTCGGCGATCCGCTTGTTTTCGTATCATTTCCGGAGAAATCACCATGCGTACAAACCTGATCGCCTCGATGGTTTGCGTTGGAATCGGCGTGTTGATCGGGCTGTGCCTGGCTTCGGATTCAGCCGATCACGCGTTTGCCCAAGACTCACCCGTCATTCGCCAGCCGGAAGCACTGGCCGGTGTCCCGCATCCACTGGATGGTACCCCCACGCTGATACATGCTCGACCGGGCCGAGACGTGGGGGCATCAGGCGAAATAATCGGATTTTCCCATGTGGATGAATCAGGAACGCAAGTAATTAGTTTGGTAAACACAGGAAAACTGTGGATGGCTGTGTATCATGTGGGTCCCGATGGCGAGATCCGACTGGTGAGCAGCCGCGCTATCGATGCCGATTTTTCATTGGAACTCAACGCGACGGCGCCATTGCCCGACGACATTCGTCGAATGCAAGGGAAGACGAAGCCTCGTTGAGGCGGCAATTCTGCATCTGAACGGCCCGTTTCTGTTGGCGATTCGCCGGAACGGTCATTAAGATGGGGATGGCAGGGAAGCTACATCAAAACGACACTTTTTGACGCCCTCTATCCTCATCTCAGCGTTGCCATGGCCTCTTATTTGTCTCTCGAAGACGCCGCCAAACAACTCGGAATTCCCGCCGACAAACTGATTGATCTTCGCAGCCAAGGTCAGGTCCGGGGTTTTCGCGATGGTTCCAGCTGGAAGTTTCCTGAGGCAGAGATCGAGCGTCTGAAGGACGAACTTCCAAACATGTCCGGATTGGGTTCCGGAATTCTGGCTGCTGATGGCGGTGGATCAAAAATCGGATCCGTGATCGGCGGTGACAATCCGGCCAGCGACGACAGCGGTTTGGATCTGGACATCGATTCACTCAGCGGCGGCAGTGACGTCAACCTGATTGCCAGCGACTCGGGCGACGGCAGCGACGTGACCATCGTTCCCGGTGCAAAAGCCGACAGCGACGCACCGCTGAAGATTGACCTGGACGACTTGAATTTGTCCGGATCGGCAATCTCGCACGACAGCGGCGATTTGGAATTGGAATCACCCACACCGGGACCAAAATCAGACGGCGACAGCGACGAGTTCAATCTCGGAAGTTCCTTGGGTTTGGACAGCGATTCAGACGACCTGTCGCTGGAGCCAGTCAAGGGAACCGCGCCCGTCGAAGGTGCCAAGAGCCAATCGGATCTGTCCGGTTTGGGCGGAGAAGATAGCGATGGCGAGTTGGACCTTGGCGATATCAGCTCGGACGAACAAGCCAGCAGCCTGGAACTGATGGGCGATCTGGATCTGGACAGCAGTCCATCAGCGGTCGAATCAAAGAGTCACGCTGGCAGCGACGTACTGAGTGAATTGGATTTGTTGGCCGGCGACGCGGCGGGAAGCGGATTGCTTTCCGGCAGTGGCGACTTGCTCGGCAGTTCATTGATGTCGGCTGAATCAGGCGGCTCATCCGGAGTGGACGACGCTCTGGCCGACGATGACGATTTGATCATCGCGGACGATGACGACGACTTGGTTGTCAGCGGTGCGGGAAGCGACATTTCCATCGCTGGAGACAGCGGCATCAACTTGATGAGCCCATCGGACAGTGGCCTTTCCCTGGAAAGCGAACCGCTGGACTTAGCGGGCAGCAGCATTTCGGCCCTCGATTTGGGTGCGGAGCTGAATGAAGGCTCGGGCACCGGAAGCGGTCACGATGGAAGTGGATTGGTTCCCGCCAGCGAAATGGGATCGGGAATCGATTTCAAAGGCGACGACGAATTTCAGTTGTCTGCTTCTGGAATCCAGATCGATGGCAACGAAGAAAGTGCTTCGCAAGTGATCGAAGTTGTCGATTCGGAATCGGTCGACATTGAAGAGGTTGATTTCGATGGTGCCGACCAAGTCGACGCCTTCGATGAAGCCGGCGACAGCGGTTTCGCAATGGACGATGATGTTGCGGAAGTCGATGCGTTGGATGACCCAATGGACGGCGATGGTCTGATCGACGAAAACGCGGCGGTCGCTTCGGCGGGGGCGGGCGTTCGTGGCGGCTACGAGGTTCCGTTCACATTGCTTCAAACGATCGGCTTGCTTCTTATCCTCTGCGTGATGAGTTTGGGCGGCATGTTGATGACCGACTTGGTTCGCAACATGTGGAGCTACGCCGAGCCTTCTGCTCCTGTCAGTGCACTTACCGACATGCTGATCAGCGTCGCCGGTTGGTGATATTGGTCTCTTATCGGCAGTTGGTTTCTAGCCGACTGCCCTCTTGAGCGGGCGATGAATCACGCCCCTTGGTGAATCGCTAGCGGCCTGGTGTCGACAAAGCGGTTTTCCGCATGCGCACGACGCATTCACAGACGTCTGTGTCGCAGCGATTCTCGCAAATCATCCGCCGAAGACATTTTGGCGTGGATCTTCAGGCAAATTCTTTGCCAGCAGCGAGAAGCTTCAACCGCAGCTTGAGATGGTTTCAGTCGCCTGGGTCTAAGTAGCGTCTTGTAACAAATTCCTGTTCGTTTCCTACTTGGAACGCTCGAAACGCTTCTGGATGGTGGAGGAACATGTCTTAGAGTGATCGTTTTGACTACGAACTATTTGCTTGAATTCGAGGTTTTGATTGAAAATTTACGGTGAACGAGAGCACCTTACCTGGTAGGTTAAGGGGACCGAGTGCGCGTTCATGTTGTTCATGACGCGTTCTAGAGAAGAAGGAATTAATTTTGCGACATGGTCGCAGTCTCTATCTGGCAAGGATTTAACCACCGATGAAGCATTTGTTTTCGCTTACTCTCTTGTTTGCATGTCTCACACTCGCGTTTTCTGGGTGTGACAAAGCGGAAGTCGTTGAGCCAACCGCGGCCGAAGAACCTGTCGAACTGACTCCAGAGGC
>NZ_ANMO01000057.1 GCF_000338295.1 Rhodopirellula europaea 6C
ATTATCAGGGCCGTTAACGCCGGAATAGTCGCAATCGAGCGCATTGGCCGGAACGTACGTAAAGTTGTGTTGTTCGAGCAGCTGGCGGCATTCGCCAAGTCGGAGTTCATCGAATCGCGATTCCCATTCAGCGCCATGAAGCGTGAACAATCGAGAAAAGTTAGAAAAACGAAACGAGAATATGTAGCAGATCGCGCCAGTGCCGGTCTTGCGATCGTAGTAACGTGAGTCAAGCAAACCAACGTCAGTCAAGAACGAGGCATCCTGAACGTTGCGATCGACGTCGAGCGAGAAACCCACGAGTGCTTCAAGTTGCGGCACGAGCGCGTCGAGGTCAGCCCACAGCGATTTGTAGTCGTCGCCGTCAGAGGGAAACTCCCATTCGCCCAACCGGTCTGCGGCGGTCAGTATGTCGCGAACGGATTGATCCATGGGTGACTAGGGGCGTCTAACGGAAGGTTTTTACGACACCGCCCTAAACGAAGCGAGCGATGTCTGAACTACGGAAATTGTACCAAGGCCAGCCCGCGTTGACAAAGTTGGAAGGTGTGCCGAAGGCCCTTGCGTAAAAACCATGTTATGCGGCAGCGCCAGAGTGGAGTTTGATTGGCGTAACCGTCCCATAGTCATCGTGACCAACGATTAAGACCGGAATCTCGCATTGGACGTCGCCAAGTGATTGCCAGACGGTTTGCAACCATTTTGCAGCACAATCGACCACGATGTCATTGACGGGATAATCAACGTCGAAGCAGTCCACGATTGGAATTGGAGGCTGGACGCCATCTTCGGTGTATTTGGCGTCAAACAGGTCGGCGTGTGCGTCGATGGATTTGTTGATGACGTACAAGTCGGGGCCGTCGACCGAAGCGCGAACGGTGAAGAAACCGTCGCCATCCTGCGCCGGGAAAACCTGCAAGTCGAGACGGGTTGCTGCGGCGGGGAGCGATGCAAGCAACAGCGGAATCAGGGTACGCGCAGCATCAGATTGCCCGTCGAGGACAGCAGTCAGTTCAGCGATGAATTCGGATTCGGTCATGTCCGCATAACGGAAGGTTTTTACGACACCGCCCTAAACGAAGCGAACGATGTCTGAGCTACGAGAAATTGTACCAAGGCCAGCCTGCGTTGCCAAAGTAGGAAGGTGTGCCGAAAGCCTAGCGTAAAAACCATGTTGTCGGACAAGACGCTACCTAGTCGTATTCCTCGCAAGCAAGTCGATAGCCCAACAATTCCGCGAGCTTGTGCGCCAACGGAAGGCAGCAATTCTCAACATCCTTGGGGTAAGGATAGATCTGTATGCCTTGATTCTCCCAGACATCAAATTCGAGATATTCCTTGGCATCCGGTTCAGCAATTCGGCAGCGAACAGGTTTGCCTTCGCGGTAGATGCGGCAGATTTCTTCGGGTGCGTTCAAGCCTTCAAGTGCTGCAAGCCGTTTCTTTGCGTCGGACTGCGCCTCTTCAGCGCTGATCTCGTGTCGCGGAAACGTGTCGGCGACCCGAGTCACGACGTCATCGATCGACAGGCAGTCAGCGTCATCGGCGGGGGAGATGTCGTAGAAGTAGTAGGTAGCCACTGGTTTCTGTCCGACAACGGAAGGTTTTTACGACACCGCCCTAAACGAAGCGAACGATGCCTGAACTAAGAGAGATTCTACCAAGGCCAGCCCGCATAGCCAAACGTGGAAGGTGTGCCGAAGGCCTTAGCGTAAAAACCATGTTGTGCGGCAACTGAAGTGCCAATCAGGTTCCCAACATCTTGCGGTATTCTTGGAATGCTGCCGACACGGTTTCATCGGTGACGAACGAAAGGTCGGGTTCCGAGTCGACCGATGGATGGTTCGCCGTATCGAGCGATTTGCGTATGTTGTCGGGGATAGAGAAACGCCCGCCACGACGCGCGAAACCATCGTCGGCAACAGCGCGACCGTGAGGAGTGAGCAGGATGCGACCATCACGGATGTCCACGAGTCCGCAACGATACAACGCCTTGAGCGAGCGAGTTATTTCGCCAACAGTTGGGATCGCGTGATTGAGAGAGTCGGCCGCGCCAATGAGCAACGGAAGGTCAACACCACCATCGGCGGTTACCGAAGCGAAAATCCAAGCGGTGGCAAAGTTGAATTTCTCCATCGGCTGTTGCCGCACAACGGAAGGTTTTTACGACACCGCCCTGAACGAAGCGAACGATGTCGGAACTACGAGAGATTGTACCAATGCCAGCCCGCGTTGCCAAACATGGAAGGTGTGCCGAAGGCCCTAGCGTAAAAACCATGTTGTCGGGCATTGAATCACGAGAGGAGTCTCAATCAGGACTCATTGTGGCGAAACTCCGGCGGGAGCAACCACACGTGAATAAGCGAGACCTCATCATCACCATCCACCGCGAAATTGTAACCACCTTCGGGGTGGTCAAAGTATGACGGCGCTGAGAGTTGAACGGTCGAGTGGTCGAACGTGTAGCTACAGGCGCCGGAAAGCACGTAGACGCGCCCAGCACGAGAGATGCCGGGAAATGACGTGCCAGCAGGATAAGAGCCGGGGCTGATGCGGTAGTGTCCAGCGGGGGTGTGCAACGACCGGACGGCGTCGAGGGTTACGTCGCAATCCAGTGGCCAGTCGTGTGGGGACATCGTCATTTGAGTTGATCTATGCCCGACAACGGAAGGTTTTTACGACACCGCCGTTACCGAAGCGGTGGAGTTTGAATCACGAGAAATTGTACCAATGCCATCGCACGTTGCCTACCAACGAAGGTGTGCCGAAGGCCTAGCGTAAAAACCATGTTAGGCGACCGTGCCATCATCGAGTGGTTCGGCAGCCTCGGCAAGCCACTGCGTGATTGATTCAGGCGGATTGAGTCGTATTGCACGCTCGGTGTTCGTGTGATCCGGCGGTACAACCTCGACGTTAATCATGAGTCGCTGCCGGGCGTCAGCGGAACCAAAGACATCCGCTGCATCAAGACGAAGCATGGCCGATTCGAGCGCAGTCATGCGCAGATGGTATTCGGTGCGCCAGTCGCCGGTGTCGATTGCAGGGCGAGCGAACCAAAGATCACGCACCGAGGCAAAGTGTTGGGAACCGAAGTCGAGGTATGGTGACGAAGCGTAGTGCCAGCGATCAAGCTCCGGATCACCCGCGTTGGCGAGCGATTCATGTGACCACGCCGCAATGTACGGGGGTAGCGCGTCGCCAGTCGTGATAAGCACGCAGTAGTAGAAGGTCTCGCCCGTGGCGAAGAGTTCGCGGAATGCAGTCGCGGCAGCGTCAACAACCGCGTCGGTCAGTTGTTCGACGGTTGGAACTACCATTAACTGAGGTCGCCTAACGGGGTTCTGGACGACAGGGTGTCGTCTATGCTTGGAAATGGGGGAGAACGGGTGTTGATTTTAGCTGAAGGGGGCTCGGTCTGCAGCAATTGGGCGACTGGGCGAGGACGCATCGAGGTGGGATTGCGTTCGCTCCGCCGGTTGCCGGGATGCAATATCGGTGTTTTTGACGCTGAGACCCGGCGGCAATCACACCTTCCCCGCTGGCAGACAAGACGAACGTCCTGCGGGG
>NZ_ANMO01000058.1 GCF_000338295.1 Rhodopirellula europaea 6C
CCAAGGGGTTCGCCATGAACGTCGGCCCGTGCATCAATGCCGCGCCGGGATCGTCGCTGTAGAACGAATCGAACACGTGCGACCGAGCAATCGTGACCGCCATTGACATCGTCCCCGCCGTCAACGCTTTGCCGAGACACAAGATGTCAGGCACAACCGGTGAAGGCAGATCCGCGGTGTGATCGACCGCGAACATTTTGCCGGTACGTTGAAACCCGGTTGCAATCTCATCGGCGATCAACAACAAATCGTGCCGCCTGCAAGCATCGCGAATTCGGGTGAGTGTGTTGACATCATGGAATCGCATCCCGCCCGCACCTTGCACCAAAGGCTCGACGAACACACCTGCGATCGAATCCGAATGTTCCGCAAGCACGCGGTCCAGGTTCGTCTCGGTCGTTTCATCCCGTGGAAGCGGCACATGAAATTGCTGCGTGATCGCTCCGCTGTAGCGAGCATGCATGCTGCGTTGAGGATCGCACAGCGACATCGCACCGGTGGTGTCACCGTGGTAGGCGTTTTCAAAAGCCAAGAACCGAGTGCGACCGGGGCGATCGTGACGACGCCAATGGCCAATGGCCATCTTCATCGCAACCTCCACCGCGACGGACCCGCTGTCCGAGAAGAACACGTGGTTCAAATCATCAGGAGCCACCTCGGCCAGTCGACTTGCCAAACGTTCGGCCGGATCGTGCGTGATCCCACCAAACATCACATGAGGCATTCGCTGCAACTGCGCCGTCACCGCTTCGCGAACGTGCGGATGGTTGTAGCCGTGGCAAGCAGACCACCACGATGCCATTCCATCGATCCAGCGTTCACCGTTTTTGCCGATCAGATGACAGCCTTCCGTCGCGACGATTTTCATCGGCGGAGGAGCGGTCTTCATCTGGCAATACGGCCGCCACACGCTGTTCATCATGCTTTCTCGCAACAGTCCGCTTCGTGCATCACGGGTGAATTCCGTGACCACTCGTCGTGATCTTAAGATGCTCGCAGTTTGGCGGCTTCTTCCTCGAGCGATTTAATTTCGTCTTCGAGTTCCTTCAGCTCTTCCAAATCATCGGCCTGCTCTTTGGAACCAGCCAGTCGCGGACGCAATGTCTGCAGCTTTTTGTTGATGACGTCCAAACGCTTCTTCGCCTTCTTGTCCATGGTTTCTCCTGCGGGGCAATCAAAATTCCAGCAAGGCGACAATGAAGTGAACAACCAAGACATACAAGGTCGTCCAAAGTACCGTCGCGGTGATGCAATGACTGACATCACCGGCTGAATGCTTGGGGGTAATCCCTTGATGGTAACCAATCGCCGCGGTGCCGAAACCACAAAGCAAGTTCTTTGCGAGCACCCAATCCCAACCTTTCCACCATGTAATGATGGATCCGCCGGTCGTATCGGGCGTGATGGCACGAAAGAAGTGTTGCTGCCAGAAATGAACGCCAATTTCCGGATGCGAGAAATTGAACGTCACCCGGCTGATCCAGTGCGACGCGGTGAAAGCGATCCATTCCAAAATGGGAGTCGCGATCAAGAACGCCGCCAAAATCGGAATCAACAAATAAGCTGGGGCTCGAATCCCAAGCGTTCGAAACGCGTCAACTTGGCCGCCATACTGTTTGACACCCACGTCAGCGGCCACCGCGGCACCACACCGAGCCGCGATTAAAACGGTCGCCAAGACTGGCACCAAAATCCGGTAGAGCGCAAACCCGATCGAAGAAAGTAATTCGTCAATCAACAAAGGCTGAGTGTACAAACGAAACGGCAAGAAACGCAGCGTGAAGTAGGTCGTCGTGAACCCAGCAATCAAGCCGGCGATGATCAAGTAAACCCACGCCGAAGGCCCGCCGACCAAGCGCAGATAGTGAGCCAAGAACCGCCCCGCCCACTTCATTCGCGGCACGACCGGCCGTGCATCCCAAGGAAGTCTAGCTGCCGCGACCAAGCTGCGTCCGGTTGAATCGAGAAAACGCTCCGCACCACGACGCAGCATCGCAAGCGGTCCGGATGAGTGCTGCGATCCCGCGTCATTCAATTGGGAAGGAGACAGAGCGACCGCCTCCATTTGCTCGGCCACATTGGGCCAATCTGCTCGTTCAATTCGGCGGATCGTCTGCGCCGCCGAATCAAACAACAAAACTTCGTCAGCGATCGGCAGCAATGTTTCGTAATCATGGGTGACAACGATGCTGGTTCGACCAAACCGCGTTTGCGTTTCGCGAATCAGTTCGGCGACGCGTTTCCCGGTTGCCGCATCTAAACCGGAGGTTGGTTCATCGTAGAGAATGATCTCAGGCGCCGACGCCAACGTGCGAGCGATCGCCAATCGCTGCTTTTGACCACCGCTCAGAGCCGCGACCGGCGTCGAGGCGGGAACACCGAGAAACTCAAGCCAATCCGAGGCACTGTGTTGAGGTTCGCCATCTCGATCGGCACGATGATCAATCGCGAATTGCACATTCGCGGTCGGCGACAGTTCATCGAACAAGGCGAATTGCTGGAACACGATCCCGGTTCGCGGCATCGATTCGGAATCAATCGCTTCGCCGCGCCAGTGGATGTCACCGCTCCACTGAATCGCATCGCCGTGTCGCGGCAAGATCCCCGCCAAGACTCGCAGCAGAACACTTTTGCCCGCACCACTGCCGCCGACCAGCACCGTGATCTTTCCGTCCGGAAACGCCAGATGGGCATCCCGCAGAAGGTTTCGCTTGCCGGCCGACACGCACAAGCGATCCAGGGTCAACGCGTCAGACAATGTGAACCGCCAATTTCATGACTCCGATGCAAAAGTGTTTCCAACCCGGCGTGTCGCTCGGCGAATCCGACTGCTGCGAGTCCCACAAAACGACGGCGATGAGTTTACCGGGATCATCCGGGGATGACACCAGACCGCGGCAGGCGAACTTGGCGAACACGCATCTGACCGGGTAAGCTTCCCTTTTGCTTCGCTCTCATCTCATCTCCATACGATCGCCGTGGCCAAACGTCCCGTTCAATCTGGTTCCAAACCCAAGTCCGCTCCCTGGTACGCGGACGGATTGCGTTTCGAGTGCACCCAGTGCGGGGAATGCTGCAGCGGCGACCCCGGTTATGTCTTCGTCGATGAGAACGAAATCGCGGATTTGGCAAAAGAAATGAAGCTCGATCGCTACGCGTTTGAAGATAAATTTTTGCGCCGCGTCGGAAAGCAGTTCAGCTTGCTGGAATATCCCGACGGAGACTGCATTTTCCTGGACCCGAAGTCGCGACGCTGTATGGTTTACAACGCCCGACCGATTCAGTGCCGAACGTGGCCGTTCTGGGACAGCACGCTGGCTGGGCCCACCGATTGGGCGGAAACCTGCGAGGTCTGCCCGGGGGCCGGAAAAGGACAACTGTACAGTTTTGATGAAATCGAAATTCGACGCAAAGAAAAGTCGGTTTGATTGAAGTGTAACGGTTATGACGGTCGATACGGTTCTACGTGGACCGTTCTACGCTCGCCCCGGCGGCTTGACCGGCCCCACATTGAAACCTAAGCTGTCTCTGTAAGTCCACCAATCACAATGGTTTACGGAGCCATCCGGGGTGACAAAGAAAGAAATCGTGCGCGTCATTTCCGAAGAACTCGGGCTGACTCAGCAGGAAACCAAAGAGGTCGTGCAGCGGACGTTTGACTCGATCGTCGAAACCTTGGTGCGGGAAGGCCGCATTGAACTGAGGAACTTCGGCGTGTTTGAAGTCAAACCGCGAGCTGCTCGAAAAGCACGCAATCCAAAGACGGGACAACAAGTCGACGTGCCCGAAAAGTACGTCGTCACGTTCAAACCCGGCAAGGTGATGGAACAACGCGTCCGGCAGCTGTCCAGCGACAACCTGCCTGACACCTGGGTCATGCCACTGGATCACGTGCCTCAGGAGGGTTCTGCCGAGCGTCCGAACGAAACCGACGACCCGAACCGTCCGCCAAAAAGCCCCCCCAACAGCCCGTCGGGCAGTTGGCAATAGAACGCACCGACAAGTTCACGGAGGAACTGACGATGAAGAGCTCACAAACAACCGCGAAAACTGATTCCGCAGCCCGTCACGGCCAACGATCCGTCATGAGCCGTTTGGTTCTGGGATGCGTTCTGATGGCCGGCCTTGCCACCTCCGTTGGCTGCTTCGTGCCGATCTACTCGAGCCGCCCAGAACGCCGTGTGCAGCAATTGCTCTACACCTCGGAAGACTTGCGTTCATTGGTCGACGAATGGGAACGCTTCTGGTTCCTCGATTCGCCTTCGCACATGACCCCCATCCGTACTCACGGCGGCGTGCTCTAGGGCATCCTGATGTCTTTGCCAGGCGAAGTTCATTTCGAACTTTGCCTCTGATTCATCGCCCTAAATGTCTCACCGGCATTTGGGTTTCGAAAAGAACCTAACTGGACACCGACACCGCCGGCTGCATCCGCCGGATGAAGTGTCGGCCCGGCCAGTCCAACAGGTGTCTTTCCCATCCCGCTCGTTTTAAATGACGGTCGGTGATCCGGGAATTGCTCACGTGCGCGACAATGGCGTACGACTTCCGCAGCCTCGCAATTTCGTCGAGCACCTGAAACGCTCCGATTGCGGTCGCATACCGAGTTGCATCGCCGCTGCGCACATAGTCCAGCGTCACAAATGCACTCATCCCGCGAGGCACGTAGTAGTCGAGACAACAAACGTCTCCTTCCAACGCTGCAAATTTGGCTTGCCACCAAACCTGGGCCACCGAGACCGGGCTACGCAGCCAGTGTTGCTCGATTCGTTCCAGTTGCCCTTCGCGCATCACAATCCGCCCGCAACGAATTCGCGAAATCGCGTTCTCGTTGGAATCGAGCTGGGAGAACGAACGGCGAATCCACATGGCGAGCGATTTCAAATGATGAGCGACTCGGAATCACGTCCTGGACACACGAGTGTCCGACCAGCAACAATCCAAGAGTGGGATAGGCTTCCAGCCTTTCGTTTGCAGACTGTTGATTTAGCCGTATACCGAATGAGAACAATTAGCCGATGGGCGTTAGCCCCGGTTGGCGTCTGATCAACCGCCGCTAACGCCGTGCGGCTCATTCAATCAATAGCCCGTTTGCGTTGGGTATGAGTCAGGCAAAAGACAGGCTGAAAGCCTATCCCACATGGCTGCACGAGAGTCCAATCAAACATAGCATGCGGATCCAGTTGTTCCGCTTGAATGCCATCCCCACCACGTTGCTGAGCCCACGATGCCCAACGAACCAGCCGCACATCCCGAACAAGCCAACCCGGCGGATCGCGAAATGGACGAAGCGGCGTCTGCCGGATCACAGCGAGCGTCAAAACCCAAACCGACCATCCGTCACCGCGTCCTTCGCACCACGGGTTTGTTGGCGATCATTTATGTCGGTGTATGCGTGGGACTGGTCGTGATGGAAACACGGTTGCTCTTCCCCGGTGCATACATGGAAAAGAGCATCTTGATGGATCCAAACCGTTTCGAACCCGATCGCCCCACGCCGGGAACGGTGGAGACGATCACCTATGCCGCGGTCGATGGATCTGACTTAGAAGGCCGCTTGCTGATCCGTGATGGGGCGGAAGACGTGATCCTATTTTTGCATGGCAACGGGATACACGCTGACGAGATGGATGGATGGACTCGCCGATTGTCTGACAGCTGGAACGCCACCGTCCTGACGGCCGAATACCGAGGCTTCCAGGCCGAGGGATTCACTCCCACTGAAACCAGCACCATCGAAGATGCGGTCAGTGCAATCGACACGCTCTCAGAAACCACAAACACGCCCATCTCGAACATCATGGTTTACGGCCGATCGCTCGGCGGCGGTGTCGCTTGCGGATTGATCGCTGCTCTACACGAACGAGGTGATTCGGTCGAAGCACTGTGTCTCGACCGCACCTTTGACAGTGCCGCCAGTGTTGGAGCGGACCGATTCTTTTTCTTGCCTGTTCGCTGGCTGATGAAAAACCAATACGACAGCGTGCAAGCACTCGCGAATTTCGACGGAGCGTTACTGCAAATCCATGGCTCTCCCGATCGCATTGTCCCTCGGAAGAACGGCCGAGCCCTCTACGATTCGCTGGCGTTGGAACACCGTGATTGGATCGAACTACCAAACATGTTCCACAACGACCGCTTGCCAACCAAGACGCTTGACGTTGCCGGCCAGAAACTCAAAGCCCTTCGAGACGAAGCGTTTCCTAAAGCGGAGATGGAGGCGTCGGAAACTTCACCCGCCGCTGAATAGACGCACCGCGTCCGCCGCTTCTTCGTGGCTCATCTCGTCGGCTGCACGCGTACTTGGGTCCACGCAACAAGTCCGCAAGACATCCGGCGGAATGCTGCCCAAACCTCGATGGCGAAAACGTTCGTAGTCGAACATGCCCGCCTCGGTCAGTTTGGCCTCCATCCGCCGCGCGTGATCTGGATTGGATGCAACCAACGTTCGTGTTTGCACGCCAGTCTGCCCCGGAGTGGTGCCGCGAATGCGAAACAGAAACATTGGTGGCCGAACCACGCACACGCGTCGCTCCTTGAACAATTGGGGCGCAAAACGGAGCAGAAAACCGAGCACCAAGACGCCGCAATGAATGCCGTCCGCATCCGGATCCATCAAGACAACCAGCTTGGCATAGCGACACTGATCTGCCTTCCTTAAAGCTTCGATCCAGTCTTGGCTTGGGGAAAGCTTTTGGTCCAACAGCGTGGATGCGAACCGAATCAAAACCTCGTTGCGAAGCGCAACCGATCGGCTTGCTTTGGCAACGTTCATCGGCTTGCCTTGCAACGCCAGGATCGATTGCCGCGTCGGGTCTCGAACCTGATTGACCGACTTCGCCGCACTGTCACCCTCAACGATCAACAGCTCCGTTTGATCGGGCGTCACACCCGTCCGAGCCGGATCATCGATCGGATAGTGCACCGGTGCTTTGCCGTAAGGTGCAAAGTACCGTCCGCTCACGACACCGTAACGGCCAACGCCCGAATATCCGCGATCAACTCACGCATCGATTGATAACGATCTGCCGGTCGTTTCGCGATTGCTTTCATGACCACCGCATCGACTTCTTTGGGAATTTCGTACTGCGGCGACTTCTCGCTCGGTGGCGGCACATCGGCATGCTTGATGTTGTCGAACGTCTCGTCGATCGTTTTACCGCGGAATGGTTCACGAATCGCAAGCGACTCATAAAGCACAACTCCTGCGCTGAAGATATCGGTCCGTTCGTCGATGCCGCGATTCCCGTTGACTTGTTCTGGCGACATGTAGAGCGGCGTGCCTGGACGCTGGCCGCCACCGGTCAACGTTTGCAATTGGGTCTCGGTCTTCGTTTCGTGGTCTGGCTGCATGTGCTGGCGGTGAAGCGTCTGGGCATCATCCGCATGCCCCCAAACCTTGGCGACGCCCCAATCGAGCAAGATGACTTCGCCGAAGTTACCGACCCAGATATTTTCGGGCTTCACATCACGGTGAATCACGCCGCGAGCGTGTGCGTAGGCGAGGGCTTGGCAAGCATCCGCGACGATTTCCAACCGTCGCTGCAGCGGAAATGCCGCGACCGCGCGTTCGTCCTTGCGAGCAATTCGCTTCAACGACTCAAACAGGTTTTCACCCGAGATTCGCTTCATCGTGAAGTAAACGCCTTGCAGATCATCGTCGCCGATTTCGTAAACCGGCACGGTGTTGGGATGCTGCAATTGGGCCGTCACGCGAGCCTCTCGAAGCAAACGCCGACGCTCGTAACGATCCGTTCGAATTTCCGGCAGCAGTTTTTTGATCGCCACGGTGCGACCAATCACCGAGTCGACACCGGCCTGCAAAACCGCGGTGGCACCCCGCGCCATTTCATGCAAACCCGTGTATCGCTTCAGCCCGTGCGGCGGTGGCGAGGGGATGTCGTTGTCAGTGCCAGCCAGAATGATGGTCGATTCGTTGTTCATCCTTGAATTGTATCGTGCTCATGCCACGCCCGACCACTGGCCAAGGTGTCGTCAAAAGCAACTCATCAAGTTTTCATCAACTCGCATCCAGCTTGCCACAAAGCGACACTGCCACCGCAGGAAAACGATCTTCCGGCTACTCGGGATCGCTCAAGATACACCGTCAACGAACACGAACCGACTGGGCCGGATCGAGTATCCTCGAAGTGACATTGGCGAATGGCCCACAACGCCGTCCTCGCCAATTTTTCAACTCTTGTCTCCCAAGCTGAACCGAGCCGATGACTCAATCGATTCCACCGGAAAGCCCCCAAACACCGGACGGCAAACCGCCTTCGGACGACGACGCGACATTGGTCACCGTGGCGGAACGTCCGACCGAGCCCGCCGCAACGATGTTGGTCAACATCCTCGCCGACGCTGGCATCAAAGCCGTCGCTGTGGGTGGCTTCACGGCGGGCTTCGTCGCGGAAGCGCCAGGATGGGTCCAAGTCAAAACATTCGAACGAGACGCCAAGAAAGCCCGCGAGATCATCGCCCAAATCAAGATAGAACCACACGATTTCTAAGCTGCCAGGGATTTCTAGGCGGCCAGGAACCTGAGCAACCACAGGCATCCAGCACCCATCAGCCGCTGGGCGTTAGCCACGGTTCCCACAACCCACAACACGAATGCCCCTGCTCCTTCTATCAAGATGCTCCCGACCACCAACCCAACGGATTCAATGCCCCAACGACAATTGATTCACTGCCTCGTCTTCATCTGCCTGATCCATTGTCTTTTCAGCGTTGACCAATCCGCACGAGCACAAACGTCAAAGGTTCGTTTGCCGATCCAGTCCACGATTGATCAGGTTCAACCGATGACCGGTGTCGTCCTGTGGCACGACCATGACAAAGCCGCCACCGATGCGATCTCATTGGAGTTTCGATACTGCGGATACGACGAGGTGGCCGTGGCCCCAGGAAAATGGGACTTTTCAAAGGTCGAAGAAATCCTCGACGACATCGCGTCGCGGTCACACCAAGCCGTTCTGCGTTTCCGGTTTGTGTACCCCGGCAAGACCACAACGGTCCCCGCATTCATTCGCAATTCCGACGGATACAACGAGACAATCGCCAAGAGCGAAGGCAAGAAAACTCATTTCTGCGATTGGTCCAGCGGCGAACTGCAGCAATTCACATTGGACTTCTACACCGAGTTCGCCAAACGATACGACTCCGACCCGCGCATCGCGTACCTGCAAACCGGATTCGGGTTGTGGTCGGAATACCACATCTATGACGGCCCGATGGAACTCGGCAAAACGTTTCCGTCGGCAGAGTACCAATCCAAATTCCTGCGTCATCTCGACCAGCAGTTTGATTCGCTTCCGTGGATGATCAGCATTGATGCGGCGGACGATGAGTTCACTCCCATCGCCGCCGACGACTCCCTTCTGGCCCTCGACTTCGGCTTGTTCGACGATTCCTTTCTTTCCAAATCGCATTCCAAATGGAACGCGAAGAATTGGGCCGCGATGGGTGATGACCGCTGGAAACGGACCGCGGGCGGTGGCGAATTCAGCTACTACAACCGACGCGACCAAAAGCTGGCTTTAGCCGAATCCGGCCCCAATGGCGTCTCGGTGGAAGAATCCAGCCGCGAATTCCATGTCTCGTTCATGATCGGAAATGACCAACCCGAGTTTCAGCCCATGGAACGCATCCGTGAGGCTGGGATGGCCATGGGTTACCGATTTCGCGTGACTGACGCTGTCCTCGTGAAAGCGGACTCGAGCTCGACAATCGGGTTGAAAGTCACCAACGAAGGCGTCGCGCCGCTCTATCGCGACGCCTTTTTCGCGGTCCGTGGCCAACATTCTCAGCAAACCCTTCGAGGCCTTTTGCCCGGTGAAACGAGGATATTCACGGTCAAAAACGTCGGCGGACCGGTCAGTGGGAGTGACATCCGAATCGAAAGCGATGCAATCTTGCCCAATCAGGCCATCCAATTTTTTGCGGATCTGAAATAGACTGTGGCGACAACGAGGTTGAGCGAACTTTCACAACGTCTTTCGCAGACCTCATCCCGATGCCGCTTTCTTCTGAAATCCTTTCATGCCGCTGACCAGCGTTTCGACCACCGTTGATGAAACCAACGAGGGACGTGTCGACATCATCGTCCGAGAACTCTCCGAAACCTCCCGCAGCCAAGCTCGCGGGATGATCGATCACGGATGCGTGATGATCAACGGCTCGCCATGCAAGAGCGTTGGAACGACGGTCAAACCCGGCGATCTCGTCGCCATTCGATACGACAAGCATCAACGCTATCGAGAGAAAAAGCGTCAGTGGGATGATCGCACATTCGAAATTGTGTTCGAGGACGACCACATCATCGTTGTCAATAAATCGGCGGGCACGCTGACCGTCCCGACGGATCGCGGTGAACCCAACAGTCTCGTCGATCGAGTCTCGATCTACTTGAGCTATTCCAAATCGAAGAAGGAAGCGTTCGTCGTTCATCGCCTGGATCGCGAAACATCGGGCTTGCTCGTCTTTGGCAAACATGAGCCGATCGCAGATTTGCTGATCGAGCAGTTCAAGGACCGTCGCCCGACACGAGTCTTCCACGCGATCGTGGCTGGAAACGTTGCGGAAGACGAAGGCACGTTCGAATCGCACCTGGCCACCGGCAGCAACCTGGATCGTTACGAAACCCGGCCGGGCAAAGACACCGACCAAGCCATCACGCATTACAAGGTCGTGCGTCGCTTGGCGGAACGAGAATCCAGTCACGGCGATGACACGACGCTGATCGAAGCCCAGTTGGAAACCAGCAAGCGAAACCAAGTTCGCGTGCAGTTTGCCAACGCGGGTCATCCGGTTCTCGGCGACCCACGCTACAAACCCAAAGAAGCAACGCACGCACGTTGGCATCGCAAGCGAATGGCATTGCACGCTAGCACGCTGGGGTTCTTTCATCCCGTTTCTGGCGAACCGGTCAACTTTGACACGCCACTTCCCAGTGCGATGGAAAAGTTTGTGGCCGGAGCACGTGGTCGCAGCGATCGCAAAGCGTAATCGCAACACACTGGCAGCCCGTCCCGCTGCCGCGTCACTCACCGGTAGCTTTCCCACCGGGTGTGTCGAAATCCTCGCTGTTCGTTAAACTCGCCTGACAAAAGCCGAAGCAATTCGCCGGCTTCCCGCAGGAACGCAGAACTCGAGTGACCGATGATGAAACCGTGGCGCATCGCTGGAATCAATTTTTCACACATGCACATGGGGGATCTGCTTCGGCAAGTCACCGAGCACACCGATTGTGAGCTGGTCGGAATTTGCGACGCCGATCCCAAAGCAATGCAACCAACCATTGATGCGTTGAACGTCCCCGCGGACAACGTTTTCACTGACGAACTGGAATGCGTCAAAACCACCAAACCGGATCTGGTGATCCTCTGCCCGCCCACCGGCGAACACGCGGACTGGGTTGAACGCATCGCTCCGCTGGACGTGCATCTGCTGGTCGAAAAGCCGTTCGCCGCATCGCTGGCCGATGCCGATCGCATGATCAATGCGATGCGTCCCACCGGAAAGCAATTGATCATCAATTGGCCCGCTCGATGGGATCGAGCCCACTACGCGACGTGGTGTTTGATCAACGACAACACAATCGGGGATGTGATTGAAGTGCATCATTACGGCGGCAACCGCGGGCCCCTTTACCACGGTGCCGACAAGATCGAGATCGAACCGACCGCGGAAGAGAAACAAAACAGTTGGTGGTACAGCCTCGAAGCCGGAGGCGGTTCGCTCCGTGATTACCTCGGTTACGGCGTCACAATGGGAACTTGGTTCAACGGTGGCAAGAAACCGATCGATGTGACTTGCGTGACCACCGGGACAAAGGGCCTGGAAGTCGACGAACACAGCATCACGATCGCACGCTACGCCGATGGCATGTCCAAATTTGAAACACGCTGGGGCACCTTCACCGATCCGTGGGTCCATCAACCGCAACCGAAATGCGGTTACGTCGTTCGCGGCACGCACGGAACAATTGCCAGCTACGACTACGCAGAAACCCTTCGCGTCCAAACGAACGAGCGACCGGAGGGCTACGATCATCCAATCGCTGATCTCCCAGCGGGCGAGGCCAACGGCATCGAATACACGCTTTCGCGGCTCAACCAAGACCTGCCCGTCGAAGGCCCGCTTTCACCCACCGTTGCTCGAATCGGCCAGCAAATCATCGAAACCGCGATTCAAAGTGCCGCTCAACAGCGAACACTCCCGTTGATTGATCGTTAAACCAATGCGTCCTCCGCGCAGTAGTCAGAAAGCGTGGACTACGGTCTCTCACAACGCCCTTTAAAACGCGGACTTCAAATGCAACGGGGCGTTTTCGAAGGCCTTACTCGGATACGTTCAGCCGACGATCGGTTCGTTGAAATAGTAGCAAAGTCCATCCGGGGCAACGACAAAGAACACATTGAACTTCTCGCCGTCGCGTTCATCCACGCGAATGCTTGCGACATCAATGCCATTGGATTCCAGCTCACGTCTGATTCCATTGATATCACTGACGCGAATCGCTGCGCCCTCTTGAGCCGGGTCACCGTCATTGATCGCGAAACCAATTCGAACACCATCGCGTTCAAGGATCACAGCCGGGTTTGGCGTGGCAACGCGCTCAACTTCGGTCATTGCAAAATGTTTGCAATACCAATCGGACGCAGCGTCCAAATCGGCGACCGGCAAAGCGAGAACATCATCCTTGTAAGGCGATGCGGATTGAAACGAAGGTTTGGACATGACTGTTCTGCTTTCTGAGAAACCGCCCTCCACAACGGAAGACTCCTACTTCACCGCCCTGAAAAAAGCGAACGATGCATGAACTGCTGGAAATTGCACCAATGCCAGCGATCGTCGCCAAACGATGAAGGTCTGCCGAAGGCCCCAGCGTAAAATCCATATTGTGCGGCCGGAGAGTTACGCAATCAACTGGCGTACCGCCATGGCAATGTACGCAACCGACCAGATGAGCATGGGAAGCAGGATGAAGCCCCCAAGTCCGATTGCACTAAGAATTAGTGCGGCAACGGAAAACGCAATCGCAACCCAAGGCAGGTCGAACCCGAGGGCGATGGGAGACGCGAGAATGTTGAGATATGGCCAAAAAGTCGCGACGTCGAGAAAACGCGCGGCCAGCGCTTCGGATTTTTGGGGCGTGCGATCGTTGGGAGGTGCTGAGTTCAAATTTTTGATTAGGCCGCACAACGGAAGGTTTTTACGACACCGCCGTTACCGAAGCGGTGGAGTTTGAATCACAAAATATTGTACCAATGCGAGCGCCCGTTGCCTACGAACGAAGGTGTGCCCGAAGGGCCTAGCGTAAAACCCATGTTGGGCGAACAACTAGACGGTGGGAAAGGTCTCCAAAGCAGCTTCGACGTGACGACGATCGTAGTCCGATTCAGCGATAGATTTGACCGTCAATAGTCGTTTAACCATCGCGTGAGCAGTGGGAGTTCGCAGCACTGGGTGGCGCACAATGGCATCCAGCACCAGAGTTTTTATATAGATCGAACGGTCGCGTAGTCCACCCAGAATAAAGTCGCGGAATACGGTCGCGTCAGCGGTGATCGCGGCATTTACAACGATGTAGCGTTTGCGAACGGGGATCGTTTTGAGCTCGCGGTTTGCCAATAACTCGGGAACGCGAGAGACAAGCAATGACAGCAAGTTTACGAGGTATATGCCGTGCGCGTCTCGCGGATCCATGCCGTCGGGATAAGCTCCACCATAATCAAGGATAGCGGCAAAGGACTCCTCGGGCGAAGTAGTGAGCGCATCAACGGCAGCGTTTGATTCGGATTCGAGCCAATCGGAGATGTGCTCGGCGAGCGATGGTGCCACTGTTGTTCGCCCAACGGAAGGTTTTTACGACACCGCCCTGAACGAAGCGAACGATGTCTGAACTACATGAAATTGTACCAAGGCCAGCCCGCGTTGCCAAAGTGGGAAGGTGTGCCGGAGGCCCTTGCGTAAAAACCATGTTAGCGGACACCGCGCTCGGGGCGAGTCCACGTTTGGGAATCGCGGTCATATGTTTGATTTTGAGTAAGAGCGATTTTGTGATCGTCCCATGAAATATGACGAATCAACGCGGTCACGGAATCACCAACCGCAGGGTATTCATCCAAATCGTACGGGTGGATGTGGGCGTCAGTGAATTCGGGGACAAGAAGCAGCGCGGCAGCGTCGGAACCGTAGCCGATGTCAAGGAACACGCCGAACGGTCTGCGGCAGATTACTGTGCCGGTCACGGAATTACCCTCCGCAAGCTTGGAGCGTACGCGTTGCCACAGTTCATCGTTGCCCGAATCAGTGGGGATTTGGCCGTCTGAATCTTCGATAGTTTGTGTCCGCCAACGGAAGGTTTTTACGACACCGCCCTAAACGAAGCAAGCGATGCCTGAACTATCGAAGAGGG
>NZ_ANMO01000059.1 GCF_000338295.1 Rhodopirellula europaea 6C
GAGCGTTGCCAATTCGATCAGTTGTTCCAAACGCACGTTCTCACGACTGTCGCAGTGAGGCATCAACGCTTTCGCAAGAAACAGGATCGTTTTGGCGAGACCCTGGTCCTCGATTCGAGATCGAAGCTGATCGGCGGCTTCGCCTTTGCCATCGCTGTCTGACAGCGGCAGGGCAAACTTGAGCGGGCTGCTCGCCACATGCAAACGCCAGCGACCGTCGCCGGGATGTTCGCACATCATCAGCGCGGACAGAATCCAACGCACGGCGACGGAATCGACCAGCGGGTTCCCCCCCTCCGCACTGACGTCGACATCGAGGTGTTCCAGTCGATTGATCAGTGCACCGACGGTGCTGTTGGTGCGAGTCAGCACGCCGATTGTCAGGTGCGGTGATTGGTGGTGCAGCTCGGCAATTTGTTTGGCAACGTCATCCAGCAACCCCTTTTGGATCTCAGCCGCGGACGGTTTGCTCTTCGATTTGGCGTCGGAGTCTGCGGGTGGTTGCAGGTTCAATTCCGCGGTTCGAAACTGAACGTAACCCGGCAATTTTCTCGCAGCGGTGTGCTTGGGAAAACGCTTGGCGAATCGCTTGAGTGCCTTGGCTTCGTAAGTCGCCTTGTCGGCGGGGTTGGGCGGATCCGTTCCCTCGGCCATTGGGTGACGAGGCAAATGTTGAAACGCGTCTGTGACTGCGTCGAGCACCACGCTGCTGCTGCGATAGCTTTCGTCTTGCTGCTTGGAAATGATGCCTGGGATTTGTTTGTCGACAGCATCAAAGATCTCGGCCACGCCGCCACGCCAACCGTATATGGCTTGCTTGGTATCGCCAACGCAGAAGAACGATTTCGAACGTTTGGGATCCAAGACATTGGACGACGAGTCGGTCGATTCACCGGTGACCGATTGAGCCAGTAATCGAAGGACTTGCCACTGCACCGGCGAGGTGTCTTGGAATTCATCGAGTAGCAAGTGATCGATGGAAGCGTCGAGTCGGTCTTGCAGTGTGTGATTGTCGAGCTGCGTGAACACACCAGCCAAGCGAACTGCGATGTCATCAAACGCGAGTGCCCGTTGGGCTTGTTTGACCAATTGAATCAATGTGTCGTAGTGGTCGACCAACGTGCCGGTGGCGTGGTTCTGAGCCCGCAGCAAAGACAGCGATTCATGCCGAGCAACTTCGTAGATCAAGTCGAACTCCGGATCCAAGCCCGGCGGGAACTTGCTGCGTCCAAATTTGACTTCTTCCCCATGCAAACGTGCTTTGGCGATGTTCTTGGTCAGCGTGGCTTCCACCAGCGGACCAAATTCGCGAATTTCGAGGCTGTCGGCTGCGGATTCGAGGGCTTTGACAAGCGACTTTTGCGGGACCTCGGCCGATCGAAGCATGCCTGCCGTGCGTGTGATGTCAGCGGACTCGGGCAGTTCAGGAACCTTCAATTGGTCCCAGCGTTCGACGTCGGCTTGGCGAGCCAGGTTGTACGTGTTCTCCACCACATCGATCAGTTCGCGAGCGATGTTGCGTTTGACATCGCCGCGGCTGAGCATGGAGATCAGCGTCTCGGTCTCCGCCGGTTGCAGGGATTCGATCAGGTTTCCAATCGCGACTTGTCGCAACCAGATTTCTTCGACCTCGTCGGTCAAACGCCAACCGGGAGGCAAGTCCAATTCGAACGGCAGTGCACGGGCAAGTTGCGAGAACAGACTGTCCAGCGTGCAGATGCGCAGGCGGTGAATGTTTCTCAGCAAGCGATGAAACAGTTGCCCGCAGACGTGACGCGGCAAGCCTTCGATGCCGACTTGTTGTCGCAATTCCGCGATCGCTTTTTCGCTCGGATCGATCGCGGCTTTGCCGAGCGTGATCAAGACTCGCTCGAGAATCTCACCGGCGGCTTTGCGAGTGAACGTGGTCGCGAGGATCGTTTCTGGTGGCGCACCGGTCAGCAGAATCTTCAGCAACCGAGCGGTCAGTTGGTAGGTCTTGCCCGTGCCCGCGGAGGCTCGCACCAACGTTGGCTCGAAAGCTTCCTGGAGCGTCGCCGGAGAATCAACAACAAAGTCCAATTCATCGGGAAGCGATTCGTCCTCGGGAAGGCGATCGTCATCGTGAAGCACTTCGGGTTCTGAAGGATTGGCGTCCTCGTCGAAAAACGGGTTGTCGTCAAACAAAGGGTGTTCGGATGGGTTGCTCATTCGAAGGCCTCCGTGTCGTCGTCCATGGGAATGAACACACTCTCGTTCATCAGCATTTCATAGTCGTCAAACTCGACGCCGTCGGGATTGGGCTCGAAGTGACACGCACGAATTTCGCGAACGCAGTGGTGGATCAATTCGTCTGCGGCGGCAAATTGTGCAGGGGTGAATTCGGCCAGGTTGATTTGCGTCTCCGTGTCTTTTTCGGCCACGTTGAAGTACCCCAGTTCAACATCCACCGGGTCGGCATCGATCCCGAGATCGGGAATGAAACGACGGTACAGCGGCAATTGCAAATCCACCCACTGAGTCGATCCATCGGGCAGTTTTTTGAGGTGTTTCTTATCCGGTTTGTGACCGTGTGTTTTGTAGTCGAGAATCGCCCAACGCCCGGTCTCGGGATGAAAGTCGATGCGGTCAAAACGCCCACGCAAGCCCGTGAACTGGCCGTCCAGTTTGATGCCTGTTGGCGTCTTGGGTTTGCCGGTGATGGGGTGGATCTTTTTCTCATCGACGGCGTCTTCCACCGCGTGAATTTGCCAGCCGGCAGCGGCACGTTCAGCTTGTCGAAGGGCGACGGTTTTCAGACGTCGTTGGGCTTGGCGAACTTGCAACTTCACCGTCGTGGAGGTGTTGTCGCCGAAGTGTTTGTTCGCGTATCGGTGAAGCTCTTCAATCAATGCTTCTTCGATGCGTTTGGGATCGGTTTCGTTCTTGTAGTCGCTTCTTCCGAACTCTTCGAGTGCACCGTGGACAAGGTCGCCAAACTGGTTGGCCGCCAACTCCAACGGCGAATCATCCAGCGGTCGCAGCCTCAAAACATGTCGCAGGTAAAACCGGTAAGGACAAGCGAGGTAGGCAGAGAACGCGGTGACACTGAGCGTATCGATTGTCCGGCCGGGTTCCGGTGGCGGGGGAGCGAAGAAGGCTTTGGAATCAACGCTGACCGCAGGAGGTGGCTGGATCGGTTCGATCTCGATCTTGGGTCGTGGAACCGTCAGCAAATCACAAACCCGCTTGGCTGCTTCTTCCGGCGTCGCCGCGGCGAGCAAACGCGATGGCGGTGTGGGGGATCCGTCGGCGGAGTGCGAACCGACGAGAAAACGCACCGTTTCGCGAGACGTCAGCAATTGCTGCATCGCATGCACGTCGCGAGCGTAGCGGCGATCGTTGGCGGATTGATGCAGTGTCGATCGCAGCGATTGCGGCAAGAACGGGTCGCCCGATTGGGCTTCGGGAACGAAGGGGTGATTCAATCCGCAAACCACGAGGGCTGGTGAATCATCGAGAGCAAGGTCCAACCATCCCAGCAATTCAATTTCAGTCGGCGAGGGATCGTCGACCCAACGCACTTCGCTCATGCGTGACGCGAGCATCTCAACGGCAACGGAACCTTCGACCGGCTCATCGAGCGACGGACTGAGGTCAGCGAATCGGTGCAGTAATCGGAAAACGGCACGCAGGGCTTGCTGGGTCCTGGAAATCGAAGCGTCGGACTCCGATTCTTCCGACTCTTCGGAGGCATCGGGATCCACCGGCAGCAGCGACTGAGCGGATTCGCCATGCAGCTGGAGCAAGATCGCTTGAAGTGTTTCGCTCCATTGCCGAATCGGTTGTGGTTCGGTGTTTTCAATCAGCGGCGACAACCAGTGATCCAAAACGTTGCGAATTTGGTTGGCTGTTTTGGTTTGCTGGACTTCCTCAGGAAGGGGCTCGTCGACTGACCGGGGAAAGGCGGACGAGAGAAGTTGATCGAGCTCCTGCAGCCACATTTCCGATTCGGGATGGTCAGGGCAACGCTCGCTGACATACCGAGTCACATCGGCGTGACGGACAAGTGCGGCCAACGATCGCCAAGTCCGTCGTTGCAGGTAGGTGACAATCAAGTGCATCAAACGCCCGACAGCGGTTTGACCGACGCGGTGTCCCAAGTGACGATGCGTCGCGACGCCCAACAAATCACAGCGGTTCTCAATCGGTTCGACTTGCGATTCGTCGGTGACGCCGATCGCGATTTGGTCGATGCGGTATTTCTGGCCCAGTTCCGACAGCGTTTCCATCACCGCAGCGGTCTGATCCGAGATGTCCCCGGCGGGAATCAGTTGGTCATCTTGCAAAGGCAAGCAATGAGATTGCCAACGTCCGGCGTTCAAGTTTCCAAACGAATCGAATCGTTTCGCGTGGCTGTCGGGAGCTGCCACCAAAGCCGTGATCGCAGCCGAGTTCTTGGACGATTCGACTTGGGCCAACATCGAGACCAGTAGTTTGGAAATGTCGGTGGTCCCGATCAACACCAGCGGCCGAGTCGCGCGGCAAGCGTTGTTGCGAATCGCGTCAAGTTGGGCTTCGTTGGGATCGGCTTTTCCCGCCGCGGCGAGTTCCGAGAGATAGGCCTGCATCAAGTCGACGAAGAATTGCCAACGGCGACGCTCGCCGGCTGAGTCGCACATTGCTAAGACGTCGGCGTAGGTCAATCCTTCGGCGGCGATAGAATTGTGCAGCCGCCGCATCGTGCCACCCAGTTCCAGCCAAGCGTCGGCGGCATCGGGCGCCGGTGGGCTGGAAATCAGCACGCTCAAGTCATCTTGGTTGGCCGCCGCAAGGACTCGCGCCCAGGCCAACGTTTGTTCGAAGTCCAATGCCGCCGCGTCGGATTCATACAACCTGGAGGGCAGGTCGCCGACCGTCAGCATTCGCGGGAGATCCACGGTTTGCTTCGCGGCGTTGGCCTCCGCAAGCAGAAGCTCCTTCATGCGGTCGATCGCGCGGCGGGAGGGGAACACCAAATCCAAGTGCGACAAATTCCAGTCGCCTTTGGTTTTCGGCCCGTTGGTTTCTTTCAGCCACTGCAGGCTCGAGACCAGCAGCGGTTGGTTCCATCCCAGAAAGATTGTTTGCGTCATTCGTTTTGAATTGTGGATTCGCGGTGGGGGCGAGCAGAGAACGCAGGCGTCAAATGCGGGGAAACGCGTTGCTATTCCACGTCCGGCTTTTCTCGCACCCACACCTCGTCGTTTTCGACTTTGACATCGAAGCAGTCGACCTTGGTTCGCGGGTTGTCTTCCCAGGTGCCGTCTTTGATGCAGAATCGCCAAGCGTGCCAGGGGCAAGTCACCGAGTGGTCTTCGACGTGACCTTCGGCCAAGGACGCACCCATGTGAGGGCACAGATCGTCAATCGCGTACCATTCGTCGCCTTTGCGAAAAACCGCGACCATTCGGCCGTCGACGGGGACCGCTTTGCCCACGTTGTCTTCGAAATCGGAAACCTTGCCGACGCTTTCGTATTCGCTCATTTTTTCGTTCTTTGTTAGATATGGACTGCGTTCTCGCCGCTCAGCGTTTTGAATCTCCGTTTTATCCCACGACAGCCGATTCCCCAATGAGGCTGAGGATGACTCCGGCGGCCGGATTCGCTTTAATGGACATCCGGTTGTCGCTTGACCACTCGATCCGTCTTTGGTGCCAGTACTTTATGATTCATCACGAACTCCGACTAAAACTCGAATCTCGCGTTTTGCCTCACGTGCAAACGCCGGCTCAGTATGTTGGCGGGGAACGCAACATCATCGTCAAAGACCATCGGAAACTACGCGGGAAAATCGCCGTTGGATTCCCCGATGCGTACACGATTGGGATGAGCCATCACGGGCTGCAAGTCCTGTATTCGATGATCAATCGGCGAGACGATTGGTGTGCCGAGCGAGTCTTCATGCCTTGGCCGGACATGGAAGCGAAACTGCGTGAGCACAACTTGCCGCTCTACACGCTCGAAACGTTCACGCCGCTCAGTGAGTTTGACGTTATCGGGTTGTCGCTGCAGTACGAAATCAGCTCGCCCAACGTGTTGACGATGGTCGACCTCGGCGGGATCCCGCTCGACGCCGTTGACCGGACGATGGCGGATCCGTTGTTGGTTGCGGGAGGACCATGTTGTCAAAACCCGGAGCCAATGGCCGACGTCTTCGATGTGATGGTGACCGGCGACGGCGAGCCGGCGCTGCCAGAGGTTTGCGAGTTGTGGCTCAGCCTTCGTGAAGAAGCTCGCTTGCCCGACGGAACGTTCGTGACCGGCGAAGAAGGCCGGAAGCAACGCGAAGACGCTTTGGCTCGCGTGGCTCAGCAATTGCCGTTTGCTTATGTGCCTCGGTTCTACGAGCCTCAGTACTCCGACAACAATCGAATCGGATCGATCGTTCGAACTCGCGATGACGTGCCGGAGACAATCGCACCCAGCGTGATCAGTGACTTGGATGGCATGCCGTTGCCGACCGAGCCCATTGTGCCGTACGTCAACTGCGTGCACGACCGAATCGCGATCGAGATCATGCGAGGTTGCCCGCACCTGTGCCGGTTCTGCCAAAGCACGGTGATCAAACGGCCGCTGCGAATTCGCGAGGTCGACACAATCGTCGACGCGGCGTTGGAAAGTTATCGCAGCACGGGCTTCAACGAGATCAGCATTCTGTCGCTCTCCAGCAGCGACTACCCGCACTTTGCCGAGCTGGTGAAACGGTTGCATGAAGTCTTCGTGCCGTTGGACGTGAACATCAGCGTG
>NZ_ANMO01000060.1 GCF_000338295.1 Rhodopirellula europaea 6C
AGGTCGGCTGGGGAACAGATCAGTCGCTTCCAGATCCGGTCCCAAATGCCGCTTCGGTTTGCAGTCCGGAGATCGACGATGTACTGCCCTGTGACGCGATGCCATCGCATGCCGGATTGCTTCAACCGCTGATTGAAAATCACTTTGCAGCCCGCCTCGGTGATTCCGCTGCCGATCGGGTCGCCCTTCTTTCTGCGTTCCGCATAGTCCATGTATGCCTTGTACTTCTTTAAGTAATTCAACGCCGTGTCAAAGTCCTTCTTGGTCCCTTTGAGTCCACTACGCCGCTTTTGCTGTGCCGCTCGAGCGATCACCTTTTTGATCCCGTTGTTCTCGTGACGCAGTGTGTGTCTTTGTTGCTTCGCCCAAGCGTGTGCCTTACCCGTTCCACTGCCGAAGAGCGAAGCAGCCAACTGCGAAACGTATTCGCAAGCATGAAAGAAATCGACGCACCAAGTCCACTTCAACCGTCGACCGGTCAACGGGTGTTTCATCTTGCAGAGCACATCGCGGTAGTAAGCCTGCGGGTGACAGCCGGCGTCGGTGACATAGCGAAGTCTTAAGGCCTCCGCGCCCGCTCCACGCAGCACACCTTGGATCACTTCGGTCAATCGCCGAGTCATCGTCGGTTGTTCGCTCTCAGGCATCTGGCCCAAGTAAATCGTCCCGACTCGCTTGCGATTGCGATCGTAAACGGCAATCGTTCCACAGGACGCTTCTTCCCAACACGGACGCGATTGCACGAACACTCCGTCACGCCCAACTTGCAGTAAAACGTCGTGCTTCCCTTTGCTTTGACGAGCCTCGTCGATCCAGGCGATCAGTTGCCGGGTCGCTTCGTCGTCATGCACCGATCGAACTTGCGTGGCCAAGTCAGCGATGACTCGGCGGTAGGCTTCCACCGAGGGTGTCACGCTGAAACGTTCCGCAAGCATTTCCCTGGCGGCTTGCTGGGGAAGGTCGGCGGCCAAGCGACCGGTCACCTCCGCGAGTGCCGGCGACATTCGTCCCGCGACGATCCCCAGCCTGACATCCAGGGGAGCGATGCCGGGCGTTCTGGCTTGCGTGTTTTGAAAGTACCATCGCTCATACGAGATGGGGCCAAAACGAGTGTCAATGGTGTTGGCGGTGCGTCGGTTACGACGGTAGCTTTCGCCATCGAGGTCGAATGAACTGACGGTCTGGTCGCGGTGAATCGATTCGATTTCCTGGATGGTTCGTTGCATGACCAGGCGAGCGAGTTCACGAACGATGCGTTCCAGGCGTCGCTCAAACTTATCGGTACTGGCGGGCGTGATCTCGGCGGTGGAAAAAAGATTGTACCGCTGCGATGACTCTCCAAATG
>NZ_ANMO01000061.1 GCF_000338295.1 Rhodopirellula europaea 6C
CCGATTGGGTTCTCGCAGCAAGTAGCTTCCGCTGTGAGCCTTCTCGGTGACTTGGCGAACGGGGCAACCAAAGTTGATATCCACCACGCTGACGCGGTATTCCTCGGCCAATCGTCGCCCGACTTTGGCCATGGTCTCCGGATCATTGTCCCAAATTTGAACCGCCAGCGGTCGGGGTTCATCCGCCACCCCCCACAATCGATCGGGGTGCTCAGCTTCATTTTCGTCCAACCAAACGAACCCACGAGCGTTGACCATTTCGGTCGCCAGCAGCCCCGCGCCGCCGAATTGACGTACAATGTGACGAAACGCAGCGTTGGTGAACCCCGCCATGGGCGCCTGCAAAATCGGCGGATCGATGACCAAATCACCAATCCGAAGCGGCGGCACGGTTCGCGTGGGGGCAGATACAGGCGTGGCGTCTTTTTCAATCATTCGACGGTCGGCTTTCGCGGCGGTTTGTTTTCACTTCAGTTTATCGTCGCTTTGCAAAATTGGCGAATCGCCCGTTCATGAATCCCAAGCCTTTTCGCGTTGGTCTGGTCGCTTGGCATGCACTACCGGCCATCGTTCCGCCTGCCACGCTCCCCCACGCTGATGGCGCCCTCGCAGAAAACTCAATCACAGAGCGTCACTCAGCAAAGAGGTACGGCGAGACGTTCGGCGGACTTGAAACCGCAATGTGGACCCTCGCTCAACACCTCGCTCGACAGCCAGACATCGAGCCCGTCTGCTTTTTGGAAACCGATCGTCCACGCAGCGGAACCGTGGCATGGCCCGCTGAAGTCGAGGGCGTGAAGCTCGAAATCAGTGTCAGTCGGTTTCGAGCAATTCGCCACGCCGTGGGAGAATGCGTCGACACGGAATCGAAACGCATCAAACGCTTCTCACCGCACTTGCTGTGGCAAATTCCTTTTCTGGCGATGACACGACCATTCCGGTCTCGCGATCCAATCGACAGCCACCCGGACCCTCGCTTGATCGACCAATCCATCGACGCCTGGATCAGTTTCGGGGTCAACTCTTCAAGCTCACGGGTGGTGGCAACCGCGACAGCGGAACACACGCCAAGCTTCGTCTGCATTCAATCCAACGCAGGACTGGAGGACGGATTGGCAACCGACTCAGAATACCGGAACGAATGCGGCGAACCATCCTCCGCTCGTCGCTATGCGCTCACTCGATCCGATCACGTTGTCTGCCAAAGCCAATGGCAAATCGACCGACTGAGACAGATGTTTCATCGCGAAGGATTGCTGGCCCGAAACCCCATTGTTCGCAAAGACTGGCAACCGCCATTTGCCACACCCGCTCCCAAACCATTCCAAGAGCAATTCGACGTACTCTGGATTGGTCGCTACGACGATTTCCACAAGCGTCCTTTGCTCATGCTGGAAGCCGCCAAAAAGCTGGCGCATGTGTCAGTCAAAATGATCGTCAATCCATTCGACCCAGACATTGAAAGACTCATTCGTCACGAAGCTCCCAAGAACGTTGAGCTGATCGACCGAGTTCCCTTCGCCCAAATGCCGATGGTCTTTGCTGCGGCCAGGCTGTTCGTGTCAACGGGAAGCTTGGAGCACGAAGGTTTCCCAAACGTCCTGCTGCAATCTGCCGCCTCCCATACGCCCATTGTTGCGTTGTCAGATCACGACAATTTCTTGTCGCGTTCGGGCGTGGGAGTTGATTGCAACGACTCCGCAGAACTCCTGGCACAACGCATCGACGAGCAACTAAAAAGCAATGCGATCAACTGGGCGAAGGTGGACGACTACCTGGATCAACATCACAGTGCTGATCTGATCGCAAACAATTTCGCCAATTGGATTCGCTGCTCGATCGCGAACGAGCCCATCGTGCCTGCATCCACTAGCGAGACGCCCTGACCGACGTCCCGCTTCTCAAGAGAATCACTGATCAACGAAGACATGCTTCGGATTAACAGTGAGGTACCAATCCATCCAAGCTCTCTCTGCTTTACGCAGTTCACTTTCGGTCGGCTTGTCAGGCATCTCGAATCCCTCAAATTTCCGACTGATAAATCGCAACCCATCTCTCGCATAACGACGCACCGACAGATCAGGATCACTGAGTGCAAAGATGAGTGCCGGCACCACTCGCATGTCGTCACTTTTGCCCAACAATCGGGCTGCAACTCGGCGAGCTTGGTAAGACTGACTGCCTCGAACCAATCGCTCCAATCGATCCAGCTGAGCACGCAGTTCTTTTGGATCGGTTGCCAACTGCATGTTCTCGGGTAACGACTTTCCTTCCAGAGCTTCATTGCCATCGTCCTCGAGAGCCGACAACAAATCCAACACCGACGCGCCAACCGGCTCACCCTTGATCTGTGAACCTTCGCGACGAATCTTGGTTGTGTCCTTTGGTAGTGATCGTCCACCTCCCAAAGTGCCTGAACTGGCTTTGACGATGGCTCGTTTGGTACTTCGGATCAAGAATAAAACCGAGAATGCGGTGCTTACCGAGCTGGTGGTATAGGAACCGCCGGGCCAACTTGCCCCCTTTCGAGCTTCTTTCAGGTACTCGACGCCACTGTTGTACCAGGCAGGACTCGGATTGATCTCGGAGTCAAATGCCATCTCTCGAAAGCTTTCGTATCGCTCCAACGTATAAAGCTGGTAGTACGGCCAAATGCTTCGCTTGACGCCGGGATCAGCGGAATTCTTGCTCAGATAACCTTCGCAAGCTTGAATTGCTGCCACGACAGGTTCTTTCGGCATCTTAGGCCGTTCCACCTTTTTCAGGCTTTGACCTTCTTTGAATTCTTTGACGGCTTTGGGTAAGCCAACGAGTGCGGAAGTTTCTCCGCCTAAACTCTCGCCCCACATCCGGAGAATGTCGGTTCCAATCAGCACCGCACTCCCACCTGCAACAGCCATGGACGGAGTAACACCGTTTTGCCGAATGCGATTGTTCCCTCCCGGATCAACCCCTTGGTATGGCCATCCGCCTCCCGGGTCCTGGACGCGAAGCAGCCAACCGACCGTTTGTCCAACGCCCTTGTAATCGATCTGAATTCCAGCTCGATCCAGGGTCCAAAGAGCCAACATGGCGTATTGGGTCTGGGAAACATCCCCCGTTTTTTCGCCCACATAACCGTAGGCACCATTGCGATATTGTGCATTTCGGAAATACCGATCGATCTGCTTCAATTCCGACTTGTATTTCTCTGCGTCCACTTCCGCGAGCAGCAGTGCTGCCGCTGAAACAGCGTAAACAGTCTTGCTGCTGTGTCCGCCCGGGTCGGGTGCTCCTAGCTTTGAAACCAATGTCCGGGCAGAGGAAATGCCTTGCTGGACCGCCGGGTCCGTTGCGTCATGGTTGACCTTCATCGCCGCGTACCCGCACAAAGCGTGTTCACCATACCCGCCTGTAAAAGCGGTTGTCAGCGCGTAGAACGTCTTCTCGCGGACATTTGTTCGCAACGATTCGACACCGCCATCGACCAGGGCCTGGATTTCAGGATCCTCTGGCGTGTAGCCATGAGCTGATCCTCCAAGTGCGATCAAGCCAACAAACGAAAGCAGGCATGCACCACACAGCGCTGCAAACCGAATGCAGGAACGCGATCGCAACGACGCCCCCCGATGGGCAACTCGTTTTCGCATTTGGTCTTCGGTGGGTACCATGAGGTTCCTTCGGACAGAAAAGTCTCTTCGAATAGATCAAAACGCAACTCGTTTTGACGGTTGCACTATCCTAGCACGACAGCGGATCGATTGAAAAGAAAAGTGCCCCCTCGACCAGGCAAGGAATCACATGTATTCGCTCGTCATCTAGCAGGCAAAGTCTGGCGTTTGCTGGGCAGGTGCTTAGTTCCCAATACGCTACATCACCACATCCGGTGGAGAGCCGACCGCCTGGGACAGCGGCTCTCTCTACGGGAGCGGTTCCGTTTGCGATCCCGTCTTTTGTTCGATCCACAGCCGTTAACATGGATCACTTGGCATGGGTTGGCTGCCCCGGTGGCAATTCGCATTGGCACTTCGGACGAATATGTCTTTGAGCAGATCTTCTTAGATCTTGAGTACAAAATCGACGTACCGCGGCCAAAAACTCTCCTCGATGCAGGGGCAAACATCGGCTTGGCGTCCGTCTGGTTCGCCAACCAATTCCCAGACGCGGATATCGTCGCAATCGAACCCGACCCTTCCAACTTTCGCGTGCTGAAGGAAAACGCAGCGGCCTATCGGCGAATCCGTTGTCTCCAGGTTGGGCTTTGGCATCGCAATGCGATGCTGGAACGTATTTCAGAGGACGCTCAACCTTGGGCTTACCGGTATCAGGAAACGAGCAAAACCGCTCAACGAAATTTGTCTTCCATCGAATCGGTTGGATTGGATGATGTCGTGAACCGGTTTTTCGAGGGGTCAATCGACCTTCTCAAAATGGACATTGAAGGCGCTGAGAAAGAGATCCTTGCCGTCGGAGGTCAATGGACCAATCGCGTACAAACCGCCATGATCGAATGCCACGATCGCTGGGTTCCGGGTTGTGAAAAAGCGATGGAAGAACGCTTTCCATCCGACAAATTTGATGCTCGACAAAATGGCGAGAATACGGTCTTCGTTCGCCGAGCCATCTCAGATGCAACCGCGAACTCCGGGGACCAAACGTTCTCATGAGTTCGAGTGAAACACCGCCTCAGCGTTCCTGGCCACGTCGCGCACTGAATCGATTGGAAGTCGACCGCGCCACGTTTTATGCTGTCGCGACCCGCTACTGGCAATTTCTTTCCGGTCCGATCACGCTCTGGCTGGTGGTCAAATATTTTTCACCAGAGATGCAAGGTTTCTACGTGACATTCTGGTCCGTGATCGGACTGCAAATGTTTTTCGAACTGGCATTCCCGCAGACCATCGTCACGATGACAAGCCACCTTTGGAGCAAGCTTGACCTGGATGAGCATCGACGGTTAGTCGGCGACAAAGATTCCATCTCGCGGCTAACACATCTAATGCGGATATCCACCGCTGTGCAGGCTGCCTTGGCCATCTCCTTCGGAGTGCTGGCCGGTTTGTTTGGACTTTGGTTCTTCGCCGACGACATGGCAGCGGACCAACTGGTTTGGCGAGCACCATGGCTAACGCTGGTAGGCTTATCATCCTGTGCCTTCGCGCTGATCCCGTTTCTCGCGGTGCTGGAAGGATGCGACCAAGTCCGCGAAATTCACAAACTCAACCTGGTACGAGGCATTGCGGGCAGCGTCGTAGTTTGGATCGCCATTCCGCTGGGTGCAGCTCTTTGGATCCCTGCATTGGCAACCGCCGTTCGCCTGATTTGCGAACTCGGCTGGATGCTCGGGAAATACCCAAGATTCTTTGCGACATTTGCTTTCCGTCCCACGGGTGCGTCGATCGCATGGCGGAAAGAGATCTGGCCTTTTCAATCCAAGCTTATGCTGAAAGGCCTTTTCAACTATTTCAACGCCGACGTGATGCTGCCTGTTTTATTCCGATATCAAGACTCTGTCGTGGCGGGCCAATTCGGTTTGACATGGAACATCCTGCAGTCGCTGCGTGGTGCATGCTCGTCATGGGTCCGGACACGCACGCCCCGCTTCGGTGTTTTGATTGCCGAACGCAACTACCAAGAACTAGACCGAATCTACTTCCGAGTGGGCAAAGTTGCCGCCACTTTAATGGCCCTGCTTGGCGCATGCTTTTTAAGCGGAATCATCGGTTTGGATCTCATCGACTTTCGTTATGCGAATCGGTTTCTACCCGCGTTGCCGACTGCGTTGTTGATCATCGGATTATGGGCGGCTCTCATCATTGAATTTCAATGGGTCTATCTGCACGCTCATGGTAAATCACCTTACCTCGCGATCAGTCTGGTTGGTTGCGTTACCAGCGGTTTGGTGATTTGGGGGATGGGAATCTGGTTCGGAGCCGTCGGCGTTAGTGCGGCGTTCCTGCTCATGCACGCGATCATCTACCTGCCGCTTTCCACCTGGGGTTGGATCCACCTGCGACGAAATTGGCATCGCAATGAATGAACATCCGAGTGCGTCTCGTCCTCGAATTTCCGTCCTTTTGACCGTCTTCAACGCCGAGAAGACTGTGGCGGAGACCATCCGAAGCGTGCTGACGCAAACCGAAACAGACTTTGAGTTCCTTATCCTTGACGATGGATCAACCGACGACTCCTACGACATAGCGACGCAATCCGTCGCAAACGACAACCGTGTGCAGCTAATCCGGCAAAACAACGCAGGCATGGCGGCTTCGCTCAATCGCTTGATCGATGAATCACGAGGACGATACTTGGCACGAATTGACGCCGATGATATCGCCGAGCCCACACGATTTTCGAAACAAGTCGCTTACCTCGACGCTCATCCAGATTGCGTTTTGGTTGGCTCTGCGGTTCTCAATATTGACGATGACGGTGATCCCTATGGCGTGACGATCATGCCCTCCGATCACCAAGCTATCGAAGCAAGAATGCTTTCAGGTGCGGGCGGCATCATGCATCCGTCTACGATGCTGCGTAGCGATGCGGTGATTGAGTCAGGTGGCTTCGCTCTAAACTACCCAGTCGCGGAGGATCAAGATCTTTGGCTACGTCTAGCTCAAATTGGTCGCCTCGCAAACCTGCCCGAACCTCTCACGCGTTACCGCGTCCACCCTCAGAATATGTCCTTTGTACGACAAAAAGACGGAGCGGATGCTTTGAATCGGTTGCTTGCGAAAGCTCACGCCGATCGTAATTTGCCGTTCAACCAAGCCGTCCTTCCAACATCGGTCAACGAGCAGTGTTCCGCCTGGGATCGCGAACGCACTTGGGCCTGGACGGCGGTGCAAGAAGGCTACCTCGCCACCGCCCGCAAACATGCGCGACGGTTGGCTGCTCGAAAACCTTTGGACACGCGTGCGTGGAAGCTTGTGGCAGCATCGCACTTCCCTCGACTATTCGCACTGCTCCGATCCCAATCGAGCTAGTCTCTTGCGAACACCACCTCGGTCGCCCCATCCAGAGAACGCTCCTTTGCTTTGGCAACAGCTGCTGTGGGCAAATCTGATCGGTTGTGCCGTGCTGGCGACGACATGTTGGCACCAATTTGCAATCGAGACTGAGACAGATGCCTCGGCGTCAGAGTTTTCCGTCGCAGCTTGGCGAGTCTTTCAAGCATTTTTCCCGCCGGTAATTTTGCTGTATCTGGGTCGGTGGAAGCCGTCTTGCCATCGGTGGTTCCTTTTCCTGATGACCATGTGGTGGATCTGGGTCGGGGCAGACCTGCTGGTTTTTCACTGGGTTGGCTTCCGTTTAATTTCCGCCGATGCATGGAACCTGTTCTCCACGCGAGTGCCAAGTTTGGTGCCCTATCTCACCTTTCGGATGATGCTTCGATGGACATTCGCGATCGCGGTTTTGTTTGCGATAGGGTGGATTTGTCATCGGGGATCGCAACTCCTCGCTCAAGCACTTGCGTCTCAGACTCGCCAGATGAGCGTTCGTGGAGCGACCCATGCGTGGACGCTCAGCGTCTTGATGACGGCGATTCCAGGCTTGCTTGCGTGGTCGTCTGTAGAAATCAACATGACGCGTGTGCCCTCACGCCATGCGTTGGGGGTCACCGGCTGGTTCGACAACCATGGTGTTGACTCACAAACGAAAGAACAACACGTCCTTCCCGGCCCTTTATTCACATCAGAGGATGTCACGCGACGCACGCGAATGCTCCGCTTCAATGTGGTGCAAGAAACTCAATCGCTGCCCCCTGACATCCTGCTGATCGTGGTTGAATCGCTCCGGCCCGAACTGGTTGATCCATCGGTAATGCCCAACACCTATTCCAGAGCCATGCGAGGGCTTTGGATGCGCCGTCATCATTCCGGTGGCAACGCGAGTTCTCTTGGGCTGTTTTCTTTGGTCAGTGGCCTGGATGCGATATGGTTCTATCTCGCAGACGTACGTTTCTCACCCGCGATGAATCGCTTGTTCGAGCAAGCAGGCTACGAACTTGGCTTCTTCGCGGGAGCGGATGACTGGGAAGCCTTTCAAATGGAGGCGTTCATTCATGCAGACGCCTACGACACCTTCGATATCGGACCACGAAACAGACTTGCTTCGGATCGACATGCGATCGATTCCGCCTATACGTTCCTATCTCGCACAGACTTCCCAGATGGCGAGCAACGTTCACCTCGTCTCGCGGTCCTGTATCTCTACGCCACGCACGCGCCGTTTCTGGTTGCACCAGAACATGTGCGAGATCTCCCTTCGGCTGGCGAGGACTACCCTTTGCCGTTTGGCCCCGATTCGAGAAACGCAATTTGGAATCGCTATCGAAACTCAGCGAGAACTTTGGATGCAATGATTGCTCCGTTGCTGAACGATGCCAATCGACTGGTTGCAATTGTGGGCGACCATGGGGAATCGTTTCTCGAAGATGGAACCATTGGGCACGGAACTCGCCTTTCCGCAACACAAGTAAGAACTCCCGCGATCCTTTTCGGTCCTGAGGTGACCCAGCGAAAGATTGACTTCAACACCAGTCACGCGGACCTGCTTCCCACATTGCTCTCCCTTGCCAAAATTCAAGTCAGCGATCCTGATTCCTTTGATGGCATTGACCTGTCTGCGGACTCTCCCAAACCTCGCGTCCTGGCCATCGCAGACTACTTGCGGCCACAAGCACTGCTGATTTCCCCCTCGACAATTGATTCAAAAGTCTTGGGCGTGCACTGCAAACTGACTCTGCGACCACCTGAGATTCAAATTCGAGGCCCCAGAGACGCACGCGGATATTCACTTGACTCACCCGCAGGATTTCAATCTCCACGGGTCGTGCAGGAATACTTCCGCCAGGCGTTTGGCAAACCAAGGCAGCAAACGGTCAATTGAATCAAGCATCTTCTGCCAACCACCTCAAACTGGCATATCTTCCCTGCTCCACCCAGGCCGCTTATCTTCTCTATCCGTCGTGTGATGTCACACACAGCTTGCAGATCCCCCCAGAAAAGCTTTGACGATGAGATTCCCAAGCCGCCATTCACGGATGAACGACAGTGCTCCCAAAAGCGCTCGCAGAGGCAGACGTCGGTTGCTGCTGGAGTCGCTTGAAAGTCGGCGGTTGTTGGCGGTGGCTTCCGATTTGGTGACGATCCGGGGGCAGGTCACGGACAGCTTCATCGGGGGTGACTTTGAAGACGTTGCGTTGGACTTGTTCCGCGACGATGGCGACGGCGTGTTCGAGCCAGACGCTGACGACGTGGAAGTCAACATGGCCATGGCGGACCCCAGCGGGAACTACCAGTTCACTGGCGTCACCGCCGGATGGTACTTCGTTTTCCAGCCCGCACAAACGGTCAACGGCCGCACGCTGCAACAACAGATCTCGCCGTTAATCACCGTGACCTCGGCGCAGGTCGCCGGGCAATCCTTCCAAACCATCGACTCGTTTCAAACCACTCAAAGTGTTGAGGACACCATCACCGATGGAACGCCGGTGACGTCCACGCAAGCTGCTGCCGAAGCCATTGGTGGCTCACGTGATTTGATCGTCGACAAAACTCAAGGCGGCACGGGAGACATCGGCACGGTTGCGATTGGCGTCAACCAAGCCGTCTCACCCGACTTGCTCAGCTTTGACGCCAACGGGTTCGCCGACGGAAGTCGTTCGGTTATCTGGGACGGCGCGGGTGACAACGCCGCGACCGTTGACGACGATGGCTTGGGAGCGATCGATCTGACCAGCGGTGGTTCCGCGACCGGACTGCGATTTGTCATCGGTTCCGTGACCAGCGGAACGGCAGTGATCCGGCTCTACAGCGACGATGGAATCGCGGGCAGCCAAACTCTGGTCAGCCAAGCCACCCTGACCATTCCCGCTCTGCCAACGCAGCCCACTTCAATCGAGTACATCCCATTCAGCGACTTCCAAGCAGTCAGCGGAAGCGGCGCGGACCTGACCCAAATCGGTGCGATTGAACTCGAAGTCAGCGGCGGCCCCGACTACGACGCGATCGCCGACCTGCTCGGCACCGTCGGCCCCACCATCATCGTCCAGAACATCGACAACGCCGGCGAAGCGGACTTGGAATTGACCAAGACCCTGATCACCACGGAACCGACGTTGAACGAGAACGTCGTGTTCGATGTGGTGGTCACCAACAACGGCCCCGATCCCGCAACGGGCATCGTTGTGACCGATCGAATTCCAACGGGAATCATCAACACCACCGGAACAACCTCCACAGGAACCTTCACGCCCGGCACGGGACTTTGGACGATCCCAAGTCTCGCCGTCGGCGCGACAGCAACCCTGCGACTGACAGGACAACTGGACAGCCTGGACCCGCAAACCAACGTGGCGGAAATCACGGCCGCCGAACAGCTCGACACGGACAGCCCTCGCGACAACAACGTGCTGGCTGACGACGATCAAGACGCCGCGACGGTGACCGCGACGCGAGTTGATTTGCAATTGTCCAAAGCGGTTTCCGACAGCCAACCGAACGTCGGCGAAGAGATCACGTTCACTCTCACGTTGCAAAACTCATCGCTCGACACCGCCACCGACGCGACGCTCAGCACAGCGACAGGCATCCTGGTGGAAGACCGCTTGCCCGCGGGATTGACGCTGATTGGCAACACACCCAGCGCCGGCACTTCGTTCAACACGTCAACGAATCGCTGGTCGATCGCCTCGCTCGACGTCGGCGGACTGGCAACATTGGAACTGGTCGCTCGCGTTGACCAAGCCGGTGACTTCACCAATGTGGCGGAAGTCTTGACGGTCGCCCAAACGGATCGCGACAGCGCTCCGGGCAACGACTTGATCGATGAGGACGACCAAGACGAAGTCCTCATTCAAACACCGGTCGCCGACCTTTCGCTGACGAAAACCGTCTCGAACGAATCGCCCACGGTCGGAGAGAACGTGACTTTCACAATCACGGTCGACAACGATGGGCCCAACGACGCGACAGGTGTTCAAGTTCAAGATCGCCTGCCAGCCGGATTGACTTACGTTAGCGATGTGACCTCGTCAGGAACTTACGATTCCGACACGGGGCTTTGGATAGTCGGCGATGTGACCGCTCCCAACCCAGGCAACCCGATCCCGGCAATGCCAACCCTGCAGATCATCGCACGTGTCGACAGCCTGGGGATCAAGACCAACTCGGCCACCATCACCGCGTCGGACCAGAGCGACCCGGACAGCACTCCCGGTGCAGGTGCTTCCACCGAAGACGACACCGACTCCGCGACTTTGACACCCAATGCGATCGACTTGCAACTGACCAAAACGGTCACGCCAGCACGCCCCGAACCGGGCGACTCGATCACCTACACGATCACATTGTCCAACGCCGAATCCAGCGCAGCGATTCCCATCACGACAGCGACCAACATCCAAGTCACCGACCTGCTTCCTGCCGGGCTGATTCTTCAAGACGCCCAAGTCACCGACGGCACTCATGTCGACGCCACGGGAACATGGACGGTCGATTCGCTGGCGGCCGGAGCAAGCGAAACGCTGACACTGACCGCGATTTTAGATCCCGGCCGCAGCGATCTGTTCGCGTCCATCACCAACACCGCCGAAGTCACGCAGGCCGCACAGTTCGATCCCGACAGCACGCCTGACAACCAAGACGCCAGCGAAGACGATCAAGCGTCCAGCGTCATCACGCCCGCGCAAGCTGATTTGTCGCTCACCAAAATCGTCGACAACGCCAATGCGGACGTCGGCGAAAACGTGACCTTCACGATCACAGCTCGCCACGACAGCGGAGATCCCTCGGGGCAGTTCATCGTTCTGGACTCGCTGCCCGCCGGACTGCAATTCGTCGAAGCCACCGCCTCGATTGGCACTTACGATGAAACCACCGGCCGCTGGACCGTCCCGGAACTGGACGCCGATTCCGGCACCGCCGCCCCCTCGTTTGCGACGCTGGAAATTGTTGCGACAACACTTTCACGAGGCACACTGACCAATTCCGCCGAGATCATCCAAGCCACGCTTCCCGATCCCGACAGCACACCGGGTAACGGATTGATTGGCGAAGACGACCAAGCGGAAGCGAGCTTGCAAGCCGAACAAATCGATCTGGAACTGTTCAAAACTGTCGACAATCTCACACCAAGATTGGGCGAAACCATCCAGTACGAAATCGTCGTCCGCAACGAAGGTTTAGACACCGCAACGGGAGTCATCGTCGAAGAGAACTTGCCCGCCGGACTGACCTTCGTCGATGCCACACCGACAACCGGCAGCTTCAACTCGTCCAGCGGTCTTTGGACAGTCGGCGAGTTGGCTCCCTCCGGCACCGCGACGTTGATCATCAACGCCAGCGTCAACAACAACGTGACCGCCGACTCACCGACGATCACCAACCGCACCGAAGTCATCGCGGCCGGACAAGTCGACTCGGACAGCACACCTGACAACAACGAACCGACCGAAGACGACCAAGCCAGCGTGACCGCCCGTGTCGAGTTCATCGATTTGTCGCTGGAAAAGACCGTCGACAACCCGGCTCCCAACGTCGGCGATCGCGTCGCTTTCACAATCACATTGACCAACGATGGCGAGACCGCGACCACGCGAGACACGGCGACCAACATCGTCGTCCGCGACTTGTTGCCCGCCGGCATGACCTACGAATCGAACTCGCTCAGCGACGGTTCCTATGATTCCGACACGGGCGAATGGACCATCGATTCCTTGGCCGATGACGCCACCGCGACGTTGACCCTGTTCGCAATCGTCGACCAAGTCGGAACGCAAACCAACACCGCCGAAGTCGCTTCCGTCGATCAAGACGACGTCGATTCCACGCCCGACAACAACGTCGCCGCGGAAGACGACCAAGCCAGCGCAAGCATCACCACGCCGGTGATCGATCTCTCGCTCACACAAACCGCTTCCCCCCAGCGTCCCGCGATCAACGGCGAAGTCACCTTCACGCTGACGCTTCGCAACGATGGTCCCGACGACGCGACCGGAATCATCGTTCGTGACTCGCTGCCTGATGGATACACCTTCACATCCTCGTCGCCCGCCGGTGCATTCAATTCCGCAAGCGGACTTTGGACCGTCGGTGATTTGGCATCCGGTGAAGAAACCACGCTGGAACTGACCGGCACAATCGGTGACGTGGAAACACTCGAAAACCGAGCCGAAGTGATCGCTGCTGACCAAGCCGACCAAGACAGTGTTCCTGACAGTGGTTTGGATGATGGCGAAGACGACACCGCCGCCGCGATCGTCACGCTCGCCAGCGCCGACCTTTCACTGACCAAGACCGTCGACAATGCCTCGCCCAACTTTGGCGATGCGGTCACCTTCACGATCACCGTTCGCAACAGTGGGCCCGACCCAGCGACCGGAATTCGCGTCCGAGACTTCTTGCCCGACGGAATGGACCTCACCGACCAAACCACGTCCGACGGCACCTACTCGGCGGTCACCGAGATCTGGATGATCGATGAAATCGCATCCGGCCAAACCGCGACACTCACATTGACCGCAAACGTGAACTCCGAATCGTTGCAAACCAACGTGGCGGAGATCATGGCCAGCGACCAACGTGACCCTGACAGCACGCCGGGCAACGGCGACGCCGATCCAGCCGAAGACGACCGAGCCTCGGTGGACGTCCAAGCACAACTGATCGATCTGGCGCTTAGCAAAACAGTTGATGGCACGCGTTTTGACTTGGACGATCCCGTCGAATTTGAATTGACCGTTTCCAACACGGGCCCGACGACAGCCACCAACATCGAGATCGCTGACTCGTTGCCCGCCGGGCTGATCTTTGTCTCGTCATCGACCGACGACGGAGGCTACAACCCTCAGTCGGGCACCTGGTCGATCCCGAGCATTCCCAGCAACGAATTGGTCACGCTGACACTGAACGCATCGGTCAACCGAGACGCCGTCACCGACGACATCCTTCGTGACGGCATCACCAATTTCGCGGAAGTCATCTCCGCCGACCAACCTGATCGCAACAGCGTGTTTGGAAACGGTGACGTCAACGAAGACGATGCCGACTCAGCGATTTTGATGATCGCTCGTGCCGACTTGTCGTTGAGCAAGTCCGTCGACATTTCCAATCCCAATCGCGGCGATACGATTCAGTACCTCGTCACGGTCACCAATGCCAACAACGATCCGGCAACGAACGTTGTGATCCGAGACATCTTGCCAGGTTCATTGAACTTCCAAGATGCCACGCCAACGCAGGGCACGTTCGATGCGCAAACTGGCCTGTGGACATTGACGCAACTCGATCCCAACCAATCCGCGACACTGCAAATCAACGCCATCGTTGAACAGTCCGGTTCGGTGACCAACGTTGCCGAGATCATCGAGTCCGATCAAATCGATCCCGACAGCACACCGGGCAACGCCGATGGTGACGAAGACGACCTGGCGTCCGTCGAAGTCACACCTCAAGTCGTCGACGTCAGCGTCACCGCGGCGGTGGACAACTTGGAACCCGAGGTCGACGACATCATCACGATCACCTTGACAGCGGCCAATGCCGACGGTGTTTCCGATGCCACCGGCGTTGTGATTGAATCGTTGCTGCCCGATGGACTGACGCTGGTACCACCGGCTTCACCGCAGCAAGGATCTTATGACCCAGCGACGGGTCAGTGGAACATCGGTCCCTTGGCGTCCGGTGCAAGCGTTCAATTGGTTTTGACCGCACGCGTCGACACTCGCGGGTTGAAAACATTGAACGCCGAAGTCACCCAGACCGATCAGTTCGATGTCGACAGTGTGCCTGGCAATGGGGATCCAGACGAGGACGATCAAGTCGCACTTGAGATCCGAGCCCCACGTGTCCTATCCAAGCGGTTGTTTTTGTCTCGCTGAGGCGATGCCACAACCGCTGCATGACGAACACCCGCCGCCGCATCCACCAGCGTCGGCGGTGCCGCATCCCGGGCCACATCCGGTCTGCATCAAATCACTCAGTTCGATGCTCTTGACTTCGGCTTCGTAGCGGCGAACGATCGCATCGGTCAGCTCGCGGCCAAGAGCATCCGGTTCCCCTAAAAAGTGCAGCACCAGCGTCCCGCCGTCGAACAATTGGTCGACGTCCAACAACACCGCTGAAGATTCGCTCTCCGCCAAAATCGATTGGCATTCGCGAACCGCGCGAACCTTGTGCCGCTGCAAACGCTCGATCAGAAGATCATCGTTGTGTGTGGTCGGCCGGAGAATTTCCAGTGTGGTTGGTGTGTCGCCATCCTCACAAACGGATAGTGTTTCAGCCAATTCCACCCCGCGAGGCGTCCGCACCAACACACGTCGACCACGTTCAATCCGTCGCTGGGCACGAGCCAGATAGATTTCCCCCGCGAAGCCGATTCGAACATGGTGCGTTATCATGACGCTCAGTCTAGCCACCCGGCACGACGTCGTCGTCCCCAACTTGCCCGCCACTCACCCCGCCCGCAGGAAGCCCTTTGAGTCACCGCCGCATCCTTCACGCCGCCGACATTCATCTGGACAGCCCCCTGCAGAAACTCGACGCCTACGAAGACGCTCCCGTCGACGAAATTCGCGAAGCATCGCGGCGTGCCCTCGAGAACATGACCGACTTGGCGATCGAAGAACAAGTCGACTTGGTCGTCATCGCAGGCGACCTCTACGACGGCGATTGGCCCGACCAAAACACGGGTCTGTTCTTTGTCAAACAAGCCACCCGGTTGGTCAATCATAAAATTCACGTCGCCGTCATCCGAGGCAATCACGACGCCGCCAACAAAATGACGTCGAACCTGCCGCTGCCAAAGAACCCCGACGGATCCGACATCCTGTTGAGCGAAAAGAAGGTCGACCAACGGGTGCTCGAAGACCTCGGCATCGTCGTCCACGGTCGGTCGTATGCCAAACGAGCCGAAACGGGCGACATGGCCGCCGAGTACCCCGCACCGACCGGCGGCATGTTCAACCTCGGCATCCTGCACACGGGATTGTCAGGCTTGGACGGTCACGACCCGTACGCTCCCTGTTCCCCGCAACAACTCGCTGACAAAGGCTACGACTACTGGGCGCTCGGCCACATTCACTTGCGCGGCGAACACCAAATCGAAGGCACCGCCCCGGTCGTCTTCAGCGGCAACATCCAAGGCCGACACATTCGCGAATCCGGACCGAAAGGTTGCATCATCGTCGACGTCGACTCTCGCAACCAAACCCAGCGCCGATTCGTCCCACTCGATGTCGTTCGATTTGAAACGTTCGATGCCAACGCAAGCGAATGGTCGCACACCGATGAATTGATGGACGCCTACGAAGCTTGGATGAACGACCAACTGCAACAGGTCGAAGATCGGTTGCTGGTCACGCGAGTCATCTTGTCCGGCGAGTCACCACTGCATCACCAATGGATGCGGGAACAATCCAATTTGGAAGCGTCGCTGCGAGCCACTTCGGTCACCCACGGCCACGGACAGGTTTGGCTGGAACGGCTGAAGGTCAAAACCTCGGCCGAAGTCGATCGTTCATCAACCGAACAACACGATGCAAACCAGGAGGGCCCACTGCACAGCATCCTGTCCGTTGTCGAAGAATTAAAATCCGACAACGCAGACTTGGAATGGTTGAACAACGAAATCACACCACTGCTGAAGAAACTGCCAACCGAATTCAGCGGCGACCAAGCCCCCATTCGCTTGGACAACCCTGAAGAACGTCACGAATGGATCGAAGCAGCAACCACCGAACTGCTCGCCCGACTGCAAGGAGGCAAACGATGATCATTGAACGCCTGGACCTGATCGCCTTTGGGCACATCACCGAACGCAGCCTCGATCTCTCCGCCGGTCCCAACCGATTCCACTTGATCGTTGGCCCCAACGAATCCGGTAAATCAACCAGCCTACGAGCCATCTCGTCTTGGTTGTTCGGCATGGCCACTCGAGCCGATGATGCCTTCTTGCATCCCGCAGCGAAACTTCGTGTTGGTGGACGCCTGACGACACACTCCAGCGACGGAACCAGCACTGAAAAAGTTCTCGAGTGCATTCGACGTCGAGGTCGCAAAAACACGCTGCGTGGTGCAGACGACCAAACTGAAATCGCTGACTCCGAATTGGCACAGATGCTCGGCGGCATCGACGAAGCCACCTTCCGCTCGCGATTTGGTTTGTCGCACGAAGAGCTGTTGCTCGGCGGCGAACAAATATTGCGAGGCGAAGGTGAACTCGGCGAAATCCTGTTCTCGGCGGGTGCCGGCATCGGGCGTCTTCGCGAAATTTATGAACAACTTGATTCCGAAGCCAGTGAACGCTTCAAACGCACCGGCAAGACACCCACGATCAACAACATCCTGCAAGAACTCGACGAGATGCGTCGTCGGCTGCGCGAAGCTCAAGTCCCACCGGCTGAGTTCTCCGACTTACAAAAGCAACTGGCTGAAAAGGAACAGCAAATCCAAGGCTGGCGTGAAGAATCCCAATCGCTCGCTCAACAAATCGCTCAACTGAAGTCGGCCGAACAAGCCTTGCCGTTGATCCCTCGTTGGAAAACGGCGACGCAAGAATTAGCCAGCGTGCAAGACGCGCCCATGCTATCGGATGACTTCCCGGATCGACGACGCGAATGGGAACAAGAACAGAAATCGACGACCCGTCTTCTGCAAACCTTGCAACAAAACCATGTCGATCTGACTGAGCAACTGAAGCAACTCGGAAACGATGAATCCATCGGACTCTTCGAGGATGAAATCCTCGCGTTGTATCGCGAACTTCCCGGTCGTGAAAAAGCCGAAATCGAAAAGGAAACCCTGCAACACTCGCTGGCGGCCCTTGAACGAGAGATGCGATCACAGCTCCATGATTTGGCCTTCGCTGAAGTCCCCCACGCATCTGAACAACAGGCAACCGATTCTGATGCGTTGACACAACAAGTGGACTCGCTGCAAATCAGTGAGTCGCAACGGGCCAAAATTCAACGATTGGCTAGCGAATACGAAAAACTGGTTCAACAACGCGACGACGCCTCAGACCAGCTCGATCAAGCCAAGCGAGAACTGACAATGGCCGAGGAGGCATTGGCCGAGTCCAACGCGCCAACGCAGTTCCAGTTGCTCGACCGTACGCTCGATGAGATGGGTGCCCCCGAACGCTGGATCGAAGCCGCCCGTCGAGAACAATCGCAAGTCGAAAAACTGGCTCGCGAATGCCAAACCATCCACCGTCGATTGAAACTCGACTCGAACGGCGATGACGACGCGATCAAATCTGCTGTCGAGCTGTCGCTGCCGACGCAGTCACAGTTGACGGATCTGACGCAAGCACTCGACCGGGCTGGCAAAGACGTCATGTTGTGCCAGCAACGTGGTCAGGAACTTCAACAAGCCCTCGCCAACGCGGAAGAAAAGCTCACCTCGTTGAACGCGGACACGGGGGACCTCCCAACGCCCGAAGATCTGCGCGACGCTCGTCAGCATCGCGACGAAATCATCGATGCGATGAAGCAGAACGCGGATTCATACGCCGCCGACCAATGGGCCGCACAGCTTGCTGCAGCCGAACTGGCAATCCATCGAGCCGACTCGCTCGCGGACGTCTTCCAGTCGCAACACGAATCGATCTACCGACGACAAGCCGCTCAGAACAACCTGGACCAACTGCGTCGACAATCTTCCGAACACGACGCCGCGCTGGCCGCCGCGCAAGACTCCCTGACAAAGGCTCAAGAGAACTGGCAAGCCATTTGGCAAGCGGCTGGCATCCCAGCAAGTGATCCCGACGCGATGCGAACCTGGATGTCGGATCATCAAAAGTTGATCGAACACTTTGCGGAGTTGCAAACCGCTATCGCCGAACGCGATCAATCGCACGCTCAACTTCGACAAGCCATTTCGCGTCTGCAACAAGCGTTGGAAATGGAAGGCTCCGACAACTCGTCCGAGGATTCACTCGAACAAACCAGCACCACTCTTTCGCGTCTGCACGACGTGGCGTTGACCCAACGTGCGGAGCAGGCTCAACAACTCAAACTTCGCGAACAACGCGAGAACAAACGCGACGAATGCAGAACCGAGATCCCCGGCTTGGAATCCAAGCTGCAACGTCGACAGAGCGCGTTGGACGCTTGGGATCAACAGTGGGACGAACTCACCGCGTCGCTCAAACTGACATCCAAACCCGCTCCGCAAGACGCGTTGTCGATGATGGATTCGATCACGCAGCTGATCGGTCAAAAGAAACAACGAGACGACATTTCGCTTCGCATCGATTCGATCAGCAAAGAAACCGATGTCTTTGTCCGAAGAGCGGTTCGGCTACATGATTCGTTGGCCTCACCAAAGGCCGGCTCAGAATCCTCGATCAATCCATCAGTAGGCACCGCCGGCTTGACCGAGTTGGCTGAAACAATCAACTCGGCACACGAACGTTTGCAACGGGAACAACGTGCTCGCAGCGCTCGCGACGAAGTTCAACAACAGCTCCGCCAACGCGAACGCGAACTCGCGGACGCCAACGAGCAGTTGGAACGACTCACGATAACGCAGCAACAACTCTGCGACGAAGCCCATTGTTCCGCCCCGGAGGAGCTGGGCGAAGTGGAAGAACGCAGTCGTCGGCGCATCCTCGCCCAGTCCAAAGTGGAAGACTTGCAATCCCAATTGGATCATTGGGCGAGTGGTCAAGATCGCGAATCGTTCGTTGAATCTTTGCGGGACCAGCAGCCCGCCATGATCGTCGAAGAACTCAAACAGCTGACCGACAAGAAAGACGAACTGGACGAAAGACTCTCGGCATCACAAAAAGAACTCTGGAGTTTGAATCAAAGACTGGGTGCCATCGATGGAAGCAGCGAGGCATCCAAGCTCTCCCAACACATGCAGTTCTCGCTCGGAAAACTCCAACGGGAATCGGAAGAGTACATCCGTCTGCGATTGGCCGCGTCGATCTTGCAACGGGCCATGGAACACTACCGCAACCAAAACCAAGAACCTGTGCTACGCGAGGCAGAATCATTTTTCGCGACACTGACCTGCAACGAATATCAATCCCTGCGGGTCGACTACGGCGACAGCGACAAACCATCGCTGTTCGGTGTTCGAGACGGGGTCGAGGTGCCGGCCAATCGCATGAGCACGGGAACTGCGGATGCTCTGTATTTGGCGTTGCGATTGGCGTCGCTGAAACATCAGTTGGCCCACGCCAATGCGATCCCGCTGATCATCGACGATTGTTTGATCCAGCTTGACGATCGCCGGGCCGCTGCGGCACTCAAGGTCTTTTCAGAACTCTCCACCACCACTCAAGTCATCCTGTTCACGCACCACGATCACTTGGTCGATTTGGCATCCGAAACACTTCCCGAGAACGGATACCACGTGCACCGGCTGGGTGAAAACAACTCACCTGCCTCCGCGTCATCCGCCAAACCAGCCGCTTCAGCCACAAAACCGAAGAAGAAAGCGGCAAGAAAGAAGACGGCTCCCAAAGCATCTCCCAAAAAGCCTGATGCAAACCTCACGCCTCCCGACACACTGTTTGACGTGTTCACGCAATAGGTGCGAAAATCTGTGCCAAAGCCAGCAAAAACGCCAAGTTTTACTAGAATCCCAGGAGTTCAACCACCGACGGCCCTCAACATCGCCAGCAACGACGGGCTGAATTCCCCGCTTGAAAACAGTTCTTTGGTGGTTGACCTACCACTACAATTCGCAGCGCAACGCGCATTCTGCGCATTCATTCAACTCCTTATCTTCCGGCGATTTCGATGCCTCGACATTCTACTCGTAAATTCCTATCGAATTTTGTTGCTCTAGGCATGTTGCTCGCTCTCTCTTCCGCGGTCGGTTGCGGGCAGTCCAACGCTCCTGGTCCTGCTGCTAATGAAATTGAGCAGTACCTCCAAGACAACCCCGATCACGTCGCTGATCCGAACGACTCGATGGTTGATGAGTCCGCTGAATTCGAAGCCGGCCGAGTGTCGGAGTAGGAGTAACAGAGCTCGCCGTTCAGTGAGCCTCTCGCTTGGATATGTTGTTCTTGAGCAGGAACACTTCGTCACTCCCGCCTTGCCTAACGACAGTCCAATCGCAATCACTCCCACGCTGATCTCGCGGCTTTGGCCACGACCGTGGCTTTACCTCGTTTCCCTCCTTAAATGCGTGCTATTTTTATGAATACATTCTCTCCCCATCCCATCGCGAAGCCACCTGTTGCTTCGCAACAACGGCATTCGATCAAACCAGGATTCACACTGGTAGAGCTGCTCGTCGTGATTGCCATCATTGGCGTTCTGGTCGGCTTGTTGCTACCCGCGGTTCAAGCAGCTCGTGAAGCTGCACGACGGATGCAGTGCAGCAACAACGCCAAGCAAATAGGCTTGGGAATTCACAACTACCACTCGGCTTACAATCAGCTTCCGATGAGCCGCGGAGGTACATCACGAGTGTCCGGTAGCACTGGCGACTCGGTTATCCCACGCACATTGGGTGGGTCGTTGGGAGGCAACAATCGATTCAACCGCAGCGCCTTGGTTCCAATCCTGCCGTTCATTGAACAACAGGGGCTATGGGAACAAATCGCCAACCAATTCAAAGTTGTCGAGCCAGCAGGCTCCGACTTGTATTACAGCGCGTTCGGCCCTAACCCCGAAATGTCGCTCACGCACCACACAACTGCACGCTATGACCCTTGGATGACAAACGTCGCGACCTACCGTTGCCCCAGTGATCCGGGCAACGGCTTGCCAGGCCAGGGACGCACGAACTTTGGCATGAGTTTGGGAGATGCGCTCGGTCAGCAAAACACCGGCGGTGTCTACGAAACCGCCAGGCCGAATCCAACGGAATACCCACGAGCCAATCGGTCAAACCGCGGCATGTTCCGGTCACGAGTGGCACTGAAGTTTCGTGACGTGCTGGACGGTCTTTCCAACACCATCATGGTCGGCGAAATGAACACAGACCTGGGCGACCGCCACAAAACCACCCAGGTTGTGAATGATGCCAACTTCGGTGCAACGATCATCAACAACCCAAGTCTATGCAACACAATGGAAATTGATCCTGACCGACCAGCGTTCTGGGCATCGTCAGCCACGTTCGCCGGTGGCGCTCAAATCCAAAGAGGTTTGAAATGGGCGTGTGGTTTCCCTGTCTTCACCGCTATCACCACGATCGCACCTCCAAACTCAGCGGTTTGCAGCACGGGCAACAGCACCTGGCAACCTGGGCTTTATCCGCCTAGCAGTCGTCACCAAGGCGGTGTTCACATTCTCCTAGGCGATGGGGCAGTCAAGTTTGTCACTGACTCGATCGAAGCCGGTGACCAAACCGCGGGAAATATTTGGTGGAACGGAACTGGCGACAGAGCACCGGGAATGCCCAGTCCTTACGGGTTGTGGGGTGCGCTCGGAACGCGAGCCACCAAAGAACAAGTCTCCGCAGACTTCTGATCCGTCGAATCGAAAATTTGTGAACATTAACTCAGTGGACGTCTCGGTAGCGTCCGCTGAGAACGAGGTTCAAGACCGTTCCACTTGCTGGCGATAGGCGGCCGGTGATTGGCCGACCATGGATGTGAATCTTCGATAGAAAGTCGACAGGTCAGCGAAACCGGATTCGAAGGCAACCGACGCGATCGGTAAATCGGTTTCCTGCAACAGTTTCTTGGCGTGCTCGATTCCGAGCTCTCGCACTCGTCGCAGCCAAGTCGTGCCCGTCAGCTCACGAAAAAGATGGGTGAAGGTGCGGCGAGACAAACCGAGTTGATTCGCAGCGGCATCAATCGTCGTTGCTTCCAAGAACGATGTCTGCAACTCGTCGATGTATTGCTGGACGATTTCGGCGTCAGTTGCATGAGCGACGCTGTTTGGCTCAAGAGCCACCGCATCATCGCCTTCCTTTCGATTGCAATCGAAATCGGTCACGCCCCGAAGCAAACGCCAAGCGTCGATCATCATGTCGACGCCACACGAAGCCAATGCCAAGTCTTGCGTGTAAACCATCCGCCGCAAAGTTGAGGCGACAAAATGCGTTTGCCGACTACCGCCCGACAACTTGCCCGAAGCAATCTTTTCTGCGGTGACGGGCTCCGCCTTCAACACATTCTCGCAAATGCAGCCGACATACAAACTGGACGGTGTTCCTTCGCCATCACAAATTCGATTTCGCTGATGCGGTGCAATCACGAACACATCGCCAGCTGAGAATTCGATGACTCGATCATCGAGGTGAAACATCCCCGCGCCGCTGAGGAAGTAAACGATTTTGACGAACGCGTGCTCACGCCACTGCATCGAAAAATCGGGAGCGTGATGACTCTCCAGCACCAACACACCCCATGGCGGCAACTGCTCTGACATCGCCGTGCGAACCTGCCGGGCACGTGTCGGCGAGGACGACTGAGAGTGTGGCGAGTTTCCGGACATCGATTGGATCCCCGGAACGATCACACGGATGGAGCAGCCAGCTTGGCCCGCAATGACGGAATGATTGGACGAGGTACAAATTTCGCCAAGTGATCGTCGTTTTCGCTGAGTGCAGCGATCTGTTTCAACAGCGATGAACTGACGTGAGCAAACCGTTCGTCGGCCATCAAGAACACGGTTTCAATATCTGCATCCAGCTGACGATTGGCCATCATCATGGTGAACTCGCCCGCGATGTCGGTAAGCGGCCGGATGCCTCGCACCATGACGCCCGCCCCAAGTGAACGAACGAAATCAACCGCCAAACCATCAAAGGTTTGAACACGGACGTTGGGCAAGTGATTCGAGATCGTTTGCACTAACTCGATGCGTTCTTCCGGATTGAACAAAGACTTCTTGTCAGCATTGATGCCGATTCCAACCACCAACGTGTCAAACAACTTCGATGCACGTTCAATGATGTGCAAATGCCCAAGCGTGACGGGATCGAAAGAACCTGTGTACACAGCGATGGAGTGCGAAAGCTCACCCGCGTCATTCGAGGAGTTCAGAGTCAAAACAGATCAGCTCCGCGCTGGATTGGAAGAAGAGACAGCGGGGGACGAGGCGACCAAATCGGCCAGTCGTTGCAAATCCGCGTCGTCATTATAGACATGAACGCTGGCCCGAATGCCGCCACCGCGACAACTGATCACCACGCCCGCATCGAGCGCCCGAGTGCGAAAATCGTCGGGCGATTCCCCCGGCACTTCAAACGTCGTGATCGCACTGGCGTGAGGCGTCTCATCCCACGGGCCAAACAACAACTTCGCACCGGCCTGGGTCAGCATCGTGCGAAGACGCTGAGCACGTTCCAAAACACGGTTTCCGATTGCGTCGGCACCGAATCGTTGTGACACGGCGGTGAACATCTCCAAACTGGCCGCGAATGCGATCATTCCCGATTGGTTCAGCGAACCGCCCTCGAAACGAGATGAGTCCTCACGCAGTTCAAACTTGGATCCTGAAAACAGGTGAGCGTTCTCAACGCTCTTCCAACCCACAGTCGGACAACGCAGGGAATTCAAATGGCGTTTGCGAATCACCGCCACCCCGGCACCCTCGGGTCCCAGCAACCACTTGTGTCCATCGGCGGCCACAAAGTCAACATCGCAGGTTCGCATGTCGAGCGGGTACATGCCCAATCCCTGGATCGCGTCGAGGAACACCAGCACACCGCGGGCATGGGCTTCCTTCACCAAGTGATCCAGATCCACACGAAAGCCGCTGGCGTAACCAACCCAACTGACCGAAATCAACCGCGTGCGTTCATCGACCTGAGCCATCAAGTCCGCAACTTCAACATGCCCTTCACGACGCGGAACGATTCGAATCTCAACGCCGCGAGATTGCTGGTTGAGCCATGGATACAGGTTGCTTGGGAACTCGCCCTCCGGAACAACCATGTTGTCACCGGGTTTCCAATCCAAACCTTCGGCAACCAGATTGATTCCCGTGGTGGTATTGGGAACCAAGGTGACTTCTTCCTTGTCGCAATGAATCAAATCCGACGTCAAGTCTCGCAGTCGATTGACGGCGTTGGACCAATCCATCCAGTGGACGTCCCCGTGCGATTCGGCAACATCGGCAAACGAACGAAGAGCATCGGCGGCAGGCAGGCTGATCGGAGCCACGGCGGCATGATCGAAGTAAGCCCAATGATTCGTCACGGGCATGCGATCCCGCCACCACAACCATGGGTCATCACCCATGTCAGATCCGACTGGCACACTCGCGTCTCGCGACGAAGGCTTGGAAACCATCACGGCTTGATTCCCGTCATCAGTCCCAAACCAACGCGACTGGCGGCGATGAAGGTGAACTGGATCGATTCCAACCCGGCATCTTTCATTCGCTCCTGAGCCTCTTTCAGCTCAGGCACCGCACCGCCTGCGGTTTCGATTCCGATCCGCAACGCTTCGATCGACTCTGCCAGACTCGGTCGGTTCGGACCTTCAAACGAATCAATCACGATCACTCGTCCGCCGGGCTTCACCGCTGACGTTGCACGTTGCAACATCAGACGAATTTGATCGGGCGAGTAGCTGTTGAGTCGTTGTGCGATCAACACATGATCGTACTGATTCTCAGGAAGCTCTGCGGTCAGAGCGTCGCCTTCGATGGACTCGAAACGATCGCCCAACTCGATTGAATTGGCCGTTGCCATGGCGGCTTCCAAGGCACCGGGGTGGTCGACCAGCGTGACGCTCAATTGAGGATCACGGTGAGCCGCCGCACAGCTCCAAACCGCCGAGCCACATCCCAGGTCCAGCAAGGTCTGGGGTTTCGATTCATCAGAACTCAGAACCGTGCCCTCGCCTTCGCCTTCTTCTCCCGGCGTCGGTCCAAAGTCCAATATCTCGGCCGCCTGCATCGCAGCGGGGGTGTGCACCCACTGAGTCGCAGCGATGGAATCAAAACGGCTTTGCGGGACAGCGGTTTCGGCGGACGATTGCGATTCCGATTTCAAAGCTGTGGGAGCCTCTCGCCAAACCGCGTCGCCCAAGTCCGCGTCGTATTGGCACAACAGTCGAGCCACCGATGAGATCGCATAGTCCTCGGCATACTTCTCGATGATGCCCACCGACGTCAGAGGTCGCAGCAACAGCAACAACCGCGACTCAGGCAAACCCGTGCGTTCCGCCAGTGCCTCCAGCGTTTTCTGGCCTTCCAACAAAGCGTCGAACAACCCCAGTTCACGGCCGGTTCGCAACACATGCGATGTGGCGTTGATGGTCATCAATTCCTGGTAGTGATCCAGGGTACGGTCTTGGGCGGACATACAATCAGAGAAGAAGAGTCAAACGGTCAGGTGATATCTGCAAAAAGTCGTGAGAGGACGTCCAACGAAACGTCAGACAACATCCGTGGCTCACCACTCTTCGCCGCGAAGACGAGCGATTTCCATCGAGTCCTTGTCGCCTCGCCCGGACAAGCAGATCACCAGGTGTTCTTGGTCCGACATCTTGCCAGCGATCTCGATGGCTTTGGCAACCGCATGGGACGTCTCCAACGCTGCCAAGATACCTTCGCTGGATGCCAATCGCTCGAACGCGGTCATCGCCTCGTCGTCACGACAATCGATGTAGTCAACGCGTTTAGTGTCTTTCCAATAACTGTGTTCTGGACCAACACCGGGATAGTCCAACCCAGCGCTCATCGAATGAACGTCGCACGTTTGACCATCCTCGTCCTGCATCACGTAGCTGTAACTGCCGTGCAAGACACCGGGGTTTCCATAAGACAATGGCGAGGCATGATCACCAGCTGTTGCGGATCGACCGCCAGCCTCGACGCCGACCATTCGCACGCCTTCATCTTCCACAAACGGATAGAACATGCCGGCCGCGTTGCTGCCACCACCGACGCAAGCGACAACACAATCAGGAAGACGCCCAAACGTGTCCCGGCACTGCTCGCGAGTTTCGCGGCCGATCACCGATTGAAAATCGCGAACCATCATGGGGAACGGGTGAGGACCGATCACGCTGCCGATGATGTAGTGAGTGTTCTCGACCGAAGCCATCCAGTCTCGCATCGCTTCATTGACCGCGTCCCGCAACGTTCGCGAACCGGACTCGACGGCCGAGATATTGGCGCCGAGCAACTTCATGCTGAACACGTTGGGTTTTTGCCGCCGAATGTCTTCGGCACCCATGTAAACGGTGCAGGGCAGCCCAAAGTGAGCGCACGCCGTCGCCGATGCCACGCCGTGCTGTCCGGCACCCGTTTCGGCGATCACTCGGGTTTTGCCCATTCGCAACGTCAGCAACGCTTGCCCGATCGTGTTGTTGATTTTGTGAGCACCGGTGTGATTGAGGTCTTCCCGTTTCAACCAAATCTGGGCTCCGCCAACGGCCGACGACAACCGTTTGGCGTGGTACAGCGGGCTGGGGCGACCGACAAAGGTCTTCAGCAAGCCGTCCAATTCACGCTGGAATTCGGGATCACGCTTGGCCTTCTCGTACTCTTCGGAGAGCTCATCGAGTGCCCGCGTGAGTGTTTCGGGAACGAAACGGCCACCAAAATCGCCAAATCGTCCGCGGGGATCGGGGACTTGGGCGGAGGCGTGTTGCTGCGACGGGGCGGTACTCATGAGGTAGTTTCAGCGGGAAAAACGAAATGGGTTCGAAGACTTCCGTAACCGAATTGTCACTGGAGAACAAAACTTGGTCAACGTGAAGCGAGACACGTACGGAGCGATGTTTCGCACTTCTGGGGCCAAGGTTTGCTTCCAAACCGTGTTCGGGGTCGACTTCAGCGGTGCCGCCTTGGCCGGAAAGAACGCCTGGATCGCCGAAATCCAGATTTCGCCGAATTGCTCCACTTCGCCGCCGCTGAAGCTGGTGGATCTTCAACCACTCGGGCGGGTCGCCGGGCAGGACGAACGAGAACGCGTCTATCCGTGGCTGACGAATCGAATCATGGCCAGCAAGGATGCCCTGTGGGGAATGGACTTTCCGTTTGGATTGCCGGTCGAGTTGGATCTGGGAAGCTGGAACGATCAACTGAACCATGTCGCGATTCACTCAGGCGACGCGAAAAGCTATGGGCGGTCACTGGTGGAATTGGCTCGCCAGCGATCCGGTGCGATTCACATTCGTCGTGAAACCGATCGCGAAACGCAAACGCCTTTTGATTGCTACCACTACCGAATCATCTACCAAACGTTTCACGGCATGCGAGACGTCTTGCTACCAATCAAGGATTCGCCCACAACCGCCGTCATGCCATTCCAGGCGGACAAGCTCGCCCGATCGATGACCGGCCAAGCCTCCACCGCCATACGCAACATCGTGGTTGAGGCCTGTCCTTCGTCAACGTTGAAACGAATGCAGCTGCCTCACCAGCGATACAAGCAAACCGGGAACAAGCGAATCGACGCGGTCCATCTTCGAACCCGCCAGCAAATCCTCCGCGGCCTTCGAGAGATCGTTCAAATCTCCGCTCACCGACGGCGGGTGATCTTGAGCAATCCTGGTGGAGACGCTTTGGACGCCGTTCTGGCGGGTGTGGGTGCTTGGTCCGGTTGGAATCGCGTGGACCATCGCCAAATTGCCAAGCACGACCGCTACCCACGCGAAGGCTTTGTTTACTGTTGAGCCGATTGGGTCAAGTTTAACGCCCGAGTGTGCCGATCCAACGAATACACGTGTGCGCGCACGATCGTTCGGCTTCACACTTTCGCGAGACGACCATGGGGCTGTTCGGCACCATTCAACAATCAAAGGGCGCGCTTGACGCGGCCCAGATTGGACTGCAAGTCGTTGGCAACAACATCGCCAACGCCAACACCGAAGGCTACATCCGCCAGCGTCTCGAACAGACGCCCGCGGTGGCCTATCGCCAAGGCAACTTGATCCAAGGTCACGGTGTTCGCGCCACCGGTGTCGTGCAGGTCATCGACCAGCAGTTGGCCGAACGGATGTTCAACGCCAAGACTGCGGCGGCCGGTGCGGACTCGCTCAGTTCGGCCTACGGCCAACTCGAAACGTTGATCACGGACCTTGATGGTGGCGGGTTGAACGAGCAATTCAGTCTTTTTAACAACGCACTGCATGACCTGTCGACGCAGCCCAACGACGCGGCCACCCGTGAATTTGTGATCATCCAAGGCGAAGCTCTCGCCACCAGCATGAAACAAATCCGAACCAGAGCCGGCGAACTGCAAGACGGCTGGAACGCGGAAGTGGACGACGCCGCCACGCAGATCAATCGACTGACCGAACGAATCGCACAGCTCAACGTCGAGATCGCAACCATCGAAGGCGGTGGGACACTCGGAAGCGACGCAACCGGTCTTCGCGACCAACGCTATCGCGACCTCGAAGAACTCGCCAGTTACGTCAACATCAACTTCCAAGAACAAGCATCAGGTAACGTCAGCGTGTTCGTCGGCGGTGACTACTTGATTGCCGACGGCAATCGCCGCGAGGTCTACTCGGCCTACGACGAGGATGCCGGCGGATTGGAAGTTCGAATTGTCGATACCGACGCACCCCTCAAAGCGAAAGGCGGCAAACTCGGTGCTGCCATCGAAGCTCGAAGCGGTGTTTTTGGCGAATACGTCGAAAACCTGGATCACATGGCAGCAGCTCTGATTCGTGGAGTCAACAGCGTCCACTCTCAAGGCCAAGGTCGCACGGGATTTTCATCCTTGGTGTCCAGCAACACCAGTGAACCCGGCGTTCCGCTGAGTGCCGCTGAACTGCCATTTGAACCCAACAATGGCAGCTTCGATTTCAACATCGTCGACACCAGCGGTGAACTGATCAGCACCACGCGAATCAACGTTCGAAACCTGGGAACGATCGACGACTCGACCATCTCATCGATCGTTGCCGACATCAATGCGGTTGAAGGCGTGACCGCATCGATCTCGGGCGACGGGCGAGTGCGAATCGACAGTGATTCGGCGACATCCAAATTCACCTTTGGCGAAGACACCAGTGGCTTCCTCGCCGCGGCTGGAATGAACACGTTCTTCACCGGAACATCGGCGGTGGACATCGCCGTGAACTCCGTCGTGAAAGACGACATCGATTTGCTGGCGATATCCGAAGGCGGTATCAATGCCGACACGAACACGCTCTACAACCTGTTGGACATCGTCGATGAACCACTAGACGAACTCGGCAACCGTTCGATTCGCGGGATGCACGAACAGGCCATCTCGACCCTGGGACGCGAAATCAGCGTGCAGAAAAGTGCGACCGATGGGCTGAACGATTTGTACGCTTCTCTCCAAAGTCAGCACCTCGCGATCACCGGTGTGAACATCGACGAAGAGTCGATTAAGATGATCTCTTACCAACGCGCGTTCCAAGCTTCCTCGCGTGTGATTTCAACCGCAGCGGAAATGCTGGACATCTTGTTGGCAATTTGATTTGAGTGGCTATCTGCAAGAACTGACGCTTCGATTGTCCGTCGGTGCAAGCCGCTTGAATCCCGACTTCCGTTCTCGCCACGCCAACTGGCTGAAGAACTGTCAACGTGACGATGGTGGATTCGCTGGCCGTGAGGGCGAAAGCGATCCTTACTACACCAGCTTCGCATTGCGAACGCTTTGGGTGCTTGGAGAACTGGATTCCGAAATAGCCGAAGCTGCCGGCATCTTCCTGCGACAACGGATGCAGAAACGAGACTCCATCGTCGACCTGATGTCGCTGATCTTCGCCGCCGCCATCCTCGAAATGGCATCGGGCGTTGTCGTGATCTCCGACGAAGACCATCAGTGGCGGGACAACGTCGCCGCGTTGCTGGCCAAACTTCGCACCCATGATGGCGGATTCGCGAAAACACCCGAAGGCCGTGCGGGCAGCACCTATCAAACGTTTCTGTCAGTCCTGTGCCACGAACTGATGGAAGTTCCCGTTCCGGATGTGGAAGGCGTGTTGCGTTTTTTGGCCAGCCAGAACCAACCCGATGGCGGCTACCGAGAAATTCGCGTCGCGAAACGAGCGGGTGTGAACCCAACTGCCGCGGCGATTGGATCGCTCAAGACGCTCGGCCATTTGGATCCGACCGAGCAAACCAACACGATCGAATTTCTGCTCGAGATGCAAGGCGATGAAGGCGGATTGGCCGCGAACACTCGGATCCCGTTTGCGGACCTGCTGAGCTCCTGCACCGGGCTGATCACGCTGGTCGACCTTGGTGCCGCCTCGCGTTTGAATGCACCGCGTTTGCAAAGCTATGCCGAGTCGATGCAGCGTGACGGCGGCTTCGTCGGTTTCGCTCTCGATCAAACTCCGGACGTCGAATACACGTTCTATGGCGTCGCGACGATGTCGTTGTTGCAGACGTTGGATTTGTAGAAGAGTCCGAATTCTTACCTAGTCCGGCTACGTTTGGATCACAAAAAAACGCCTTGCTCATGAAAGCCATGAGCAAGGCGTTTTGTGTTTCAAATTCTCGGTTCAACGATCAGTTGACGGAGACACGTTTGAAGGCCACCACTTCGGCTTCGGGGTGGAATTCTTTGATCGCAGCTTCCACTGTCTTGGTGTCATCCAAGGCGTAGAACTGGCTCAACAAGCAACGCTCTTGATCGAGCAAAGTGTTGTCGGCGATGAAACGCTCGAGCTTCCCAGGAACGATCTTGTCCCAGATCTTCTCAGGCTTGCCTTCGGCCTTCAGTTCAGCCTTGATGGCTTCTTCAGTCGCAGCCAAGACTTCAGGAGTCAGTTGGCGACGGCTAGCGAACTGAGGAACGTTCTTCATCGGCTTGCCGAGGTTTTCCTTCTCGTTCAACTCATTCTCAGCGTTGATCTGAGCCTGAAGAGCTTCGGTTTCTTTCTGAACGAAATCTTCGTCGAATTCGTTTGGATCGAGGATCTGTGGTTTCATAGCAGCGATGTGCATCGAAACGCCGCGGAAGAACTGATCCGCACCGTCTTTTGAGCCATCTTTGTAAGAAACCAAAACGCCGATCTTCGCACCCGCGTGGATGTACGAAGACAAGTTTTCGCCTTCAACAACTTCCAGGTTCGTCACTTCGATCTTTTCACCGACCTTGCCGGTTTCGTTGACCAAACGTTCCTTGACAGTCGTCCCGTCGATCTCGAGCGCATTGACGTCATCGACGGTTTTGCAATCAGCATCGAAAGCCATCTTGGCGATGGTGTTGGTCAACTCGATGAACGCTTCGTTCTTAGCAACGAAATCGGTTTCGCAACCAAGCGACAGAAGCAGACCTTTGTTGCCTTCGACCACGGCAGCCACGACGCCTTCGGAAGCTTCGCGGTCCGCACGTTTCGCGGCGACCTTTTGGCCTTTCTTGCGGAGGTAGTCCATTGCGCCGTCCAAGTCGCCACCGGATTCTTCCAGTGCCTTCTTGCAGTCCATCATCCCAGCGCCGGTGGACTTGCGAAGTTCGCTCACCGCCTTAGCGGAAATCGTCGTCATGTTTCTGTTTCCTAATCGTTGATTGAATTCAGTGAATGTGGGGTCGAGATCAGCCTTCGCTTGACGCGGCGGCAGCTTCTTCAGCAGGTTGCTCTGCTGGCGCGGCGGCTTCAGGAGCAGCTTGTGCGTTGGGCGCCGCTTCGGTTTGGGTTTGTCCCTTGCCAGCGATCACGGCGTCGGCCAATTCACGCATGATCATTTCAACGCTGCGGATCCCGTCATCGTTGCCTGGAATCGGCAAATCGATTTGGCTTGGGTCGCTGTCGGTATCGATCAGAGCAACAGTTGTGATGCCCAATCGTTTTGCTTCGCGAACCGCGTTGCGTTCTTTGCCTGGGTCAACGATGAACATGACTTCTGGCAAACGGTTCATCGTTCGCAGACCGTTCAGGTTGCGATACATCTTGCGATATTCGCGGTTCAGCGACGATTGCATTTTCTTGCTGTAGTCGTTGATGCCGTCGCCAGCACGCAGTGCTTCCAGCTCTTCCAAACGGCCCAGACGGCTGCGAATGGTGCGGAAGTTGGTCAGCGTGCCACCGAGCCAACGCTCGCTGACGAAAGGCATGCCGCAACGCAGCGACTGCTCTTCAACGGCTTCACCAGCTTGACGCTTGGTACCGACGAACAGGATCAGGCTGCCGCCAGCGGCGACTTGCGACAAATACTTCTTCGCTCGAAGCAAACCGCGAAGTGTTTCGCGAATGTCGAGGATGTGGATTTGGTTTTTCTTGCCGAAGATGTAAGGAGCCATCTTCGGATTCCAGAGACTGGTGCGGTGACCAAAGTGGACACCAGCTTCAATCATCTCTTTGACAATTTCATTCGCCATCAGAATATTTGCCGCGCATATTCGCGGCATCTCCGGGATTTGGTCCATTGCGGGTTCGGAGAACTGGCTTTCCAACAAACAGGAAAACAGCAGCCCCAGAGCGGTGAAAACGACGCGAAAACGCGTGATTTCGGTGCCCTTCGCCCCAAAATGCAGTGAACTGGGTAAAGGATACGCCCTGCCAAAACGCAGGCGGGGCGGGAAAGGAAGGCAAAAAGTACGGCTCAGAGCAAAAATTTGCAACCCCGACGGACTTCTTCCGATCGTGTCTTCCCAAGGAATTCACGGGATTCCACGAATTTCGCGGAGGCGGAATCAGCCCGGGACCACGCTCATCGGACCTTCTGCCCTCGGACATGGCCCAAAGGGCAGCATCGAGTCGATCAAAGAACAGCCACCGCGGCGGCAATTTCCCAGACGCTCAACTCACCACTCATCGGCCAAAGCCGAACCGAAATCGACTCCGATTCGGCGAATTCACTCGTTCCGGATCCGCAGGCAAAACGAAACCGACCGCGAGTACGAATCGGCCCGGCCTCACTCCAGTGAATGATTGCCATCGCGAAGCAACCCGACCGCGATCACTGGGGTCACCACCAGACCACACAATCCCGCGTAGACGGCCTTCATCGCGATCAACGTGAACAGGCCCACTGAATCGTCGGGGAAGCCCAGCAGTGCAAGGAACGCCGGGATCGTCAAAAACGGAAACGCCACCACCGAAAACAACAAGCAACCGCCAAACGATGCCCCTTGCAAAACCCTGCCCACCCAACTCAATGATCGCGATACGACTCCGGAGCCTACTTCCGTTTTGGGAACCGGCTGCACGATCCCAGAACGAAGGTGCCGGAGCAGCACTCGAGAACTTATCATCGCCGTGATCAACGGCAACAGACAGCCAGTGCCAACAACTTCCATCGCAACGCTTTGCGGGAATTCCCACACCGGAACCGATTCCTGATCCAGAAACAGTAACCATCCCAAAAACACATTAATCGCGACGTTGATCGCCAACGGAATCAGCACATAGCCGATCAACACGTAGCGAACCGTCGCTGTGGGCCACTGACTCATCGCCCACCTTCGTCGCTGCTCGGCCCACCCAAGCCGACAGTCACTGCCTCATAGGAGGACTCCAATTGCAAACCACACTTTTCGGCCACATGGTTTTGCAGGGCATGCACAAGTTCTTCGCGGGTGCTGACGCAGCCCTTGAACGGACTGTGCTCCATTCCCAGTTGAATTCCGGGATAGAGCGACGCATCCTCCGCCAAGATTTTCTTGACAGCAGATGTTTTGATGCGGCCCCAGAAACGAGTCAGCCATTTCGACCACGCCGTTTCCTGCTCGCGTCGAAGCACAAAGACGGACACAGTCGCCCGACATGTCGTCGGGGACGTCGGCATCAACACCATCGCCTGCAGCATCGCGTCGGCCCGCATCAAAAACAGATGTGGAAACAGGTGATACATCCGGTACCGCGGGGAGCAATCGGGATGGAGTTGCGATGTCACCCACCGCGAAAAACGCATCGCGCTCGGCGATGCATGAATCGTGGCACGCATGATCGTTCCGCCATCATAAATCTCGTGCTCGATTTCATCTTCCGGTTCGAAACGAAAACTATCCGTGTGCACTGATTCCAGGTGATACGACTCGACCGTATTCTCCGCCACCACCTTCCAGTTCGCGGGGAAATCGTAATGCCAGGTCTCGGCATGAGCCCAGCGATCACCTGAAAACTCTTCCGTCACCGTCGCAAACGGTTTGAATTGTTCAGTCAATGGCGGACAACTCGGATCGAGCGATACGAAAATCAAAGGCCCGTGAACGGAGACTGAAAACTTCTTCAAACACTCCGGACCGCCACTCATCGGCCGGAAGTTCTTCGCATCCGGAATGCGACCACTTGAACCATCGACATTGAATTCCCATCCGTGGTATTGGCACTTCAATGTCGGACTGCTGCCGCAGCGTTCGTTCGACAGTGTGCTGTGCCGGTGGGGACAAACATTGAGAAAGCAGTGATAAGCACCTTGGTGGTTCCGCACCAAAATGGGAACGCCAAACAGTTCGCGGGTGAAGAAGTCCCCATCGTCGGGAGCGTCATGCAACGAGCCAACCCAGTGCCACTGCGGCCGGAACACCGTCTCCAACTCGACCTCATGTTGCGACTGGCTGCTGTAGTGCTCCGGCAGCAGAAGATGCGGCAACTTGGATTGGTTGACGAACATGAGCGATGTGAGAGGAAGGACACACAGATAACTTCACATCCAAACATAGCCACCGAAGCTCGATGATGTTGTTTGTCGAGACAGTGGCTGGATGAGATCATGAAACCAACAAAAAACCCTTCGCCGAAGAACAGCGAAGGGTTTGATGCTTGGAACACAGAGGGCTGAACCGAACGTTCGGCCCGACTGGATCAATACATGTCGTGGTCGCCACCGTGGCCGGCTTTGCCAGCTTTTTCTGGCTTCTCAGCGACCAACGCGTCGCTGGTCAGCAACAAGGTTGCGACGCTGGCTGCGTTGCCCAATGCGGTGCGAGTCACCTTGGTTGGGTCGATGACGCCGGACTTGACCAAGTCTTCGTAGACGTCGGTCAACGCGTTGTAGCCTTCGTTGCCCTTCATCGCCAAAACTTTTTCGCAGACGATGCCGCCGTCTTGGCCAGCGTTTTCGCTGATCATGGTCAACGGAGCACGGCAAGCACGCAGAACGATGTTGTAACCAACCAATTGGTCATCGCTCAGAGTGTCAGCTGGTTTGACTTTGCCGCTGGCACGCAGCAAAGCAACGCCACCGCCGGGCAGGATGCCTTCTTCAACGGCTGCGCGAGTCGCGTGCAACGCATCTTCGACGCGAGCCTTCTTTTCTTTCATTTCGCTTTCGGTCGCCGCACCGACGTTCACCTTGGCAACACCGCCAGCCAACTTGGCCAAACGCTCTTCCAATTTTTCGCGATCGTAATCGCTGGTGCTGAGTTCGATTTCGCGACGAATTTGGTCGATGCGAGCCTTGATGTCAGCGCTCTTGCCGCCACCTTCGATGACCGTCGTGTTGTCTTTGTCGACGATGATCTTCTTAGCACGACCAAGTTGTGGCAGGTCGACGCTTTCCAGCTTGACGCCAAGAGCTTCGAAGATCGCTTGACCACCGGTCAAAATCGCGATGTCTTCCATCATGGCTTTGCGACGATCGCCGTAACCAGGTGCCTTCACAGCACACACGGTGAACGTGCCACGCAGACGGTTGATGACGAGCGTTGCGAGTGCTTCGCCGTCGACGTCTTCGGCGATGATCAACAAAGGCTTGCCTTGTTGAACCACTTTTTCAAGCAAAGGCACCATGTCTTTGATGTTGCTGATCTTCTTTTCGAAGACCAAGACGTAGGCGTCTTCGAGAACGACTTCCATGCTGGTCGAGTCGGTCACGAAGTAAGGCGACAAGTAGCCGCGGTCGAACTGCATGCCTTCGACCCATTCTTGTTCGGTCTGCAGGCTCTTGCCTTCGTCGACGGTAATAACGCCGTCTTTGCCGACCTTGCTCATCGCGTCGGCGAGCAACGTTCCGATTTCACGGTCGTTGTTGCTGGCGATGGTCGCGACGTTGGCCATGGCTTCTTGGTCTTTGACTTTGACCGCCATGCTGTGAAGTTGCTCGGTGATGTCCGAGACAGCGGTTTCGATGCCGCTCTTCATTTGGATTGGGTTGACACCAGCGACGACGGCTTTGAGGCCTTCGTTGAAGATCGCTTCGGCCATCACGGTTGCGGTGGTCGTTCCGTCACCGGCAACGTCGCTGGTCTTGCTAGCGACTTCGCGAACCATCGACGCACCCATGTTTTCATAGGGGTCTTCGAGTTCGATTTCCTTGGCAACGGTCACGCCGTCTTTAGTCACGGTGGGGCTGCCGAAGCTCTTTTGCAAAATCACGTTGCGACCCTTGGGTCCCAAGGTGACTTTGACGGTGCGAGCGAGCTTGGACACGCCGCGGCGAATCGCTTCGCGTGCTTCTTGGTCAAAGGCAATGATTTTTGGCATGGTTGTCTATCAGAATTAAAGGTTTGCAGAGATGGGTTTCAGATCGACGTGTTCGCCGAGCCGTCGAGATCACTCGATCACGGCCAGGACGTCGTCTTCTCGCATGAGCAGGTATTCGGCGTCATCAACTTCGACAGTTTCGCCGGCGTAGCTGCTGAACAACACGCGGTCGCCGGTGGCCAGTTGGAAGTCAGCTCGGCTGCCGTCGTCCAGCAATTTGCCGGTGCCCAAGGCCACAACGGTTCCGCGAGCGGGTTTTTCCTTGGCCGAATCGGGAAGCACGATGCCGCCGGCAGTCGTGGTTTCGCTTTCCTCACGCTGAACAACGATGCGTTCGCCGAGGGGTTGCAAACGAATTTTGGTTGCACTCTTGGTGGCTGCAGCCATGTCCGTGACACCTTTCGTGGTATTGAGTCGAGATGTGGGGGAAATGTGTGGTGGGGCTGACCGGTATTGGCTGACTGATCAGACCGATCTCGCAAGCGGTCCGACGTCACGGCCAACCAAAATGGCAGCTTTGTTCGTTGGAGCCGCCCAATAAGCAATCGCTGTGCCGCCCCGCAAAGAACGTGACGCAAGACACTACCCAACAAGCACTTACGTCAAATCAGCGAATCCCGCCAACGCTTCAGAAGCTCACGGATGACAGCCCGCCACGGTGGCACTCGCGGTGGAACTGCCAATTGCAGGACGCTTCCCAACCCGATCGCGAGGAGGTCGTGCGGTTTTCAAGTGCCGTGCTCGCAAGGTTGAAATCACCCTCCTGAACGCAAAGGTCGTGCAGGCTTCAATTACTGTGCCAGGAACGCCTTGAGAACCCCGCCCGCGCAGAGGTCGTGCAG
>NZ_ANMO01000062.1 GCF_000338295.1 Rhodopirellula europaea 6C
CATTCGCGCAACTCGCATCGCTAGTTGGCGTTGCCGTTTTCAACCCGAGGGAATTCGCCCCCTCACCCAGACGACGGCTGAACGCCGCGTCTGACCTCTCCCCCAACGAAGTTGAGGGAGAGGTGGCAAAAGCTGCTTCGTGTCCTCGACCTGCAACCCCAAAGATTGAACAGCCCAGCACAGTCCTGCGACTGCCAACAAGACGATCAACGTCGATTGCCGATGCCGTGGCATGACCCAACGAAATTCGCGTTTGCGAATGAGTGGAACGAGACGTCGATCTCAGTGGGTGGCTCATCGGGACCACTGCGTGCAATCAGTATGGCGGCGAAACCGCCGGAAAGAATTGGCCGTCGGCGGAGAACGGACACCGTTTCAATACGGAAATCTGGGTTTGATTGCCACATCGATCGTGTTTCACGCCGCTGAGAGCATCAAAACGGCGAAGCCAGGCAAAATACAGCAACTCGTAACGTCCACGTGGACGCATTAGACTTCCACGTTCCGTTCTCTTTTTCCGATCAGGAACTTCCGATGGCAATCCGACGTTTAATTCGAAGCGCTCTTTCCTCGCCAGGCATTTGTGGCCAGTTGGCAATCCGAATGCTGTTACTCGGAACTTTGCTGGTCTGCGGCAACGTGGTCGCAGAAGACTGGCCTCAGTGGCGAGGCACAGACCGCGATGGCGACTGGACCGAGACCGGGATTGTGACGGAGCTGCCTGAAGGCCAACTTCCATTGAAATGGTCGGTTGAAATCGGTTCAGGCTACAGCGGACCAACCGTGGCTGACGGACGCGTGTATGTCACCGATCGTCAAACAGAACCGGATGAAATCGAGCGAGTGTTGTGCTTCGCTGAAACAGATGGCAGTCTGATCTGGGAACAGTCTTACGCGGCGGCCTACGAAATCGGCTATCGAGCCGGTCCACGTGCAAGTGTTACCATCCATGATGGAAAGGCATTGGCGGTGGGCGCGATGGGTCACTTTCATTGCTTTGATGCTGCCAATGGAGACGTCCTTTGGAAACATGATCTCCATCAGGAATACGATATCGACATGCCGGCTTGGGGCATTACAGGTGCACCACTCGTGTTTGTCGGCGCCGCTGATCAACCAATCGTGATCCAGATCGTCGGTGGCTCGGATGGTGCGTGTGTGGTTGGCTTCGACTTGGCAACCGGCAAAGAAGTGTGGCGTTCGCTCGATGAACGTGCCTGCTATTCCGCTCCGATCCTCATCCAACAAGGCGGCAAATATGTCGTCGTTTGCTGGACGGGAGACAGCATCAGCGGTTTATCGCCCTCGACCGGCGATGTGTTTTGGAGCATTCCGTTCCCTCCTTCTCGCATGCCGATCGGAGTCGCCACGCCCGTTGTTGATGACAACCTTTTGTTTGTGACTTCGTTCTACGATGGTTCCATGATGGTCGAGTTGTCCGCGACGGAACCAACCGCGACAAAGAAGTGGCATCGCGTTGGGATCGACGAAAAGAACACGCGAGCATTGCAATCGATCATCAGCACACCGGTCATGCGAGACGGATACGTCTACGGTGTCGACAGCTATGGTGAACTGCGATGTCTCGATGCAGAAACCGGCGAACGAGTATGGGAAGACACCACCGCGGTTCCGCGAAACCGCTGGGGCACGATTCACACGGTCGTCCATCAACAAGCGGGCTCGCAAACGGATTGGATGTTCAACGATCAAGGTCGACTAACGATCGCACATTTGACTCCGGAAGGTTATCAACCGCTCAGCCAAACTCACTTGCTTGATACAACCACCATTCAATTGCCACGCCGTAACGGCGTCACCTGGTCTCACCCCGCATACGCGAACCGCTGCATCTACGCTCGAAATGACAAGCAATTGGTGTGCGCATCCTTGGAAGAATGAACGCTGAATAGGAACCGGCACTCGTTGGTCCACTTGTGTTCAAATGCGATTGGGATAGGGTTGCCTTCGTAGGGGGCCCCACATTTTGTCGGGATTCGCCCAGGCCACTTTTCCAGGATCAAATTGATGTTCACGAAGCTCACCCAACTATTGCTTGCCGTCTTGTTCGTTGCTGTTTTGAGCGGATGCGAAAAAGGCTCGGACACAGCAGCCGGAATCGCTGACCAAGCCAAAGCGGGCGTTGATTCCGCCGCTGGTTCCGCCAAAGAAAAGACGACAGACATGGTTCCTGAAGCCGCCAAAGAAACCGTTGACGGTGCTATCGACCAAGGTGGCGAAAAAGCCAAAGAAGGTATCGACGCAGCTGCCGGCACCGCCGAGTAGTCAAATGGACTCACGATGAGTCCGATCGACCTGAATTTCATCACGGAGCCAGACTGCCAGCGATTTCAATTCGCGGCAATTCGGCTCCGTTTTTTCATTCACACTCTTACGAACGTCCCCACGATCAAGAGCAAACAAGGGGTCTGGAATCAGCCGGGGCCAGACGGACAATGGATGACATCTCGGTCTGCCGAGAGCATTGGTGAATTTCTCATGCCCCAGGATCGTTTCGTGGCCTCCGATTCCATTGCCAGCCGCGTGCAACAACTCGTCGCCGAAATCAATCGCCACAACCGTCTGTACTACGACGATGCGGCGCCCGAGATCACCGACTTGCAATACGATCAGTTGCTGGCCGAACTCACGCAACTCGAAAACGAACACCCGGACCTCCGCCAACCTGATTCGCCGACGCAATTGGTCGGCGGCGACGTTGTCGACCAGTTGGTTCAGGTTCCGCACCGCGTCCCCATGTTGTCGATCGACAACACCTACAGCCGCGAAGAATTAGCGGCGGCGATGGAACGAATCGAGAAATCGCTCGAAGGCGAATCGGTTGCTTGGACGATGGAATACAAAATCGACGGCGTCGCCGGTTCGATTCGCTACGAAAACGGCGAGCTCACACTGGCACTCACACGAGGCAACGGGCAGGTCGGCGACGACATCACGCACAACGTTCGCACCATCCGTGAGTTACCACGATCGATCGCCGACGCCGCGCGTGCTCATCCAGAAATCGCGAGCGGTAACGTCCCCGAGGTCCTCGAAGTGCGCGGCGAACTGTACATGACCGACGCGGACCTAGCCGATCTCAATGTCCGCCAAACCGAAGCCGGTCACGAACCGTTCAAGAATACCCGCAACGTCACGGCGGGAACGATTCGCCTGCTCGATCCCAAAATCGCAGCCTCCCGCAACATCCGCTTCTTCTGCCATGGCAGCGGCGAATTGGTTGGTGTTCAAGCAACCGATCACATGACGTTTCTGCAGCATGTCGAGACACTTGGCATCCCGATCGCCCCCGATGTCGTACGCTTTAAAAACAAAGAAGACGCACTTCAAGCGATCGCGAAACTCGAACTGGAAATGCCCGATCTGCCATTCGAGATCGATGGCATCGTGTTCAAAGTCGACTCCTTCGAGCAACGCGAAAAATTGGGTGTGCGCAGCAAAAGCCCACGTTGGGTGATCGCCTATAAGTTTGAACGCTATGAAGCCATCACCACGCTCGAAGCGATCGATGTCCAAGTCGGCAAGACGGGCACAATCACGCCGGTGGCTTACCTCACTCCCGTCGACATCGCGGACACCACCGTTTCACGAGCCTCCCTGCACAACGCCGACGAGATCGAACGGTTGGATGTTCGCGTCGGCGACACCGTGGTCGTCGAGAAGGCCGGCAAGATCATTCCCAAGGTCGTGCGAGTCGAGAAGCACGCTCGCACCAAACCACTTCCAAAGTTCGAGTTCCCAACTCACTGCCCACAGTGCGATGAATTACTGACGCGCGACGAAGGCGGCGTCTACATCCGCTGCACCAACCCCGCCTGTCCCGCTCAACTTCGTCAACGATTGGTTTACTTCGGCAGTCGAACCGGAATGGACATCGATGGTCTGGGCGAAGAAGTCGTCGACCTGCTGCTGCAAAAAGAGTTGGTCGAAAACTACGCCGACCTCTACCGATTGGATGTGGATGAACTCGCCGAGTTGACTTGGCCGCGACTGAGAAAGGGCAAGGGAGACGAGATGATCGAGGTCCAGTTCGGCCGCAAGAACGCCGAAAACCTGGTCTCTGGTATCAACGAAAGCCGCACCCGCGGGTTGGCTCGCGTGCTGTCATCGATCAGCATCCGGCACATCGGACCACGAGTCGCGAAGCTTATCACGGCGAAGTTTTGGAATCTCGATTTGCTACGCTCAGCAAAGGCGGAAGACCTGGCGGCGATCCATGAAATCGGCGATCGAATCGCTGAAAGCCTTGTCAAATTCATCCATAGCGAATCGGGTTCCCACACGCTGAGTGACTTGGACGCGGTGGGCGTCACCATGTCCGAGCCGGAACCGGTCGAAACACCTGACGACGAAGCAAACCTGCCACTGGCGGGCAAAAACATTGTCGCGACCGGGACGCTGCAGCACTACACTCGCGACGAAATCAAAGCCCGCATCGAAGAGCTCGGCGGACGTGCGGCGAGCAGCGTGAGCAAGAAAACCGATTTTCTAATCGCCGGTGAGAAGGCGGGCAGCAAACTCACAAAAGCCGAATCGCTAGGCGTCGAAATCCTCAGCGAAGATGACTTTCGATCGCGGTACGAAACCGAGGCGAAGTGATCACGCCCCGTCGGGTTCTTCGTCTGATTTCGGTGGTAACTTGCCGCCGTTTTCCTTTGCCACAATCATCGCTTCTTCCAAGTCTCGCACCAATTTTGGATTGATGTGTTTGGTCAGCATTTCACGTGTCACACTGAACATCTCATCCACCTTGCGTTGCTGGTTGGCATTTTTGCCAATCGCTTTGATGAACTCAGACTGGCGTTTACCCATGTCATTGGCGAGGCGTTCGTTGGTCGGTTGATTCCGCAACACTTCCAACAATTCTTCGGCCGGTTCTAGATCGCCGCGTTCGAGTCGCATCATGATTCGAGCTTTGAATAATTCGCGAATTGCAAGCAGGTCGATGATCGAGTTTTGCACGCCACGAATGTACGACTCCGCTTGCAAACGCATGTCGTCACCACCGAGATCCGCAATCATTTTTTCATGGTGACCGGGGACCATCGGCAATCGAGCCAATACGGCGCCGCCGTTTTTCACGTACAGCAATCGTAGAGGTTGTTCGTCGTTTGGCTCGACATTCAAGCGACCATTCCAGTCGGTACGACCAATGAATGTCATGCTCTTGCCTTCGAGTTCCTTTTCGTAGATCTCGTATCCAATCAGCGGCTGATTTGGGTCACCCTTGGCATGCAATCGCAACAGTGTCTCATCTTTTCGCGGTCGAATACGAAGCCCGACTCGGTGGGTACGCGCGTTCTTGCGACCCTGCAATCCACCCGCTCGACCCGCATGGAAATCCATTTTGACGCGGCGTCCGTCCAACTCTTTGGTAAGCAAGTAGGCCCAGTCGAGCGGTCCAATCGATATCGGACTGCCGTTGCGATCATCTTTGCGAACCATCGGCACCAACACGTCGCCCACGTTGACGAGTGCCGGTGAATTCTTGTCGGTTACCAATCCCGATGCTCGCACCAACCCGACTGCATTGTTCTTTCCCGCATCATCGATCCGGGCCACGGGAGCGAAGACATCTCGCAAGGTTGCGCCGACTACTTCGGGCAATAGATTGAAACTGGAAACGGTGGCTTGTGAGGTGTCGCCGAAATACCGCATCAGAGTATCGAACTCGACGCTTTCGACTTTCATCGGCGTGGTGGCCGTTCGAATGCGAACGATAAAGATCTTGTCATAGGCTTCCGCCGCATCAATGACTTGACCGGTGATTGGCGGAACGATGATCTTGGCTTCTGGTTCGGTCAGAGTTTCCGCCATCCCGCGAGAGACCAAGATCGCCTCAGTGTCTTCTTTCGCCCACGCATCCTTCAGTGAGACGGCATCGCCTTCGATCGCATGCAGAATTCTCAGCCACGCGTTCTTGGGAGAATCTGGATCCCCCGCCAATCGCGAGCGAACCTCTTCCATGCGGCCCGTCGTGGTCAGAATACTCGATGCATAACGCCCCACATCGCCAGCGAAACGGATTCGGACCGCATCGTCGTGCGATCTCTTGACCGCGATCACCGGGTCGGTGGCGGCCAACGTGTCAAAGTCAACTTCGGACAGAACACGCAGCGCCATGGAGGCGACGGATGTGGGTGCGTCTTCGATCGTCGTTCGCCACACCGCATGGAAATCGCGATCGAGGACTTTTTGCAGATCATCTCGCATCGTGTCGGCGGAAACACGCGGTGAATCCGATGCGACCCAGATCAAAGTTTTGTAGGGAGCAAAGTCGAACGGCGGTGGCTCATCAGGCTCGACCTCGGGTTCGGCATCCACATTCGCTGCTGGATCTGCTTGGGCGGCAGCATCGGCATTCGTCTCTTGCCCACGTGCAGGTGCAAACGGTCCCAGCGTGAAAATCAAGGCGAACAGACCAGCCGCATATCGATGTAGCGGACCGGGACCAGTAAACAGTGTTGTGATACTCATTGACTCAACCGCCATTTTTCAGCGTTCTGATACAGCGACACGATGTCAGAGCCCACACCCAACAGGTCTCGACTGTAGGCGTAAGAATCGACCAATTGCCACAACGGCAGCACAGGCAGTTCGTGGTGAGCGATCGCGTGCAAATCTAACAATCGGTCTCGAGCATCCCGCCAGTTCTTCGACTCTTCCAAACGTCGCAAACCAAGTCCGACCAATTGGTCGGTGCTGCCAGCCATGCCTTCGGGACCGAGCACGCGACGAGCGTCAATGATCGGCTCCCAAACCGCGGCCGATACATAAGCAATGTCGGCGGTCCCCGGATCCGGGAACGCGCGACCGACGGGCAACTCAACCAACTCGATTTCCAATCCCAACAATTGCCATTGGCTACGAATGGCTTCGCAAGCAATTCGAGAAAGGTTTTCTGGTGGAAACGCCAAGCGGATCGGCTTTAGCTCGGGTGGCTTTTCCTTTTTCCGTGACGCCTCGGATTCCATTTGCTTGGCCGTCATCGTCATCAAGAGCTTCGCCAAACGAGGCTCGTAATTACGCGGTGCAATGGATTGATCATAGGCGTAACCAAGCGGGTCATTGTCTTCGAGTCCCGCGGGAAATGGCCCCGATAAAACACGACATCCTGGGACTTCTAAACTCTCCAGCAACTCACCATTCAAGATGTCTTCCCGGTTGGTCCCATACACCAACGCACGCCGGAATGTCTTGTCGGCGAGGTACTCATGGTCGCTGCATGGAACCAGCATGTGCACGCTGGGGAGTGGATAGTTGACGACACGAACCTTTCGATTGCTAGACAACCGCACGGCATCGGCGGGGAACAATTGGTCCAGCACATCGACTTCGCCTTGCAACAATTTGCTCACGCCGTCGGCTGCGGACTCGGTTCGAATCTCAACAATTTCGCGTGGCTGCAATTCGGTGCGAGGCTCTCCTTTGAGTACATACCGCACCACGTCGCCTTCGACGACATCGCGGCGATAATCGCCGGTGGGCGAACCGGGCTCGCCACCGAACCAGGATCCATCGACGGTGACTTGAATCAATGCCGACGGAAGCACATTGGGTCGCCGCAAGATGCAATCGATTCGCTTGGGACCGTCTAGCCCAATCGCTTGAACCGCGGCGGCCCAAGGCGAGAAGTAAGTCGGCGATTCTGATTTGACGCGATCCGCCAAAACATCAGCGAGGTAAAAACCATCGACTTGGTTGAGAGGTTCCGGCAATCGCTCAGGTTCCAAGAACATCGAGAACCGTTGACGGTCAGGACTCTGTTCCGTGTCGCCGAAAATGAACTCATACTCGCCCCCCTCGGGACCGGCTCCCTGCATTTCGAACAACACGCGGTACAAGAGGCGTCCCGCACGACGAGCAGCCCAATTGTCCAAACGAGTTGGGTCCAACACGGTCGCGGTTTGCAAAACCCCGACGTTTACCAACGGATAGATCTGGTCGACTTTGCGAACCAGTTCCGTGCCGCCCTCAATGTCAGGTTTAAGGAAGATGCTCTCACGCGAAAACTTGCGTGCTTCCCGGTATTTCTTGGCTTCTAACGCCGCTAAAGCCTGGTCGCGTTTATCTTCCGCCATCGATAGGAATCGAGCGTTCCATTTCTTGATCGATGACAAATCCTGGCCGCGATATTCCTTTTCCAATCGCGCGAGCAACTGCTGTCCTAACTCCAACTTTCCGTCGCTGACGAGTTGATCCATCAGCTGATCCGTCAACGCGCCAATGGCGGTCAAAACCGTTTGCGTCTTGTACTCTGGTGCATAGCGACGCAGTTCTTCCAACATCGCCAGTGACGCACCGTACTCACCATTCTTTGCTCGTCGTGCCGCGTCCCGCCACAGGAACTCCGTCCGAAGCTGTCTCAAACCGGGGCGAGCCGGGTAGTCACGAATCAGCACCGACAGGAACGGGTAAGCACCGACGAAGTCACCGGCCTTGATTCGTTCTGCTGTTTCCCTCTCGAGACGTTTTTCCCAGAAATCGATGTTCTCAATGTCGGTCCACTTCGCAACAAATTCTTGTTGCTCGACGCCGACAATGCTGAACTTCAGCGAACCAGTCGGCGAAGCTGGGATCTCACGCCTGGGCAGATCCAACAATCGAGTCTTGACCCAACCTCCACCGGACTTCTCGGTGAAGTAAATCAGGTCATGCGGCTCTTCCTGCAGCAATTCCAAACCAGGAGCTTCCGGGCGACCGGACTCGGCATAGTTCAGCAATTGGGCGTGCGCACCGGAAGTGCCCACAACGAAAAGAACCGCAACCAGAAAAGCGTTCTGAGCGATGCATGGAAAGCAGCGAGGTCGTCGAAAATGCAACACGTTGGAATTCATCAAGGACTGAAATTGCATGGATCAGGCGTCACCGGGAATGTTCGTGATGTAAACGACACCTTCCGTGCCCGGGACCAGCAACTTGTCGCCAACAGGCAACGGGCCGGCCGACAGAGGTTGGCCCAGAAGAGTTGTGCCAACCACGTTGCCGGAGGCGGGATCAACCGCGGTCAACCAACCATCTTTGCCGGTCAGAACCCAGCGACCACCGGTCGAAACAACCTGATCAACCAACAAACCGCCTTCTGGCATTTGCGTTTGGAAGAGAGGTTCACCCGAAGCACTGAAGCCTCGCAATGTCTGGTCGTCAGTGATCAACAGTGCGATCTCTCCACCGGATTCCGACGAAGCAGCGATGGGTCCCCAAACGATCCGTCCGTCCAAGACCTTCTTGAACGTTTGTTCGAGCCCCGTTTGGTCGTGTCCGACCAAGTAGTCCGATGCAGGACCACTGACACTGCCGAGCAAGCTCGATTCAATGCCCGCCACGGTGCCCAAGAAAGGCGACTCCAAGTCAACGCTCGACAACTCTCGGATCTGGTCGCCGACTCGCAATCGATAAAGCTTATTCCGACTGTCTGCGATCAACACTTGATCCGGGTCAGCGGCACTTTTGATTGGGTTGGTCCACTGAACTGTGGCGGTTGGATCGCTGGCTGGTTGAAACGGAGCCCCTTTGACACGTCCGGTTTGCCAATCCATCAGCACAGCACGTCCGGTATCAAGCGGCAAGAACAAACCACCGCCGCTGAATGTTGCCACGCCGGTTGGCTTGGGCCCCGTCAACTGGAACGTCACCTTGCGAAGCTTTTCACTTCGACGAGTGGGGTCGTAGATCAACGCTTCACCCTTCTGAGATTGATTCAGCAGCATGCGTCGAACTTCATCAACCACAATGGGGTCTTGGAAACTCATCGAGATTCCATTCGCTCCTGGGTTTTCAATTGGACCCTGCGTTGATCCCGCCGAGAGCGAATCAGCCGTCAACTCGAATAAAGCACCTTGGCTGGTCACCGCATGAAAGCCGCTTTCGGGAGCACGCGTGATCATCGCGATCGGGGTTCCGACATCAGTTCGCCACAATTCGCGTCCCGTCTTAGGTTCGGCCGCCGTCACGCGAATCGCGGAGGTGCCTTTCAACACGCGAGCGTGAACGAGAACATCGTCGAGCGACAATGGTTGGCCGATGAAGGTGTCACCTTCGTTTTTGCCCCAATCGTAAACAACTCGCCCCGTGTTGATTTGCAATTCGTAGCGACCGATGCGTTTGCCGGTGATCCACATTTGACTGCGACCGACCGCCATGCGAGTCAGCGTGGGTTTGTCATACGCGGCAACCTGTTGAGCGATCAGCGAGACCTGATCTTTTTCAGATGTTGGCTCAATGTCGTACACCGCGACTTGGCCACGATCGGTCAACACGATCAATCGACGGTTTTGAACAATCGGTGGAACGACAACATTGCCATCCAAGCGGAACGGACTCTGAGCGACCTGGATGTTCTCGCCGTTCTCATCGACTTTCAGAACGTGAACTTGAGCGTAGTCGCTGCCGGCGTTTTCGATCACAAACACATGGCCGAGCAATGACACAGGAGCGACCGCAATCGTTCCTTCGTCGTGTTCGAGATACAAGCTTTCGATGCACTTGCCATCGCGTGCGTTGAGCACATACAGGTTGCTGTGGCTGCCGGGGATATAAACTCGATTCAGCGTGTCATCCAGTCCGGCGGGCGTCGACAATTCCTGCGACAAATCCGTCGACCATTTGACGTCTCCGGAGTCCGAATCCAACGACACCAGCGTGCCAGAATCCATGGTCACCAAGATGGAATCGCGTCCCGAAACGGGTTCGACAAATGGCTCGCCAAACTTTGCACGCCATTCGACTTCGCCGTCTTCTCCGCGGCAGCGACGAATTTCGTCGTTGGCCATATCAGATAAAAGCACCGCGGTGCCATCGTCCAATCGCAACGGCGTGTAGTCTTCGCCTTGCCCGGTGTAATCTCGCCATAGCAAACGACCGTCGTCGACCGCGAATGCCAGCACCGATCCACCGGCACGCAGGAAAAAGACTTCTTCTTCCACGCCCGGAATGGAATCGCCCTGACGTGTCGTCAGAACAATGGACTTCACTGCAGCGTCGCTGGCTGGTTCGTTCGTGATCTTTGGAGTCTTTGCCGATGGCTTGACCAACGTCTGCTGAATGTCGCTCGCTTCTTCGATCAATGTCACCAAACGCGGGTCTTTGGCCAGCTCGGGAAAGTCGCGAAGCAACGAATCGCGTTCGTCGTAAGCTTCCTTCGTCTTCTTCTCCGCCAATGCGGATTGCATGGCCGCTTCGGTCGCATCCAAGCGAACGTTGCGATCGATTTCGCGTTTGACGCGGTTGCGTGCTTCACTCAATTGCAACAAGCGACCCGACAACGTCGTCTTCATTGTCGACAACATGTAGTTCGGGTTGTCGATCAACGTTTGCTGCTCATCGAGTCGCTCGAGCAGCCGCCGTTTCTCTTCGGTTTCTTTCGCCGCCTCGGCTTCTCTTGCAATGTTCTCTGCGACATCGACGAGGAAACCGGCCAGGTTGCCACGCTCATCATTCATTGCCTCTTCATCGATGATCGTCGGCAGCTTTTCCTTTGCCATTTCCAACCCGGCAACCGGGTCAGTCATTTGCTCGGCACGAAACAATTCGCACATCGTGATTCGTGTTCGGGCCAGCGAGGAGTATTGGCTGTTCTGGCCAAACTGGTCGAGGTAAGCGATGTAGGCGTCTTGAGCAGGTTGATAGCTTTGGCTGTCGTATTGCTTGTTCGCCAACGCAATGAACTCGTCCGCGTTGCCTTTCGACAGCACAAACCAAAGCACACCGCCAGCGATGATCAAGAATCCGATGATTCCCAAGTAGCCATAAATTTTGAACGAGTCCCACGTGGACTTGGTCTCTGGCTTCTTCACTCGAGCAGACGGGCGACCGCGAGCCGGCGCGCCGTCCATCGCATCGCCCATGACTTCCGCCTCGGCGACCACTTCAACAGGTTCCGCCTCGATGGCTTCGACTTCCACCGGATTGTCACCAAATGGGTCGTCATCTTCGATAACGGCTTCGGCAACCTCTTCGTCGTCGATCAATTGCGCCGTCAGATCTTCTTCGCCTTCGACCACTTCCGCAGCTTCGGAATCATACGATTCGCTGCGTAGTTCACCGATCAGCTTGGTCGCTTGGAATCGTGTCAGTTGCCCATTGTCGACCAACAACTTGGCCACCGCTTCGGGCGTCACGCGTGAGCCGCCTTGAGACATTTGTTCTCGCAACGCCTCAATGATCTCTTGGTCCAAGAGACCCCGCCGTTCCAGTTGGTCAATCAGTTCGTTTGCAAGCATGTTGATGAATGTGAAACCGCCGACCATCGAGCCGGTGGGTTCTGTTGGTGGATAGAAAAGACAAGAGGCAAGGAATCACAACTGCTGACGTGGGGACATTGTCAGCGTGCGATGAGGGGGACGAGCGTCTAGAAAAGAATCAGTCAAAACCGTCGACTTCCGTGACTTGCAAGGCAGCAAAGCCGGCAATCGTTCCAGCGTCCATGCCATCGACCAGAAACTGTAGCTTGGCATTTTCGTGAACCTTGATGTTCAGCTGCATGCCGTCGCGATTGTCGCCCACCGCCTCTTTCAGGGCGGTGATCAAGTTCTGCTTGCCAGGCGTTTCTCTTTCCCATTCAGGAGCAAGAACAAGGAAGCCACCGTTCTCGTCGATCTCGAGTTCGACCGGGTCTTTTTCGTCGGTTGGATCAGGATCGGGATTGGAACTTGGCAATTCGGATTGCTGGCGAGGCATCTGGATCGATTTCTGCAACGAAAAGCTCGCCGTGACCATGAAGAAGATCAGCAGCAAGAACGTCACATCGACCATCGGAGTCATGTCCAGCTCACCGTCGTCGCGCTTTTTTCGCGGCGGCAAGGCATCGTCGTCATCGTCATCCAAACTGAACGCGGCGGGCTGGACCGAGTCAGCTGCCGCAGCGACATCACCCATCGCGGCGTGAGCTTTGGAAGCAGCACTTCCGACAGCTGCCAACTCAGGCTCCGCATCCACAACCGGCTCCGCTGAGACAGCTTCGACCGCCACTGGTTCGGCCTCGATTGGCTCAGCTTCCACCGGTTCGGCTTCCACGACCGCGGGCGCCTCCGGGATCGTGATGGGTGAGTCACAACCTGGGCACCGAATTTTTCGTCCGCCCAAGCGTTCGTTCACGAGACGTGACTCACCGCAGGAAGGGCACTCAAATTGGATTGACATGTTTGTCACTCAAAACGGATGCGGGTTAGGAACGAATGAAAAAGGTACCTGACACCTTTTTCTGACTCGTTGCTTACTGTTCTTTGACGGCGATGTAAGTGAATTCCAAATCTTGAAACGCATCACCAACGATCTTCTGAACTCTGGTGACCTCGGACACCTTCACCTCCGCGTCCCCGAGCAACATCACTTGGTTCTTGTTTGTTCCGATGGACTTTTCTAATTCACCAGTAAGATATTCAACGATCTCGCTGGTCGCGGTCTCTTCGTCTTTGCTGAATTCGCTGCCGTCGTAGCGACGCAGAATCGCGGGTGAATCACCGCCGGCGGGTTCGATGAAAATGACGGCCGAATCCTTCGCCGAAATGGCCAAACCGTTCGTGGCTTCCGGAATCTTCCCCGTTTGCGTCGGATCCATTTTGGACGCAACCACAAAGAAGATCAGCAGCAGGAACGTGATGTCGATCATCGGAGTGATGTCCATCTCCTCCTCAGGACGCTTCTTGCGAGGCATCGCTGGTTCGTCGTCATCATCATCGTCGTCAATGAAGCCTTGACTCATCATCGCACTCCAGCAGCAATCGCTTCGGCGTTAGCGGAGGCACCGTTCTTGGTTGCCGCCCCTTGTGACTTTGCCAAACCAACCTTGAAGGCTTCGAAGAATCGCTGGAGACCGGATCCCAACAAGTCTTCCATTTTCGCGATTCGAATCATCACGGTGGCAACCAACAGCATCAGCGGAATCGCGATCGCCAATCCGCTGGCCGTTGTCACCAGGGCAACTTGAATATCGCCGGCCAGCGCGGAAGGTTCGACTTGCTCGGCCGTTGCCAGCGTCTTAAACGCCCCCATCATCCCGAACACCGTCCCGAACAACCCGATCATGGGAGCACTCTTGATGACCGTGCTGACCCAGCTGAGCCGATATTCCAGATCGCTCATCACGTCGCGCTGAAAACGGTCCATCATGATTTGCTTGGCTCGTTTGAATCCTTCGTCGCGATTGACGACGGCCATATCGATCATTTGTGGAATCGCACGCACGTCTCCATCGCAGTATTCGTGCACGCCTTCGTAGTCGCCCGCACGCAACATCTGCTCGACGTCATCCATGAATGCGTCTTGTTGTTCTTCCGTCTTAAATCGTTTTTGGCCGACGCGAGTCCAGACGATCACGATCTGATACAGCCCCCAAAGCGCAACGGCCGCAAGAGCCAGATACGTTGAGTTGGAGATAATTTCGTACAGCGAAGTTTCAGCGAGCAACAACGTTTTGTCCTAAGTACTTTCAGAGTGATACGGTTGTTTGTTTGGATTCGGTTGGGCGTCCCGCTGAGGAGACAACTTGGTTTGGTGCCAGCCCGCTTTGCCTCGCGTTCTGGACTTGGTTGGGTGAGGTTTCCATCAGGCTGGTATTGGTCGTGCGACCGGATCGGAGCCGAAAAAAATTCCCCGGGGGTGAAGACGACAAGGTCGCCGCACCCCATTGTGGTCACCCGTTTGGAAATTTCACGTCATTTGCCTTTACGGTACCGTTGATCCACGACTTCGAATTGGTACCCGCTTCCGCTGGCGGTGCTTTGAAAGATCGTTTTCGCGATCGAAACAACGCTTGGATGCCCCTTTTCTTTGGCGTATTCGAGCTCGATGTAGGCCAGTTCGTTTTCGAGTTCTTGCGGGATGAACTTCAACATCTGCCGACCGGTGACGTTGATTCCGGCCTGAGTCAGCAACGTTCGGTCGAACTGCATCAGAGGGCTGGGTGTCGTCCACATGAAGTACAGACGTTTTTCTGATTCACTGTCATCGACGTGCCGCGATTTTGGTTTGCTCGCCAAATTGCTGGCGTAGTCGACTCCCTGTACGGAACCGCCGATCGCTCCGAGCTCAATTTTGTAGTAATCCAACTGACTGGCGTACGGCTTCAGCCCCTTGGCCGAAAAGTTCAATTGCCAACGTTCGAATCGCGGAATGATGTCTTCGCCTTCACCCTCCGGCCCCGGTGGACGGCTGTCACCCTTTCCCGAGCCCGCGGTGCTGGCCGTGGCACTCGTGTTCATGGTGTCCAGAGCACCGGCGACGCTGCTGACCGCATCGGTCACCGCCTCAATCGTGTCCTGCAGAGTGGGCTCCATCAGCTCCTCGACTTCTTCCGCTCCCGGCGGTTCAAAGTCGCGTTCGAAACCTTCGGCGTTGTCGGCACGACCGGCCGCATTTTCCTCGATCGGTGGGAATGACTTGACTCTTTCCGGCATTCGCATCGTCAGCCAGACGATGAACAGCATCAGAACAAAGGCACCGATAAACAAAATCAGCGACATGAACAGCGAAGTCACCACGTCGAACTTGCTGGTCCGCAAACGTTCACGTTCTTCCAATCGCTGCTTCTGAATCTCGGTCATGCCATCCGTGCTGGCAGACCCCGCCCCTTGCGACGCACCGTCATTGCTCGTGATATTTGATTTTTCGTCGATCTGTGGTTCGTCGATCACGTTCTGATCGGAAGAAGCCATGTATCAATCCTTGAGCAAGGAACGACCAATTCGTTGGCCAGGAAAAGTGTTTTGAAGAGTCCGATTGACGAGACGCACCATGATAGCGTACTTTTAGCACGCGTTGAATGAAAACTTCGCAGATGTCGCATCGAGGTTGGCAAAGAACCACCCCTCTCGACTATGCTCGTTTGATTCAAAAAGGTTAGATAGCTCAGTTGGTAGAGCACGGCCCTGAAAAGGCCGGTGTCGGCGGTTCGAGCCCGCCTCTAACCACTCCCATCTTTCTTGCCTTTCGTCGCCGGAAACACCCGACCGACGAAAGAGCCTCTGATTCGCGGCCGATCGCCGCATCGAGCCAAACAAGCGGCCGGAACCTCTTCGGATCAGCGTGTGCTCAAATCGGCTTTCGCCTGGCCACCTGCCGCCGCCGAAAAAAATTCGGCGGCGAACTCTTACCGGCAACCCAAGCGGGCTATTTCCGGCCAATGGCTTCCAAGTAGGCGTTCAGTTCCTGACGAACCTTGGGGAACAGCAGGAACAGCCCGATCATGTTGGGAAATACCATCGCGAAAATCATCGCGTCGGAGAACTCGATGACTGACCCCAGCGAAACCGCTGCTCCGATCACCACGACCAAGCAAAACAGCAATTTGTAGGACAAGTCAGCAGCGGTGCTGCGTCCGAACAAATACTTCCACGACTGCAGACCGTAGTAGGACCATGAAATCATCGTTGAAAACGCAAACAAGATGATCGCGATCGTCAGCAAGTAGCGGAATCCGGGCAACACACTGTCAAACGCGGCCGAGGTCAAATCCACCCCGCCCATTCGAGCACCATCGATCAACACAGTGCTGGTTGCCGAGTCGACTTGCCCCCATGCGAACGAATTGTCCGCGTTGAAAAGGACGATCACGATCGCGGTCATTGTGCAGATCACGACCGTATCGATGAACGGCTCCAGCAACGCAACGATTCCTTCGGAAGCGGGAAAACGCGTCTTCACGGCCGAGTGAGCGATGGCGGCGGAACCCGCTCCGGCTTCGTTCGAAAACGCAGCTCGACGGAAACCTTGCACCATCACACCCAGCAAACCACCAAAGCCAGCCTCCAACGAGAACGCACCTGAAACGACCTGCCCAATCGCCCAAGGCACGCTTTGAATGTGCATCAAAATGATCCCGAGAGCGGCAATCACGTACATCAATGCCATCAGCGGCACGACCTTCTCCGTGACTTTCGCGATTCGCTTGATGCCACCGATGATCACAATCGCGACCAAAACAGCCATCACCAAACCGATGATCGTCCCTGATGACCCCGTGTCAGGAAGCCCCAACAAGGACTTGATTTGCTGAGCGGCTTGGTTGGACTGAAACGCGTTGCCTCCGCCAAACGATCCACCCACGCAGAAAATCGCGAAGAGCACACCCAAGACTTTTCCAACGGGCGCCAACCCACGCTCGGCCAGGCCTTTCTTGAGGTAATACATCGGCCCGCCGTGAACCACGCCGTTGGCATCCACATCGCGGTACTTCACACCCAAGGTGCATTCAACAAACTTGGTCGACATACCAAGCAAACCGCAGACAACCATCCAAAACGTTGCCCCGGGACCGCCAGCGGCAACCGCGACGGCGACCCCAGCAATGTTGCCCAAACCAACCGTTCCCGAAACCGCGGTCGCGAGAGCCTGGAAGTGTGAAACCTCACCTTCGCCCTCGTCGCGAATGGTGTCGACCAAGTCACCGTCGACCTCCATGACCTCGACTCCCTTCGGAATGTCTTGGCCTTGTTTCTCTATTTCGTCGAACTTCCCGCTGACCACCTCGATGGCCAAAGGAAATAACCTCAAGTTGACGAACCCAAATGCGATCGTGAAGAACAACGCTCCACCGACCAGCAAGATCAGCACCAACGGCAGCGGCCCAACGCCAGGCAGCTCCACGCTGAAGAAAACAACCGACCCCCAGGCGTCAGCGACTGGCCTGAATAACTTATCGACCTGCTGGTCCAACCCCAACGCCGGTTCCTCAGCGGATGCCTCAGCAACCGGCTCCTCCGTCACCTCCAACTGAGCCACTTCTTCTTGCGCGAATGCAGCCACTCCCCCCGTCCCGAAAAGGACAACAACCAAGGTGGCGATTCTTAGCAAGCTGAAACGAGCGAGCTTTGACAACAACATGAAGACTCCTGTACGAAGGACTGATTCGAACCAAAATGAAGGGGAGATGGGCCATAGGATAGTGAATCCTTCGCAAACGCGTCGGGGGTTTGTCACCAGGGATGTGCCAAGAAACACTCGAAAGCGGCTGAACTCGCAAAAAAGTAGCCTTAAGTGACAAAACTCTGCATTCTGAACGTCGTCGGACTGACTCCAAAACTGCTTCGTCACGCACCCAACCTGGCTGCAATGGGAAATCACCGGCCTTGGACCAGCCCGGTCCCGGCGGTGACTTGCACCAGCCAAGCGACGATGCTGACCGGATTGGCCCCGCGAGACCATGGCATCGTCGGCAACGGGTGGCTGTATCGCGACACCCAGGAAATCCGCTTTTGGCAGCAAGCCCGCACGCTGGTTCAAGGCGACGTTTTTTACGACCGCTACGAAACCGCCAAAATGTTTTGGTGGTTCAACCAATCCACCACAGCCAAG
>NZ_ANMO01000063.1 GCF_000338295.1 Rhodopirellula europaea 6C
GGACGCTTGCAAAAGCACCTGCCTTGATCCCGCCACCGGAGAAGTCTGGCGGGCCAACCAGTCCGGCGAAACTCGACGGATGAAGCTAGCTGATCTTTGAACCATTCAAACAACTTGCATGCATCGGCATCTTCTTCGTGGCAATTCGCTGATGTTTTCGTTCCACGCGCCACCCCGTCGACTGGGCAAACCGCATTCTGCTCCATCCGCTCAGCGTTCCGGCGAGCGATCGTGGGTGTTTTTGGTAAATTGTTTCTGACCAGCGGATTGGCTCTCCAATGATCGGTGCCGAACTCGCCGGTGGAGACTGGAACACGATTGCCGACATCATCCAAAAAGCACATGCTGACGACGGCCATGCAAGGGTTGTCTTCAAACGTTCGTAGTGCCCAACCCTCTCGATTTCCGGTGCAAAGATATCCTTCATGAGTGCTTCCTCGGTTTGGCTGGAGTTGGATCAAGTCGAAAAGCGACTCTGTATCGTGACTGCAGAGCAACTCGGGCTGGGCCTCGATGAAGTCAAGCCGGAAAGCCGACTGATCGAGGATTTGCATTGTGACAGCCTCGATCTGATCGAGCTGATCATGGAGACCGAAGATGAATTCGGCATCACGATTCCCGACACACCGAAAACGGCTGTCGGAAAGTTGATCTTCACTCGCCAGCCATTCAGGATTCGTGACCTAGCTGAGTTTGCTTTTTTGAATCAGGGGACCGGAGCACCGGTTCGCAGTGGCTGGCGAAAGATGCCTGTCGGGCTTCTACCGCCGCCCGAGTCCGGCTTCACGCAGCTTGGTGGAACAATCAACGCCGACGAGTTGGATCAAGCCGACCTGTACGAAAAACTTGACGCTGCCAGCGAGCTGCCGGTGTTCCGCCGGAAGACTGATGGAATGGTTTGTGTCCAAGTCCCTGCTGCTTCCGTCCTCGTTGGCAACGACGACGCGGACGCTCATCACGATGAGGGTCCCTGTCATTCAGCCATGTTGTCGCCATTTCTGATCGACATCGAACCTGTCTCGGTGACTGCCTTTTGCCGGTTCCTCAATTCGATCGATCTGAAGAAACACGACATCGCAATGTTGATCACTCTTTCGCCCAATGACGATCGCCAAACTGACGTGCAGTTTGAACACGGTGGACGGACTTGGAAGCCACTTCCCGGCACAGCGATGCAGCCAGTCGTGTTGGTTTCATGGTACGCCGCGGACGCCTATTCGCGTTGGGCAAACGGCCGCGACTGGGCGGCCGACGATTGGGAACGCAGCTATCTACCAACAGAGGCACAATGGGAATACGCCGCCGCAGGGGCGTTCGATAACAAAGAACACGTCTATGCGGGAATTCATCATCGCGGCAAGTCGCACGAATCCGACGGCTTACCAATTCCATTGGTGCAGCAAGAGTATGGACGATCGCGATTTGGTCTCAGGCACATGAGCGGAACAATCTGGCATTGGTGCCGAGATTGGTTCACGCCTGATTTTTATTCGAGTGACGCAGCAACCCAGCTCGATCCGGTGGCAGAAATTGAAACCGGTACGCGAAGTGAACGCGGCGGCAGCTGGGTAGGACCGATTGAATTGTGCCGTCCCGGTTACCGCCGCGGGCGAAACCCTGACGCTCGCGGTCGGTGCCTCGGGTTTCGGTGCATCGGCGAAATCCCAACTTAATCGATGGCAAAGTTCACGATGCCAGTTGAGACAAAGACGCCACTCGTTCTGCTCTCCGGACTTGCCGCAGACGCTCGCATCTTCACGCCGCAGAAGGTCGCGTTCCCGCAACTACGGTGTCCCGTTTGGTCGCCCCCACACCGGCAAGAGTCAATCGACGAGTACGCTCAACGGCTTGCAGAAACACTTGATCCCGGACCTTGCGTCATCGGTGGTGCTTCGTTTGGCGGCATCGTCGCTCTTCATCTGGCAGAACACGTCGACGCCCAGGCAGTGATTCTGATTGGAAGTATCAAGTCGCCATCTCAGCTGCCTGTGTACGCCCGCTGTGCTCGTCCATTTCGTTTCTTGATTCCCTTCCTTCCAATTCGGTTCCTTCAATTGCTATCGCGGCCCATGACCGCTAGGAGATTAAAACGAATCACGCCGTTTGCCCACGGTCTTGCTTGTCAGTTTCGCGATTCAGATCCGCGAGTCTTCAAATGGTCACTGTCGAGAATACTGGACTGGTCGTTGGCTCCCGTTCCTTCGTGTCCGGTCTACCACTTGCATGGCGATCGCGACTGGACACTGCCGGTGAAATACACAGACCCAGACAAGGTCGTCGTCGGCGCCGGGCACGTCCTTTCGCTCACTCACCCCGACGAAGTGAATTCCTATCTCAAAAATGTCCTCAGCCAAAAGTCGCTCGAGTGAACGAAACGATGCCTCACGATGAGAAACCGAAGCAACGCATTTTTGACTATTTCAAGGAACAAACCTTCC
>NZ_ANMO01000064.1 GCF_000338295.1 Rhodopirellula europaea 6C
CAATGCGAAACCGATCCCGACGCCAGTCAGTAAGAGTTATCGCGATGGCACGATGTGCACCTCGACCGTTCCGGAACTGCGACGCGTGCGTCGCCATCTAGCGTGCGTCTCCTTCTAAACGGTGACACCGATGTGTTGCTTGCTCAATTTTCGCGATGCGATGTGACTGGTTCGCCAACTTGCTGGCATCGCCGACGCAGGCGGTCGACGGCATGGCCGATTCCAATGAGCTGTATCGGGCGGCGGTGACCTCCGGCTTCGGTGGTGAACCAGCATTCATGGCAGCGAATGATTATCGTATTCGTCTTGTTTGAATGTTTGGCAGTACGCGGCTTTTGGTGATGCCGCCCTTTGCGAAGGTTGAATCAATCGGATGCGGAAGACCACGAAGACCTCGAAACGGAGCGGGCAACAAGGCGATGATGATCGGACGAAGCGAGTCAAAGCTCGAAAGCAGCTTCGCGATTGGTTGACTCGATTCGGGAAGGACGAGATCAAGCTCCAGACTGAGGAGGATGTTAAGCAACAGGCAAGTCATCTCGTCTCGCTAGTTCGCGAAACGCACTCGCGAAGCAGTTCGGCTGCTCACCGGCGGTTCAAAGAAATCGCAGCCGCGGTCGATGATCAGATTGGCCTGATTGACCAAAGCGAAAAGCACATGAAGATGCTCTTTGAGCGGTTGATTCGTGCCGCGGATGCGGAAGTCGACTTTAAGTGTCCTTGGGATCATCTGCTGATGGAACTAGAGCGCAAGCCCAGACAACTGACTGTTGCCAGGGCGCTTTGGGATGCCAACAAGGACCTGTCAGCAGAATGGACAATCCCGCTCGGTGACTTCGTTTACAAGGTTTGGGGGCGCGATTTCGTAAAGACCTCAAAGATTCGCCCGGTCATCTGCAAGCTTGCGAAGTTCATTAACGAGCGAGGAGTTGGCCTGAAAATTAAGGTGCATGACAGTGAGGGCGTGCACCGAATCGATTGCAAACTTACCTAGCTTAGCCGCCGTTTGCCAAATTCAGTTTGTGCTTGGCACATTTACCAGGGTGAACGTCGGGCAGATGGTCAACCTGACCACTCGATTTTCACCCGATGTGTCGCCTCAACTGCAAGTTTTTGGCAAGCACATGAGTGATTCTCCGAATCGAAGATCTCCGTCCCCAAACGATCGGACGCCCGTTCAACGCGGGTTGAACTGCGGCGTCCGAAAACCGACCGATCAAGCGAACCCCTCGCGTTCACGTACCGGCAGGCAGCTGAGGCGTTGCAGGTCAGCGTGTCGACGATCAAGCGTCGCGTCATCGACGGTGATCGGAAGGTCGTGAAGATCGGCAACCTCCCCCGAATCGGCAATACGGTCGAGGTAGCGATGCGACACGACGTGATCATCAAGAAGCGAAAATATGACGGGCCCCGCCAGGACAGAAAGAATCGCTCATTGATCAACTGACACCCATTCCAATTTCCCTCGTTTCAAGCAAGGAAAACAAGATGATGAAGCCCAGCAAAGTCGGGACAGAAAGCGGGACACTCAGTGCTATTCAGAGGCATTCACAGAGGTTCACGCGAAGTGACAAAGTGCGGAAAACACCGTGTTTTCCGCATTCTATGAAGTACCTGATACCCCCGACAGGATTCGAACCTGTGACCTGCGCGTTAGGAATGCGCTGCTCTATCCAGCTGAGCTACGAGGGCGTTTGGGTTGCAATGCGTTGTTTGAGTTTACGTTGCTTGTGGTGAGGCTGGAAGATCGTTTGGGGATTGGCAACAGAGGATGTTTGTGCTGCAGGGCTGCGTTCTCAGGGGAAGCAGATGGCGGGACGCGAGAGGTCCAGGGAGTCTGGCTCGATCGTGAGCATCGATTCGATTTCCAAACTGCCGTACCGTGAAAAACCGGTGTGGACGACGAGGTTGTCGGCGATCTGTGCGATGCCGTCGTGATGAGTGTGCCCGCACAAGACAACGTGTTTGCGGTTGGGAGCCTGCTCGGCGGCCTTGCGGAGTGCTTGGCCAACTTGGCCGCAGACGAAGAAGGGGGCCCAGTTGTCGTCGGTCGTTTTGCCTTCGTACCAACACGCTTCGCGGAACGGTGGGACGTGGGTGGCGATCAAGACCTGTGTGATCTCGTCGGACAAATTGTTTAGCTTGTCCGTCAAGCGTTCCGCCGCGGCTTTGCCTTCCGCGATCAGAAGCGATTGCCAGCCATCGGGATCGCTGGTTCGAAAGTCTTCGATCAGTTGAAAATCGTTAAGGCGAACGTTGGACCCGGCGTAGTCGCCTTGCGTTGCGTCGCCCCATCCATCGTCACCGATCAAAACCGTGGATGCATTGAGCGGCATCGCGGGGTGGTCGGTGAGGTAGGTCAGTTGCGGGACGTCACGGCAGAGAGCAATCAAATCGCGACGCGTGGACGCGATCGATTTGCCATAGAAATCGTGGTTGCCGAGCACGAAGTGAATCGGCCGATCCAAGGATTCGGCCAAGCATCGCAATTGATAGGCAACATCGTCTCCTTCGGACAAATCGCCGGTGATCAGAATCGAGTCTGGATCGAGTTCCAGCAGTTTCGCCACCCACGATTGCCAAACATCGAGTTTGGCATGATCAAAGTGCGGGTCGGTGATCCAAGCGATTCGGCGAAGAGGCTGATTCAAGGAGACGTTGCAACGACTTAGGAAGGACGAAACCTCAAGCGGTGGCGGTTGCACCAGCGGCTTCGGCCAAGGCGTCCGCTTTGTCGGTCTTTTCCCAAGTGAAGCCTTCGCCATCGCGACCAAAGTGGCCGCCCGCGGTGGTTTCAACGAACACAGGGCGACGCAGTTGCAAGTGATCGATGATTCCGCCGGGAGTCAACGGGAAGTGCTCGCGGATGAGTTCGCAAAGCTTGGCGTCATCAATCTTGCCGGTGCCTTCGGTGTCAACGTGAACGCTGACGGGTTCGGTCACACCAATTGCGTAAGCCAATTGAACTTCGCAGCGTTCGGCCAAGCCGGCGGCGACAATGTTCTTGGCAACGTAACGAGCCATGTAAGCGGCACTGCGGTCAACCTTGGTCGAGTCTTTTCCGCTGAAGGCACCACCACCGTGACGTCCCCAGCCGCCGTAGGTGTCGACGATGATTTTGCGACCGGTCAAACCGCAATCGCCGTGAGGTCCACCGATGATGAACTTGCCGGTTGGGTTGATGTGATACTTGATGTCGCCCTTGTCCAACTCGGCTGGGATCGAAGGTTTGACGACGTTCTCGATCACGAACTTTTCGATTTCGTCGTGCGAGACATCGGGGCCGTGTTGAGCGCTGACGACGACGGCTTCGATGCGAACGGGGCGATTGCCTTCGTATTCAACCGTGACTTGGCTCTTGTTGTCGGGACGCAACCAGTCGACTTCTTTGTTGAAGCGAGCTTCGGTGATGCGGTTGATGATGCGGTGCGACAGCGCGATCGGCAGTGGCATCAATTCAGGAGTGTCTTTGCAGGCGTAGCCAAACATCAAGCCTTGGTCGCCGGCACCGATGTCTTTGCCCGATGCTTCGTCGGAGTTCACTCCTTGAGCGATGTCAGGGCTTTGGGCGTCGAGGCGAATTTGAACTTCGCAGGTTTTTCCATCGATCCCGATGTCAGGATCGTCGTAGCCGACGGCAACGATGGTGTCGCGGACGATCTTTTCATAATCGACGTCAGCCTTGGACGAGATTTCGCCGGCGATGACGGCCAAGCCGGTGGTGACGAGTGTTTCGCAAGCGACGCGGCTGTGGGGGTCTTGGGCCAACAATGCATCCAAGATGCTGTCGGAAATTCGGTCCGCCAGCTTGTCGGGGTGGCCCATGCTGACCGATTCACTGGTGAAAAGAAAACGGCCTGATTCGTTACTCACTACACTGATCTCCGGGAAAACAAACGAACATTGATCGCCGATGGAATTTCGTTTCCTCCCGCGACGTGCCCCATAGCGTAAAGTCTGGTCTCGACGGCGCAAAGCGGCACAAATAACGGAAAAGAACGCACTTGAGTTGCCATGGCCACCTCGCCTTCTAACGAACCCCATTCAGACGGCCGAAAGTCCGGCCGTTCGGGAGCGACTCGCCCAACTGGCAACGACCCGCCCGCCGTCACTCCTTGGCAGCGGCCGGCGGTATCGACTTGGCCGCTGGTGGGTTCGTGTTTGGCTCACCTGATATTAATCGGATCGATTCTCGGGTGGGTGAGTTCTCAGTCCGCTGGCACCATTGAGCAGCCGACGACCAGCGTTGGTGTGGCGATGGCGTATCGGTTGCCCGATCGGACTCGGTACGTCACCGAAGATTCGTCGGAAGATTCCGATGCCGCGACGGCGGATGCATCCGATCGGAAGGTGGACGAGCGTTCCAAGTCGGTCGATCAGTCCGATGCCGAGCAGTCGCAATCGACTGCTTCTGCCGCGTCCGCTCCGCCCGCTGGGTTTGTTCCGCCGGTGGATTTGGATGGCTTGTTTGCGGAGATGACTCGCCGAGGTGTGGCGGCGGGTGAGTCGCAAGGAACCGGCGTGGAAGGCGTTTTGCAATTTGGCGAGGGTAAAATCGCTGACCAGTTGGGCACTGGCGAGCTTGTTCCGGGGACGTCGCGAGCGGGCGAAGGTGCCGGTCAAACGACGACGTCGGTGTTCGGCGTGTCGGGTTCCGGCAGCACGTTTGTTTATGTGTTTGACCACAGCGAAAGCATGTCCGCGTCCGGTGGCAAGCCATTGCGTGCGGCGAAGCAAGAGTTGATCCGCAGCTTGAGAACACTCAGCGAGCGTCAGCAGTTTCAGGTCATTTTCTACAACGATCGTCCCAAGGCGTTTTCGCCGGATGGTCAAACAACGGGGCTGGTGTTTGGTGAGGATGGAATTCGCCGGCGAGCCGAAGCGTTCGTGAACCGAACGGTTGCGGTCGGTGGGACGGAACATCAATTGGCGTTGAGGATGGCGCTCAGATTGGCACCCGACGCGATTTTCTTTTTGACGGATGCATCGATTCAAACGATGAGTGCGGATCAAATGGCAGACATTCGCCGGAGAGCGGAGCAATCGGGAACGGTGATCCACGCGATCCAGTTTGGCAGCGGGCCCGAACCAGCGAACTCGTTCATGAAAGAAATTGCTCGCCAGAATCGCGGTGGATATCGCTACCTCGACGTTGTCGCTGGCGGGTGAGGGAATCGTTTTCCAATCAGCTTCGGAGATCGCGCATCAGAGTAGAACAGTTGTCCTCAACTGTTCCGTCGGGCAGCCTTCCATCGCCAAGCCTCATTGCACCCAAGTCCACTTTCAAACGTTCGCGTCACACTGCTCGACGAAACCAACCTATCACGCAAACATTGGGACATATGTTCTACTCTGAAAGGACATCCAGCCCTCGCTCTCGCGTCCACCTGAACGGCTTCGCTCGACCTTCTGCCAAACTGCGGTATGGGGGAGAAGCAGGTGCCGGAAGCCCGCCGAAAAACGGAATCAAAAAGCTGCGAGACATGTCTGGAGTTGGGAGCGGCTTCGGAGGAAGACCGAAGTCTGGCGACTCCGCCTACGATCCGATGGAGAGCGAAATCAGGCCAACCAGAGTGACAGCGGGGCCGCTTCTAACGCCAGTTCGGGCGGATTTCACCGGCACCCGCTTCTTCGGCGTCCAAGCGTGCTTTAGGAATGATGCGACGAAACTCGGATGCCGAACCACGTATGGAGGCACCCATCAAAAGCAAACCCAAACGGACTTCTTCGCGTTTTCTCAAGGGAGCTTCGATGACTCCGGGGGCCAGCGATTTGGCTTTGCCTCGCAGGAAGACGGTCACGTTGTTCAGGCCGTCACCGAGTCGGTCGCCCGCATCGCCACCGACCACGATTGTGCCGCCGAGAGCACCCGCACCGGTGTCATCGCCAACGCTTCCGCGAACAAAGATGCTGCCGCCGCGCATCGCCGAGCCAACTCGATCGCCCGCCGAGCCGTAAACGGCCAGCGTTCCTCCGGTCATGGCGGAACCTAATCCGCAGCCCGCGTTGCCGGTGATCAAGACGACTCCGCCACTCATCCCGTCACCAGCACCATGGCCAACGTTGCCGTCTAGCCGAATGTCTGCGTCACGGCAAAAGGCAAAGGCGTAATCACCCAGGTTGCCCGTCGCTTGAAATCGAAGCGGAGTCTCGCAACGCATCATGGCGGAGTGTTGGCTTTTCAGACCAGTCAGCTCGACCAGCGGTGCGGGGTCGTCTTCGCCGGATTGGCAGGGGATCGATTGCAAAGCGGCGTGCAATTCCGCATCCGACATTTGGGAAATGTCAATCGAATGATCGGGCTGCTGGGGTTCCTTCGTCACATCAAGCTCCGTGGGTGGCAATCGCTCGAACGATTTGTTGTAACCGCTCGGCAGCTCGCTCGCACACTTCCAAGACATCCGCGTGGTCGGCTGTCGCGGGTGCGTCGGGCAATGCGAGGTTGGTGACGACGGAGATACCAAGCGTTCGGACTCCGGCCGAGGCGGCACACAACAGTTCCGGCACCGTGCTCATGCCAACCAGATCAGCACCGAGACGCCGCATCATTCGGCACTCCGCACGGGTTTCGTAGTTGGGACCGTTGACGGCCAAATACATTCCTCGTCGAAGTTCAAACCCGTTCGTATGAGCCGTTTGATGAGCAATCGCGTCGAGCTGCGGATCGCAGGTGCTCAGGCTTCGTCGGAAACATCCCGCGGCAGCGGCGGACTCGTTAGCCGAGTCGTTTGTTCGTTGAAAACTGATTGGCGGGGCACCCAGTTTTCCATCCAGCCAACTGCTGTGTTCGTTGAGGAGGACTAGGTCGCCGACATTGAAATTGGGATTCAATCCGCCGGCGGCGCAGCTGACGACGAGCTCGTTGATTCCCAATCCCGCCATCAGGGCGACCGGCCGGGTGACCTCCCGAAGGGAATGACCTTCGTAAACATGCAGGCGTCCTGCCATCGCGATGACGGGGCGAGCTGCCAAGTGGCCGATCAGGAATTCGCCACGGTGGCCTGACGCGGTGGACGCGGCCAGCCCGGGGATTTCGGCGTAGGGCACGATCGTGGGAGACTCGATTGCGTCAGCCAGTCCCCCCAAACCACTGCCCAGGACGACTCCCAGGGGAGGTTTTTTGAATTTAGCCAGGATTGGAGCTCTGTCTCGGAGGGCCGCAAGCGATTCGGAGGGATCGGGAGCGGAGTCCGCGACGGCGGGGCGGTCGAATTTGATGGGCAAAATCGTTTCAAAAATCCAATGTCAGGGGGGATCGGGCCGCAATGGCGAGCAAAGATTGCGCCTGATTCGTTTTGGGGTTCCCGATCGGAGCCACCTTTGCGATATTTCCGTTCGATTTCTTATGTGATTCGAAAAGAATGTCCGGGCGATTCCCGGTTTTGCCAGTCTACACCCCCCAACAATTTTTGACGATTCGTCGGCCACCCTCCAAATCCTCCCGGAATTACTGCGACATCCATGTCAGAGTTGTCGACGGGCGAGATTGGAACCGCCGCATTGGTCGAGCTTAGGTGAAGTATTATGAATTTGGAGAAGGTCAGAAACATTGGTATCAGTGCCCACATCGACTCGGGCAAGACCACTCTGAGCGAACGCATCCTGTTTTACAGCGGACGTATCCACAAGATCGAAGATGTTCGCGGTGGCGGTGACGGCGCCACGATGGATCACATGGAGCTCGAAAAAGAGCGTGGGATCACGATCACCAGTGCCGCGACCAGCGTGACGCACAACGGTTATCACATCAATCTGATCGATACCCCCGGCCACGTTGACTTCACCGTCGAAGTGGAACGCTCGCTGCGTGTTCTTGATGGTGCGGTTTTGGTTCTGTGCAGTGTCGGTGGCGTTCAAAGCCAGTCGATCACCGTTGACCGCCAAATGAAGCGATACCAAATTCCTCGCTTGGCGTTCATCAACAAGATGGACCGTACCGGTGCTAACCCGCGTCGCGTTGTTGAACAACTTCGCGAAAAGTTGGGTGCCGATGCCTTCCTCGCTCAAATCCCAATCGGTGCGGAAGAGAATTTCCGTGGCGTCGTCGACTTGATCGAAATGGTCGCTTACACCTTCGAAGGCGACCAAGGCGAAAAGGTTGTCACCAGCGAAATTCCTGCTGACTTGAAAGACGAAGCGGAAGAAGCACGCATTGCAATGTTGGATTCATTGTCCAACTACAGCGATGAAGTGATGGAATTGCTGCTGAGCGAAGAAGAAGTGTCCAAGGACATGATCTACCGGGTCATGCGTGAAGCAGTTCTCAACGGTGCGACTCCCGTTTACATGGGCAGTGCATACAAGAACAAAGGTGTTCAGCCATTGCTCAACGCAGTCACCGAGTATCTGCCCAGCCCACTGGATCGCGAAATCTACGGACGTGACCCTTCGGACGAAACCAAGAAGATCGAATTGTCACCCGATGCGGACAAGCCGTTCGTGGGCATGGCGTTCAAGATCGTCGAAGATCCATTCGGTCAGCTGACCTTCATGCGTATCTACCAAGGTACGATCAAGAAGGGCGAAGCGTACACGAACCAGCGTTCGCAGAAGAAAGAACGCTTCAGTCGGATCGTGCGAATGCACAGTGAAAAGCGTGAAGAAATCGACGAAGCGGGCCCTGGTGACATCATTGCCGTCATGGGTATCGATTGTGCTTCCGGGGACACGTATTGCAGCGAGCGTGATTACGCGACGTTGGAGTCGATGTACGTGCCTGAGCCCGTCATCAAGATCGCCGTCAATCCACTGAACCGTGGCGATGGCGACAAGATGAGCAAAGCGTTGCAACGCTTCCGCAAGGAAGACCCAACGTTCAGTGTTTACACCGATGAAGAAACCAACGAGATCCTGATCTCGGGGATGGGTGAGTTGCACCTGGAAATTTACATCGAACGAATTCGTCGCGAATATGGCGTCGAAATCGAAGTCGGTGCTCCAAAGGTTTCCTACCGCGAAAGCCCGACTCGCGAAGTCGAGTTCAACTACAAGCACAAGAAGCAAACCGGTGGTTCGGGTCAGTACGCTCACATCGTTGGCAAGCTGATCCCGATCGAATCGGAAAGCGAAGACAGCTTCGAGTTCGAAGAAAAGGTTGTTGGTGGTCGTATTCCAAAGCAGTACATCCCTGCTGTTGAAAAAGGCTTCCGCGATATCCTGGGCAAGGGCCCAATTGCTGATTACCCCGTTGTGGGAACTCGCATCGAGTTGCTCGACGGTAGCTACCACGACGTTGACTCGAGCGAAAAAGCCTTTTACACGGCTGCTCAAGGTTGCTTCCGCGAGTACTTCAAGCAAGCCGCTCCGAAGTTGCTCGAACCGATCATGAAGGTCGAAATCGAAGTGCCAGAAGACTTCCAAGGTACCGTCACCGGTGACGTCATTCGTCGTCGTGGTCTGATGACCAGCAACGATACCAACGAAGGCATGACCGTCATCTTGGCGGAAGTTCCTTTGGCAGAAACCTTCGGTTACGCGACCGACCTTCGCAGCATGACTCAAGGTCAAGGAACGTTCACGATGGAATTGGCGGCCTACCGTCAGACTCCTTCGAACATCCAAGAAGAGATCATCGCCGAACGCAAAAAAGACGAATTGGCTGGCGCTCGCTAAGCCACTTCGATTGTTCAAACACGAAAACCACGCGACTCACCTCGCGTGGTTTTTTTATGCTCGGACCGGATGACGGGCGAGCGACCGTCAACGAACTCGCGGGCCGAACAGAGACACGATTCCGATGTGAACACGGTCTCGGCTTTCGGCACCCGGCACGGATTCAAACCCGTGACCATACGAAGCTCGCATCGAGATTCGATCGCTGATCGCCAATCGCATGCCCAGGCCGGCGCTGATCAGAAATTCATCACTCACCTCACCTGGCAGAGCATCCTGGACCGAACCTCCACCCATGTCGAGGAACGTGAATGCTCGAAAGGTATTGGGGTCAGAGCAGGTGCCAAAACGTTTTGTGCGAGGCCCAAACTCCAGAGAAGCGAACCAGCCATCATCGCCACTGTAGACACGTTGATCGTACCCACGAATGGAGTCGTATCCGCCAAAGCCAAGCGTCTCACTGAACAGCAAACGTTCTGAGGCTAGCTGCCCAACAAAACGCCCCATTAGTTGCCAATCTTCTCGAACATTCCACATGCGTTCCGCACGAAGACGAGTGTAGAAGTAGTCAGGTGTCGTGTTTGCTCGAATCGTATTGAAGGCTGCGGTGTTGTGATCGCTGGTGAATCCACTGCCTGGACCAACAAAAGAATCAAGTGTCAACAGTCCGTATTCGTCTCGACAGCCGCGCCAAAGGTGTTGGAATGACAGACGCAATTGCAGCAGGTCTGCCGCTGAATTTTGGACCTGTTGGCCGCCGAATTCCAAGTTGTTGTTCGTTTGTTTGAAATCGGCACCGATGGACCAGTTTGTGTCCACCCATTGAGTCTTTTGAAGATGGCGGGTGATTCCTAGACCAACCTGCCAACTTTCTCCGTCTTGGTTGACCGTTGGAATGGTTGGGCTCACTCCGGCCCAGCTTCCGTAAGCATTCCAACTGTACGATCGATTGACGGGTTGTGCGTAGCTGACGCTGTGGGCATTCAGTCGATAAAATTCGGCATCGGCGGTGTATTGATAACTGAGAAGACCACCTTTGCCGAACGCGTTGCCGTAGATCATCCCGGCATACAACCGCTCCAAACCGAGAGTGCGAACACCGGTGTCTTCGTAGCCTGTGTACCCTCGGATCGGGCACACATCATCAATGTCGAAGATGACATCTGTGGTTCCGTCGACTGCACCAGGACGCATATCAACGGAAACGCGCCGGAACGGATTCTGATTCAGCCAGAACAAATCATTGTTGAGTTTGTTCTCGTAGATCTTGTCGCCGCGTCGTGTGCATTGAATCCAGCGGCATAGATCGTCCGCGTCGAAATGGCATCCGTCGGTGATTTTTACTGAGCCAATTCGCGTTTCAGTGACAACGATTTGGACGACGCCCGAAGTGATCTTTTGTTCGGGGATTACGACGTCGACAACCGGTTGTCCGCTTTTTCGATAGTACGAGATGATGTCTCGCGACATCTGGTTGAGACGCCGAAGCGTGACGGTCCCACCAATGTATCGATTCAAGATAGCTTGAACGCCATTACCGTAAACCAGCGAAGTTGAATCATCAAAGTCATGCTGGATGCCCAAAACTCCCGCGTGAGAATCTTCCGCGTCGACCTTGTCGTTGTGGTCTAAGACAATGATGCCCGCCAGTTCTTCAACGAGGACCTTGTCGCTTCCTTGAACCGGTTCCAACCTTTCGGGTTGAACTCTCGGCTGAGCCGAAGGCTGGCTCGGCACGGTCAGGGGTTTGTAGCGTTCGTAGTTCTGGGCCTGCGCCTCGGCACCGTTGCTGATGAAGGTTGCCGCGGCAATGCACGCTGCCAATGCGGATCGTTTCCATCGGGAGTTCATCGGTGGTAATCCTTTACCAGGGGCCAGTGGTTTTCCGGATTTGTTTTTTCAGGGGGATATTGGCAGGGTGACTTGACTGCCCAAACCGGTCAGCTTTCACATCGGCCTCATGCCACCCAAATTAGAGGGGAATGCTTCCGTTACCCGTGATTGCAGCGGAGCGTCGGTGAAATTTCGGTATGAGCCGGTTGCTCAACCTTTTGGGTAAAAACGTCAAAGTCGCCCTTAGCCACCCAACTCAACAGAAAATCATTGACTCTTCCGGGGGGGCTATCCAAACTAGCTGACGCTCCGGGGAGTGCGTCTGTGATG
>NZ_ANMO01000065.1 GCF_000338295.1 Rhodopirellula europaea 6C
TAACGTCACGCGTCACCGGGTACGCGCAGAAGATTTTCAACTTCAAAACCGCTCGGCCCGCGTACTCCGGTGCACGCGATTGTTACGACCTGTTTCTGGGCGGACGTTTGACGTCTCCATTGCGCCACACACCTGAGTCCAATCGTAGCAGACCGTGTGGGATGCGTCGAGAAATTGCTCGCGCATCATCATCTGGGACAGGACAGCCCAACGCCTCGAATCCGCGCAGCTTTGGAAGCTCGACCAAGCGGTGAAATGCGGGCAGTGACAATCCGCATTCGTTGCAATTAAGCATCCGTATTTCGGGCAACTGCGTAATTCGATTAGCAGCATCATCTGTCAACGGGATGTCGTACAAACCGAAGGTTGTAAGCGTTTCCGGCAGTTCGGCGGTTGAGATCGCATTCGCAGTGATTGCCGTGCCGCCTATGTCGAGTGAAGCTAGCCGACGAAAGCAGCAAATCGAAGCCAGTCCGGCATCGGTGATCGGGCACCCCGCGGCCATCAAGAATTCAAGGTCGGCCCAGCTTGAGATTCCATGCAAGTGGGCGTCGGTCAGCTGCGCGTCGAGTGCCCAAACCTGAAACGCGCCGTTGACCTGTGCGCCGGTGCCCGCCAATTCAGCGACGAGGCGAGCAACGCGTTGGTCATCCGTCATGTGGCGAAATCTTCAGTGTCGT
>NZ_ANMO01000066.1 GCF_000338295.1 Rhodopirellula europaea 6C
ATCGATCGGCAGAGGGCGATTGCCAGGCGAGGCCTGGCCTACGTGGTGGGATGAATTGCGAAGTGCACTTTGCAATCGCCCAAGTCGGCCCCAGAATCGAACAACGGTCCTACTCTAAGCCGGCCTCTCACAACTGGCATCAACCAGTCGGCAGAACACCTTGGAGCAACCGCGTGCCGATGCGGACCAGCGTGGCTCCTTCGGCGATCGCGGCGGGATAGTCGCCGCTCATTCCCATCGACAACTCAGGGAGCGAAGCTCCAGTGGCCGATTCCATTTGATCGCGAAGTTCTCGCAATTTGGCAAACTGTTTGGCGGCAGTGGACTCGTCAGTGCCCCAGCCCGCCATCGCCATCAGACCTTTGATTTGCAGTCCCGCGTTGGAGCTGCCCTCGAAACTTTGCCAGTGAACCAAGAGTGGTTCCAGTTGGTTGATCGGCAACCCGGTTTTGGCTTCTTCTTCGCTAACATTGATCTCGATCAAGCCATCGATCGATCGTGATTGAAGCAGGCATTCGTTGTGCAACGCATCGAGCAACCGTTCACTCGCAATCGCGTGAACGAGCGGTTCCGCGGGAAGCAAGCGGCGGACTTTGTTGCGTTGCAAGTTGCCGATTTGGTGCCAACGAATGGCGGCATCGTCGAGCGTTTGGAATTTGCTCTCCAGCAATTGAGGCCGGTTCTCACCCAGGTCGTGGCAGCCGGCTTCGACGAGCCAGCCCGTGATTTCTGGGTCGACGTATTTGGTGACTCCGACGACTCGAACGCTGTCGGGGGAACGACCGCATCGCTTGGCGGTTTCAGAAACGGAACTTCGAACCGAGTTCCAATTGTCCAGGATCAGCGACTTGGCAGTCGCTTCGTCGCACGCCATCTGTTGTTTCGAGATTGGTTCAGCCATGCAGGCGTTTTAACACAACACCAACGAGTGTGGCATAGGCTTCCTGCCTGTGAGATTGCGGATGTCGGTTCGAATCACAGGCTGGAAGCCTATGCCACTTCTTTTAAGCGATGATGCTTCGTCGATTGTTGACGTAGTCCCACAGCACAAATCGATCGAGGTTCTTTCCGCTGGTGAAGAACACTCGCCCGCGAGTCGATTGGGCCATCCGGTAGGCGAACCGAATGTCTTCTTCGCTCTGCGACCAACTGGGGATCAAGAAGATGTTGATCGTGATCCCTTCCTTGGCGCAAAGCTGAGCCTCACGCATCGTGGCGGCTTCGGTTTGTGGGTCGGGTGGATACAGCATGTACAACCACTCGCCTTCGAAGTGCGCGGTTGGCAAACCGTCCGTGATCAACACGACTTGGCGATTGGGCGTGTCGCAAGTCGCCAGATTTTGTCTGGCCATTTGCAACGCGTGCTGAATATTGGTGAAGTGCGGATGGATCTCGTGCTCGCTGATGTCCGGGTTGCTCATGTCGCACTTCAAGCGAACCCAAGGATCATGAATCGTGACTTGTTTGGGCATGCACTCGATGATTTCACCCGGCGTCCGCAGTTTCGCGAACGTGTACATCTCGATGAATTTCAGGAAGTCGCCGGGATACTCGCTGTTGATCAATCCTTGCAACGCAAGCGCCATGCGTTTGACGTTGATATATTGGCCCTCGTACCGCATCGACCCGCTCATGTCCATGATCACCGCCGTGGCGGCTTTCGGATGATTGCGAGTCTTGTGGACCACGATGTCGTCGCCGTGCAGTCGCAGCGGACGTTCGTCCTTTTGACGCAGCAACGCGTTGATGATCGTCTGCGGCAAATCCAAGTTGGCGACGCTGTCACCGAACTCGTACGGTTTGGTTTGTTGCAGTTCCACGGCTCCTTCGCCGACCACATCGCCTTCGTGGCGACCAGTGCGTGACGGATCAAGTTCACTGAAAATCTGCTCGAGCAATCGGCCTTGGAAAATCTTGTAGGCTTGCGGTGTCAGGCGGAAACCAGAGCCGTCCTTGTTGCGTTCCAAGCCTTGCCTTTCGGCTTGCTCTCGCATCAGGTTTTCGACTTGTCGTCGCATGTCCTCAAGCTGTTCCATGTCGCCCGGTTGTGCGAACTCGCTGAGCATTTCCATGTCGATCAAACCGATCTGAGCAGTCTTCTCGGCTTCTTCGAGTTGCTGCAACAGTTCGTCGATCTTTTCGAGTTCTTCTTTGATCTCGAGTGCTTTGGGGATCGACATCGATTCATTGCCGGTGAAGTCATACTTCGTGGCCAGTTCTTCGATGTTGTGTTTGTCTTCCATCGCCGAGCCGGTCGCCAGCAAGTTGCGGGCGAGGTCCCCGTTATCGTCGCCGGACTGGTACCACAGCCGTTCAATCATGAAAGGTTGTTCTTGATTGATCGCCATTCGGAAAAGCTTTTCCATCTTGGCGGGCGGTTTCACTTTCTTGGCGGCTTGGTGAAACGCTTTGCGAGCTTTCTTCTGAACCGTGCGAGCTTCGTACGTTTTCAGGATTTTGCGTTTGCGATCCTCCAGCAGCGCTTTCAAAAAGTCGATGCTCGGTCCCAAACCCGCGATTTGGCTCGGATCAAGCTTCACTGCGTTGGCGAGGTCTTCCTCGGACAGTTCTTGAAAGTTGCCGTACATCAACGCTTGCTCGAACGCGGGCGACACGAGGTCCGGCGGCGGTTGGCTGGGTGGTGGAAAAGCGACCGGGTCGTACTTTTGATAGGCGTGGATCACCCCACCCACGGGTTCGCGTCGGTCGCGAGACGGCGAATCGGAATTGGGTTTTGAAGTGTCCATGAATCGTTTCGTTGAGAGTTCAAGCGATGGGGCGGCACCCGGCGAACGACCGGAATGTCATTTTACGAAGCTGCAAAGCGACGCGTTCAAAGAATCGGTCGATCTGATCCGTAATGCGTTGCCAATTGCTACGTACGACCGCCTTCCAAGGCGGTCGAAGTCATGCCACAGAATCGAGTCGACGGTCTTGGAAGACCATCGTACAAGGTATGGCGCGACGGTCTCGGATGACCATCGTACGAGAGGTTTGGCGAGGTAGTTGCCGTAGGCTGGGCTTCCAAGCCCGGCCTGAATCCTGGTCCAGCAACATCAAAGTTGAAGTCGACGGTCTTGGAAAACCATCGTACGGGGCAGTGACTCAGGACGGATTGTGTTCTGGCAGGGCGAGGCAGAGGACGGTTCGGTCGCCGCGGATGAGCATGCGATTGCCGACGATCACGGGAGCGGACCAGCAAGGGAATTGCAGGGCTGGACGGTCGCCAGCGGCGAAATCCAGCTCCCAGACCGCCAGCTCATCAAATCGATCCGGTGTCACACGGACAATGTGTAGCGAGCCGGTCTCCTTCAGCACCAACAAGACGTCGCCCAATCGTGTCGCGGTGCTGCGTCGTCGATCGAGGGCGGTCCACTTCACCTCTCCGGTAGCGAAGTCGATGCATCGGAAATCACTGTCCGGTGCATTGCGGCCGCTGCAAGCGTAGAGGTAGCCATCGTGAAGAATCGGCGTCGACATGTGTGACCGCAATGCCTGCGATCGTCGACGACCCTCGGGATCTTTCCAAACGGTTTCAAACGTGGCTCGGTCGTTTTCGACGTTGATGTCATAAACCGCCGCGCCAGCGTCGTAGCACTCGCTGATCAGCACACGATTGCCATCGACGATTGGAACCATCGCGTTGACGCTCTCCAAAATGTCCGCTCGATGATAGACCTTCCCGAGCGATTCGCCGTCGGTCGGATCCAGTACCCACAAATGATCGCGAGCGAACATGAGCAAGTATTCCGTGCCGCCGATCGTGATCGTTCGCGGGCTGCTGTAGCTGGCCAAGTCATCTCCGCCGGTCCATCGTACGTCGCCGGTTGATCGATCCAGTGACACCATCAACGTGCCTTCGGGAACGACGCGATCGAGTCGTCCAGGGGCGAGAGCTTGTTGATCATCGGGACTGCCACCAACCATCGCGATGACTTGGTCGCCAACGATCAACGGAGACGAACCGACGCCGAAGAAGTTCTGAACAACGTCGTACTTCTCGTTGAGTGAATTCGTCCACAGTTGATTGCCCGACTCGCAACTCCATGCGGTCAGTTGACCAGCGACGCCATAGGTGAAGATTTGGGCGTCCCCGGATTCGTCATCCAACTCGGCGATGGTGGGACTGCATCGTGGACCCGTTTCGTAGCCGTACATGTCTCGGTAGTCGAGCGGATACGACCGAGTCCATTTGACCGCTCCGGTGGCCAGGTCAATTTTGCGGAGTCGTTCCGAATCATTGGTCGCGTCGAATTGAAAATAGTTTTCACCGCGAACCACACCGATGCCGTACCCGTCTCCCACATCCAGAGCCCAATGGAACTTGGGTTCGCTTTTCCAGTTCAATGATGCGATGGAGTTGGGAGCCGATTCCGTCAACTTCGCACTGCCGCTGAAATCATCGTTGAGAAAACGTGGCCAGTCGGGCTGGGTCAGCGGCGACTGGGCTCGTCCGGTCGATATCACGACGAAAGTCAAAACGATTGCACAGATGAGACAGAACCACATCGTTTGTGATCGATCGCAGGTCGGCGATGTTGCAATGGCGATGGAGCTGATCTTTTTTGGGTGTTGCGGCGTCATGAAGCGGGCTCGTGGAGCAATCATCGACCGTGGTGGGTCGGAAACAGGATTGGGTGAGGAATCGTGAATCGAAATTGAACGATCCGGTGGGAGCGGAGTCGCCAATGGTGGCTACCGCCGGGAATGCATTGTAGAACCTGAGGCCATGGCTGATTTACCCGTAACAAGTCGTTTTGTCATTCCAGAAGCGGACCTGAATTGGTCGGCGTCGCGAAGTGGCGGTCCGGGCGGACAAAACGTCAACAAAGTCAATTCCAAGGTGACGCTGCGTTGGAAACCGCAGCCGCAGACCGGATTCGACGAATTTTGGTGCAAACGTTTCGTCACCCAGTTTGGAACTCGCATCAACAAAGAAGGGGAAATGGTCCTGCACAGCGAGGCGACACGGGACCAATCTCGAAATCTTGCCGACGCCCGCGAGCGGTTGGTCTCGATGTTGCTGGGATGTCGTTTGCCCCCCAAAAAACGAACCGCGACGCGACCGACGCTGGGCAGTAAGCGGCGACGGTTGGAAGGAAAGCGACAGCAATCCGAGAAGAAACGTCTGCGTGGAAAACCCCGTGTCGACGATTGAAGGTTCTCGTTTGGCGGGCCCTTGTTATACTGACAGGGCGCGAATCGGATGGAATGATTCTCGCCGACAATCTTCTCCACTTCGAATCTTTTTAGCGTCCCTGCTCAATGAAGCGTGCTCGGCATCTTGACGATCTTCTTCGCAACTGGGAATTCGACCCCAGTTCGCTCAACGTTCGCCTGATCAAAGGCAAAGATGATCGAGACGTCATCCAGATGCGAGTCGACATGGGCGTTCTCCAGTTGGAGACGACTGGTCGTCCCGATGGCGAATTGATCGAAGCCAGCGAAACGTATTTGCAGCATCTGCAGATGACTCGGCTGGAAAACGCGGACGCGGAACTAACCGAAAAAGACTGCAACGAAATCGATCGCGAATTCATGCAGTTCTACCACCGCCGGATCTGCTGGTTGCGTTTGCAGTTCTACCACCGTGCGGTGATGGACGCGGATCACACGCTGCGATTGATGGATTTGTGCGAGGAAATGTCGGACGATCCCGAGTGGATCTCGTCGCACGAACAATATCGACCCTTTGTGCTGTTCCATCGCACGCAAGCGGAAGCTCTTGGCGAGCTGGAAGAGAACACGCCCGAGGAAGCCATCCAGGCGATCAATCGCGGGTTGGACACGCTGCGAGAGTTCTTCGTTAAGCACGAAGCGGAAGAACACTTCGATGAAGACGAATTGATCGTGCGATTGGTCGATCTTCGTGAGTCGCTTCGAAACGAATACTCCGTCGGCCAAACGCTGCGAGAACGTTTGGACGCGGCGGTGCAAGAAGAAAAGTACGAGTTGGCCGCCAAGCTGCGTGACGAGCTGACTCGCCGCGAAACCCACTGATCGGGTGAACTTGCTATGCCGCTGATCGCACCGGCGCCGTTGGGGTCGTCCACGTGGTTGTTGCAACTGCGCACTTTCGCGATCGTCGGCCAGCTCATCACGATTCTCTTCGCTCGGTTGCTCACACCCACTTCGTTGCCAATCGGCGCGTTGTTGGTGCTGGTGATCTTCACCGCAATCACCAATGGTGCCTACGGTTGGTGGCTGTCCCGAGCTGAACGCAACCGCGAGGAATCGGTTGGTGAATCCGCGATGGATCCTGCCGCCGGACCAAGTTCTGGATGGGCGTCGCCGATCGCTGATTCGGAGGCGAGATTGTTGAGCGAGTTCAAATCAGAAATGCCACTGCGGTTGGCGTTTGTCTTGATGGCGATGGATTTGATCACGCTCACCGCGATGTTGTATTTGACCGGCGGAGCCGACAATCCCTTCAGTCTGTTTTACTTCGTCAACATCGCGATCGCAGGAGTCATCCTGACCGCCCCGCTGACCTGGACACTGACCGCGCTAGCAATGCTTGGGTATGTCGCGTTGCTGATCGATTCGCGACCCGTTGCGGGGCTGACGATCCAACCCGCTGAGACGCCCGATTGGTTAATTGCGACGCTGGATTTGCGAGATTGTGGATTGCTGTTCGCGTTTGTGACCTGCGCGACGGTGCTGGCGTACTTCGTGACTCGGATTTCACGCCAGTTGCGTTTGCGAGAACAAGACCTGCGTCGCAGCCAATCCGAACGAGCCGACGCGATGCGATTGGAAGGCCTGACGACGCTAGCGGCCGGAGCGGCTCACGAATTGGCGTCGCCATTGTCCGCGATCGATGTGGCTTGTCGCGAATTGACGCGGCATTTGGAAGACATACCGAAACCGAAATCGGTTGACGAAGACCTGTCGTTGATCGATGGGCAATTGTTGATGTGCCGGCAAATTCTTTCGCGAATGCGAGCTGCGTCTGGCGACACCGCGGCACAGCGATGGAACCGGACGACGCTGGGCGATTTGATTGACACGGCGTTGGAGGGCATTCGCGATCCGCACCGGGTCGAAATCATTGAGTCGGATGACGATGCGTCCTGGGAAGACCAGCCGATGTGGTTGCCTGAGGAAGCCGTCGCTCAGGCGATTCGGAATCTGATCCACAACGGATTGGACGCCAGCGACCCGTCCGAATCCGTCGCGGTCGAACTGCTCGTCGATGGCGATGAAGCTCGGATGCAGGTGCGTGACCAGGGGCAAGGCATGTCGGACGAGGTGCTCGATCGAGCGGGCGATCCGTTTTTCACCACCAAGGAACCCGGCCGCGGGATCGGGCTGGGGTTGTTTCTGACTCGAAACGTGATCACGCGATTGGGTGGCACATTGAAATTCGATAGCACGCCGGGGATGGGAACCGTTGCGACGGTTCGCTTACCGCTTCCGAAGGAATGACCCTCCGCCACTCGGGTTGGCTTCCTGCTCGCCGGGGTGTGATTGGTCGTTACAGACGGTTGTTGAGGTGTGGTGACTTGCCGCATTCACACCGGGCGTGGGGCTGAATCGTTGCTTTCGACTGCTATACTGGAACGCCCGTACCCCCACCGACTGATGCAATGGTGCAACGATGAGTTTCTCCGATTCCAACAGTGGCAACGACGGCGTGCTGCCTTATCCCAGTCCATCGGATGTCTGCACGTCCGAAACCGTGGGTGCAGAAAGCATTCTGCTGGTCGACGACACGGTTGTGCTGCGAGAGCGGATGGCGGTGGCGATGCAGAGCCGCGGTTTTCGCGTTTTGACCGCGGGCAATTACGACGAAGCCGTGGCGGTGTTCAGTCAGTCGCCGACGGATTTGGCGGTCTTGGACTTGAGAATGCCGGGCCGCAGCGGTTTGGATTTATTGCGTCGATTGCTGGAGATCAAACCGGATTGCCGGGTGCTGATGTTGTCCGGATTTGGAAGCATCCCCGCCTCAATTGACGCGGTTCGTGCGGGTGCGGTCAACTTCCTTAGCAAACCCGCTGACACCGACGACATCCTGTCGTCTTTCATTCGTGGCGAAGGCCAGAACGTACCCGAGGGCGGCTTGGCCTTTCCCGCACCATCGCTGGCTCGCAACGAGTGGGAACATATTCATCGCGTGCTCTCGGATTGTGGCAACAACATCTCGGAAGCCGCCCGTCGATTGGGCATTCACAGACGGTCGCTGCAACGCAAGCTTCGCAAGCGTGCTCCCGAGGATCCAAAGACGCCTGCCGCGGATGAAGTCTTCGAAGACGACGAAGTCTGATCCTTGTAGAACGCTGAGGCCCCTCAGCGTTTCGCGACAAGACGTTCTCAGCGTTTGCAACAAGATCTTCTCAGCCTTCCACCACAACCAAAACAAAACCCCGCATGTGAGAACACATGCGGGGTTTTTGATTTTCACTTCGATGGATTGAGTCGAAACTCAATCAGCACTGACTAGATGTCGGTGTTGGCATCGGGTTGTGGCACTGGAGGAGCAGCTTCTTCCACTTGGTCGCTGCTGCTTTTGACTTCTTCTGCAGCAGGTGCGGCAGGAGCAGCTTCTTCGGCTGCGGGTGCTTCAGCAGCAGGAGCTTCGTCAGCAACTGGTGCTGGAGGAGCAGCTTCTTCGGTGGCTTCGGCGTCTGCAGCAGCGTCAGCAACAGGAGCGGCTGGAGCAGCTTCTTCGGTTGCAGCAGCAGCTTCGCCGGTGACGACGCTACCAGGAACCAAAGTTTCGCCTGGAGCCAGGTCGAAGCCTTCGCTGCTTTGCATGACGGAACCTTCCATCACAGGAGCAACTTCGCCACCGCAGCAAGGAGCTGCTTCGACGACAGGAGCGGGAGCTGGTTCGCCACAGCAAGGTGCTGGAGCAGGTGCAGCTTCGCAGCAAGGAGCAGGAGCTGGTTCGCAGCAAGGTTCTGGGGCGGGCTCACAGCAAGGAGCTGGGGCTGGCTCACAGCATGGAGCTGGGGCTGGCTCGCAGCAAGGCTCAGGAGCACAGCAGTCTTTGGCCTTCAGTTTGGCCAGCAATCCGCCGCCGCACTTGTGAGCCTTCAAGCCGCTGAACAAGCCGCCTGAGTTGCAGCATTTGTTCGAGTGCAAGAATTTGAATGCACTTGCACTGCTGCTGAAAGCCAACGAAGCACCCAACATCAGTGCAACGACGGCGGTACCCTTCACCAAATTCCGATTCATGTGTTTCTCCAGAGTAAGTTCGGAGGTTTCGGTGCGATCCGAGTTCGCACGCTTGAATTGAGGTGGCATCCGGTCACCCTGATCGATTGCGTTACACTCCGGCCGTCATCCGCTCACAAGAGGGGGTTCTGGGGAGATGCGGTGACATTACCGCTTGCAGTGACTTTGCGTTACGGTAGCTTGCTAGCAAATGTTGTCAATTGCCCAGGGCGCCCAAACTCTTGTTCAGGCGAACCTTTGGGAAAGCAGCTCGCCACTTGATCCACGCGATGACCCGCCAATTTCAAACCACGTTGTGATTGCGGACTTGGCAGGCCAACGGGCAAACGAGCGTTTTCAAGCGAAATCGCAAGTGAGCCGGAGCGACTCGCATCGTAGAAGCCAATTCAGAAAGGCAACGCCGAAAACCAGGAAGGGCGGCGAAGGTGCCACTGGGCCGTTTTCGAGGCGGGTGAGGATCCTTCCTTGCCAGTCAACGAAAAAACGCCTCGCGTGACACCCGGGATCATTTTCTCGGGGGAGCGAGGCGTCTTGGTCGATCGGAGTTCGAATTCGATCTTCGATCGCGGCATATTACCGCTGAACCGAATCGGTTGCGGTCGCAGCTGGATTCGCAGCCGTTTGCGTTTGTTCCTGAGCATTGAGAATGCGAGCCATTTCGTCGCCGTTTTCGAAGTCCAGGATCATTTCAGGTTCTCCGGTAGCCATTCCCAGAACCATGCCCGAGATTCGCCATCCTTCGCTTTGTTGAACGACGGGCAGGACAATTTGGAATTCTTGCTTGGTTCCGTCTGCCGCGGATGGTTCGCTCCAAACGCAGTGCACCAAACGCGTTGGGTACTTTTGGCCTTCGGGCAGATGCTCCATTCCCACTTCTTCGCTGCGGGTGATGGTGACTTCAGCGTCCGGCGACCCGAGTGGTTGAACGGTGTGCCCGATCCGAGCCAATTCCGATTGAGCTCGTTCGGTCAGCAGCGTCATGGCGGTGTTTTCGGCACCACCACGGCGAATGCGGTCGAGGAACTGACCAACGACGGATTCGGCTTCTTCTGCCGATGCGGCGCTGTTTTGCGGCGTGGAAGTGGTTGTTTTGGATGCGACCGCTTCAGGGGTGGACGAGCCACAACCGGTCATCGAGATCGTCGCGACGGCGACGGAGAAACCAAGAGCAAAACGACCAACGATCCGCATGACTGAAACGGACATATTTTCCATCCCTGGAATTGAATGACTGACACACAAACAGCGATGCGTTCATCGCCAAGGTCGAGAAATAGTCAATTCAGTCCGCGGGGGTCAACACGATTGCAGAAATTCGCGATCGCGGACTAAGTCGCGGCCTTTTGACCGCCGCGGTTGCGACGCAGTTGGCCGCAGGCGGCGTTGATTTCGTCGCCTTTGCGTTGGCGGAAATTGACATTCACGCCAGCCGATTCCAAAATCGCTCGAAAACGCGCGATCGCCGCGCCACTGGGCGTTCGGTAAGGCAAACCCGCGACTGGATTGTATGGAATCACGTTCATCATCACGCTGCGGCCGCGAAGAATTTGGCTCAGCTGCCTCGCGTGTTCGTCGCCGTCGTTGATTCCGCCCAGCAACACATACTCGAACGTCAGTCGCCGACCGGATGCGTGGAAGTAACGATCTGCCGCTTGCAGCACTGGCTCGATCCCGATCTTGCGATTGACCGGTACCAGCTCGCTTCGCAGTTCATCATTGGGTGCGTGCAGCGACACAGCCAAGTTGTATGGGATTCCGGCGGCGGCCAATTTGTCGATTGCTGGCGGCAAACCAACGGTGCTGATCGTGATCCTTCGCGGGCTGATACCCAGACCGTCTTCGCTGCGAGCGACATCGAGTGCCGCCAAAACGCCAGGCAAGTTGGCCAGCGGTTCGCCCATGCCCATCATCACGATATGGCTGAGCCGTTCGTCGGCGGGCAACCGTTGCTGCAGACGCAGCATTTGTTCCAAGATCTCGCCACCGGTCAAATTGCGATCAACGCCGTCCAGTCCGCTGGCGCAGAACACGCATCCCATCGCGCATCCGACTTGGCTGCTGACGCAAATGCTGCGGCGAGGGCCGTCTCGCAACAACACGCATTCGACTTCGCCACCGTCCGCCAACCGGACCAAGATTTTCTCGGTGCCGTCCTTGGACTTCGACACGACGGCTTCGGTCGCATTGAAGATCGCAAAGTGCTCTTCCAGTTGAGCCCGAAGCTTGGCGGGCAAGTCCGTCATTTCCTCGAACGAGGTGGCTCGTCCGGAGAACAGCCAGCGGCGAATTTGCTTGGCACGGAACGGTTTTTGTCCCTGCTCCTGCAGCCAATCCTTGAGCTGGTCGAGCGACCAATTCAGCAAGTGGTTCTTGCGGGGGCCGCTGGACTCCGAATCGGTGGTCGTGACGAGAGGCAGTGAGACCATCGGAGTCAAGCAAATCAAAAAGAGGGAAGCGGCGGCGTGAGGTGGATCCGTCGTGGCTTTCCCATCAGACGCTTCGCCGGCAAAGAACGCAAATGGAATTCACCACCAGCTCAAACGCGGCCGGTGAAAAACACTGCCAGCAAACTGATTAATAGCGAACTGGGCCGAAGCGTCAGGGTTGGACGCTCAGGCGGTTGTCGACTCGAGAGACGCCCGGTTCCAAACGCATCAGCAATTCGGTCATCCGACGATCGGATTCGTTGCGGACCGTGCCGCTCAGTGTTGCTGTGCGATCTTGGACCTGAACATTCACTCCATCATACCGATTGGATTGAGAATTCATACGGCCGGGCAAGTTGCCATTGATCGTCGTGAGATTCGATGTGCCTTGCAAACGCGAGGACGCATATTGCTGCACACGAACTGGTTCGAGCGGTGCAACTTCCACGGCACTGCGAAGTCGCGTTCGAATCGGTGGAGTCGACGTGTTGCCACGACCCGCGTTGCCTCCGCCGAACAAGTTGCCAAAAGCGGCTCCCAGTCCGCCGCCACCACCGAATCCTCCGAGGCCGCCCCCGCCACCAAATGCTCCCCCGCCGCCACCACCGCCGGCTTGTGACACCGCGGATGCACCGACAGGAGTGGACGTGTTGGCGCCGACGGCTCCGTTTCGCTGGACGCCTTGACTGAACACTTCATCAGGGTCCAAGCCTTGGTTAATGACTCCGTCTGTCTGACCGTTACCGCCACCATCATCGTTTCCTTGTTGCTGCGCGGTTGCTGTCGAACCCAGAGCGATCCATAAAGTGGAAGCGGCCAGGCACGCTACAATTTGAGACGTTCGTTTCATGCGACTATCGCTCAGTGGACGTTGGGTTTCGGATACGATTGGGGTGTGACACTTCTCATCTGATTGTAGCTAGGCCCCAAGAGTTCGTCCAAAATGAATCCCCAACGATCCCCGCGATTCGGCCGCTCATTTGCACCGAAATTTCCAGTTGTAACGTTGATGATGCCCCTCGCATGCCTTTTGGTTGCGACCGCGTGGATGTCATCGCCATCCGTTGCCTCCGCTCAAAGCTCCGCGACGGACAACGAAACCCGAACCACCGTGCCAGCGCCGCGGCTGTTGCCGTCGACCACGTTGGCTTATTTGCGAATCGATGACGTTAACGACATTCGCGAAGATTGGGGCGAATCCTCATTGGGGAAAATGCTGAATGATCCCAAGATGCGACCCTTCGTCTCGGACATCTATCAAATTCTCAGTGACCTGTTTGATAAGCCCGGCAAAGAGATGGGGCTGACGCTCGACGAGCTCCGGTCGCTGCCTCAAGGCCAGGTTGCCATCGCTCTTCTTGAAGGCCCACCGCCGGAGGAAAAGACCGACCAGGAGAAAGCGGATGAGGAAGAAGACGATGACGCCATCGCTCGGCGCTTGCGAAACAAACGACGTCAGCAGAATTCGTTTGCTTTGGCGATCATGATCGATGCCGGTCCAAACAACAAAGAAATGGAAACCTTGGTCGAACGCCTGATGGAACTGGCGGAGAAGAACCGCATGATCATCCAGAACGAACAAATCGGTTCGATCGAGCTGACGCGATTGGTCCGCCAACGTGGTGATGGCGATGTCATTGAATGGTTTGAACAAGATGGCTTCTACGTCATCGGGTTGGGACGAACGATCGCTCAGTCGATTGCCAAGAAAATGAACGACGAGCAGCGTGACGCCAGTCAGTCATCGGGGCGTTCACGACGCACCACAAAAACGACTTCGACTGAATCCGAAACGCTCGCGCAAAACGCGGACTTCATCGCCGTGATGAGCCGATCGATTGGTGCCGAAGCTGAGATCCCGCAGATCACTTTCTTTGTCAATCCTTATGGCATCGCGAAACGGATCATCGCGAGAAGTGGATCCGCATTCTTCATCGCGCCGATCGTTCAAGATCTAGGCATCGAAAAGATCCGCGGGATCGGCGGCAGTCTTTTCCGCGGCGGTGAAATCGTTGAATCGATTGGTCACATGCACGTGTTGATCGATCCGCCACGAGATGGGTTCTTTGGCGTGCTGCGTCCCGAGGACATCGAAGTCTCACCGCCGGTTTGGGTCCCCGCCGACGCGGCCAGCTTCACTTGTGTGGGTTGGGATGTTGAGACCGCTTTCCAAAACGTTGGCAAGATCGTCAATCGTTTCGCGGGCGAAGGCAGTTTCGAAAAGAACACCGAGAAGCCCGTGAAGGAACGTTTTGATGTTTCGCTTGAAGAAGAGGTTTTCCCGTTGATGACCGGGCGCGTCGTCACCATTCAACGTTATCAGTTGCCTGCCAACTGGAACTCCATGGCACGTGCGATCGCGATCGAAGTCAAAGATGCCAAGGAAGCTGGCAAGTTGCTCGACAAAGTCAAAGCCAAAGCGCCACCGCAACGAATGAAACCCGAAGTCATCCGAGACAAAACGGTTTACTTTTCGGAGCAACGCCAGTTCGATCGCCCCGGAATTCGCGTCCCGGAAAACAGCGTCGCGTTGCTAGGTGATTGGTTGCTGCTCTGCGACAGTCGTGAAATTCTCATGCAAATTCTTCGTGCCGAGGCCGGTGAAATCGATCGCTTGGCAGACGACGAAGACTACGTGCTGCTGACGAGCGAACTCGGAGCCAAGTTGGAGGGCGAAACGCCGTTCTTGTTCCAATTCAACCGTGATGCCGAGACGTATCGGATCCTGTACGAAATGGCCAACTCCGATGAGACCGCACAATCGGTCGAGAATCGTGGCGGTGAAAATCCCATCGCTGGTCGCGTTGCCGAATTGATGCGGCGAGACGATTGGCCGGAGTGGGAAGACTTGGAGAAGTATTTCAACGTCAGCGGCATCTTTGGCTACGACGAACCAGGTGGCATCCACATCGGTTCAATGAACCTACGCCCGATCGAGTGAGTCGTGTGTTGTGCTGGACGATGAGACTGCCTCACCTCTCTGCATTCTCATGCTCGGGCCCCCTCCCGCGCATAGAGGTCCTGCAG
>NZ_ANMO01000067.1 GCF_000338295.1 Rhodopirellula europaea 6C
CCATCACATTGCGTTCGGGAGCAACTTAAAAACACTTTAGATGACTCTAGCTACCTCTAACACTCATTCGTCGTTAGAGATTGTTAGATGGTTTTGATGCGGAAAACATTGGCTTTCCTGCAGGACCTTGAATTCAATCGTCTCGCAAATAAATTTTTCCGCAGAAGATTGGCCGATAGTTTCGAGCGAGTGCCAAGCCTCAGAAACGAGATCATCGCGACCTGAAAAGGAAATCAGTCGACCTGGCTGGTTAAGAAGCTCGGCTTGGCGGAATTCGACTGGTACATCCTGGGTGTAGAAATGGCAGTGTGTCCGGCCAATAAGAACGCCTACGGTGGCAAGGTGGCGGAGCCAACCATCCCGCGAAAAACCACAGGAAGAGGCAGCTGCGGCTATCGCTGAATACCTGGGTCTGCCCTGTCGTAACGTGCCAAGCGTTCCAATTGCATCAGGTGACCTGACCAAGCGAATCTGCAGGGCGAAGAAGATTCCTCGTGAGGCTCTTCGTAAGTTTGGCATGAGGGAGGAAACCCGCAACGGAAAACCTGTTATTCGCGTTGATGCTTATAACTGCTACGGGGACGTTCACTCGTACTTTGACATGACCGACTACGGAAAGGGGCTGAACGCTCCAGGTGAGGGTTCGTCCGGGATGTTTTTCCCGGGTCGACTTCCTCAGCCGGGTGAAACTTGGTACATCGTTGAGGGCTTGAAGGACGCTGCCGCCCTCACAGAACTGGGATATCTGGCCTGTGGCACTCCCGGAAACCACGTGCCTGCGAAACATGCTCGGCTCTTCAAGGATGTGAATGTCGTTCTTGTGCCGGACTTGGATAAGGCAGGCTTCTTCGATGGAAAAGACAAATCGGGAAGCAACCTTTTCGGGACTGCTAACTCGATCAAAGTTGCCCGACTGCCCGGTCCTCGCCCAGAAATTCCGCTCTCTTCGTTTGCATATGCAAAGCGGGAAGAGGTGCTGATCGAATGAGCAAACGGCTTGTTGTCGACCGGACAAACGCCGGTGCAAACCTTTCCTTTGAACCGGTGAGCATCTATGTTTCAACTGCAGCGGCTAGGACCGTACATCCGAAAACCGGGCTTCACCACCCGGCCGCCGCTGCTCTCTTTCTTTGGTGAATGCGAGTAGGTGACGCAACAATGGCAAGTTTGACGAAAGAATCCGACCGCGGTCGGCAGGGGCTGCGACTTCGCTTCTACCTGAACCGAAAACGCAAATCGCTTTATCTTGGCAAGATCAGCAAACGGAACGCTGAGACGGTCAAGCGACACATCGAAGAGCTGGTTCATGCGATCGAGTCCAACACCAAACCCGATGCAGAAACGGTTCGGTGGGCTAATGGACTCGAGGGCCGGATGCGTGAGACCTTGGAAAATTGGAAGCTGATTCAACCGCTGACCAAGTCAGCCACGAGCGTTGAAAAGACATTGGGGCCTTTCCTGGATCAATACATCGCAGGAAGGACTGATGTGTCCGCAGCGACCCGGGAAAAGTACGGGCATACCAAACGTTTTCTGGTTGGCAAGTTTGGAGCCGATCACCAGTTGGATACGATCACCAAAGCTGATGCGAAGGCTTGGCAGCGCTGGTTGATGGAACAACCGGCTCGTATCGACAAAGACGGAAAGGTCGTCCGAACGATGGCACCGTCCACCGCATCCAAGCACGTCAAACGCGCGAAGACGATGTTTGCAGAGGCTGTCGATGCCGAACTGATCCCTTCGAACCCCATGGACGCCATCAAAGGCGGTGAAGAGGTCAACCGCAGCCGCGATCACTTTGTCGACCGGCAATCCGCAAAGCAGGTTCTCGATGCCTGCCCTGGCATTCAGTGGCGTCTGATCTTCGCACTGGCTCGCTACGGTGGACTGCGACGTTGCGAGATCACGGCTTTGAAATGGTCCGACGTTCAGTGGGACCAAGCTAGGCTTCGCATCGATTCGCCCAAAACAGGACTTCGCTTCGCTCCGATCTTTCCTGAGCTCCGCCCAATCTTGGAAGAGGCGTTCTACTTGGCCGAAGACGGCGATCTCCGCTGCGTCACGCGGTACAGCCGTTCTTCCAATCTTGGCACCCAGATGAATCGCATTATCGAGCGAGCAGGTCTGGAGCCGTGGGAGAAGACCTTTCAAAACCTGCGAGCTTCCCGTCGGACGGAGTTGGAAGAACGCTTTGCCAACCACGTCGTCAATTCGTGGATGGGACATTCGGCACGCGTGGCCGAGAAGAGCTATCTGCAAGTGACGCCTGCCCACTGGGAAGAAGGGGCGACAACTGAGACTGGCCTCAGCTGCGAACGGGACCGCGGTCCCATTGGCGGTCCCATTCCTGCTCGTACTCAGCCATCTACAGCCAACGAGGCACAAAAAAACCTGGGATATCTTGGTCAGTACGACGCAAAATGCCCAGGTAATGTTGCCTCAGCTCCCCCGACAGGACTCGAACCTGTGACAAGGCGGTTAACAGCCGCCTGCTCTACCAACTGAGCTACAGGGGATCACGAGCCGGTTCCGACTCGTCGTGGGGCGAATGTTAGCTACTGATCGGTGGCGATTCAAGGCGGGTTTTCTCTGGATTTTCATTCCGGAGGGATTCGTTTTGACGCCGCCTGCCTATCCGGACCCGCAAAACTGCTAACGTGGACAAACGTTTGCTTCCGAACTTGCCCTCCCAACGGTTCGCTCCCGCTTCCCACGGCTCGGCCATGCGTCCTGACGCTCCATCCAACCCAGATCACTCACGTGGCTCCAGCACCTCCTCGGACGCTGAAAAACGGGCTGGCAGGCGGTGGCGGCGGCTTGAGCATCTGATGCCGGATCTGGCTCGGCAACTGACGCCGGCGTCATTCCACTCTCTCTGCCGCGATCTCGGTTTGCCCGCCCAACCAGCTCTGGCACCGGTCTCCAGTCGGCTGGGGCACAGCCCGGTCCGACATCGTGAAATGGCCCGGCAACTGGCCGCTTCGATGCTGGACGCTCGCGAGCGACATATGCACGTGATAACCGTAGAGAAGTCGGCGGCGGATCCCTGGGTCGCTCAAGCCGCCAAAACGTTCGACGTGCCGCTGGTTCGCTGGACCGCTCGCCAGTTGCCCTCTCCAGCAAAGTCCTCTTCTTGCAAACCGCGATTCACCATCGATCGAGATGAATGGGTCGTCGCGGTGGCCGACCGCATCGATGTGTTGCACTCTCGCCGTGGCGGAAAGATCGAACAAGCGGTTTTGCGACGCTTAGAAGTCGATCCGTTTGGAGTGCGGGTTGGCATGGATGATCCCAGGGCAGCCGAAAGGTTGTTGGAAGCCGGAGCGTTGGGAAGGTTCCTGCCACGGTCATGTCATGCGACCTTGGACCATCAGGCAGAACGAAGCCAACCCAGTGCCGCCGATAAGTCGCGTGAGTCAAACGTGCTGGAACAAGACGAATGGTTGGTTCACTGCACGCGTCGTTGCGATGGGCCTTGGCCAGGCCAGTCGTGGCCTCAGTACTACGACGAGATGCTGCTGGGGTCTGACGAAGCGGCCTCGCGAGAAACGCTGGACTCACTGCGACGCATCGTGCGGATGCGGCGTTTGATTGCGGGAGCGACCACATCCAAGAGTGAACACCGCGTGGTTTGTCTGTCCGCCGTGCCGCTGCCAGAATTGCTGCGCCGGCGAACGTTTCGGTCCCACATCTCGCGGTGGGACTACGAACCGTTTGGAATCGCGATTCGGCGATCGGCCGCGACAGCGATTGGAGTGCGACCGGTCGTCTACGGCCCAGCGTCGGTCCGAGATGACTTGCCCGCCGACGAACGCTATCTCTATCAAGCCGAAGGTCGCGACCAGGATTGGACCGCGGAAAAAGAATGGCGGGCACTCGGCGATGTTGACTTGGATTCCCTCGATGCCAACGACGTTTGTCTGTTCGTTCCCAACGAGGCGGACGCACAAGTCATTGCCGAAGTGAACCATCGAGGCTGGCCGGTTTGCCATACCGAGCCGTGGCTTCAACCTTCCGCTCAGTAGGCCAAGGTTGGCTGTTGCCCGTTGACGGTTCGCGTGCGGTAGATCTGGCGAGCCGGCGAGTTGCGACGGTTCTGGGCGGTGCGAGCCGCCACGGTCGAGGTTTGCCCGTGACCGCTGTCGCTGATGATCGTTTCGCCTTCGTGAAGGATCACACCCTCGGACGAATGACCATACGATCCTCCGGAGCAAGAGTCACAGCCACCGGAGCACGAATCACAGCCACCGGAGCACGAATCACAACCGGTCGAGCACGAGTCGCATCCGCCACAGCCATCGCATCCGCCGAGGTCGGCAGGCGGGAACAGTGGCCGGCCTCCGGCACAGGTGTCACAGGCGGTTCCGCAGCCGTCGCGTTTGTATCCCCAGATGCTTTTGATGCCGGTGAAGACGGCTCGGCACTTGCCGCAAGATTGGCCGTTGTAGTTCCCGCACGAGTCACACGGGTCGTAGCAATCGGCGGGTTCGTTGATCCACGGGTCGATGTACAGTTCGCCGCATCCGTCGCAGGAATCGCAACCGCCGCAGGAATCACCGCAGACGCCGCTGTCGCAACCGACTCCAGGACCACAGGGGCCGCAAGCGTTCCACATGGGACCGACACATCCGGTCGACATCAGCAAACAGACCAGCGTCAACACGACAGCACAGGAGGATTTCATCGGGACGATCCGTGTCTCGAACAGGTGGAGGGACAAATGAACGACGCATTCGACTTGAATGAATCGCCTTGTTTCGTCATCGGCACCTCAGCCGGCAAACTCCACCCAAATTGAATGTGAGCGAGGGAAGAATTGAGAAGTGGCTGGAAAAAGGGTCAAGTTGGCGGGAGTTGCCTTGCTGACGCGGCGGGTGGGGAAGCTTGTGCCGTCCGAATTCTGGCGAATTCGGCTACGATCTGTGGGCGTCGGGGATCGCGTGGTGAAGGGAGAACAACGGGGCATGGATGGAATCGGGGCTCGACGGAACATTTGAGACAAATGTTCTACTCTGATCGCGCGGTAAAGACGCCTTGCTAACGCGGCGGGTTATGACGAACGACGATAGCGGGTCATTGAATTGATTAGCCGATGGCCGTTAGGCCCGGTTCTTGTGCGGTCCGAATTCTTGGCGAATCCGGCTACGTTGGCGTGTGGTCGTGCGGCCTGCGGACGGGCGGGACTCAGCCTGGTGGCCAGGTCATTTTGCGGCCGCCGAGCAGGTGAAAGTGGACGTGCGGGACTTCTTGGCCGCCGTCGGAGCCCGTGTTGACGACCAACCGATATCCGTCGCCCAAACCTTCCTCGGCCGCGACTTTGGATGCGACGACGACGCAGCGGCCCATGGCCTCCTGGTCCTCGTCCGTCAAATCCGCGAGCGACACGATCTCGCGTTTGGGAATGACCAAGATGTGCGTGGGAGCTTTGGGGGCGATGTCACGAAACGCCAGACACAGGTCGTCTTCGTAGACGATGTCAGCCGGAATTTCTTTGGCGATGATTTTCGAGAAGATGGATGTCATATTGCGATACAAACGGAGGTCGCGGGCGCGTCAAATTGATGCCCAACAAAAGGCGTGGAGTGAATTTAGGTTATCTTCGCTGTGTTCGAATTCCTAGATGTTCGAGGTCGAAGAGTTGCCCGATGAGCGAAACCCGACGTCAACGTTTGCAAGCCATCCTTTACCCGTTGGCCTATCACTCTCAGTTTCGCCAAAGCGAACTCACTGAATTGGTGGAGGAAACCCAAGCGGGCTTTGTCACACGAACCATCAACGCAGTGGTGCGAGCCGGTGTGCTCGAACGCGTTCATTCCGACGATGAACTTCACTACACATGGGCCTCCTCGGATCCAATCCAATTGATTGACCGATGGATCCAAGATCAGATCCATGGTGATCAAGTCAAAGAGCGACCGGAAGAAGAACGACCGCGAGAACGTTTGTTGCGTGATGGTGCGGCGTCGCTGTCCAACGCGGACCTGCTGGCGATCCTGATTCGCGTCGGCGTGGTCGGTGAATCGGCCACGACGGGAGGCACAAAGCTGGCCAATCACTTCGATGAGGAACTGGATGCGATTCGCGAACAAAGCGTTTCGGAATTGCGACACATCACCAAAGCGGTGACGAAAGCCAGTTACTGCCAAATCATGGCGGGGATCGAACTGGGCCGGCGAGCAACCGAAGCGGCTCGCGAACGTCCGGTGCAGATTGTCAAAATCACAAGCACCACGGAAGCGACCGAGTACTGCGCGCAGAAGTTCGCTTACTTGGCTGGCGATGCGGTGCAGGAAGAGTTCCACATCGTGACGCTGGACACCAAGCACAAACCAATCCGAACGCATCGCATCACAGTGGGAACGCTGGACAGTTCGCTGGTGCATCCTCGCGAAGTGTTCCGGCCGGCGATCCGAGACGCGGCCGCCGCGGTGTTGTTGGTGCACAACCATCCGTCAGGCGACCCAACGCCCAGCCGCGAAGATCATGCGGTGACGGAGCGATTGACGGAGGCCGGCAAGCTGATCGGCATCTCAGTGCTGGACCATATTGTTGTCGCGAAGGAGCGATGCCTGAGCTTGCGAGAATGCTGATAGTCGCGGGGCTCTGCGTGCGGCCTTGCTCACGCGGCGGGTTACGAAGGCATAGCGGGGATCTGAAATCTGGCGATTCCAGCTACGGGCGACGGAGGATCACGGCACCAATCAGCCGGCGGCCGTTAGGCCCGGTTCTGTGATGGTGGAACCGAGGCGAACGCCTAAACGGCTTAATAGCGCGGCGGGTTGCGACGAGATGGCGAACGGCTGGCAGGTTCAAATGAACGACGCGACCGGCATGACCAGGATCTTGCCGTCGCCGATGCGGCCGGTGCGAGTGACTTCGACAATCTTGTCGAGGACCTCTTCGAGACGCAGGTCATCGACCCAGAGAGTGATCTCGACCTTGGGCACAAAGGCTTCCGAGTACTCGGTGTCTTGGTACTGATCGAGGTAGCTTTTTTGGCGGCCGTAGCCTTTGACCTCCATCACACTCAACCCTTCCAGCGGAGCCCGACGAAGGGCTGCGAGAACGTTCTCGGCCAGATGCGGTGAAACGACGGTGACGACTTGTTTCATGATCGCATCCGGCATTCAGAAGGGTATGACACGATAGCTCAGCTCATCATCCGGCGGCGGGTTGATGTTTGTTGGCCAACAACTCGGCAATTTGAACGGCGTTGGTCGCGGCACCTTTGCGAAGGTTGTCGCTGACGCACCAGAACGCGATTCCGTTTTCGGAGCTGATGTCTTGGCGGATTCGACCGATGAAGACATCGTCCTTGCCGTCGCAATCACGCGGCATGGGATAGGACTTGGAATCCAAGTCATCCACCACGGTGATTCCATCAGCGGCTTCCCAAAGCTCGCGAGCTTTTGCGGCAGTGATCGGCTCACGGGTTTCGACCAAGATCGATTCGCTGTGTCCGATCGCGACAGGCACACGAACGGCGGTCGGGCAGACTTGGATGGAATCATCGCCGAGAATCTTTTGAGTCTCGTGCACCATCTTCATCTCTTCGCTGGTGTAGCCGAGATGCTTTTCCGATCCGATCTGCGGAATCAGGTTGAATCCGATTGGGTGTTGAAATGTTTCTGGCGAATGGGCTTGCCCGTCGAGGCTGGCTCGCGTGCTGGACTCGAGTTCGACGTTGCCGGCCAAGCCAGCTCCACTGGTCGCTTGGTAAGTGCTGACGATGACCCGGCGAATACCAACGGCTTTGTGCAGCGGAGCGAGTGCAACGACCATCTGAGTCGTGCTGCAGTTGGGGCTGGCGATGACACCTTGGTGGCCATCGACCGCTTCGGGGTTCACTTCGGGAACGATCAACGGGACGGTTGGGTCCATCCGCCAATACGCACTCTCGTCGACCACGATCGCGCCGGCTTTGACCGCCCAAGGCGTGAACTCAGCGGAGACCTCATCGGGTGTGCTGGCGATGACCAGATCGACGCCTTCAAAGGCCGACGGTTCCATCAGCTCGACGGTCAGCATTTCGTCGCCGTAACGAACTTGGGTGCCGGCGCTGCGAGCCGAGGCGAGCAAACGCAGTTTCCGCATGGGGAACTTGCGAGCGTGGAGCTGGTCCAGAACGATTCGGCCAACGGCACCGGTGGCACCGACGAGTGCAACGCAATCAAACATGAGTGGATCAGGAGACGGAGAAACAAAGTGGGGAGGGAAACGAGTCTTCAGCCGCCAGCGATTCATCACGTCCCGAAACGCGTTCGATTCGCGATCGGACGGAACGTGAGTTCCCGGCAGCGGTTTTCATGCCACCAGTTTGGTCTTTCCAGACGCAAACGCAACGGGAAACAGCACCCGGCAAGTTGAAAAAGCTGGTGAGCTAAAAAAGCCCGAGTCGCCCCGGAGACACCCGCACCCGCTTTCAGGTTCGCGGCCGATCGTTTCCTTGGACGAAGCACACCCCTCGACGGGCGTCAAAATCCGTACGACGGGCTTCCTAGCCCGTCGAAGACGCCAGCACGACGGACTTGGAAGTCCATCGTACGGGTTCGGTTCATCCTAGCGGCGAGCCATTCGGCGTGCGATCGCTTCGCGGGACAGAGGCATGATCTTGGCGGCTCCGCCAGTGTTGTAGAGCAAATCGTCGCGGCTGGGTTTGGATTCCGCGTCGTCGTACTGAACCAAGAACGCACCGACTTGGACGCCCGCTTCGTGATAGACAGGTGGCCAAAATTCTTCGCCGCGGATTGCCAGCGTCTTGGCCAGCAAGCGAGTGGCTCGGCCGGAGAATCCGCTGAGCACCATGTCCAGGCGACCGAGGGCTTCGTGGAACAGGTAGAACACCAACGCGGTGTCTTTGCCTTGTCCGCCAGCGTACTCCCAAGTGCCGTCGTCTTTTTCGTAGTAGAAGCCGGGTTCCGGTGCGTCCATGTTCTTGCTCAGACGCATGCCAGCCGAAGCGGCACCCGGTTTTGGGTCGCTGTCACGATACCGAAGGAAGAACGGGCAACTGCGAGCTGATACGTCGTCAACGTCGTCTTCGGTCACAAACGGAGTGCATCCGAACGCATCGGAGAACAACAGCTCGACGGCCGGGTTGCTCTTCACGCTGCCGATGCAAACCATTCCGCGGTCGCCTTGGGCTTCGGTGAATCCTTCGAAGACTTCCGTCGCACGAGCTCGAGCGTCTTCCAACGTGACTTGGCCGGGACTCCACACCAACGATTGCTGAATGCGATCGGGCATGGGCACCGAAGTCGTCGCGTTTGACTCGGGGCCTTCGCCGATGTGTTTGGCCACACCGCCCAAGGTCGAGATGCCGTTGAGCAATTCGCCAACCAACACCGAGTCGCTGGCAACGACCATGGCGTTTTCGGGTGAGTTGTTGCCTTCGCCTTGTCGAACACCGACAACGATTTCGATGTCGCTTCGGCGAGCCAACTGCTCCCAGAAGTTTTCTGCGTTGACAGCAAACAAGGCACCGGGCAATTGATCCGCCGTCGCGTGCCCTTGATCGATCAGGTAATCGCACAAACGCGACAGGGCATCCAACGGGATGTACTTGGCTTCGTTTTTGAGCAGCGAAGCAACCTGGTGTCGATCCAATCCGGTGTGTTCGACGATCGCTTTGATCGTACCGGGGCGTTTGCGCCGATCAGGGGTGTGCCCAAGCAGTTCTGCGAGCCGAAAAGCGTATCTCATGGCCGATTTGGAATAGGTGGAAAAGGTTGAGGTTGAAATCCGTGCCGCGTCAGACTGAAAACGGTGTCAATCTCACGAATCGCCGTCTGTATCTTGCCCCAACGCGGCAGAATCGGAAAGTCGACTAAAAGCAGCCGGTAGCAAATCTAAAGATCTTCGGCCGGAAAACCGCCCGTCGATCCGCGTCTCTGATAAGTCCCCCAATATGTTCACAGCGAGGATTCACCGGTAACAACTCTTTAGCGAATCGGTCGTTTGTATCCACACTGATGCCCGCGAAATCGTTGTAAACGAACGAAGCCACCCCGTTTGGAGCGATTCAAGTCACCCAACCAAGGCTGGTGACCTGAACTTTCTTCGTGCGAATAACATACAGCACCCGACAGAACAAATGTTTTGATTGATACAGAAGATGCTTCCAAGGCGACGGGATCGCCGATCGAATAGAATTGCAACGTTGTCTCGCCAGGAATGTTGTGGTCGCCATCGGCAGGTTCTGGCGTTTGATCGATTCGTTTTTGGATAGACCGCTTGTCCGTCGCCTCGTCCCCCCGCAAGCCCGCTTCGCAAACATCGCCGACCGGCACCGAATCTCGGTCACCTTCGGGCGAAGCGAAACCGGCCTACGACACTTTGATCCAAACCCGGATCGATGCGGCTCGGTCCGCGCTGTGGCGAGCCGAACTGACACGTCAAATGCTTCGCGGGGTTCTGGTGGCGATGGCCGCAATGCTGGCCTGGGTCGTGATGGACCAATGGATTTGGTCACCGGGAACCATCGGCCGGTTGGTCTTTGCAACGATCGCGATCGTTGCAGCGACCGTTCACATCGTCCGTTCGGTTTGGCCGGTGATGCGTTCATCGGTTCGTGCCGACTACGCCGCGCGAGCCCTTGAGCGAGACCATCCGGAATTGGGACATGCCCTTTCCAGCTACATCACGTTGACCGCTCAGGACTCCGGCGACGCGACTTCCAAAGGTCACCTGTCCAAACGAGTCGTCCAGTCGATCGGTGCGACCACCGCTGCGAAGTTGCGATCGATTGATGCCTTGCCCGAAGAAGCCACCGGGTTGCTGCGATGGTGGATCGCGACGATCGCTTTGATGTCGGTTCTGATGATCTACGCGATCGCGTCTCCCAAGAACACATTGCAATCAGCCGCGCGGTTGATGGCTCCCGCGGCCGACATTCGACCTGCTAATCGAGTCCAGATCACTGACGTTCAACCGGGCGATGCGGAGATTTTGGCTGGGCGGACGGTGGTGGTTTCCGCAAACATCCGTGGCTTGCGAGAAGAAGAATCCGTCGAGTTCCGTTGGCTGAATTCGAACGCGAAAGAATCGTCCAGCTCTTCAAGCAACGAGACGTCCAACGGCCGATCCACTGAGATGCAAATGGACGAGTCGACCAGCACCACGTCGACCACCGCCTACGCCGCATCCATTGAAGTCTCCCATCAAGCCAGTGGAGTCCAACGTTACGAGATCGTGGCAGGCGACGCGGTCGCGGGACCGTTTGAGTGGACAATCCGCGACACACCCGTCGTCAGTGTCACCGAAGTTCAATATCAACCACCAGCGTACACCGGAGAATCATCTCGCATTCGACGCAGCGGTTCGATTCGAGGCGTCGATGGAACACGAGTGATCTTGAGAGCCCGAGTCAATCGCCCGGTGGCTCGTGCGGTGGTCGAATTCAATCCTAAACCAATGGGCCAAGAAGTTCGCGCGACGGCGGGCGTCCGTGAGATGACGCTGAGCGACGATGGCAGGTCGCTGGAGTTGCCGTTTGATCTTCGCAGTGGAGAAGTCGCGACGCGTGCGGTTGAACTGGAAAGCTATCGCATTCGTGTTTGGGACCAAGCTGAACAAACCAATTCCGACCCGATCGTTTATCCGATCGAAGTGATTCGTGATCTACCGCCAGAGATCACCATCGTGGTCCCTCGACGATCTCCCAAACCCGTTCCACTGGACGCTCAACAACTGTTTGAGATTCACGCAGCGGATGTGGACTTTGGATTGTCCGAAATCGAAATCGAGATCCGTCGCGGGATCGACTTGATCGCTCGTGCGTCGTTGTGGAAGAGCGAGTCTGGTGAGAAGGGCAACCAGATCGCTGAGTATCGCTTCCGCCCATCACGCATGATTTTGTCCAATGCCGGTCGTCGTGGTTCGCGCGCATCACGATTGATGGTCGGTGATGAAGTTGAAGTGGTGGCAGTCGCGACGGACAATCGACGCGACGCCAACAATCCAAACATTCAACCTGGCATCACGCGAACAGAACCCGTTCGGTTGCAGATCGTTGCCGGCCGCGATCCAGAAGAACAAACCCCGGAAGACCAGGACGACAACGACGGCCAAACGCCCGACGATGGTGGCTCGCCCAATGGTTCTGGCGCTGGCGAAGACGGTCAATCAGGAGGCGGCGGTGGCAGCGGCGAGAGCGGACAATCCGAGCAAGGTGGCCAGGGGGGTGAAGGCCAAAGTGGCTCCGGCGAATCCAATTCCGAGCAAACCGGGAAAAACGAAAACGGCAGCGGCGGCGATTCCGATGGCAATTCATCGGGCGGCGAATCATCGGAAAGTGACTCCGATCCAAACGATCCATCTGAATCAAACGGCGGTGACGGTGCCTCTGGTTCAAACAACAACGATGGGTCCGAACCAGGTGAATCTTCTGCGGGAAATCCCGGTGAAGGTTCGAGCGACCCGAACGCCATGTCAGAAGGCCAAGACAACTCAACCGGTGGTGAAGCCGGAGAGAACGAAGCGGGCCAACCCAACAATGCACAACAGTCGGCCGATGGTGCACCCGAAGGCGGCCAAAGAAACACCAACCAGCAAAGCGGTGAAGCGGGTGAACAAGGCTCGTCGGAAACGTCTGAGTCGGGAAGCAATCAAGACGGATCGAACGGCACTTCAGGAAAGTCGGAAGGCTCTCAAGAATCCGGCGGTTCACGCCAACCACAATCCGCACCGCAGGATGACGCGGAAGCGTTCGAACGCATCAATGACTACTTGAAAGAACAGCAAGAACGCGAGGGCGGCCAACAACCATCCGGCGAGAATCAGTCCGGTGACAATCCGGCTGGAAACGACTCGAACAGCCCGAACCCTCAAAAAGGCACTTCGCAAGACGGGAATTCGCAAGAAGGCCACAAACGAGGAGCCGGCTCAGAGTCACAATCCAGTGACGCAAACAACCCAGGTGCCGAACAGAACGGTTCGGAACAGTCCAGCGGCAACTCATCCAACGACAACGGCATGGACGAAGGCTCGACCGGCGAAGAGGCATCGGAAAACGGGTCGGGCGAATCCGGCTCAGAATCCGCTGACGCTCAAACAGGAGACCCGGGACAAACCCCGGGAGACTCAGAACGACAATCGGGCGAACCTGGGCAAACGCAGGATGGATCGTCCTCATCGGAAAATGGTGATGGTTCGCAAGACGGCTCGTCCGAAGCCGGCACGCAGAACTCTGACCAGCAAGACAACCCGGGCAATCAAGACGCCTCCGATCGCAATGCCTCCGAACAGGGAACCTCCAGCGATCAAGCTGGTGATCAAAGCTCATCGAATCAAGATGCTTCGTCGGACGCTTCCCCGAGAGATTCAGACCAGGGCAATTCAGACCCAGGCAATCCAGAACAGGGCGGCTCAGAAAAAGCGGGCACCAACAAGGATGGAACTCCGTCGCAATCCAATTCCAACGGGAGTGAATCATCCAACTTCACCGGTGACTCAACGGCCAGCGGAAACTTGAATGGTTCAGGCGAAGGCGAAGCCGAACTGCCCAAGGCCGATCCAGCTGACTTGGAATACACCAAACGAGCCACCGACATGGTGCTCGACTACCTCGATGAAACTCGTCAGGACCCTGATCAAAATTTGCTTGATCGACTGAAGTGGACGCCGGAAGACTTGCAACGATTCCGAGAGCGTTGGCAAAACGTCAAACCGATCGACCAACCGGATGCGGATCCCAACTTGGACCGATCCGACGTCGAAGAGGCGCTGCGTAGTTTGGGGATGCGAGCTCCCAAGGGCATGCGTTCTGAATCCAAACCAGGTGAACAAGATGGGCAGAGAGGATTGCAAGACAGCGGCAACCGCCGCCAAGCTCCCGCCGCTGTCCGCGATGCCTTCGAAGCATTCCGCCGTGGTTGGAGATCCTCTGGCTGAAGCCCGTTCCCCAACATTCGCAGACGATTTCGCGATGCGGGCCTCCCAAGCGAATGTCGCATACCTAGTTGCGGCGACATCGGTGCACCGTCACGATTGGTGGGTTGCCACACGCCCGCTACCTTGACCTTGGATGGAACTTTTCGGCCAAGGCCCGCGATTCGAATGAGATAGTCTGCATGCTCGCACGTCTTAAAACATTCACGTTGCTCGGTATCGAAGCGATGCCGGTCGATGTCGAAGTCGATATTTCTCCAGCCGCGATGCCCAAGACGATCTTGGTCGGTTTGCCAGAAGCGGCGGTCAAAGAATCCACCCACCGCGTCGAACGAGCGATCGTCAACAGCGGCTTCATCCGCCCGCAAGATCGCGTGGTCATCAACCTGGCTCCCGGTGACCTGCCCAAACAAGCGCCCTCGTTCGATTTGCCGGTTGCCTTGGGAGTGTTGGCGGGCAGCGGTCAATTGGTGCTCGATCGCCTGGAAGACTACGCCGTTGTCGGTGAACTGGCACTCGAAGGCATTACCCGACCGGTCAAAGGTGCACTGTCCATCGCAATCGAAGCAGCCAAAGACAAATCGCTGAAGGGATTGGTCGTGCCATCCGAATCGGCTGCCGAAGCCGCCGTGGTCGAAGACCTCGAAGTGATCGCGGTCGACAGTCTGTCTCAGTGCGTCGCATTCTTCGCCGGTGAAATTGATGTCCCGCCGGTCCCCAGCGGTGTCGAAGAAATCTTTGAAGCCTTCAGCGAATACGAAGTCGACTTCGCTGATGTGCGCGGCCAAGAATCCGCCAAACGAGCGATGACCATCGCGGCGGCGGGACGCCACAATTTGCTGATGATTGGTCCACCGGGCAGCGGGAAAACCATGTTGGCCAAACGCATGCCGACGATCCTGCCTCCGCTTGTCCCCGCGGAATCGATCGAGACCACTCGTATTTACAGCGCCGTGGGGCAGCTTCCAGCCAAACAACCGTTACTGGCACGCCGGCCGTTCCGCAGCCCTCACCACACGATCAGTGATGCGGGCTTGGTTGGCGGAGGCAGTCCGCCGGCACCGGGTGAAATCAGCAAGGCTCACAACGGCATCTTGTTCTTGGATGAGCTCCCGGAGTTCAATCGCAAGACTCTCGAAGTCATGCGACAACCGCTCGAAGACGGCGTCGTCACCATCTCAAGAGCCCTTCGAAGCACAACCTTCCCCGCAGACTTCATGCTCATAGCTGCAGCCAACCCGTGCCCTTGTGGGTACAGGTCAGATCCTCGAAGAAGCTGTAACTGCACGCCGCCCCAAATTGAACGGTACATGGGAAAGATTTCCGGGCCACTACTCGATCGCGTCGACATTCACATCGAGGTTCCCGCGGTACCGTTTGAAGAGTTGTCGTCGCGCGATGCGTCGAGCGAGACCAGTGCGATGATGCGTGAATCCGTCATGCGTGCTCGCGACGTGCAAGCCGAACGATTCGATGGCAGTCCGATTCGCTACAACGCTCAAATGAGCAGCCGACAAACACGGCAGCACTGTGAACTGAGCGCGGCCAGCAAGACGTTGCTCAAAGCCGGGGTGGAATCGCTGGGCCTATCCGCTCGGGCCCACGACAAAATCTTACGTGTGGCAAGAACGATCGCTGATCTCGCCGGAGATCCTGACATCAGCGAAGAGCACCTCGCCGAAGCCATCGGCTACCGAAACCTCGACGCTGATCTTTGGGTGTAGCGACGGAAAACGTCGCTACCATCCGGTAAGACGGAGTGCCGCTTCGTCGGAAAACGAAGCGTTCCGGAACGGCTGACAGTCACTTCCTTGTTGACTAAGCTAAGTTTGCCAGTTGCGATCCGCCGAAGGTGTTGTTGAGGAACTCCAGTCATTGACCTTTTCTTAAACCCAAAACGCCGACGCCGTCGGAAACGATCTCGCAAACCGCGATTTGAATGGCTTGGGGCTCGAGTGCTCATGGCGGGCGATTTGCAGAATGCCTACCTGCCCGCGGATGTCAACGGCGATCTGCGCGTCTCAGCTCTCGACGCATTGCTCGTCATCAATCAACTGCAGCAGGACGCGGCGAATCCCGTGAGTGAAAGTGACTCTGGGTCGCTCATTTTCCCCGATGTCAGTGGCGACGGTCGTGTGTCGGCGCTGGATGCACTTAAAGTTGTCAATGTACTGAATCGACAGCCTGATCTCTACTCGATGCGTCTTGCGAATGACACGGCCCCCGGGGGAACCACGAACGACGATCAAATCACCTCTGACTTCACGATCGAAGGACATTTGAATTGGCCCGAAATCTCTTCTTCTGAAAGCCGCCGAGCGTTTTTAAGCGGCAAAGACAATTTCGGGCACTATGAAGAGATCGAGTTGAGCAGGTACACAACCGGAGATTTCTTTCGGGTTCCTGACCATGCAATGAGCGTCTTTGCAAGCTACGGACCTTCGGTGGGAGACACCTTCGTTATCCATTTGAACATTGAAGTGGATGACATACCTCTGTCGTCGCCGCGTCCGAGCTTGGAGGTGTTCTATGACCAACGTTCCCCCAGTCTCTCGCTGCCAAGCTATGTAGGGCGTGAGGCCGATTCGTTGTCCTTGGTCGTGAATGACGCATCAGGTGTCACAGCGGGCAGTTTGACGACCCTGACCTTCGCCGCGATGGGCGACGATCCTTCGCACACGAGTTCCTTGGATTTCGAGATCGAACGACAAGCTGATCGGAACCGAGATCTGATTGATATCTCGCTCGAAAGCTTAAGCTTAGGCCCAAACGAAATTCTTTCTTTGCGGCTCGATGGTTACTTGGACGATCTGGCGGGCAATCGCTTGGAATATTCTGGTGACCTTTTGCTTCGACAAGGGCAGACGCAATCGCCTGGCGGATCAGACGCGTTTGATCCCACCAGTGTGGTCGCAGCGCGGGGGCAAGCGTTTCGCGATGATGTGGCGACGGCCAATCCAGGACAAGTCATCACAGTACCGTTGCCAATTGGCGGCGGAAGTCGGATTACATTTCCCGTCCTTGAACCGAATGACAAGACTGACGATCCGCCGGAATTGAAACGCCAACAAGCTTACTTGCACGACATCGATCGTCTTGCGGGAACCGCGACGGTACAAGTTCCGTGGAATGCAATTTCAGGTCCATTGCTGGGGTCGGACGGGGACCATCTGTTGGATCTGCATCTCGTTCCCGATCCGAATGGCAGCGTGCAAATTGGTCGCGGATTCATTTCAACGGATCCCGTGAGACTCAATCAAAGCTGGGTGCTCCGTTCATTGGGTGGTGCCTACTCCGACTCGAGCCATCACTACTTTTACCGCTTGCTCACCGAAGACGAGGTTGTGCAGTGGGAACAACGCGACCTGAGTGATTCGATCACGCCATCTGACGTTTCGCAGTGGTCGCCACTCGTCCATTTGGCCCCTGCTCCTCGCCTTGGATTTCAGTTCATCCAAGTCGCTGGCCCAGACGGCGTTTCCGACCCTCAACCTTTGCAATCTTCGCTGCCTCAATTGGGCAAGATCAATGCATTGACTTACACCGACGATTTTCAATCGTTCTGGCTCGCGAGTCCGGGACAAATCATCCGATCCGACGTCCAGACATCCGAAGTACAGGGCGGCGTTCTGCGAAGCAATTTGCTGGCGGACCTTTCATCAGCACAGCCGGTGCTCAATAAGGCGTTTGTAGTTGAGTCACTACAAGAGGTGCCAGGCAGCGATTTGACCGCCGTAATGGAACGAACGTCAGAATCATCGCTGAATCCTGACGGGATCTACCTCATTGCCTGGATGTCAAACGAATCAAGTCCCACTCCGGGTTGGGTCATCGATCCAGAAACAGGCAAGACGATCGGCATCATCAATGAAGCTCTCTTCGATGCGATCGATCGTGAGTTGTACTTTGCTCCGGTCTTCGAAACGACGCGGCAAGTTTGGTTTCGATTGAAACGTGACCTGAGCCAGTGGGAACAAATTTCAGCCGTCGATGCTACCGTGACGGACAGTGGAGGTGACGCAGGGATCCCGGTACTCCACACACTGCCGGGAGATTGGCAAAACGAACAGCAAAGATTGGACTGGGACCCGGTCAACCAACAAGTTTTGTTGACCTCGATTGGGGTTCCATTCGGAGAGTCGTTTTCAACGGTGGTCACCTCCGCGTTCGACTTCGACGCGAGAGTCTTTCGAGAAAGCGAAGGTCCCGACGAGTTTGCACCCTTCGTCAGATCACTGACCCCGGATGTGCGGGGTGACGTTCGTCACATCATGGCGTTGAGCGAGCGGTTGTTCGCGAACACTCCCCCCACTCCGATTCGGCCGAGCGACGTGCCACAGCCAGTCGAAAGCACTTTGACTGCAATCCTTTCCCAAGCGACGTTTGGCGAACCTGCCCAGCCAACAATCTCTTCCGCGAATCCAGGCCAGACCATTGAGGTGATGGGGACAGGGTTCAGTGAATTCACGGAATTAGAATTCACAACAGACGGATCCACCATTTATAAGCAAACTCTCCGAGAGTCACCCTTCACGCAAAGAGTGACGCCAATTTGGGTGAGCGAAGATCGAACCAAGGCTCGCTTTCAAGTTCCCGAATATGCCGTGACGGCGCCGGTTCGGTTGACTGATTCCGAACAAACGTTGCCGCTGCAAATTGTTCCCCAAATCGCGTTGCCGGATGAAATCACCTCCGGATCACGTGATCGATCGTCTGTTCGCCATTACGGCTTCTCGAATGTTGCTTCGCGTGCTTTTCAAGTCTGGGTTGATGAGAAGTTCGCCTGGGGATGCCGAGACGTTTTGCTGAGTGAGACGTGCAACGACTTCGTTCATGCCAATACCGCGGTAGAGATCTCGCGGTCATTGGAACTGGTCACTTTGGGCGGTCGAGACCGGATCGAGTACAAGCCAACGCAAGGATCGGCTGACCTGCAGATGGACCAAGTGATCAACGTGACGCCAGTACTAGGACATGCCTTTTCGTATGAAGGAATGAAGTCCGATCAATACCTGGCCGGCAGCGAGGTCATCTTTACCGTCGCCCATGACGACTCGCCATCAACAGGCGATAACCCTTGGCCTCCCTCGGTGTGGGTGGATCTGTTGCTGCCTTTTCATGACACGCAGTTGCAACACTTTCGCACGATACGTGCAGATCATGTCAACGACGGGGAATATCGCCTGTGCTTGCCCTTTGATTACGCAGGCGGATGGATCGTCCCCAGGGGAACTCTTCCTGTCTCTCAAGAAGCCGCCGACGATTTGGGATTGCGAATCGAAATCGTCCCCACAGTGATTGCTGCCACAGGCGACTCGGATCTCCCAGGATCAAATTTGCTTTTTCATGGTGCAAATCTCTCAGAGGTTGAGTTTTCGATCGATGGTGTTCCCGTTGAGAAAAATCAGCTGACCTCCGCGACATCCATGAGCACTTATCAAATCGAAGTTCCCGCCGGAGTTGATCATGGTCGAATCACGTTTCGTGCCGCAACACTGGCTGCATCTTTGGAACGCCTGGATCCATGGTGGATCGATGACGCGATGCCAGTCGCGAACCAAGGCAACCCAAATTTCAGTGACCTTCCCTCGATCAACGATGATCAGGCCTTTGATTTCGCGTTTCAATCGAATGGATCAACGAGCGAACATCCGTTTCGATTCATACGCGATTCCGAAGTTTGGCGAGCCGATTTCTTTGAAGCCGCTGGAGACCAAACGGATGATGGACGAACAATCGCGTCATACGAACCACACGTGTTCAACCTTTTCGAGGGTATCTTCGGTAGCTCGTCGGATGCCATTCTTCATTTGATCCCGATATTGCCGCGAGTGAGTCAGTCCTTTGCTGGGGGCGTCAAGGTTCAGGAACAATCGTCCGGCCTTGTGATCCCTCAAATCAGTTTTCTGACGTCTGAATTTTCTGATCTCTCGATTCGCTGGGGCGGTCAATCCTGGACACTTGATCGGGACAATCTCGTTTGGAAGAAAGTGACGCTCCCGTCCGGCGTCACGCAGCACGTTCGGACACTGAGCCCGACCAACGACGCAGAGTCCGTCACATTCATCGCGAGCTCGACGAGTTCAAACTCGAACCGACTGCCGGGAAACTGGAAGACGATGTTATCGTTCATTCCAGAAGAGCGTCCCTGGGACATCGAGGCGCCCATCTTGGTTGGGAATCATTGGGGAAATTCGGAAGTTCCGGCTCCCGATCCCCAGGAGCTGGCTGCGGTAATTGCTGCAATCAATACCGGGGCAGGTACCCCAAGAGACCCAAACCTGCCAAGCATTCATTTTGGGCCTGGCGATCGCATTCTTGACGAGAACACCATTTTCGCAGGTCTCTTCTACCAGGATCCCAATTCGCCAACAGAGGAAAGCCAGCCAGCTCAGCAAACCCGGTGGCTTGCGTTTCCGATGGAGTATCGTTTGCTGGAAATGCCTGACCAACTTCAGAGCGGATGGGTTCGCTACGGGCTGGGCGGCGATCCTTTTTATCTTCAGGTGGTTCCCTTTCTGTCGGCGCGACCCATCAACCGCTCGCAGTCAATTCGAATCGACTTGCGTGGTGTCGACGACAGTTCCCGATTGATTATTGAAGACAAAATCTTTCCTCTGACGGAAGATGAAGTGCGACAGGGTGCCTTGATACTTTCGATTTCCGACCCGCGGTTTGCTTCTTTGCGCAACTTCGACCAACCACTATCCGCTTTCGTTGACAGCCGAGGTGGAACGAGTGCTGCCATCATGATTTCAACCACCGATTTATCATGATCATCGGTTGCTTTGATGATGAACTTCCATGCTATTCCCGGTGGGAAGCTGTCGGCCGAAAGTCATTTCGAGCTGCGTCCTCAGCGAAGGAACAGCTTGCCAGTGGCCCAGCGATTACAGGCCCGGAGATTACAGTTCGCACGAGTCGGCGATTGACTTTTGGCCTGCTCACAACACAAATGTCCGGCAGAGTCAGCTGACTAAACCTTGGTTGCGGTCGCTTCTACGGCGACATTGTTCTTGATCCTCCAGAGCACTCCGGCTTGGCGGATGGAGGGGATCAACTGTTTCTGCAACTCTGCCGTTGGCAAGGTGCCTTCCAGAACGATGGTCGACTCGTACACCGAGACATCGACGTCGCTTGCATAAGGGCTCAATGCCTCGTGTTCTACCAACACACTTTCGATGCGTTGCAACGTCCGACTGACCTGACACTCAGCTTGGGTTGCTTCCAACAATTGGCTCATGACTTCGTTTCCCTCGGATGGGATGGCTTGGAGAACGCGGTGAATCGACCCGTTCAAAATCGACTTTACAACTCTGCGGTTCAATTCGCGTCCGCGACGGACAAGCGATCCTCGAATCGATTGATTGCGGCGAATGACAGTTAACAACGCAATCTTCGTGCCAGTTGTGTCGTTTATCCGGCGACTATCGCTGCGTCGGTTGATTGTTGAGCGAAGAGATATCGCCCGGCAACACCTTGAAAGTCGGCATTGACAGGATCTCCATCGTCTTCAGTCGAATCGTCGCATGGCCGACTTCCAGATTCAGCCCCGGCTGGCCAAGTGCCGTTGTCTGCAGCAATCGAGCAGGACGCGTCGGAGCACCAAACACAGTGAACAAGTCCTTTGCTGCGGCATACCCGCAACGGTCCGCCGTAACAGTGACGGCCGATTTGTCGGTGCGAGTCCGGAACAACACGCCACCAGAGGCTTCAATTTCCCAGGCTGTGGTGGTCACGCCCATGGTGCGTTGGCGGAAAGGCACACTGGGGTCGATCGCCATCCTCAGCATGTCACAATCGATGGTGGATTCGCCTTCCGACAACAAATCCATTCGGCTGGCGTCCATCTGAGTTTCGAAGTCGGGCAGGGTTTGCTGAGCAACACGAACGCCGCGCCGGAACGTCAGGGTCTTGGCCAGCAAATCACCCTGCATCGATTCCTGGAAGATCAGGTGAACTCCCATGATGGTCGGCTCCTGAGCATCGCCGGCGGCTCCAGATGTGTTCTGGTCCTCGATCATCTCTGGATTCCAAACGGAAGATCGCGAATCCGATGCGGCCGACCGCTGGTCACTTGGATTTGAACCAGCCGACAAGTTCGTGGTCAACAAATTGCCGCCTTTGGCGTTCCGCAACCAAGCTCGGTAAGAACCCGGCCCCGGTGCAATGATCATCCCCGACGCGCCGTTGCTGCTCGAAACAGGAGCCGCACCAGCCACGTTTTGAACCGCTGGGTTTGGCTCGACGCCCGGCACCCACGCCAAACGAGACGTTTGCAAGTGGTGTCGAGATTCGTGGACTCCATCGCGAGCGAATTGGTCCACGGTCAATTCCACCGGTTGCGGTCCCGTTTGCACGAGTGCGATCTCGGCAATGCCGGTTTTCTTAAAGCTATCAGGTGTTCGCAAATGGACTGCATCAGTCAGCGTCCACTTCAGTTGATCGCCTCGCATTTGAATCTCATTGGTCGATTCGTTTTGCGTGATGACCGTGTCCAATACAACTCCGCCCGCCAGCGTCGCGACTTTGCCATCGAAAGTCATTGAACCACCAAAGCGACAACGCGGCGGTCTGGACCAACGCGCGGTGGACTGCGATGGATTGCGTGAGGCGACCGAAAGCGACGGGAGCATATGCGACGGCAACACGAATTGTCCCGCATCATTGACCCAGACAAAGTTGTCTTCCGGACGAACTTGAATTTGAGGACCGATGAAGTAGCCGTCGCCCATCTGAAGACGTGCGGGAACGCCGGCCGTACCGGTCACTTCCATCACGTCGCCCGCACCACCATCACGAAAACGCAGCTTCTCGCCGGTCAAAGTTGCCAACATGACCGCGGGCACTTGATTCGAGCGTCCCGACGCAGCGGCTTTCGCGACACGAGTTTTCATCGGATGTGTGACTTCCACGCCACCGGTGACACTGAGGTCAGTCGCGGTCAATTCCCCGTCGCCCATCGTCAAAGTTGCAGCCACCATATCGCCACGAATCGTTGCGGGCTGCGATGCGATCGGGTTTGGATTGTCGCCGACCGCGGACTCACTCGCATTGGGTTGACGCACCCAGTTTCGGATCGGGTCATCACCGCCATCGCCCGCTTTCGTTGCAGCCGCTTCTTTCACGTGTTGAAAGAAAAGATGCATTCGGTTCGTGCGTGCTTGCAACGTCGACGAATTGATTTGAACGTTGCCAATCGCGGCCAGACTTTCGGGCAACCATTTCTGGTTCAACGAACCATCGGAATCGTTCGAACGGCCAATGCGTTTTGGTTTGTTGTTGGGCTCCGGTCGCAAAATGCCTTCGACTCGATCGGCCAAAAAGGAGCCGCCATCGGCCAGCATTGCGTGCAACTGCCCTTCGCACCAAACGGAAAAATCAACCTGCAATTGATCGGGCGTCGCGATGCCTTGTGGTTCGATCTGCAAACCGTTCTGCCAAGCGAATGACCGCATCGCGGAATCCGCAGCGTGGTGAAAGACACGCCCGCTACCTTCGACGGTGATCGTTCCCAATTGTTTCGGTTCGGCAGGATTGAACCGGTAGCGGATCTGCGACAGGAACGCCTCCAGATCACCACGTTGCAATCGCACATAGTCTCGGTTGGGATCATTCGCCGACGCTTTGTTTGGCTGCATCGCTCCCGCGACGTCAGCGGCAGAGACCGGGTCCGCGATCAGCCAACCTTCGACCGGATCAAACAAGATTCGTCCGGCCGTCATTCCGAAGGCCTGAGACCGGATGTCCATTTGGACGGGCGATCCGGTTGCTTCGACGCGATCGATCCAGTCCATCGCGTCATCGCGACGCAGTTTGGAATTCAACGGATCGCGAAGGGTCATGACCAACGAATCACAACGAAAGCGATCGATCCAATCTTCCCGCGGCGGCGAGATTTGATTGGTGGTAGCGGCTGCAGAGGCTGGCAAACGCATCAGCTCCACGTCTTGATTCATACTCAACTGATCCAGCGCAAAATCGTACTGAATCATGTTGCCGCAGCGGACTTCGACGACGCCTTTGGGATCATCCTGCGATGGATCGTTCGGGTCGTCCAGCGGCAGCGATAGCTTTTGCAAATAGACCAATTCCATCCGGTCCAAGGTGTCGGTCACGTCGCTGGACTTTCCCGCGGAAGATGCCGAAGCGGCCAAGTGCAACGTCAGCACTCGCCCGATCATGGTGGCTCGTCCAACTTGCATGTGAATCGGATCATTCGTCCAAATCGTTCGACGATCGATGCCGACGTTGGATGTGCGTATGTGCAGAACAGAATCCGTCGTGTCCTTTGGATCAGGCGGCTCGGCGGAGATCCCACGCACTTGATAGGCCGATGCGTCGAGTCCGACCGCGTTGGAGGTGGGTTGGCTCGATCGCTGGATCACCACGTCGCCCCGCAGTTGACCACGTTCGATCGATGGAGCTTCACCACTCATCACATCCAACGGCGCATCGAACTTGATCGACGCGCCCTCTGATGCGGAGATCAAAATGGGTTCTTTGGAACCGTCTTCGTTCAAGCCACGCCCGATGACGATCGTGATCGGTTTCAATGTCCATGTTTGACCGTCGACCTGCGTGCATTCTTTGCACAACAGCATCCCGTCGTCGGTCTTCAAACGAATCGTTGGTCCGCGTTGCCAATCCGTGTCCGCGAACAAGTCGTCCAGATTGGCATCGCCGGTACTGACCTTTGGTGGAGCAACGGGCGCAGCGACAATGTCGGGCGGCGTCAACCACTTTGCCACGGTGACTTGGTAGAGACCGGCCGAGGCAACCAACACACACAGGCCGACCAAGTAGTCGCGCAGCTGCGTCAGCATGGAGCGTCTTTCGAAACGGGCGGCCACGTGTTTCCGGCACGCATCAGACGCTCGATCAATTCACGCACCGCACCCGTTCCACCTGGCAAACGTGTGATCCAGTGCGCGGCTTCGCGTGCATCAATCGACGCGTCATCCGGGGCCGCAGCCAATCCAACTCGGCACATCACCGTGATATCCGGCACGTCATCGCCGATGTAGCAAACCTCGTCTGGGGTGACCTTCATTGCCGACATCATCTCGGTCGCTGATTGCCACTTGTCGGCGGAGTTCTGCACAACGTGCTCGATGCCCAATTCCTTGGCTCGACGAGTCAACGCATCGCTGTGCCGGGCCGTGATGATCCCAAAGTGCATTCCCGCGTTCATCCATGCTTTGATGCCATACCCGTCGCGAACATGAAACGTCTTCGTCTCGGCGCCGGTGGAATCGTAGTACAGTTTCCCGTCACTCAAGACGCCATCGACGTCCGTCAAAATGCATTTGATTTTGCCGGCGATGTCACGATCCGAAATCATGGGATGGCGAGAGGACAAATCAGTCTCCAGAGGTGATGGGTATGCAACGAGGCCCATCTTCACCGGATGAGTCGTCTGGGTTGGATTGAATGGAACCGTGGTTGGATGACACTGTCTGGCGAACGTCGCCGGTTGCCACCAAGTCCGTGATGTCGATCATTCCGACGGGACGATGATCGGAATCGACGACGGGCAGTTCGCTGATCTTTCGTTGCGATAAAATGTCGACCGCTCGCGGCAAACGCTCGTCGTCGGCAATGCAAATCGGTTGCTTGGTCATGAACAATTCGATCGGTTCATCCAAGCTGGTTTCTTGACGGTGTTGCAGCAACCGAGCGAGATCACTGTCGGTGAAAATGCCGGCCAGTCGTTCGTTTTCATCGAGCAACAAGATCGCACCGCTTCGACGACCCGCGCCGCCGATCATCATCGCTTCGCGAATCGAAATCGTTTGGGGTGCGACGCGGCATTCTGCCAGCGGACGCATCGTTTGCCGCACGTCGGTCAGCTTTCTTCCGAGTGCTCCACCGGGATGGAATCGAGCGAAGTCATTCGGCGTGAACCCGCACAAACGCGATGCCAGAACGGCAATGGCATCTCCAACAGCCAACATCACCGACGTGGAACTGGTCGGAGCCAAACCGTCGGGACAGGCTTCGCGATGACGGCCGATCGGCACGACATGATCCGCCAAGTCGGCCAGCGGATTTTCTCGGTCGGCGGTCACGGCAATGATGCCGCACGCTTGGTGTTTCAAGTACTCGACCACGCGAACGACTTCTTCGCTGCGGCCGGAATTGGAGAAAGCGATGACCAAATCTTTGGATTGAACACGTCCGAGATCGCCGTGAACGGCCTCGATCGGATGCAGAAAATGGGCCGGCGATCCGGTGCTGGCCAACGTCGCGACCAACTTTTGAGCGATCAAACCGGCTTTGCCGACCCCGGTCAAAACGATCGAACCTTCGCAGCGACTGATCCAGGCGGCGGCTTCCGCCGCATCGGAGGATGCGATCGCGGCTGCCTTTTGAATGGCTTCGGCTTCTCGCAGCATCGTTTCGCGGACCAGACGGATTTGGTCCAGCGGCGATAGCGGGGTCAACGTCGGAACCGACGTGCCGTGATTCAGTTGAGGTTGTGGAGCCACAATCGCGTCCTTGCTCTTGTCGCGGGTCGTCGGTGCCACGAATGCGGTTTCGGTGGCATTATCAACGCGCGACGATACCGAAAATATCGCCGGCATCGCAAGGTGAACCCTCCGCCGCGTGAAACTCGACGGTTATTCGCTTTTTCAGGTGTCCAACCTCAGACGCCCGACCTTAGCACCCGACCTCACGCACCAGCCGACTGAGCGGCCATGTCGCGAACCAACGGACTGTAACCGGCCAGCGGCCCTAAATCGGCGGGCTCCGCGTTTCGTTCGGCCAAGAACGTCTTGTAGTACAACGCGATCATCAGCAAGTCCGCGTCGATATCGGGCCGAAATTCGAACCGATCGATCAGCGGCAGCGTCAGGTGCCGAGCGATTTCTCGACGTCGGGCTGGCGTCAGGTAGTGCCGACGCTCGGCATAAACGGCCAACGTTCTCGCCATGCTTCGCGAAATCGCGTAGTCGCCGGGGATGAACGTGGCCAGCGGAGCGACACGCGGGTCATCGATCTTGGCGACGGGCAACTGCCATGTCTTTTCATCGATGATGACCATCGTGCCACTGGCGATGTCGCCGAGTCGCTGCATTCGCCGCGTGCTGATCACGCAGATCAACCCCACCATCCCGGTCGGAATCAAAAACATCGGAGGAATGTTCTCGTCGATACTGCTCAGTGCCGCGACGGGAGCCAGATCCGCGATCCGAAGCAAATTTCGCAGCACGGCACGTTTGCCATTGATCGGACACCCATCGACATCGATCACTCGAATGCCGCAGGCCCATTTCCCAACGGTCCGACCGTTGAACCAGGCTTCCAAGGCAGCCCCGTAGAACCAACTGATCAAAAAGTAACTGATGAATCCAGCTGCCACCGCGAATGCACCGAGTTCTTGCAAACCGGACAAACCGATGAACAACAGCAAGAACAAGATGATTGCGCCAATCACCGCGACTCGCACCAGCACATCGATGATGTAAGCCGGCAACCGCCGAAATGGCCCTGCCAACTGATACTCAAACGCAATGTTCTCCGGCGTCACAACACCAATGGTGGTGTCGAGCGCTCGCTGGTTTTCAGCATCGAGTTGGTTTTCATCGCGTGGCATGGTGGTGCTACTATATCAAGCTTTCGCCACTTCATCCCACCTCTGTTGTTGATCGCGAGCACGTTTTGAAATCATCCGAATCTGGACGCCGAGATCCGCCGACGCATTGGTGGCGAATCCTGACTAACATCGGGCCTGGACTGATCATCGCCGGATCAATCGTGGGCAGCGGCGAATTGATCGCAACGACCAAAACCGGTGCCGAAGCCGGATTCACACTGCTTTGGCTGATCCTGCTGGGTTGCGTGGTCAAAGTGTTCACCCAAGTCGAAATGGGGCGTTACACACTGACCAGCGGCAAGACATCGCTGCAAGGTTTTAACGAACTGCCCGGCCCGAGACTCGGTCGCCACGGAAACTGGTTGGTCTGGGCTTGGGCGGTCATGTGGCTGGCCAGCATCGGACAACAAGGCGGGATTGTCGGCAGCGTCGGCCAAGCGGTGGCACTCACGATGCCAGCCACCGCACAAGGAGTCTCCGAGAATCGTGTCGCCGACGCGGAACAACTGCTGACGTTTGAACGATACGCGGCCCGATCCGAATCCGTCTCTTCCGACGATGGCACCTCACCGGATGAACCCAACGTCCCAACTTCCGAGCGTCTCAAAGAACTCGATCAACGAGAAGCCGAGGTGGTCGCGTTGCGGATCGCTCACGAACTGGAACATGGCAAGAGCGAGCCACCGGACATCAAACTGTGGGCGACCATCATTACCATTGCAACGAGCATCCTGTTGTTCGTCGGCCGGTATGGGTTGATCCAAACGTTCAGCACCGTGCTGGTCGGGTCGTTCACGTTGCTCACGCTGATCAACTTGTTCTTGTTGCAGGGCGAGGTCGATTACCGAGTCACAACGGAAGAATTTTTCTCTGGATTGAAAGGTGCCCTGCCCTCCTCGGCCAACGGCAGCACAGCGCTCGCGACCGCACTGGCAACGTTTGGCATCATCGGCGTGGGAGCCGGTGAGTTGGTGGCTTACCCGTATTGGTGCCTCGAAAAAGGCTATGCCAAGTTCACCGGCAAAGACGATGGCACGCCGCAGTGGCGTGAGCGGGCAGCCGGATGGATGCGGGTGATGCAGGTCGACGCCTGGGGATCGATGCTGGTCTACACCTTTGCCACCGTCGCGTTCTACTTGCTCGGTGCCGCGGTGCTGCATCGTGTCGGACTGAACCCGGAGAAATCCGATTTGGTGCGGACGCTGGCCGTGATGTATGTGCCGGTGTTTTCGAACTGGGCCGCGGGGCTGTTTCTGTTTGGCGCGATCGCGGTGTTGTACAGCACCTTCTTTGTTGCTTGTGCCGGGCATGCACGCGTGTTCTCCGATGCGCTGCGGGTGATCGGATGGATCGATGACAGCCAAGCGACGCGAGACAAATGGGTGCGTGGTCTTGGTGCTTTTTTCCCGATCATGAGCTTGTTCTTTTACCTTGCGTTTCCTTCGCCGGCGAAATTGGTTTTGATCAGCGGCGTTACACAAGGTGTCGTGTTGCCGATGATCGCCGGAGCCGCGATTTGGTTTCGCTACAAACGCTCCGTCGATGGACTGCGTCCCGGCAAGCTTTGGGACGCCATGCTGTGGTTATCCGGCATCGCGATGTTGATCACCGGTGTGTGGACCATCATCGCCACCGTGACATGAGTGCAACGTCAATCTGAACGTAGCCGGATTCGCCAAGAATTCGGAGCGAGATGGATGCCATTGCCAAGTTTGAACTCACGGCGGAGACCGCCGTGCTACAGGTTGCGAACCCGTAGGCCATGTCTCACATGGCATCCCAGCCGATGCTTTGGAACAAAGCGAGGCGTCAATCAAACCAACCCTCGCGAGTTCGATCAGGTAACGGCCCGCCAGCATCGCCAGGTAGGACCTGGCCTACGGTGAGTTAACCCAACAACTCGGCGGCTTGGTCGCACAAAGAAGCGGCCTCGTCGGCCGTGGGTGCTTCGGCGATCATCCGGACGATCGGTTCGGTGTTGCTGCCACGAACCAACAACCAACGATCCGACCATTGCAACCGCATCCCGTCACCACGTGTCGCTTCCGCGTCGGTGAACTTGGCTTCCAATTTGTCAAAGACTTCCGGCAATCGTTCGGCTGAAACACCCGCTTTGCTTTTTTGGATGCTGAGCTGCGGCAATTCATCGGCCAACTCGCTAAGAGGTTTCCCGGTTCGTGCCAAGAGTGCCAACGTTTGGGCCATCCCAACAAAGCTGTCGCGAACATAGCCCACCGTCGGATCGATTGGTCCGCCGTTGCCTTCACCACCATAGGACGCCTTCTTGTCAATCATCAAATCGCACACGTTGGCTTCGCCCACCGCACTGCGAAATGTTTCAACGCCGTGCTGCTTCGCGATCAAAGTGCTCATCGAACTGGTCGCTCCGTTGATCACGATCGGGCCCGATGTTCGACCGGTTTCCATCGCCTGCCTGACGCACAAAGCCAACGTGCATTCTTCGCCAATGTAGCGTCCCGTTTCGTCGATTAACGCCAACCGATCGGCATCAGGGTCTTGGCAGAAACCAACGACGCACTCGCGACCGGTCACGTCCGCAGAAATGCCCTGCAGGTTCTCGGCAGTGGGCTCGGGCGTGTGAGCGAATTTCCCCGTCGGTTCGTGCCCCATCGCCTCGACGGTGCATCCCAACGCTTTCAGCAACCGCACGCCGAGCAATCCACCTGCGCCGTGGTTGCTGTCGATCAGCACTCGAAATTGTTTGGCTTTGATCGCATCGACGTCGACTGTTGCCAAGACTTTTTCGAGATGGGCCGCGTGAGGGTCGTCGACGGAGCTGACCTCACCAATTTTGTCGTACGTCGCCCATTGGTTCGTTCCGGCAAAGTATGCGTCGCGAATTTTGGCTCCCGATTCGGCGTCGAGGACGCGGCCATCGCCGCCGAACAATTTGATGCCGTTGTATTCCGGTGGATTGTGGCTGGCCGAGATCGCAATGGCACCGACGGCACCCAACTCGCGAACCAGCACACCAATGGTGGGAGTGGCGGCAACGTCTGCGTCGATCACATCGCGTCCCGAAGCGGACAATGCAGAAACGATGGCACTGCGAAGCATCGGTCCCGTGGTGCGTCCGTCGCGTCCGATCACAATTTTGCCTTCAGGCATTGCTGCTGAAAACGCGGCTGCGAAACGCACGGCGACTTCGGGTGTCAGGGTTTCACCCAAGATGCCGCGAAGACCGCTGACGCTGATAATCAATTCACTCATGGGACACGCAAGTAGACTGGATCGAGGAGGGAGAGGACGAGAATGAAAGTCGATGATGACCAATCGTGATCGCAATGGACCGCTGCGTGGCGAGACATGGTTCACGAGGCTCAGGGGCAGCATCGTACCAGGGACATCGGAATTCGCGTATATTCCCCGCCGAACATTCATTTCTGGCAGCCTTCGCCATTCGCTCGCCACTTCCCGCGTTTGTTTTTCACCATGCTCACTGTTCTTCAAGGAAGCCGGCTGATCGATCCGTCGGCCCCTGGAGCCAAACCGGGCGGCGAGATCGCGGATCTTTGGTGGCGAGACGGTCATCTCATCGAGGCTCCTGAAAAAGGAACCCTCGCAGATCAAACCATCGATGGCAGTGGATGTGTCACGATGGCGGGTGGCATCGATTTGCACACGCACATCGGCGGAGGCAAAGTCACCTTGGCTCGCATGCTGCTGGGCGACCAAATGCCACCCTGGCGTGAAGCCACACGCATCAACGGCGAAGACGCGGCCTCGTGCGAGTTCCTTCCGGCGGCATCGGTGACTGCGTCGCGATACTTGGACATGGGTTACACAACGTGCTTTGAGCCTGCGGTGATTCCATGCAACGCACGATCTGCGCACGCGGAGATGGCCGACGTTCGCGGGCTCGACACCGGCGGGTACTGTTTGCTCGGCAACGACGACGTGTTGCTTCGACTGATCGCGGACGATGAACCACAAGAAGTCATCAACGCTTATGTCGCTTGGATTGTTCAAGCGACTCGCTGCATCGCCGTAAAAGTCGTGAACCCAGGCGGCATCAACGCGTTCAAATTCAACGAACGCGAAATGGATGTCGACACCCAACATCCGAAATACGGAATCACTCCCGGTCAAATCATTCGTGTGCTGTGCAGAGCGGTTTCGGAAATCGGTTTGGGACATCCGCTGCATGTTCATTGCAGCAACTTGGGTGTACCCGGCAACATCGATTCAACGCTGGCAACGATCCGAGCCGCCGATGGCTATCCCATTCATTTGACCCACGCTCAATTCCACAGCTATGGAACGGAAGGTCCCTACAAATTTTCATCGTCCGCGGCGAAGTTGGCGGACGCACTGAAAGCCAACCCCAATGTGACGCTGGACGTCGGACAAATTCAGTTTGGCCAAACAGTCACGATCAGTGCGGACGCGATGCATCAATACGACAATCGCAATCTGGCGAAACCACGCAAGTCAGTATTGCTGGACATCGAATGTGAAGCCGGCTGCGGAGTCGTTCCCTTCCGATACGCTCGCCGCGAATTTGTGCACAGTTTGCAATGGGCGATCGGATTGGAGTTGTTCTTGATGGTCGACGACCCCTCACGAGTTTTCCTGACGACCGACCATCCCAACGGCGGACCGTTCACGGCGTATCCGCACCTGATCGCCTTGCTGACCAACAAATCGCTTCGCGAAACGGCACTTTCCGAAATTCATTCCGACGCCGCAGCGGCCAGCTCACTGGCTGGCATCGATCGCGAATATTCGCTTGACGATATCGCCGTGATGACTCGGTCCGCACCCGCATCGATTTTGGGTCTGTCTGATCGAGGCCGATTGCAACCGGGATGCGTGGCCGACGTGGTCGTGTACGAAGAAAGCACCGACGTCGAAACCATGTTCCGCACTCCGCGAGATGTATTCAAACAAGGCGTTCAAATTCGTTCGCGAGGTCAAAACGTAGAGACTGCAACGTCCGCGCGACGGGACAACACGTTGGCTGCTTCAGTTGAAGTCGACCCCGCATACATCCCCAAGTTCCGTGAGATGCATGCTCGCACAGGAACGTTCGCGATGGACCGATTGCAGATATCCAAAAGTGAGATGGACGATGTGATCGGCACGCGTTTGATCGAAACACCGCGGTCGGAGAATCAAGGTGGCTGATTTTACCGCGGCGTCCAAACCATTGTCGATTGCCGGTGTCTCGATCAAAGACACCTTTGCCGAAGCCTTTGACATGAAGGCCACACGATTAATCGTGACCGCGGATGATCGTCGTTGGTGCGAAGAATCCGCCAGAGCAATGTGCGGGTTCGGAACCAGCGTCATTGCTTGCGGACTTGAGATCGCGGTCGAACAAACACTGTCACCCGAGCAGACACCCGATGGTCGCCCAGGCGTCGCGATATTGGCCTTTGGAATGTCGGGCAAAGACCTAGAAAAGCAAATTCCACGGCGAGCCGGCCAGTGCGTTTTGACTTGTCCCACAACCGCTTTGTACGGTGGCATCCCCGGCGGCCGCGAGGTGCATCCCAAGCGAGTACCGATCGGAAAGTCACTGCGATACTTTGGTGACGGGAACCAAATCAGCAAGCAGATTCATCACTTGGACGCGGATGGAAGGTCCCGGCCTGTGCGTTACTGGCGAATTCCCGTGATGGACGGTGAATTCGTTTGTCAGCACGACGTCGGTCGAGTCGACGCAATCGGAGGCGGCAACTTTATCTTGGTCGGGCGAACGATGCAGTCCGTCACCATCGCCTGCCGCGCCGCGATTGATGCAATGCGAGAACTCCCTGGCATCATCACTCCGTTTCCCGGCGGAACGACTCGCAGCGGATCCAAAGTCGGATCGAAATACGCCGCATTGTTTGCATCGACCAATGACGCGTTCTGCCCCACACTTCGAGAAGTCACGTCATCAGAATTGCCTTCCGACGCCAACGCGGCAATCGAAGTGGTGATCGATGGATTGTCGTTTGACGAGATCGCCGAATCGATGCGAGTCGGCATTACCGCCGCATGCGAAGCAGCTGCTTCCGAAGGGCTATTGAGCATCTCGGCGGGGAACTATGGCGGCAAACTTGGCCGGCATCATTTCAAGCTGCATGAATTGCTCCACGGCACATCATCGCCCTCCGATTCAGGGGCCGAACGATGAGTCAAATCACGCTGCGTCTTCGATCCGAGCTCCCATCATCGCTGGATGCATCGCGAATCCGGCTGGATGAATGGGTCCAACTTTCAACGCTCGAAATTGAACGATTCCAGTTGCAATCTCGATCTGGCCCGATTGCGATCGGCGATCTTTTTGAGGTCTCCGTGCGATCCGATGTCTCGATGCCACGGCTGGTTTTCGATGGTTGCATGCAACCTGTTTCGGGAATCGGATTCCAGCACAAGCTGGGCGAGATCCTTTGCGAGTCCAACGTTGGCGATCACGCGGGCAGTTGCATGTCTGGCGGACGCATCGTGGTGCGTGGCGACGCGGGCGATCACCTGGGTTCGCCAATCGGTTCCCGCACTGTTGGCATGAGTGGTGGCCAAATAATCGTCGAAGGATCCGCCGGTGATGACGCAGGTCATCGCATGCGTCGTGGAGAAATCTGGATTGGCAGCAACGTTGGAAAGCGTCTCGCGACTTGGATGGTCGCTGGTACGTTCGGCGTGGCCGGGAACTGCGGACCAACCATTGCCTACGGAATGCGGCGAGGAACGTTGATCTTTGGCCGGCCTCCGACACTCGACAAACGTCGGTTCTCAACGCCCATCCCTCTGCGTTCAGCCTTCTTGGGTCTGATGAGTCGGAACAGCGCCGCAAAATGGCTGACGCCCGACTTCTTGCATTCGCTGAATGTGTGCCGTGGCGACCAACTGATTGATGGTCGCGGCGAAATCTGGATGCCAACATCCGGTACCGAGTCTACGAAAACAGGGGCGTCCAACTAAATAAACACCCCCGCAATCGAACGATCGGTTTGAACCAGTTCGAATCAGACTTCGGCTAGTTCGTCGGCTTCTTCATCGCTCCAGCTTTCTTCGCCTTCGGGAGCGTCGTTCAATCCCAACTCTTCAAATTGCTCGTCGGACAGCTTCACATAGTTGAGCGACCGCAAGACTTCCAAGACTTCGCTGCAGGTTGGGAACATTCGGCCGGAGTCACGTTTGTAATCGTCCATCGCTTTCATGAACTCGACTTCTTGATCGCTGTAGTCACGTTCGCACGTTGTTGGATCAATGTGGCGACGACGTTGTTTCTTTCGACGAGGCTGGTCCATCATGCCTGCATCGCTCGCATCGGCGTTGCCATCGCGACGTTCGCTACGACGGCGATCAATAGTCACCACTTCGTCACCAACGTTCTTGCTCTTGGAGCGGTTGGCGGCGGAAGTTTTTGGCGATGATTTGGCAGTCGTTGGCATGGGTTTCCTCGTGCATTAAGAAACAGTGCGAAGTCGGGAAGTGGACTTTCAGTCCGATCCCTCAAAGATCCAGAAGCGTGTGACCGAGAGTTCTTGGCCGTACAATGAGTAGCACGCGGGTTAGGTTCGGGCTGAGCATTCCGGCGAGTTTACCGACCAGGCAAACTGAAACGCCGCGAATGCGTGCCGGATATGCGGGTTATGCGGCCTACGATTCACCGCGGCATCTTTTCTTACGGATTTGACTTCAGAATGCGGCAAGGCAGTCTCTCGACTCGGCACCTGACGGAACTCCCCAGCCGACAGCCGTTGACCATGTTTGCCGCCACCGGGCTGGCCGGTCTGACTCTCAACCATGCTTGCCCTCAATCTCCGCGAGTCTGGTTCGGGGCGATGATCGCGATGGCGATTGCCTGGGCCTTAGCTTGGTTGGTTGTCACGCCAGGCCGTTCCGACACCGCCGGTAGCCGCACGCGATCCCAAATCAGATTGCAATCTCGATTCAGAACAGTGTGCTGGTTCGGTTTTTTTCTGTTCGCTTTCGCGGGAAGACACGCGTTGGATGAATGGCAATACGCTTCGGCGACCATCCGCGAAATACTGACCTACGAGGAAGAGCCGACGGTCATGGTCGCGGTGGTCGATGAGCCCGTTCGTTTGCAAAGAGATGCTCTGGAGAACACTGTCGCAAGGACGTCCGGGCTCGATGGTGCTCGCGGAAACAAAACGGTTGCATCCGATGTGCAGTATCAAACTCGACTGATCGTTCGAGTACTGACGATGCGGCGTGGCACTCGGCAAGTTCCCTTCACCGGCCGAGTGATGGTGATGGTCGATGCGGAACGCGAGGACTTACGACCGGGTGATCCAGTCGAACTGTATGGTCGCATCGCTGCGATTCCCCCACCGAGCAACCCAGGTGAAACCGATCAGCATATCGCAGCACGTCGGCAAAACATTCACGCACGCATGCGGGTGGGTTCGGCCGATCAAGTTCAACTGCTGAGAGGCGACGAAGTCACCAAAGGTGCATTGCCGTGGGACAATGCTCTTCAGCGATGGTTGGCCGATCGCGCCGCTTCGGCTCGTGACACGATTTTGAACCAGATCGAACCGTCGCAACGCGGACTCGCGCTGGCTTTGACGCTCGGCCAACGAGATTTCCTGGATCGTCCAACGAACGAACGGTTGCTGGTCACCGGCACCGCGCACCTGCTGTCGGTCAGCGGACTGCATTTGGGGATCATTGTTTTGTTGACTGGTGCGGTGGCTGGTTTGTTGCGTCTACCCATCGCCGGATCAGTGACATTGATTGTGATCGTGATGCTGTTTTATGTCGCCATCACCGGTGCTCGACCGCCGGTCACACGAGCCGCGATCCTGATGTCGACGGTCATTCTCGCCCGCCTCCTGGCTCGTCCACATCACCCGCTCAACTCGTTGTCTTTAGCCGCCATCATCCTGATGGTTTGGATGCCGGCGGAGATCTTTGGCATCGGTGTGCAGTTGTCTTTCTTGGCCGTCGCCACCTTGTTGATGTGCGGACGTCCTTTCTCCGGTGCACTGACGCCCGCGGCGGAAACGATTCGTGTCGAAGAACGCTTTGATGAGTTGGCCCAACAATCCCATGCTGCGTGGCGACGGTTGTTGTCGTTTTGCCTTTCATGGACCGGACGCGTGCTGTGGTACAGCGGCGCTGTCACCATCATGGCTCTGCCTTTGGTTTGGTCGCAATTCCATGTAGTCTCACCGATAAGCGTCATCGTCAATGTCATGCTTTCACCATTGATGGCTCTCGCGTTGTCCGCCGGCGTGATGACGATCTTGCTCGGCTGGTGGTTGCCATCTCTGGCGTGGATTCCCGGCGGAGTCTGCGGCAGGTTGCTTTCGATCATGCAGTGGATGATCGATTCAGCGGCGGGCTTGCCTGGAGGTCACTTTTGGTTGCCGTCGCCACCGACGTTTTGGATCGTGATCTTCTACCTCGGTTTAATTTCGTGGGCTGCGATTCGGCCAATGGTGACCTCCCAGGGCATTCGTCGTCGTATGATCGAAGCCGGTTTGTTGGTCAGTTGGATCGGGATCGCCTACGGGTTGGCCACCAACTCAGCGGATCTTCCTGATCAAACGTTGGAAGCTACCTTCGTCGACGTGGGACACGGAACTGCGACAATCCTGCGTCCCAACGAGCGTGAAGTGTGGCTCTATGATTGCGGCTGGATGGGCAACGCCAACGCAACCAGTCGGAATATCGAGGATGCGTTGTGGGCATTGGGAGCCACGCACATCGACGGGATTTTTCTTTCGCATGCCGACACCGATCACTTCAATGCGTTGCCGGGGTTGGCCAAACGATTTTCGATCGGAGTGATCGTTGTTCCGCCCGGTTTCTTTGATGGCGACGGTTTCGCGTTGGCTCAGGCTTCGGAAACGATCCGCCGACACCGGATTCCGGTTTTGGAAGTTCATCGAGGCGAGCGAGTTCGACACACCGGCCCCAGTTGGCTGGATCGGGTCACGGTGCTGCACCCGCCCAAAGAACGAATCGAAGCCAACGACAATGCGAATTCGCTGGTGCTAAGGATCGATTCGGGAAATCGCGTGCTCTTATTGCCGGGTGATCTGGAACCACCGGGAACCGCGGTGCTGACCAACACACCTCGGCCGCCACCCGGCGGGGTGATGATGGCACCGCATCACGGCAGTTTGCAAATGGACGCCGAGGCGGTTCTGCGTTGGGCACGACCATTGGAAACGATCGTCAGCGGTGGCCGGAGGGCTGCCAAACCCGAGGTCACCGAAATGCTGTCCGCGGCGGGAGGCGGCGTGCACGTGACATCGCGTGATGGAGCCATCCGAGTGCGAATGGATGCCGAAGGAACACTTCAAATCCACGCATTCTCCGAACAACCGTGGTGAGCGATCCCTTCCAGGCTGACAATTTTCCAGGTCGGTGTACGATAAAGCCATGATGGAACTCTTGCGTCAAATTTCGGTCACCTGTTTCTCGGCCAGCTACCTCGTGGTACTGGTGTTAGAAGCGTTGCGTTTTCTCGGGCGCGTCCCCGGCCGCGGCCTGGCAGTGATCGTGATGATGGGTCTGGGTATTTTCACCCACGTCACCTACCTGACGCTGCGAGCCGCGTCGATTGCTAACGAAGCCAACGTCGGGCGTCTGGCAACATGGACCGATTGGTCGCTGATGGTCGCATTGGGATTGGCAATCGCCTTTTTCGCGTTCTATCTGAGACGGCCGGACACGGTCATCGGCCTGTTCTTTCTGCCGGCAATCCTCGCGATGATCGCACTTTCGCGAGCGGTTAGCCACATGCCCGCTTTTGAACGCAGCGAAGCCGTCGAGGTTTGGCGAGGCGTCCACGGTGCATCCATGATGCTGGGTTCGGCTGCCGTTCTGATCGGCTTTTTGGCCGGAGCGATGTATCTGGTCCAGTCGCGGCGTTTGAAACGCAAGCAAGCTGGTTCATCGCTCCGTTTGCCAACCCTGGAAACCCTTCAAAACCTTAACCGAAGTTGCTTGATCATCAGCACCGCGGCCGTCGGGGTGGGACTCGTCTCCGGTGTCGTCATGAACTGGAACCGTCTGGGCGTGATTCCGTGGACCGATGGTGGAATCGTCCTCTCCGGCGTTCTGTTCCTGTGGTTGGTGTCAGCCACATTGGTCGAGTACTTCTACGCTCCCGCCAGCCGCGGCCGCAAAGTCGCTTATTTGACTCTGGCCAGCTTTGGATTCTTGGCGCTCGCCATGACCGGTGTGCTGTCCAGTTCCCACGGTGCCGATCAATCCGACGTCCCCGCGGAAACGCCAATCCAAAACATCGACTCAGAGATCGAGTTGCCCGAAAACAAAGTGGCACCGGAAATGACAACGCCACGAGGCCAGTCATGACCCTGAAGATGATCGGGTGCAGCCATCACGATGCTGCCGTTGAAATACGCGAGCAGTTGTCGTTCACCGAGAACGAAATCAATCGCATCTTCGAACTATTTGGCCAACGCTTTGCCGATGCCGAACTGGTTCTCCTGAGCACCTGCAACCGGGTCGAGTTGTATGGAGCGGGCAACAATCCGGCTTCCCTGCAATCCGACGACTTGATTGATTTGGTCGCCGATTGCCTGAACCAATCGCGTGACTTCGTCGCCAACCACATGATCATCCGGGAAGGCCGCGAAGCCGTCGAACACTTGTTCTTGGTCGCCGCCAGTTTGGACAGCATGGTCGTCGGCGAAGCCCAAATCCTGTCGCAGGTCAAACAGTCCTACGACTTGGCCAACGATGCCGATCGCACCGGCCCAATCACGCACGGAGTGTTCCAAGCCGCCAACCGAACTGCCAAGCGAGTGCAAACGGAGACCAGCATTCACCGTCGCCGGTTGAGCGTTCCCAGTGTTGCGATCGGCGAAGTTGTTCCCGAAGTCTTCAATCGGCTGCAGGGCAAACGTGTGGTGCTGTGCGGTGCCGGCGAGATGGCCGAAGAAACGCTTCGATATCTAAAGAACGGCGGTGCGAACAATTTATGCGTCGTCAACCGAAGTCTCGATCGAGCACAGAAGCTGGCCGAAGAATTTGGCGCCGACGCTGAATCGATGGACAGTCTGCACGACCAGATTGTGCAAGCGGATCTGCTGATCGGCACCACCTCAGCCGAAGAACCGATCGTCGACGCATCCACCTTTGCGGCTCTGAATGCCAAACGAGGTGGCCGCATCATGTTGGTTCTCGACTTGGCCGTTCCGCGAGACTTCGATCCGATCATCGGCGACGAAGCCGGTGTGTACCTGTACCAGATCGATGACCTGCAGGCTGCCTGCAATCGAAACCGCCGCGAACGCGAAAAGCAGTGGCCGAAAGCGAAGAAGATCATCGATGAGGAAGTCGATGGCTTCTTCCAATCACTGCAACAACGAGCGACCGGACCGGTCATTCGCCGGCTTCGTGAACGGGCTGACAAAGTCAAAGCGGAAGAACTGCAGCGTCTGTTTGGAAAGCTCAATGGTTCCACCGACACGGCCATGCAGAAGGAGATCGAAAAATCTTTCGATCGACTGACCAACAAACTGCTGCATCCGCCGATGGCCTCGCTGCGAGATGACGCGGCGGACGGGCACTCGCGAGGACTGCTGGAGGCGTTGCGGCATCTGTTCAACCTGGGCGAAGACTCTTAGTCAAACGCCCCAGAAATCGCTCCGATCGACGGGCAACCGTAGGATTCCTTGGCCCCCGCAGTGGCGCAACGGGTGGCTTGTCCGTATCAGCGGTGGGACGTTTGTCACAACAGGATTTTGCCGTCCGAGCCCCATCCATAGATTCCTCCGGTTAAACTGCCCCTCCCGGCATTCTCTTGCCCGAAACACACCTTCCCGGCCCCACCTCATGAGCTCAACCGTGAACCGCGTACTTTGCTTCCTGACTCTTGCCGCCACCTTCGCGGCTTCCCCCGCCAACGCCCAAGACAGCGACAAGGCTGTTCTGGCCAAAACAATGAAAGGTGCCAAAACCGTCACCTTGTTCGATGGCAAAACCCTCGACGGATGGCGTGGGCGTGAGGACCTTTGGTCGGTCGACGACGGTGCGATTCACGGTCAAACGACCGATGAGGAACCGATCAAGCAAAACACGTTCTTGATCCTCGATCGCCCGGTCAAAGGCAGCTTCGAGCTGACTCTGCAGTTCAAGATGATTGGTGGCAACTCGGGCATCCAGTACCGCAGCAAAGTCCTCGACGAAGAGAAATTCATCGTCGGTGGCTACCAAGCCGACATCGATGCGACCAATCGTTTCGCAGGGATCCTGTACGAAGAAAAAGGCCGCGGAATTTTGGCCACCCGCGGACAACAAACCACGATTTGGGCGACCGGCGAAAAGACGACCGAACAATTCGCGACCGCCGAAGAACTCGCCAACAGCATCCATCTGGGCGAATGGAACGACTACCGCATTTTGGTGCGTGATAACCACCTGGAACAATTCATCAACGAAACGCTGATGATCCGTTTGGTCGACCAACAACCCGGCAAAAAAGCCGACTCGGGAGTCATCGCGTTGCAATTGCACCAAGGCCCAGCCATGAAAGTTTGGTTCAAGAACATTCAAATTCGCGAATGGAAGTGAGCCAGGGACGTTTGCCCTATTTCCAACACGCTACCATGTAACCGGAGCGTGAATATGACCAAATCCTTATGGCCATCGGGCGACAACACGGAAGTGCTGATTCAAGCAGCACGCCAGGGCGACCCCGAAGCCGTCAATCAACTGCTAGACCGACACCGCGGCCCGATCCGTCGATTGGTGGAGGTCCGTTTGGACCGAAAAGTCCAGCGACGCGTGGACGTCAGTGACGTCGTCCAAGAAGTTTTGGTCGAAGCCAGCGGACGTCTCCAAAAGTACCTCGACGACCCTGTGATGGCGTTCCATTTATGGCTCCGGCAAATCGCCTGGGACCACATCATTGACACCTACCGCCGCCACCGTGTCAGTGCCAAACGCAACATGGACCGCGAACAACCGATCGCCGGCGGCGGCCGTGTGGATGAGTCATCCGTCGATCTCGCGATTCAATTGTGCGACCCCGCGATGACTCCTGCCGCGGTCGCGACCCAGCGTGAGATCGCGACGCAAGTCGAAGCGGCCATTCAGAAGCTAGACGAAGGCGACCGCGAAGTCATCCTGATGCGTCACTACGAGCACCTTTCGAACCTCGAAATCGCTGAAGTTCTCAACCTGAATCCACCCGCCGCCAGCATGCGCTACCTGCGTGCGGTTCGTCGGTTGAAAGCGGTGCTAGAAGAAGACAAGGAAAACTTCGGCGTCGACAACGACTCGCAGGGTTGAGGCTTCGATGGCCTCTTCGCCAGACCCGTTGCACACCGCCTCATCCGACGAAGCTCGGTCGCATGATCAGTACCTTGCCGATGTGCTAGCGGAGATCACAGACAAAGTCTGCCAGGGCGAAGCCGTCGACTTCCACGCTATTTGCGAACAACACCCAACACTTGCAGATGATTTGCAGCAGTTGTGGGGCGCCGTATTGGTCACCGACACCGCTGGCACCGCCTACGATGAAGCCCCGATGGTTCCGGATGTCCCCGACGTTTCAGAAGACTCGTCGGCTCGTTGGCGTAGCCTTCGATTGCCGACAACCATCGGCGACTTTGATTTGCTGGAAGAAGTTGGCCGAGGCGGCATGGGCGTGGTCTTTCGTGCCCGCCAACGATCGCTCGACCGAGAAGTCGCGATCAAGATGATCCTTCGGGGCCGTTTGGCCAGCGACGCGGATCTGCAACGCTTCATGGCCGAAGCCGCGGCAACTGCATCTCTGGATCACCCCAGCATTGTGCCAGTGTACGAAGTCGGTGACATCGAAGGCCGGCCATTCTTCAGCATGCAATTCATCGAAGGACAAACCCTGTCCCAAAGAGTTGCGTGCGGTCCCATGGCACCTCGCGAGGCGGCACGAATGGTCGCCCAAATCGCTCGCGCCGTGGCGGTGGCTCATCAAGCTGGCATCCTGCACCGCGACATCAAACCGGGCAACATCCTGATCGCCAAAGACGGGCGACCGATGATCACGGATTTTGGATTGGCCAAACAGGTCGGTGCCAAGATGGACCTGACCCGAACCGGCATGTTGGTCGGCACCCCCGCGTACATGTCACCCGAACAAGCCGGCGGTCGTCGCGGCGACATCGGTCCCGCCAGCGATGTTTATTCGCTCGGCTGCGTTCTGTATTTCGCTTTGACCGGACGAGCCCCCTTCGTCGCCGAATCACCGATGGAACTGGTGATGTTGGTCACGGAACAAGATCCGACGCCGCCGCGAGCGCTACGTCCAAGTTTGGATCGTGATCTTGAGATGATCACGATTCGTTGTTTGCAAAAACCAGCCGACCTGAGATACCCGACCGCGGAAGCACTCGCTAGCGACATCGAAGCCTACCTCGCCGATGAACGCGTCTCCGCTCGCAGCGGCCGTTTCAACCAAGTCCTTGCAAGAGTCTTTCGCGAAACGCATCATGCGGCCGTGCTTGAAAAGTGGGGGCTGCTTTGGATGTGGCATTCGTTGGTGCTGTTGGTGGCCAGTCTGATGACTTGGCAAATGGCGCTCGCTGGGATCAATGAGCGTTGGATTTACGTCTTCGTGTGGGTGATCGGACTGAGTGCCTGGGCCGCCGTGTTTTGGAAACTGCGTCAACGCATGGGACCGGTCACGTTCATTGAACGACAAGTTGCTCATGTGTGGGGCGCTAGCCTGATTGCGACCGCTCTGCTGTTTCCGTTGGAATGGTGGATCGGACTGGAACCATTGCGATTGGCACCGATGCTGGGCGTGATCACCGCCATGGTCTTCCTGATCAAAGCCGGGATGCTGAGCGGAGCGTTTTACATCCAAACAGTGCTCTTGCTCGCAACCTCGGTGGCGATGGCGGTGTTCCCATCCGCCGCTCACTTGATCTTTGGCATCGTCGCAGCGGGATGCTTCTTCATGCCCGGCTACAAGTACGAACGCCAACGAGCACTGCTCGAACAACGCTGAACAAACAAACTACTTTGCAATTTCCCTTCGCATTTTATTCGTAGTCCAGGTTCCACCTGGAATCCCAACCGATGCTTTGGAACAAAGCGAGGCGTCAACAGCACGATCCATCACAAGCTTCCGACGGACCAGCGAATCACGGTCGCTAGGTAGAACCTAGCCTACGGTGTCCGGCTACGTGGTTGTGGTTCGGTCCGCCTTCTTTGGAACCACCAAGCACGCCACCGCAACGGCCAACATCGGGATGACCGGAGAGCGCATTCGTGGGTTGCTCCAGTACACACTGTGCACCGCGGTCAGCGTGATCACCAACGCGAACACAGGCCAAGCGTTCGGGCGTCGCCACAGACGCCAGTGCCGACCAACTCCAAGCACAGCGAACAACAGCATTCCGCTTTGATAAATCCCGATCGAAAGGATCACCATCATCGATCGATCGGGCGTGCGAGCGGGAAACGGATGCCAAAGACTCGTCGCCCGAACGACGCACGACCAAGCAAACATCGCCGGCCGATTCGAGATGGTGGACCTGGCCATTTCATAGGCAACCCGATCATCCGACACCTCGTCGTCGCCTCTTTCTCGGGCCTCGTACTCAGCGAAGAACTCGGTCGGATCCCACGGCGTACGTTCCCATGGCAACCAACTGCCCGAGGGTTCATCGAGGGAGTCATAAAACGATTCATTGTTCGCCAGCAACAATGTGTAGCCACCATGCGTGGTTGCCCAAATCGGGTGACCAAGTTGCGTAACATTCCGCAACGTCCAAAGACCAACAGTCGCAACGAGAATCAAACCCACGACGCCGACGCGAGCCACTCGCCGTATCCGACAACTTGGACCGACGAAGAACAAAGCCGGAATCAACATCGCCGCCCAAACCAAGAACGTCGGTCGGCACAAAACGGTGAGCGACAACAATCCGCCAAATACAACGGCATCGATGATCGGCCGCGAAGGTGACAGATCACACGAATTGATTCGTTCGTCGCCGTCCAATTTGACGGCTCCCGGATTGGGGTTCAGCCTCGCGACCCACCACCACCAAACCATCGCGGTCAATGCAGTGGCAATGGTTTCCGTCATCACCAGTGTGGATTGCCACAATAGCATCGGATCTATGGCCACCAGGCTCGCTGCGATCCAAGCAACTCGATCGGACCACCAACGGCGAGCGATGTCCCACGTCAAACCAATCGTCAGAACACCCAAACACACATGCAACATGGCCACCCAACCGGATGCCAAATGGCCATCGTTGTCAACAAAGAATGAAAGCAACCACGGATACAGCGGAGGACGAAACGCGGTCGGGTTCGCCACCTCACCTTCACCCATCAAACCGAAGGTACCGGTTTGGGCCAGCGTTTCGGCGATCACTCGATAGGCATCCGGATCCGCATCCAACGAATCCAGTTTGGCCAGCACGATCGAACCTCGCACTAAAAATGCGAGGGTGATCCCGCTGACCAACCACAGCCACCGACGATCAGGATGGGTCATACGCCAAGTTGGGTGACAACCAACGCTCAACTTCCGAAATCGGCCAGCCCTTGCGAGCCGCATACGATTCGATTTGGTCTTTCGTCATCCGATCGACCGTGAAGTACTTGGCATCAGGATGCGAGAAGTACAAACCACTGACGCTGGCTCCCGGCGACATCGCATAGCTCTCGGTCAGATTGATTCCGGTGTTCTTCTCGGCTTCCAACAAGTCAAACAGAGTTCGCTTTTCGGTGTGATCGGGACACGCAGGATAACCCGCCGCCGGCCGAATGCCGCGGTACTTCTCCGCGATCATGTCCTCGTTAGACAGGTTCTCTTCCTTGCCATACTGCCACTGCTCGCGAACTTGTTGGTGCAAGTATTCCGCAAAGGCTTCGGCACAACGATCCGCCACCGCAGAAGCGATGATCGAATTTTCGTCGTCGAGTTCTTTCTTGAATCGCATCGACAATTCTTCCGCACCCAATCCAGCGGTCACGGCAAAGCCACCGAGATAGTCCTTGCGACCACTGTCGACAGGAGCGATGTAATCCGCCAGCGAGCGGAAATCCTTCTGCCCGCGACGTTCCCATTGCTGACGCAAGCAATGGAATCGCGTGCGTTCTTCCGTTCGCGACTCATCGGTGTAAACGATAATGTCATCACCGTCCGATGCCGCTGGCCAGAAACCGTACACGCCTTTGGCTTGAATCAGTTTCTCATCGATAACTCGGTCGAGCATCTTGTTCGCTTTCTCGAACACCTCTTTGGCAATCGGTCCAACCGTTTCGTCTTGGAAGATCTTCGGGTACTTGCCCTTCAGCTCCCAAGTCATGAAGTACGGCGACCAATCGATGTAGTCACGAAGCGTTGCCAGCGGGAAGTCATCGAGCACCTTCGTCCCAATGAATTCAGGTTGGTCAATGCGAACCGTTTCCCAATCCGTTTTGAATCGCTTCTCGAGGGCTTGTTCATAAGGAACCAAGGTCTGCTTGCGTTCGCGGAAGCTGCTGACCAGCTTCTCTTGTTCGCTGACATTGGCTTCCAAAAATGCATCGCGAGAATCGTCACTGAGCAACTTTTCCACGACGCCAACACTGCGACTGGCGTCCAAGACGTGCAACACCGGACCGTCGTATGCCGGTGCAATCCGAACCGCCGTGTGCTTGGCACTCGTCGTTGCACCGCCGACCAACAATGGCTTCTTCATCCCGATGCGTTTCATCTCGCGAGCGACATGAACCATCTCATCGAGGCTGGGTGTGATCAGCCCTGACAAACCAATCATGTCAGCGTCTTGCTTGACGGCTTCCTCCAAAATCTTTTCGCTGGAAACCATCACGCCCAGGTCGATCACTTCGTAGTTGTTGCACTGCAACACCACACCGACAATGTTCTTGCCGATGTCATGAACGTCGCCTTTGACCGTCGCGATCAAGAACTTGCCGCGAGCTTTGTGATCTTGAGTTCCAGCCTCGACCTTTTCCTGTTCCATGAACGGTTCGAGGTAGGCGACCGCCTTCTTCATCACGCGTGCGGACTTGACGACCTGAGGCAAAAACATCTTGCCTTGACCAAACAAATCACCCACCACACTCATGCCAGCCATCAACGGACCTTCGATGATGTGCAAGCATTTGTCGTAGTGCTGGCGAGCCTCTTCGGTGTCTTCAACAATGTATTTGTCGATGCCTTTGATCAGAGCATGCTTCATCCGCTCTTCGATCGAGTTCTCTCGCCATGCCAAGTCTTCGCCAGACTTTTTCTTGCCGCTGCCTTTGACCGTCTCAGCGAATTCCAACATTCGATCCGTCGCATCGTCACGGCGATTCCAAAGCACATCCTCGACATGCTCCAGCAAATCCTTCGGGATCTCTTCGTAGACTTCCAACTGCCCCGCGTTGACGATCCCCATGTCCAAACCGGCCTTCACGGCTCGGTACAGAAACGCGCTGTGGATGGCTTCGCGAACCGGGTCGTTGCCACGGAAGCTGAAGCTGATGTTGCTGACACCGCCGCTGGTCTTTGCACCGGGACATTCTTTCTTGATCCGTTCGACCGCGTTGACGAAATCAACTGCGTAGTTGTTGTGCTCTTCCATCCCGGTCGCAACCGTCAGGATGTTGGGGTCAAAGATGATGTCTTCCGGTGGGAAGTCGACCTTGTTGACCAACAAGTCATACGCTCGTTTGCAAATCCGAACCTTGTTGTCTTCGTCGGCGGCTTGACCTTCTTCGTCGAACGCCATCACGACCGTCGCCGCACCGTATTGGCGCACCAACCTTGCCCGGCGGAGAAACTCTTCTTCGCCGTCTTTCAGAGAGATCGAGTTGACGATCGCTTTGCCCTGCACGTTTTGCAATCCAGCTTCGATGACTTCCCAGCGACTGCTGTCGATCATCACGGGTACCGCGGCCACGACGGAGTCACCTGCGATCAAACGCAAGAATCGCGTCATGGCTTCGACGCCATCGAGCAAAGCGTCATCGAAGTTCACATCGATGATCGTTGCACCGTTCTCGACTTGTTCGCGCGCAACCTCGACCGCTTCGTCGTACTCTTCGTTGCGAATCAAGCGAGCGAACTTGCGACTGCCCGTCACGTTGGTGCGTTCACCGACCATCGTGAATGGGATCTCGGGCCGCATCACCATTGGCAACTGACCCGACAACCGAGTCCAAACCGGACCGCCCTTGTCTTCTTGTTTGGGTTTGCAATTCTTGACCCGTTCCGTCATCGCACGGATGTGATCAGGAGTCGTTCCGCAGCAACCGCCAAGAATGTTGATCCAACCGTTGTCGGCGTACTCACCAACGATCTCTGCCATCGGCTTGGGGTCCAAGTCGAACGCGCCCATCTCATTGGGCAACCCAGCGTTGGGGTGACAGCTGATTGGCAGCCCGGTCGCTTTGGACATTTCCTCCACGTGCGGACGCATGATGTCTGGCCCGAGGGCACAGTTCATCCCGACCGACAACACGGGGAAGTGTGACAGTGCGGTGACGAAAGCTTCGACGCTTTGACCACTGACAAACGTTCGTCCACCTTTGTCGAACGTTCCGGAAACCATCACAGGAACTCGCCGACCGCCTTCGTCAAAGTAACGCTGGATCGCGAACAAACACGACTTCAGGTTCAACGTGTCGATGGCCGTTTCAGGCAGCAGGATATCCACGCCCGCTTCGCACAGCGATTTCACTTGGGCGTAGTAACTGTCGGCCAGCTTGTCGAACGTGGTCGCTCGAAAAGCAGCGTCCTCGACGTCGGTGCTGATGGCGAGCTGCATCGTTGTCGGCCCAATCGAACCAGCAACAAAGCGAGGTTTGTCGGGTGTCTTTTCGGTCCACTGATCCGCGGCTTTGCGAGCACACGCGACCGCGGCCACGTTGATCTCGTCGACCAAATCCAACGGGAGATCAAACTCGACCATCCCGATCGGCGACGCACCAAACGAGTTCGTTTCGACGATGTCGCTGCCGGCTTCGTAGTACTTGGAGTGGATCTCGGTGATCTTCTCAGGATGAGTCAGGCACAAAATGTCTGAGAAGTTCTTCAGGTCTTTGTGGTGGTCAGCGAACCGGTCGCTACGCACCGCCGCTTCATCCAATTCCAACCGCTGGATCATCGTCCCCATCGCACCATCGAGCATCAAAATGCGTTCGCGGATGAGTTCGGCGAGAAGCTGATCAGTCGACGTGGCTTGCAACATGGATAACCCAAAAGCAGGCGAAGGGATGAAAATCAAAGAGGGTGAGAAAAGACGCCGTTTTCCCGCACGTTTGAACCGATATCTTCGTCGCCTACCAACAAACGAGCAACCCGAACGGCAGAGACGAACGCAATTTTCAAGTGGGTGACGAGTGCATCCGTCGCTCGGTGGTCCTCCACCGGGATGATCGCGGGATCGGCAGCGGCCCGTCAGGCACCATTTTGTTGCTCAAGCAGGACACACCGACCAGCCTTCAGGTTCCCTTGTTGGCATTGCAAGATAGGATGTGGCTCGCGCGTGGTTTGCCACGCCGAACACCTTCCCCAAACCACATTTCTCTATAGAGAAAACCATCATGTTGATCGATTCGCACCACCACCTTTGGGCCTACGATCCAGAAGAATACGGCTGGATCAGCGACGACATGAGCGTCCTTCGCCAGGACTTCCTCGCCGCACAATTACGCGAGATCGCCGCTGAAAGCGGAGTCGATGGCTTCGTCAGCGTTCAGGCTCGTCAGTCGATGCGAGAAACCGAGGACCTGCTGAAAATCGCTTCCGAAGAACCCTTGATTCACGGCGTGGTCGGCTGGATCGGCTTGGCGGATTCCGACATCGAATCGCAGTTGGAATCCGTCTCCGGTACCGACAAGTTGGTCGGCATGCGACATGTTGTCCAAGACGAACCGGACGATCGATTTCTCGATGGCCAAGCGTTCAACCACGGCGTCTCGCTGCTCGGCCAACACAACTTGGTCTATGACATTCTGATCTTCGCCAAACAGCTTCCCGCCGCGATCGATTTCGCGGACCGCCACGCGAGTTTGCCGATGGTGGTCGACCACATTGCCAAGCCACCGATCTCAGGCGGCAAGATGGATCCCCAGTGGGAACCTCACTTCAAAGAACTCGCCCGCCGCGAACATCTGACCTGCAAGTTCTCTGGCGTGGCCACCGAAGTTCGCGACGCCGAATGGAACATCGAAACCATTCGTCCGTACTGGGACGTTGCTTTGGAAGCCTTCGGGCCGCAGCGTCTGATGTTCGGCAGTGACTGGCCAGTGTGCTTGCTCAGAACCGGCCACAAACAATGGCTGGACACCGTTCGCGAATTGGCCTCGGAATTGAGCGACGACGAACAAGCCGCCTTCTTCGCCGGCAACGCCATCAAGGCGTATGGGTTGGACGCCTAACGATGTAGCCGGATTCGCCAAGAATTCGGAGCACGATGGATGCAATGCCGGATGCCACCGCCGAGGGGAGCTCACGGCGGAGACCGCCGTGCTACAGGTTGCCCGCCGACATGGCTCGCCCAAGCCCGTCCGAATTCTTGGCGAATTCGGCTACGGAGACATGTAGGCCATGTCTCACATGGCATCCGAACCGATGCTTTGGAACAAAGCGAGGCGAGCAAGCAACGCACGCCAATGCGTCGCTCATTTCATAACCCGCCGCGTTAGCAAGGCCACCAAAACCCGACCCCTCAACCTGACATCTCGGGGTTGAGGCTGGGGTCGTTGTACATCTTCATTTGGCGGTACGTCTTGTGACGTTTGCGGCCAGCGAAAATGTCATCGATCAACGTTTGCAACGACGCCGAAAGATCCGCGTGTTGGACTTGGCAAAGCAACCACCTCGCCTCCACCTTGGATCGGTGCCCGGCATCGACATCCTGCCGTTGCAACTGCTCGGCGTAATGAAACAAACGCAGCGACATGATCGACAACCGGTCAATCGCACTGCCGGGCGTCTCGGTGTTGATCGGAGCGTCTTCAGCAACCACCACGCTCGATTGCTGGATGAATTCCGTGATCGCGTCGTCCAGCTTTTCGATCCAATCGTTTCGCTGTTGATTCAGCCGATCGATGGAACGTTTGACTTCCGCGATGCGAGCATCGGTCACGTTTGGATTGCGTGCGACGTCTTCTTCGTGCCACAACTTGAAATTGAAAGCGTGTTGCTGGCACACCCAACCCAGCCAACCCGAGTACGGGTTGGCCATGGGTTCATCGTGCCACCGGCGGACGCAATCGATCTGCAATTGCGTCCAGTCTTGGACCGAACCGGTGACCTTTGGAATGCGGCCTGAATCGTCAGCGGGGCCGCTCACCGGATCAAACTTCTTTTTCGTCGATCCAGTTCATCATGCGGCGAAGGCCGAGACCGATTTGCTCGACACCGTGCAAACGTTCGCGACGACGGGTCGCCTTGAAGAAAGGAGCACCCGCACGGTTTTCGCTGATCCACTTGCGAGCGAACTCGCCTTGTTGGATCTCTTCGAGAACCTTCTTCATTTCGGCTTTGGTTTCATCGGTGATGATGCGTGGGCCGGTGACGTAATCGCCGTACTCAGCGGTGTTGCTGATGCTGTATCGCATGTAGCTCAAGCCACCTTCGTACAACAAATCGACGATCAACTTCAGTTCGTGCATGCACTCGAAGTAAGCCATTTCAGGCTGGTAACCAGCTTCGACCAACGTGTCGAAACCAGCTTTGACCAATTCGCTGACACCACCGCACAAGACAACTTGTTCGCCGAACAAGTCGGTTTCGGTTTCTTCCGCGAAAGTGGTTTCGATGACACCACCGCGAGTTCCGCCGATGCCCTTGGCGTATGCCAAACCGATTTGCTTGGTGGTTTCCGAAGCACCTTCGCCCAGTGCGATCAACGCAGGAACGCCGCCGCCCTTTTCGTACTCGCTGCGGACCAAGTGGCCGGGGCCCTTGGGAGCGACGAGCAGAGTGTCGATGCCCTTGGGAGGATCGATTTGACCGAAGTGAATGTTGAAACCGTGCGAGCACATCAACACGTTGCCTTCGGACAAATTGTCACGAATCGAATCGCGATAGATGTCCGCTTGAACTTCATCGGGAAGCAACACGTTGATGACGTCGGCTGCCTTGGTGGCCTCGGCGATCGACATGGGCTCGAACCCGTGCGAGACGGCCAAGTCGTAGTTTGCACTGCCGGGACGCTGGCCAATGATGACCTCGCAACCGCTGTCACGCAGGTTTTGAGCTTGGGCGTGTCCTTGCGAACCGTAACCCAAGATCGCGACCTTCTTGCCTTTCAAGTGGGACAGGTCGGCGTCGTTTTCGTAGTAAATGGTGGCTGCCATGAGAAGTCACTCAGGGTGTGTGGGGAAAGATGATTTGGAAGGGATCGGTACAGAATCGGTGTTAGGCTTGGACGGTTTCGGCAGCGGGCTCACTCGAGGTGATTTGCGAACCACTGCGAACCATCGCGATCCGGCCCGTCCGGACCAGTTCGACGATGCCATAGCGATCGATTCGTTCAATGAAAGCCTGGACCTTGTTGGCTCGGCCGCTGATTTCGATCATCACTTCCCCTTCGCCGACATCGACGATTTGACCGCGGAAGATATCGACCAATTCGCGAATTTCGCTGCGGACGCCACCTGCGGGTGCGGTGACTTTGACCAGCAGGAGATCGCGTTCGACGTAATCGTTGGAGCTGATATCCAGCACACGCACGACCGTGACGATTTTCTCGAGTTGTTTGCGGACTTGGTCGAGGACTTGGTCGTCGCCGACAACGACAAACGTCATTCGCGAAAGCGTTGGATCCTCGGTTTCACCGACAGCCAACGAATCAATGTTGTAACCGCGGGAAGCGAGCATTCCGGAAATGTGTGCAAGCACTCCGGGCACGTTTTGAACGAGCGCCGAGAGCAAATGACGTTGGTTGGGACTGGCCATGAAAATGCCTGTGAGTCGCCATGTGAGAGCAAAAAAGATCGCCAATCGCGTCGAAGACGCGACAAATACAACGGAAGGGTCGCGATCAAGAGCGACGCATGATAATTTTGGAGGTTGACGCTGCCAAGGGCTTCGGACCAATCGCTGCAAACTCGTTGCTCGATCTGCCGGGACAGAGCACTTCCAGACGCCGAATGTTCGCAAGCAGCCCCGCTTGGGAAGCCAATTCCTACGGAACCAGCTCGCCTCTCGAACCTGTTCCTGCCATTTTTTTCCCTCATTCACCTAACTTTCAGCCCTTTCTGTTCCTGAGCGACCCACTGCATGAGCTTTCGCATCGATTTGCCGGTCTATCGAGGGCCAATCGATCTGCTGCTGTACTTGGTCCGCCGCCAAGAATTGTCGCTGACGGAGATGTCGCTGGCCAAAGTGGTCGACCAATACGTCGCTCACTTGGACGTACTCCAGGAGCTTGATCTGGGCGAAGTTGGTGATTTCCTGGAACTGGCCGCCACCTTGGTGGAAATGAAAAGCCAGGCGGTTCTTCCCAAAATTGAAGACGAAACCGCAGAAGAAGCCGTCGAAGACACCCACGAAGCGTTGGTCGAACGCCTCCTGCAATACAAAGAAATTCGCGACGCGGCGGCTGTGCTGGACGAAATGTCCGCTCGTTGGCAAACCCGATTTGAACGCGTCGCCGACGACCTCCCGACCCGCCGCAACGATCCGGCCGATCAACCTATCGTCGAGCTGGAGATCTGGGACTTGGTCAGTGCCTTTGGACGGATCATGCGTGAATCCGCCGGGCCACCGGCCACCGAGGTCATCTACGACGACACCCCCATTCACGTCTATATGCAAAAGATCCACAAAGAACTGGCGGTCCACCCCCGTGTTCCGCTGGTTGATTTGGTGTCCGCCGGGCAACACAAATCGGCCTACATCGGTTGGTTCCTGGCCATGTTGGAACTGACTCGGCACCACGGTGCTGCGGTCGACCAAAACGACGAAGGTGAAATCGAAGTCGTGCGGACCGAACGCTATTCAGACAATTTGAACGTCAACGAAGTCGACAACTACGGCACCGACTCGATCGACAACAGCAACATGCCGATCCGGATGCGGTGATGGTCGACAACATTCCAATTCTTTCGCATGTCCATGATGGACTGACGATCGAGGGCTATTCGCGTGCCGCCGTGCAAACCTGCTGGCGAGTCAACGAACTCAAGTTGCTCTTTGATGTCGGAGTCCAACCCTGGGACTTCATGGGCACGCCGACCATGTTCATCTCGCACGCGCACCTGGATCACATCGCGGCTCTCCCCGCGTATGTGTCCCGCCGCCGAATGATGAAGATGGATCCGCCAATCATCTACCTGCCTGATTCAGCGGTCGACATGGCGTGGAAGGTGTTGCAAACCTTCCGCAGCCTCGATCGTGGCGCGATGCCGTGCGAGTTGATCGGATTGCTGGATGGCGACGAAACCAAAATTGGTCGTGAGTACGTTGTGAAATCCATGAACGTGCATCACACAATCGATGCACTCGGGTTCATCGTCTATCAACGTCGACACAAACTCAAACCCGAGTACCTGGACCTGCCCGGCGAAAAAATTCGCGACCTGAAGATGGCCGGCACCGAAATCACGACCGAGCAACGCGTGCCCGTGTTCGCTTACACCGGCGACACATCACCCAAGGGATTGGACAACAATCCCGAGTTCTATGAGTCCAAGATTCTGATCAGTGAACTCACGTTTGCTGCGCCCGAACATCGCCGATCGAAAATCCATAAACATGGTCACATGCACGTGGATGACTATCGCGAACGAGCGGACAACTTCAAGAACGAACTGATCATCGGGTCTCACGCCAGCACGCGTTACACCGACGTCCAAATCCGACGCTTTGTCAAAAAAGCATTGCCCGGCATGCTGGACGACCGGCTGAAACTTTGGATCTAACATGACGTGCATTCCTCCCGGCGGCTGGCCCCAACCACAGTCGCTGTATGTGCACGTTCCGTTCTGTCGTCATCGTTGCGGTTACTGCAACTTCAGCGTAATCGCTGGTCGCGACGAGCTACAAGATCAATACATTGATGCCGTCGAGCGAGAACTCAAAGGCATCGACAACTCGTCGCGAGATTTGCCGCTGCAAACAATCTTCTTGGGCGGTGGCACGCCAACGCGATTGTCAGCCGCACATCTGCAACGACTGCACCGAGCCATCGCGGAGGCGTTTCCAATCGCCGACGATGCTGAGATCACCGCGGAAGCCAACCCCGAAGACATCTCGCCCGAGTGCCTGGATGCTTTGCAAGCCATCGGCGTCAATCGGATCAGCCTCGGCGTTCAATCGTTCAACGCCGACAAATTGCGATGCCTCGAACGAGGCCATGACGAATCCATCGCACTCGATGCGATCGAAGCCGCTCACCAACGAGTCGGCAATGTCTCGATCGATCTGATCTTTGGTGCCCCGAACGAAACTCTCGCGACTTGGCAAAATGATTTGTCGATCGCCGCAGCCTCCTCGATCTCGCATGTCTCCACCTATGCCCTGACATTCGAAAAAGGCACCTCCTTCTGGTCACGGCGCTCTCGCGGTGATTTGGCACAAACCGATGAGACGCTCGAACTGCAAATGTACGAAGCCGCTCAACAACAATTCTCAAGCGACGGTTGGCAGCAGTACGAGATCAGCAGCTTCGCCCGAGAGTCCTTCCGATGCCAACACAACCTGGCCTACTGGGCAGGACGTGGCTGGCACGCCGTTGGTCCAGGAGCCGCACGCTTCGTTGACGGTCGACGTGAGGTCAATCATCGAAGCACGACGACCTATCTGAAACGCATGCTAGCGGGCCGAAGTGCAACCGACGAAACCGAGACCATCACATTGGAACAGTACGCTCGTGAACTGGCCGCCTTCGGCATCCGTCAGCTCGACGGGATCGACCTTTCCACGGTTCATGACCGCACTTCAATCAACCTGGAAACCTTGCTTGCCCAAACGCTGACCAAACTTCAATCGATGGAACTGGTCACGCACCAGAATCACCATTTGCAACTCACCCGTCGCGGCATCCTGTTCGCAGACACAGTCGCAACCGCTCTGCTGTCTGAGCCAAAGTAGACCCGCTGCCCTCAACTGCTTGCGTCGCTGGGTTGCTTCGCGAAAAAGGTCGAAGTGAATGGGTGGAACTTCAGCGTCTTTGCTTCACGCGTTGGAAGTTCAGTGAGATCGTTTCTTTGAATATGGAAAATAGCTTGAAAGAGAACGCTGCCTGACCGAACAATGGGGGCCAATTGTTCTACTCTGAGGGAGCGGCATTCAACTCTGTTTGCGTTTGCGATACTCCGTCGGCGACATCTTCATGATCCGCTGAAAACTGCGACTGAAGTGTGCGTGGTCATAGAAGCCGCAACTTTGCGCAATCGTGGTCACACGCTCGTCCGTTTCTCGCAACCATCGCGCCGCGTTCTCCACTCGAACGCGGATCAAATACTGTCGTGGTGAAGCACCAAACGCCAATCGGAATCGCCGCTCAAAATGGCTCGCCGACAACCCCGCCATCTCAGCCAAGTGCCCCGTCGGAATGTCTTCTCGATAGTGAGCGTGGATGTACTGCATCACTTTTTCCAACGAGTCCGCGCTGCCCGATTGCATCCGCTCGACTTGACGTGAAAAACCCGCGACGCCGATCACACGTCCACGACGATCCTTCAGCGGAATCTTGCTGGTCGTAACCAATCGCGGCGACCCCGCTTCTTCAGGCGCACTTTCGATTCGGTTGATGATCGCTTCCTTCGATTCCATCACCTGCAAATCGTCTTCGCGGTATTCGTCCGCCCGTGTCTTTGGAAAGAAGTCGTGATCGGTCTTTCCGATTGCTTCCGACTCAGACAACACTCCGCAGTACTCACAGCCGCGGCGATTGAGCGCCATGAACCTACCCTCGCGATCTTTGACGAAAAACGACACATCGGGCATCCAATCGAACAGCTTCAATATCTCCTGTCCGGGAGCCAAACGAGCGAAAAACGCTTGTCTATTGAGTGTCTTTTTCATGCTGCTTTTTTACACAAGAATAATCGCTTCATGCAAGACAACCAGCGTTTTCCCAGCGAAACTGGTCTGCGAATCAGTCATTCCCGTGCGGGGCCACGCTTCGCTCGCATCCCATCGCTCCTGCTGGATCTTGAATCTTGACCCAGACACCCCGCCGCGACTTCTTGCAAAAATCAGCTGTCACCGCTCTCGCCGCGACCGCTGCCACTCACACGTTGACCGCAGCTCCGCCCAAGGATGAGCCCGAGATCATCGGGCACGGCGATTATCGCTATCGCGTGATTCGCGATTGGGCCCAAATCAGCGTGCTCCGAACGCCGCTTCTCAATTGTCACGAAATGGTGCAAGACAAAAGCGGTCGGCTGTTCATGATCGGCGACCACACCGACAACAACATCCTCGTCTTTGACAAATCCGGCAAACTGCTGGATGCCTGGGGAACCATCTTCCCCGGCGGTCATGGCCTCAGCTTGATGGACGAAGGTGACGAAGAATTCCTGCTGATCACCGATGGCGGATGGACGCTTGATCGCAACGGCAAATCGATCCGCAACAACGGCCGCGTGACCAAGATGTCGCTGGACGGCCGCATCTTGTTTGACATCGGGCACCCACAAACCATTGGCATCTACAACGCCGGCGATCCGTTTTGCCCAACCGAAACCACGGTCGGTCCCAATGGCGACATCTATGTGGCCGATGGCTACGGCAAAGACTATGTGATCCAGTACAACAGCAACGGCGAATACATTCGCCACTGGGGTGGGCACAACAACGAAGACCCCAACACGAATCTGAAGAACGCCCACGGAGTCGCACTCGACACCCGCGACCCGAATCAACCTTTAATCGTCTGCACCTCACGCAGTGAATGTTGCTTCAAGTACTTCACGCTGGACGGCCAATACGTGAAGACGGTTTCGCTGCCGAACATGCGAGTCTGTCGCCCGGTCATCGACGACCAAAACTTGTACGCGGGAGTCTGCTGGTCTCAACCGCGTTCGGGAGGATCGCCTTGGGCGGGACACACGGGATTCATGACCATCTTGGAAGGCGACCAAGTCGTTTCCAACCCAGGTGGTTCCGAACCCGAGTATGTCGATGGGGTGCTTCAAAAGTCTTACCAACTCGAGAGCCAGCCGATCATGCACGGTCACGATGTTTGCGTCGACGAAGACAAGAACCTGTACGTGTGCCAGTGGAACGCCAACCACACGCCGCCGATCAAACTCGAACGCATTTAGTCCGCGCCGGAGTCTGCCCGCCCGGACCGTCCTGCACCCCAGCAACCTTCCCCACAGCTGCTAGTTCAATATGTTCGTTTCGATTCGTTCTTTCCTACCTCTGCTTCTCGTTTGGCCGACGGTGAGTTGCACCGTTGCCTTCGCGGCCGACGACATTGATTTCAACCGTGACATCCGCCCGATTCTTTCGGACCGTTGCTATTTCTGCCACGGTCCCGATGAAGCCACTCGGGAAGCGGACCTGCGTTTGGATATCCGAGAAGACGCGGCGTACGTTTTGGAATCGGACGAACTGCTGGATCGTGTTCAGAGCGATGATCCAGACCTCGTGATGCCACCGCCGCACGCGAATTTGGAATTGACCGCAGAACAGAAGGATCTGCTGAAACGTTGGATCGAAGAGGGATCTCCTTATGCAGCCCATTGGTCCTTCGAGAAACTACCGCGGACGGTGGAAGTACTGCAGGTCAAACAGACTGAATGGCCCAAGCAAACCATTGACCAATTTGTATTGGCGAAAATCGAAGCGGCCGGGCAACAACCCAACGTGGAAGCGGATCCATTGCGATGGTTGCGACGGGTCACCTTGGACCTGACCGGATTGCCACCATCGGCGGAAACGATCCGAAACTTCGAGCAAGCCGTCCAAACCGATCGCGAAAAAGCGTACACCGATGCGGTCGATCAACTTCTGCAATCATCCGCGTTCGGCGAACACATGTCGATCGCTTGGCTCGACGTCGCTCGCTACGCCGATTCCTATGGCTACCAAAGCGACAAACTCAACACGCAGTGGCCCTACCGTGACTGGGTCGTTCGTGCCCTGAATCAGAACCTTCCTTACGACGATTTCTTGACCTGGCAAATCGCCGGCGACTTATTGGAAGACCCCACGCGAGACCAGCGACTGGCGACCGCGTTCAATCGCATCCATCGTCTCAACAACGAAGGCGGCGCGGTCTTTGAAGAGTGGCGAATCGAAAACGCGGCCGATCGCGTTCACACCTTCAGCACCGCGGTGATGGGACTGACGTTGGAATGTGCCCGCTGCCACGATCACAAGTACGACCCGATCACCGCTCGCGATTTCTATTCGCTGTCGGCGTTCTTCAATTCGATTGACGAAAGCGGCGTGTACGACCGCACCGAGAAAGTCCCGTGCCCGTCGATGCTGCTTCCCACCGAAGAAGAATCCGCTGCACTTGAGCTGGCTCGCACCAAATTGGCCATATCCGAACGCGAATACAAGTCCGTTTCCGCGGATGCCAAGAAGCGTTTTCATACCAGCGAAGCAACCTCCATCACCGCCGACGACATTCCCGACCTGCGACTCGCGTTGACGTTTGATCAAGGTTTCGACAACGCCGTCAAACCGATTTATCACCCGTCCGAGTCCGATCGATCTTGGGCGAAGATGTGTGACTTGGTGCCCGTCGAAGACTGTGAGATCGCTCGTCTGAATCCCACGCTTGCCGATGACGAGAAAGCCCGCTCGGCTGCTAAAGACGATTCCAAAGAAGCGACATCAGATCAACCGGATACCCCGACCAAACGGATGGCATTGCATCTGGATGGCGAACGCGGTGTGACCACACATGACATCGAACCGCTCGATCGCTGGACGCCCTTCACCGTCGTTGTCACGCTCAACGATCCTGAACGATCGCCCGAACGCAGCCTGATCGTCCATCACACTCGCGGAACGGACTGCGGCTACAACGGATACGACCTGACGATCCAAGACGGCCACCTCGAATCACGCATGGCTCGGGTTTGGCCAGGAAATGCCATCAGCGTTCGCACGGTGGAACCAATCCCAGCCAAACAGTGGCATCAAGTCGCGGCAACCTATGACGGATCGTCCCAGGCATCAGGGCTGAAGCTTTTCCTCGACGGTCGCGAACTGGAAACGGTGACACTTCGTGACGAGCTGAAAAAATCATGCAACGTCGTAGTGGATCACGGTGGTGAATTCGTGATCGGCCAACGCTTCCGAGCCCGCGGGTTCGCCGGCGGATTGATCGACGACGTCCGACTTTACGAACGCAACCTGACTTCGCTTGAACTGCAAGTTTTGGCGACGGGTGAAGCTCGGCCCGCTGACGCAGCAACGTTCGCGTCCGCATTGGATCAAGACGCTCGCGACGCGTTTGCTCAACTTCGCCAGGCTCGACATGAATTCGTGATGGCCGAAGAAGTCATCCAAGAGATCCCGATCATGCGTGAGATGGACGAACCTCGCGAAACGCACCTGTTGCTCCGCGGGGAATACGATGCCGAGACCGACGAAACCACACGGGTCGAACGAACGGTTTTAAAAGCCATCCCGATTCCATTCCCTGAGGACGCTCCGAAGGATCGCTTGGGGTTGGCTCAATGGATCACGCATCCCGAGCACCCGCTGACTGCTCGCGTTGCCGTCAACCGACTGTGGGGCAATTTCTTCGCCGATCCGTTGGTCCGCACGCCCGAGAACTTTGGTTTGCAAGGCGACCTGCCAACTCATCCCAAGCTTCTCGATTGGTTGGCTCGCGATTTTGTTGATCACGACTGGGACATCCAACGCCTGTGCCGCAACATCGTGCTCTCCGCGACCTATCGTCAAGATTCTCGCTGCACGCAGGAACAGTTCAACAGCGACCCGACCAATCGATTGCTTGCCCGCGGCCCGTCCTATCGACTCGCGGCCGAACAAATTCGCGACCTCGCCTTGGCCGCTTCCGGATTGCTGAACCCAGAAATGGGCGGACCTCCTGTGTCGCCTTATCAACCGGGCCAAGACCTTTGGCGAGAATCCAACGGGATGTCGCCACCGTATCAACAATCGGTTGGTAAATCGCTGTACCGCCGGTCGCTGTATTCCGTTTGGAAACGCACCGCTCCGCTTCCCAACATGATGGTCTTCGACGCATCGTCGCGTGAAGTCTGCACGGTCAAACGATCGCGAACCAACACGCCATTGCAAGCACTCGTGCTGCTCAACGATGAGCAATTCATCGAAGCCGCTCGGGTACTAGCGACCACATTGATGAGCAACGAAGCACCCGAACAACGAATCGAGAACGCTTTCTTGCAATTGTCAGGACGACGTCCCGATGCAACCGAACTGGAAGAGCTCGTCACGCTCTATCAACAAGAGCAAACGTTCTTCGAGAAAGACATCGAGGCAGCCAAAAGCTACCTGTCGATCGGTGAACGCGAATTACCCAGCGACGTTTCCCTCGCCGAACTCGCTGCCACGACTTCACTGTGCCAAGTCATCCTGAACTTGGACGCGACGATTTGGAAACGCTAGCCGATTGTTGATTTAGTCGCATACCGAATGGCAACAATTAGCCGATGGGCGTTAGCCCCGGTTGGCGTCTGACCAACCGCCGCTAACGCGGTGCGGCTCATTCAATCAACGGCCCGCTAGGGCCGCCCTTCCCCGAATCGTTTTATCGAACTTCCAAGCCACCACCTGTCTCGCCATCTTTCATGCGAGGGAACCCATCATGACTCCTGATTTCTCACTGCAATCCAAACGCCGTGTCTTCCTCAAACAAGCCACCTCCACCGTCGGTGCCGCCGCACTCGCGCACTTGCTCGGACGAGACATGGCCTCGGCTGCGACACCCACTGCCGATCTTGGCGGGATGCACTTTGCTCCCAAAGCAAAACGGATCATCTACTTGTTTCAATCCGGCGGTCCCGCCCAGCAAGACTTGTTCGATCACAAGCCGATGCTCGAACAAATGCACGGACGCGAATTGCCTCCCCAGGTTCGTGGCGAGCAACGCTTGACCGGCATGTCGGTGAACCAAAGCTCGCTGCCGGTCGCGGCTTCCAAGTTCAAGTTTGCTCAACATGGTCAATCCGGTGCTTGGTTGAGCGAACTGCTGCCGTATCACCGCGACATCGTTGACGATGTGTGCTTCATCAAATCGATGCACACCGAAGCGATCAACCATGACCCCGCGATCACGTTCTTTCAAACCGGGTCGCAGATCGCTGGCCGGCCATCGCTAGGTTCCTGGATCTCCTACGGGCTGGGCAGCGAAAACGATGACCTTCCCGCCTTTGTGGTGCTGGTCACCAAAGGCCAAGGCGGCCAACCGCTCTACTCACGTTTGTGGGGCAACGGATTTTTGGATTCCAAGTATCAAGGTGTCCAGTTCCGCGGTGGTGAAGATCCCGTGTTGTATTTGTCCAACCCAGACGGAATTTCTCGTGATCATCGCCGTCAACAGCTCGACTCGATCAACCGCTTGAATTCGCACCAGTATCAACGCGAATTTGATCCGGAGATCCAATCGCGGATCGCTCAGTACGAGATGGCGTTCAAGATGCAAACCAGCGTGCCTGACGCCACGGATTTCTCCGACGAACCGGAGTCCACATTCGAGTTGTACGGTGAAGACGCCAAGCAACCGGGAACCTTCGCCGCCAACTGCTTGCTGGCTCGTCGATTGGCTCAGCGCGACGTTCGCTTCATTCAGCTCTACCATCAAGGATGGGACCAGCACTCCAACCTGCCCAAGGGAATCACTGGCCAAGCCAAGGAAACCGACCAAGCGTCCGCCGGACTGGTGAAGGATCTCAAGCGTCTGGGAATGTTGGATGACACCTTGGTCATCTGGGGCGGTGAATTTGGACGCACGTCGTACTCACAAGGCACGTTGACCCCAGGCAACTATGGCCGCGATCACCATCCGCGTTGCTTCACGACCTGGATGGCCGGCGGCGGAGCCCGTCCTGGAATGAGTTACGGAACGACGGACGAGTTCAGCTACAACGTGGCAGAAAATGGTGTCCACGTGCACGACTTCAACGCGACCATCTTGAATTTAATGGGAATCGATCACGAGCGACTGACCTACAAGTACCAAGGCCGCCGGTTTCGATTGACCGATGTTCACGGTCGCGTCGTTCGCGACATTCTTGATTGATTTCCCCACAACCAATTTGCGTCCGGTACTTCAACGCACCAGGTTCGTTGGCAACGCATATGAATTTGCATCGTGAATCGAAGAACACAATAACGTCATCTATATGAAAGCGTTTACTCGAACGTGCCTTTGCTTGCACCGCACAAAATGGTCCGATTGCGTACTTCTTTAGAACGTTGTCATTGCTGCGTGGATCGATTTCCATTTCGATTTTGGGGCGTCCCCTTTCTCAACACGATGGCTGCGTTGAACATTTCATTTGCGATACAACTTGGCAAACCAGTCTAAAATTACTTTTCCACAGCCATAATAAGCCCGGCCCTAGACTCATCCTTTTAGCTCGCGATCTTTCTGGACTTCATGCAATCCGCGATTGCCCCGTCCTACCGCATCACACACGAAAGCTGCATTGCGACAACACTCACGCGCTTTGATCGAACAGCAATCCGTTGAGTGAACGACCTTGCCGGGAGGAAACACCAAACATCGATTGCAAATTGGCCAAAGCGTCTTTCGTCACGTTGTAGGCATCCAGCGCGTCCACGTTTTCGCTGTCGTACTTTCCACCCGATGCCAGTTGAAACAGATCCGCCAGCGCGGTCTGGGTTGCTTCCAGCGTTGTACCAGTCAACGCCTCCATTTTAGAACTGCGATAGGACTCCGATGCGGACCCATTGGCGTTGATCGTGAAGTTGTCAAAACTGCCACGAAAACCTTCGGCGAGTTGGAAACCGATCCGCACGCCATCCTGCTCGAATTCGTATCGTCCGTCGACCTTGGTCACTTCTTGACCGTTCATTATGAACTGTTCGCGAGTCGCTGATGATCGGTAGGTACTGGGAGCACCAGTGCGACGTTGCACAGTGACCTCGGAATCGATTTCAAATGTGTCCAGGGCTCCTACAAACCCGTCAACAAACTCCAAGTCGATCGAACTCTCGCCGAGGGACACCTCGAACGTGTTGGTGGATGAAGTGTAGGTTTGGCCGTTGATGGTTGCTTGGCCGTCTTGCCCATAAGCGTTGCCGTTTCCATCTCCACCCGTGATAGAAAACTCATCTTCATCAGATCGCAAAGTGATGGGGTCAATCGCTCCCAGAAATCCAGTTTCGATATCAAATGTCATCACAGCGGAATCGATGGTGACACCAAATTCATCGCCATCCGCGACGAACGATTGACCATTGATAGTGGCCTCTGCATCGACTCCGTAAGCCGTACCGGTTTCATCACCTCCGGAAAGGTCAAAGGTACCGTCTGATGTGGTCACTTCAATCGAGTCGAACGTGCCTGTGAACCCGGACTGCACGTCAAAAGAATACGATCCGAGTGAATCGGCATAGTCCACATGGTTCCCATCGGCCACGACGGATTCACCATTGATGGTCAATTGGGCATCCGTGCCAGCGGCGTTCCCGTTTCCATCCCCGCCATCGGTGTCGAAGGAGCCCGAAACAACGTCTACTTCGACAATACCATCCGAGCCCTCACCTTGGCTTTCCAGCGTCAGCCTACTGCCGGACAGCGTCGCCACCACGCCCGTGTCACCCGTTCGGTCGTTGATGTCGTCGCGAAGAGAACTGAGCGATTGAAAAGCGGAAACATCGATTTCAGCCGTCCCCAACTCACCTGTCAGATTGAACGTCGCAATACCACCGACAGAGCCCAAGATACCATCGTAGGTCAGCTGGCCTTTGGTTGCCGTTTGGTCGACGGTTCCGCTCAAAGTGTTGGTCGACCGGGGCTCGGACGAATTCACCGTGAACCCTTGAATCTGCCCCGCGTTGACGCCTTCGACATCGACGTATTGAGTGATGTCATCCAACGTCACCTGAATGCTTTCGGACGATCCAATCGTTTGACCGCTGAACTGAAGCGTGTCGCCGTCGACCGTGGCGACCACTCCCGTGGACTCTGTCTCCGCATTGATTCGATCACGGACATCGCTTAGCGATTCACCTTGGACGATGGCAATTTGTTCGCTGCCCAGGTTGCCCGAAAGTGTGAACAAGGCGGTGTCGGCTACGCTGCCGCCACTACCCTGGTATTGCAACTTCGCAGTGTCCGCAGCGGTGGTGACGGTGCCGGATAATTCGACCACGGCTCCATCCGCGATGCTTTGCAAATCGAAACGTGGAATCTGCGCCGCATTCACCCCTTCAATCGTCGGACGAAATTGTCGAACGACGTTGGACAATCGCACTTCCGCATCGTCACCTCTCATCTGAGATACGAGCCGAAGCTCATTCCCGTTGACTTCTGCCTTGACACCAGTGAATGCCGAAACGTTGTTGATTTTCTCAGCAAATGAAAGCAACGATTCACCACGAGTGGTTTCCACATTCGCGGTGCCAAGATCTCCGCTCAGATCAAAGCTTGCCGACCCGGTGACCAATCCACTGGCATTGCCTTGGTAAGTCAGCCGAGCAACGGCAGCCACAGAATCGACTTGTCCTTGTACCGTTTCAGATACACCTTCAGGCAAACGGCTTAGGTCAACACGATCGATCTGTGACGCGTTGACTCCAAACAGTTGATTGTCGCCATAGTTTCGTCCCACTCGAACGGGACGCACGGTCGCTTCCAGCGATTGAAAAGTCCGCGAAGTCAAACGTAATTTCCCATCCAGCTCGATCGCCTTGACGCCAACGTTCTTCGAATTGATTTGCTGAGCCATGCCCGCAATGGAACGCCCGGGTTGAAACTGGATCCGACGCTCCGAGTCGCCGATCTTCAGGTCGAGTGAACCGCCGCCCTGCAGACGTCCGGCATCGGTGATCAAAACCTTCGCATTGCCGGCTTGTTGCGTGATCCCACCGGAAAATCGTGCCGATCCATTGGGCGGCAACGACAAGATTTCTAGGTCTTTGATCTGACTGGAATCGAGGCCGCGAACAACGGAATTCTCGGATCCGCCTAACGTCAATGATTGCCCGAGGAGCTCACTGATCTCAGTCAGTGCGGTGTCGATGCTGCCTTGTAGATTCGAGAAAGAACTTCCGGCACGAGCGGCATCCAACAGCTTTTCACCGATGCCAGCAACCAGTGAGTTGATCCGGTCAGACGTGGTGTCCACGCGACGCAGAAGCGTTTCGGGTTCGGACTGACTGGGCGCTCGGGCGCTCAGTTGAAAGTTCTCGACGAGGAGAGGCCGACTCGCGAAACTCGTTGATGTACTGGAGCTGATTGTCATCGTAGGGGTACTTGGATTGGAACAGCAAACTGCCCATGTCTCCTAAGAAGGAACCCCCCGGCTCCAAAACTGGCATTCAATACGCCAGCACCTAAACTCTAGGTCAAGAATGGACCTGAAGCGGCAAAAACATGCGTTATTTTCCACCCTCGTCGATCAACAAACGCACATCCGAAGCTGTTTTCACTGCTTCGTAGGGGGCTGGGTCTCGTTTTGGCCGCCGAGCTCAACCTGTTGGGGCGGCGTCCCGTGACAGGTTAAAGTACCGACCTCCCACGTCGTTGTGGCTCAGACGAACGGTTGCCACACGACCAGCCCCACCACCAAACCACAAGATTTCGTCATGGAAAAAGTGCTGATCGTCATCGGCGATGCCACCGAGTTGCTGGACACGATGTATCCGTATTACCGGCTGCAAGAAGCTGGATTCCAACCGGTCGTGACCGCTCCTGAAAAGCGTCTCTACCAACTGGTCCTGCACGAGGTGAAACCCGGCTGGACGATCACCAAAGAATGGGAAGGCTACACGCTCGATTGCGACGTGCCCTTTGCCGAGGTGAAGGAAGAAGACTACGCCGGCATCTTCTTCTCCGGCGGCCGAGCACCGGAATACATCCGCTACGACGAGGACTTGGTGCGGATCACCCAACACTTCTTTGACACCAACAAACCCATCGCCAGCGTTTGTCACGGGGTCGAGATTCCTGCCTACGCCGATCGCGTGCGTGGTCGCCGAATGGCCACGGTTGCCAAGTGCCAATTCGACTTAGAAGTCTGCGGCGGGATCTTCGTCGATGAACCCTGTGTGATTGACGGCAACCTCGTCAGCGGACGCACCTACCGAGACAACGGTTTCTACATCGCGCCCTGGATCAAGCAGCTCGAAGCAGCTCGCGATTCCAAAGGCTAAGCAGTCGCGGGTGACTTACCGTCCTTAGCACGCTTCATGCTCAGCCGATGAAGCGTCCACCGAAGAGAGCCAAAATCCTCTTGGGCACCACACGACCGCGACTCCCAGGTGCAACGCCTGGCAAATTGCCCTCCGTCCCCTTTTTGCTAGTTCGGGCGAATGGTTTCTTTCAGGTCATTGGCCGATGCGGTGGAAGTACCACACTTGGCTGGACCAATCCGCCGGTGGATGTAAACGAACCTCAGGGCCTGGTACATAGTCGCCGGCTGTGTTCTGGCCCTGAGCCTCGCGGGTCAGAACGCCGTCTTCGGGTGCCCATCCGTTGACCAATCGAAAGCCACCGTTGCCGGCCGGAATGAAAAACCATTGCTGGCTTGTCCAAGCTTCATTGAGCGTCTGCATTCCGACGGTACCACCAGGCAGAATTTGATTAGGATCGTCATTGGAGGCAGGCTGCCGAGTCAGATAGTCCGCCCCATCGCCCCACAGGTTGCGAATGCGATAAGCACTCGCATCAATCCGCTCCAGTTCCCACTTCAAGCTGGACCAGCTCTCGGACTGATCGTCCAAGCGTTCCACATAAACCCCTGACCCCGGAACGAACTGACCATCCAAATTGGGTTGCCCAAAGCGGGCCAAGTAGGACGTTTGCCAATCCCAACCACTCGTCACTCGATAGGTGTCGAAAGGTCGATTCAGCAGCACCGCCTGCATCTGCAGGTATGCCAACTTCGGCGCAATCGGAACCACACCATCCCCTCCTGAAATCGGTGTTGCGAACATTGACGTTCCCGGCGGCACTACCGTATCTGAAAATCCTGGTCGCCGGTCAGCCAAGGTCAACGTGAAGTCCGTGTCCTGCAACCACGAGGTCTCATCGGTGTAGTCCCACATCAAGAATGACTTGCACGCAGGTTGTTCCAATGCGATCTGCAACAGGTTTGAGAAGACGCGAGCTTGTCGCTGAAGCTGTTCCTGCGACGGCGGACTGCCCGCTGGATCCTGCGTTTGAACCGCCGCCACGTCACACTCGGTGATGAAGGCTTGAAAACCCTCGTTGGCAAACCGTTGAAAATTTTCGCGAATGCTGTCGTAGTTGGGTTCGTAGCGAAGGTCGAGCCAGTGGTTTTGGAAACCAACTCCGTCGATGGGAACACCTTGGTCTCGCAGTCGTTTGCACAACGCCAGCAAACGATCGGATTTGTCGTTCACCGTTTCGGCGGAGTACTCGTTGAGAATCAGCAACGCGTTTGGATCGGCTTCGTGAGCCCACTGAAACGCTTTCGCGATGTAGTCTGGCCCCATCGCCGCGTACTCTTTGTAGGGCACATAGTTTTCACCTGTACCAAGCCCCATCCGAAGTCCATCGGAATCCATCACATCGCCGTTGTCGCCAATGACTTCGTTGACAACGTCCCACACCCAAACACCGCCGGACACACTGCCCGCCATCGTCGATGTGTACTGCTGAAGCACCTGCTCGACGTCTTCGTTCGGCAAGTTCTGAAACCAAGGCAGTCGAACATTCTCAGTCGGATAGACCAGCACGTGAGCGTGCACCTGCATGCCATTCTGAACGGCCCAAGCAACGTTCTGTGTGAGCCCCGACGTGTCGATCGGCTGGTTGGGGTCGGCCCAAGGACCAAACGGCATGAACGCCTTTGCCGTCACCGCATTGAACTCCGATCGAGCCAGATCAAGGACCGGGGTGTTGAGCGACTCGGTGTCGTACCCGCCCATCACTCCGCCAATGGCGAAGTTGGGTGGAGCCAACTCTTTCAAACGATCGCCAGGAAATCCATCTTGTGCCGACGCCTGCCGATGGATCCCCGCTGATAGCGAAAACAGAACCAAGCACGAAGCGAAGGACGACAGACTTTTTGAAGAGAACATGATGCGACGGCCACTGGAATCATCGGGAAAAGGAGATCCACTGGACCTCGCCTTCGCACAGATTGTAGACCGAGCCGATCAGGAATTCTCGGAATTCACCAACGCTCAAAATTTCCAGCTGGCTTCGACGAACACGGCATCGTGCAAATCAAATTCGATCGCTTGCCGCTCATACTCAATCGACCGGTTGAAGACGTAACCGACCTCCACTCCCCAGCCACGATTGCCCGTCACGAGCGTTTCGTAGCCGCCGAAGACCCGAAGGCCATTCACGGTCAATTCATCGCTTTGACCGTCTCTGACGCCGCCTTCACGGGTCACCGCCCACGTGTTGCCACCGATTGAACCGCCGACAAATACCCAGCCTTCCGCCTGGCCCGGATCGACCCACAATCGTCGATTGATTTGCGGACGAGGCATCATCAAATCGATCTTCCATTCCGGCGTGGGAGTCCAGCTCAAACCAACCGCCGGCAACACGCCCAGGTCGCTGCGATCGAAGTAGACGGCGCCCAAAGACAGACTGAGATCGTCGCGGCACTGCCAATTGACCAGCCCCAAGCCAAACAAGCGAAACGCATTGTCGCTCGTTGTGAAGTCACTCCGCACCGATGGAGTTGCAATGACCATGGTTGAAATTCGCTCGTTCCACTTCTTGCGATGGAACAACGTGACACCGGTGCTGTAGAGCGTCTCTGGGGCATCGATGCCCGACAAACCGCTCAGATGATCCGCCCTAAAGAATGGACGCACTCCGAGCAAGTTGTCGAGGCTTCCCAGAGGAATACCAGTGCTCAGCCGGACTTCCCAGAACGTTTCATCAAGCCCACCTGTGGTGCCTGGACCGACGGGAGCACCACTGCCATCCGCGAGGAACCCACCCAACAATTCGCCGCCTTGGAACACGCCACGACGAAAGTTCTCAAGCTCAATTTCCGGAGACTCGCGAACGAGCCATCGACTGGGGGCGTGCTGGATGGCCGCCGGTTGAGCCGACAACACTTGCATTGGCGGCGTTTGAGCGTATGCGGTTCCAGCGGTGAACCACAACAAGAAACCACCCAAAACAAACGATCGCACGCAATACACCATGCGACATCGATACCGTGTGGCCTCATCCATGAGGTTTCACTCGTTCAGATGGAAATAGGGCTGACAGGAATCGAACCTGCACTCCCGAAGGAACTAGATCCTAAATCTAGCGCGTCTGCCAGTTCCGCCACAGCCCCGTGGCAACCAGACTCCGGCCTGGTCGTGTCTCAGTGCAACCCGTGCGAGCGTTCGACACGAAAGTCGAACATCGGTGCACGGTTGCGTAAATCTCTTCTGCCGTTTTGCGTCGCTGATTGCAACGCCAAAAATGTCGCAGTCCAAATCAGCTGGCGCCTGGTTCGCCGCCTTCTGCCGCAACCGTTGGCACGACCCAAACCTTCAGGCTGGCATCGACTTCGCTGTGCAGGTGAATCTTCACCGTGTACAGCCCCAACTCTTTCAAAGGACCTTCCAAACGGATTTGGTCCTGAGCCAAGGTGATGCCACTGGCCTTGAGAGCGTCGACGATCTCGTGAGGTCCAACGCTGCCGTACAAGTGACCTTCGTCGTTGGCGTTGGCTTCGATCGTGATCGACTGCTTGGCCAATTCGTCGGCTTGTTCGCGGTAGCTTTTCAGCTTTTCCAATTCGATCGCACGCAATTTTTCGCGGTGCTTCTCGACCATCCGTTTGTGGTGGTCGGTTGCGATCGTTGCCAAACCTTGCGGCAACAAGTAGTTCAACGCGTAACCAGGTTTGACTTCGACCAAGTCACCTTGGCGTCCGAGGTGTTCAACGTTGTGGATCAACAGCAGTTCGATACCGCCATTCTGGCCTTTTGGAAGCCGCTTGAAGTGGCTAGTCGCTGATTTTGACATGGTTCAGGGTCGAAGGATAAAGGGTTCTGATTCGGGATGATCGGAGATGATCGAAAACGTCACTTGGCGGGTTGGATGCTAGAACGGGATGTCCGGTTCGTCGTAACCAGGGCCGTCTCCGGTCGGTTGTGAATCATGCGAGGAAGGAGTATTGGAATTGACGTAATTGGAACGTTGCGATTCGGCAGGAGCCCCACCGGAATTCGGTCGCGAAGCAGCGGGTCTTCCGCCTCCACCACCGCCACCGGAATCACCTCGGCCGCCGATCATTTGCATGCGTTCGCCGATCACTTTGACCTTAGAGCGCTTCTGACCGTCTTTTTCCCACGTGTCCTGTTTCAGACGGCCTTCGACGAAGATCGGTGAACCTTTGGAAAGGTATTCACTGGCAACTTCTGCGGTGCGTCCAAACAGCGTGATCTCGAAGAACGAAACATCTTCAACCCACTGTCCATCGGACGCCTTGCGTTTTTCGTTGACTGCGATCGAAAACTCCGCGACGGCCATTCCGCTGGGCAAGTAACGCAGTTCGATGTCGCGGGTCAAATTACCCATCAACATCACGCGGTTAAAACTTGCCATGGTTGTGTCCTCCCGGAATTCGAGTCAATCGCGATTAAGCATCGGCGGTTTCAGCAACCGCTTCGCCAGTGCTTTCGGTCGACTCATCGTCGGAACCTTCCGCACCAGCTGGTCCGGTGAAGTGTTCACCACGAGCGTTGGCGAGGATTGGCTCGACCAAGCGTGGATCCAACTTGATGGTCAGTTCACGAATGACGGGCTCAGCCAATGCGAAAGCGCGAGCCAATTGAGTCAAGTTCGGGCCTTCCATGCTGAAATAGATCAGGTAGTAGGTGCCCTTTTGGTGCTTGTCGATTGGATAAGCAAGCTTTTGCTCCATCCACATCCGACTGACTTGCACTTCACCACCGTTCTCGGCGATCAGCTCTTCGAGCTGTTTGGCGACGCCACCGGGATCGCGTGCGTAGTGATTGCTATCGAGGATGAACAGCGTTTCGTAAGTGTTGACTTTTGCCACGGGAAAGATCGCGGGAGGTGCGGGTACGGGAAAAAAATTGACTAAGTGCCGCTGGCGGCATTGTAACGGTTCATGGCTTCCGTCACTCCGTTGGCCACCCAGCAAGCGGTGGCGTCACAGGAATGCACGATGGCATGTTCCATTTCTTCTAGTTCGGTTTTGTCAAACTTGCCCAAAACATAATCAGACACCTGCCATTTCGCTGGCGGACGCCCAATTCCGATCTTTAGTCTCGCCCATTGTTCGCTGCCGAGGTGACGAATGATGTCGACCAGGCCTTTTTGACCACCAGCGGAACCAGATCGTCGCAATCGAACGCGACCGGTTTCGAGGTTCAAGTCATCACAAATGACGAGGATGTCTTCCGGGGAAAGTTTGTAAAAATCCATTGCCTTGCGGACACTTTGCCCACTGGCGTTCATGTATGTGTGCGGGCAAAGCACCAAAACCTTTTCGTTTTCGATGCGACACTCGCTGATCTCTCCCTCAAATTTGGTCGTCGGGGGAGAACCGACATACCGACGCACGAGGGCGTCGGCGACCATGAATCCAATGTTGTGGCGGGTTTGGTCGTATTTGCGACCAGGGTTACCCAAGCCGACGACTAACTTCACTCTTCTGCTTCGCCGGAGCCTTTGCTGATCACCTCAGGTTCCGCCAAGGAGTCACCAGCTTCGGCGATTTCTTCGTCGCGTCGAGCTTCGATGTGTGTGATGACGACATCACCGTCGGTGATCAGTTCAACGCCTTCAGGAAGCGTCAGATCACCGGCGGTTTTGTGCTCGCCAACACCCAACTCGGAGACTTCCAGAATCAAGTGGTCAGGAATCGATCCGGCTGAGCAACGAATTTCGACTTCGTGGACGTTTTCCAGCAACATCCCGCCTTCGCGAACGCCAACGGCTTCGCCATGAAGCACGATTGGCACGCCCAATTCGACTTTTTCCTTCAGGTTGACTCGAATCAGGTCCATGTGCAGGACTTCGATGCCCAATGGATCCCACTGCATGTCGCTGACCAGGGCGGTCTCATCGACATCGCCGGACAGTTGAACAGTTTTGCTGTGGTGACGAAGCAGACCTTTGACTTGTGCCGAAGGAACAGCCAAGTGTTCGTTGGCTTCGCCGTGACCGTACAGGACGGCAGGAACATGACCGTCGCGACGCAAACGGCGAGTGGCGGCCGTGCCGGTGGATTCACGTTTGGTGACTTGAATGACGTCCGTCATAACGGGGACCGACCTGGGCAATGAAAGTGGATATGGAAGGGGAAAACCGCTTTGAAATCGTGTTCGCAGCCATCATCGTTGAATCAAAAACGGCACTTTGAGAAGTGCGATTCCGAACACGGGGCGCGGGATTCCTGGCGGAGCAATTTTTCGAAGCACGGCAGTATGCCGATTTCCGGCCTGCCTGCAAGGCCAAAACTACCTGTTTTGCGTCTCCGATCCAGTCGCACTGGCAATCGCATCGTTGATCGCTTCCAGCATTCCACCCAGCGACGCATTGTCAAACGTTCGATTTCCCAAATGCTCTCGCAAAGCGGGAGTCCATGAAACCTGCGTCTTGCCAGGCAATCGCTGCAGTGCAAATGCCCGGTCACTGGGTATCGTCCAGGAGATTTCGTCGCCATCGACATGAATGGCCCGATCCTCGACGGTGTCAGCCGGAATCAGATGAATCGGCATTGCGGACTCGATCGCCCACTGTTTTGCCCCCGGAGGAGTGATTTCTTCGTTCAACAACCAAACCGCCGTCGCCGTTCGCCCGGTCGTCGGGTGCGTCCAAATCAGATGCCGCATCCGGCGATCAACATGCTGACCATTGATCGCCATCACAGCGGTGACATCGAAGACAATCAACGACGTGGTCTGGATCACCACAATCGGCGGATCCATCATCGCTTCGTTCTTGGCCAACACGCGAGTGGCGATCATTCCCAGATCAGCACCGAGCGACTCCGCTTTCTCTGACGTGACGACCGTCGGACGCTTGCCAATCTTGTAGGAATGCCCCAGCCCGACTTCGCGAAGCTGGTACTTGCCGTCCTGCTGAACAACCGTGGCCATGATCGCCAATCCAAACAGGCTGCTGTTTTGGCGAACCACTTCGATCACGTCATCGACATCACCGTGGGTCAGCTTGGGTGTGCCCAGAAACAACAACTGATTGAATCGATCGCGTGGCATCGATTGGGCGACCAAACCAGCCGGCAACCGAACAACACCCGAATCCACGCCCCACGCCGCTTTGGCAATTGGCGGTTGCGCAGACGCGAAATTCGAACCAGTGATCGATGCCAGGACCAACGTCCCGGCAATCAGGGCGCACCAAACGGCAAACGCCAAGCCAACCTGAGACAGGCGGGCTTGGCGATGCGAGTCAGACTTCAACGAATGGATTCGTATCATCAGATGATTCAAAGGTGCCTAGGCACTCTTGGTCGTTGGCATTTTGAACAAGTCTTGCTTGCCGGTCACGATCGCTTCGTCAATCGTGTAAACCTTGCCGGCTTCTTGTTCCGGCAGGTCATACATGATGTCCAGCATCACGTCTTCCATGATGCCTCGCAAACCACGAGCCCCGACGCCCTTGTCGACCGCTTTCTTCGCGATCGCATGCAAGGCTTCTTCGGTGAACTCAAGTTCGCAATTTTCCATCGCGAACAACGCTTGGTACTGCTTGACCAATGAGTTCTTTGGTTCGGTCAGAACTTGAATCAGACCTTCCAAGTCGAGCGGCTGCAGGTAACTGATGACCGGCATCCGACCAACGAGCTCAGGAATCAAGCCGAACTTCAGGATGTCCTCGGTTTGGACTTGAGCAACCAATTCGCCCGGAGTTTGCTCGTTGCGGACATTGGCACCTTCGCCAAATCCGAGCGTACGATGGCCGAGACGACGGCGAATGATCTCTTCAATTCCGACGAACGTTCCGCCGCAGATGAACAGAATGTTGCTCGTGTCCAACTGGATGTACTGTTGCTCGGGATGCTTGCGTCCGCCTTGCGGTGGAACATTGGCAACGGTGCCTTCCAGCATTTTCAGCAAGCTTTGCTGAACGCCTTCGCCCGACACGTCACGAGTGATCGAGACATTGCCGTTCGTGCTGCCGATCTTGTCCACTTCGTCGATGTACAAAATCCCACGCTGAGCGGCTTCGACATCGAAGTCGGCTGCGTGCAACAACTTCAGCAACAGGTTCTCGACGTCTTCGCCAACGTAACCCGCCTCGGTCAATGTGGTCGCATCGCCGATGGCGAAGGGCACGTTCAACATGCGAGCGAGTGAGCGAGCCAGCAATGTTTTGCCGCTTCCCGTTGGCCCGGCCAACAGAATGTTGCTCTTCTCGATCTCGACTTCGCCGTTGCTGCCATCGGCACCATTGCTGAGTCGTTTGTAGTGGTTGTGAACAGCCACCGCCAAAACGCGTTTGGCTGAACCTTGACCGATGACATAGTTGTCCAGGTGCTCAACGATCGACCGCGGCGACGGGATATCGCTGAACAATGACTTGGACGGACCGCGACGACGTTGTTCCTGGTCCAGAATGGATTGACACAGGTCAATGCACTCGGCACAGATGTAAACGTCTCCGGGGCCTTCGACGAGGGGACCGACGTCACGGTAACTCTTACGACAGAAGCTGCAAAACGCATTCTTCTTCGTCGCTGCGCTGCCGCGGCGAGAGTTCGAAGTTTCCTTGGTGGGCATACACGACTCCTTACTTTTATGAGTCCAACATTGCGGGCTCGTCCCTCGGCGTCGGCGGATGACGATCAATGAGGTTTTCGCGAGCAATCGAGCGCCAACACCGTATTCGGCGTTCACGCTTTATTGTACGCGATTCCTCGCATCCACCGAACATTGAAGGCGCGTTCTCGCAAAAGAACTCGACACATCGAACGGATCGGCCACGACTCGAATGCTTTTCAACACCTAGCGACCCGGATTTGCATCCGAATCAACCCGCGCCGAAGGAACATCCTTGTCCTCGAAGCTCGAGCCACTCGTGGTTTGGTAATGGGTTTCATCGTTTGTCGATGATTGGTATGCCCGAGAATTGGGAGGGCGAACCATCGACGGTTATTGGGTAGCAACGCGGTCGGTTGTCATCGGCGACTCACCGTTTCTCCGGTGCCTTGTTCGTTCAGGTTCGCGATTCATTCTCGCCCTCTTCGTCAAGACGAGGAGGAGGGGAAGGATCGCGACCGGAATCGGCCTGGGAGGCGGAGGGAACCGGAGGATCAGTCGTCGAAGCGGAAGTTGACCGCCTTGCTGCTTGTATAGTTCGGAATTCCTCTTCGCTTATGTCACCTTTGCGTCGCATTTCTTCCAGGTTTGCAAACACTTCTGAGGTGCCTAGCTGGTCGTCAGTGTTGTAGTCGCGCAACCTTGCCAACACCCAAAATGCGAGTGCAATCAAGATGGCTAGAACCACTAGAGCAATGCCAGCCTGCACGGCCGGTTTTGCAATCACATCTGTCACAACCGAGACTTCGTTCATTGCTGCTGATTTGGAAGTTCGGCACCGCCGCCAACTCTCGCAAGAGTCCTTGCCGGTGCTCTTTGATCATAGGAGTGTCCCGGTTGGCCGGTCCACTTGCAATTGTCGCAAAAAACGAGGCTTTTGGGTTTCACAAGTTCGTTTCACGCCTGCTCACAAGCCTGGCGCCACCATCGGCACTGCATCAAATGCTGCATTCCTAGACGCGGGATTCGCAACCCTTGTTCGCAATGCCCTTCGACCCGAGCGATCAAGGGACCGTCGAATCCCATTTTCCCCAATGTCTCGGTAACACGGCGAAGCGTCAGCTCTCCGGTGCCGATCGGCGTGTCATCGCGTCCGACCGTCCCCAGCGGCAAATCACGAGGCGGTTGCCCCGGCCAACGGTGATCGCACAAATACACCAGCTTCAGCCGCTCAGCGTTCCGCTGCAAACGAGCCCCCAGCGGCATCTCGCCCGCCGAAACCATTTCGCCCAAATCAGCCGCCAAACCCAAATCCACTCCGTCGGGAAGCCACTGACACATCCGCTCAAACTCGGCGACGCTCGAGATCGCGTGTCCCGTCGCCGGCCGGAGCGCGATCGAAACGCCCCGCTGCTGAGCAAACGAGGCCAGCGATTCCAGCCGCGACGCTAGTCGCTCCAAATCCGCCTCGCTCAATCCCGGCGAAAACTCGTCCCTCGGCCAGACTCCCGATCCCAGGGTCAAAACGGTGCCCGGCAACCGCTCGGCCATCCGAATCCAGTGCTGACACCAATCCAAGGCGGCCTGACTGCTATCGGCATTCGAATCCGCCAGAGAAGGCATCGCGGCTTTTTCGCGATCCAGGACAAACGAGGATTCGGTATCGATCACCACCCGGCAACGATGCAATCGTGCCTCATCCAGAAAACGATCCCAGGAGTCGGTTTCAGGGCCGCGAGCTTGGCTGGACAAGGCCCCATCCGCCGCCAAACCGTTCTCCCAGGCCAAAATTCCTCTTCTTGGCCGAACCGCGACGCAGCGATATCCCATCGACACCAGGGGTTCGATCGTCGAGACCGGGTCGTGCAATAACAACCCGCCTGTGTGGTAACCCGGCGTCATCGGCATGATGGTAACCTTGCGTCTCGAATCATCGCTCCCTTTCGGTGGCTCCCAAACGGATTCATCTGGAAGTGAACAGACAAACCTCGAAGAATGCGCAAACGGCTCAGCGTCCAACGGGCACTTTGCTCGGTAGACGGCAATCCCTCTTCCGAGCAGCACCGCTCAAAACTCTGCTGCCGTTTCCGCCCTGTCTTCGCTCAACTCGCTTTCCACTGTAACTGAATCTCCATGTCAGATTCTCCCACCGCGTCCACCGCCGCCGACACCCCGTACGCAATCGGTGACGCAGCAGTGCCCACCGAATCGGATCCCGCCGGCGTGCAGCCCAAAGACGGTCCGATCGACTCGCTCAGCCATCCTTCGTTCATTGGCTTCATCGCGACCCAGTTCTTCGGTGCTTTCAACGACAACCTGTTCAAACAGTTGTTGCTGTTGCTGGCCATTCCCACCGCCGTTGCGGCGACGGTCACGGAAACCAACCTGGTCGATGGAGCCGTTGCCGTCGAAGTCTCCGAGGACCTCGCTGGTGCTCCGGCCGCAAAGCCATCCGGCGGAGGCGACTTGCAAGGGATCGCGACGGTGGTGTTCGGGTTGCCATTCGTTGTCTTCGGTGGCTTGGCCGGGTACCTGGCCGATCGCTACAGCAAACGTACGATCATCGTGACCAGCAAAGTCGCCGAGATCGTCGTCATGGGACTCGGTCTGCTCGCGTTCTTGGCCACGCCCATGATCGGATTCGCGGGACTTTGGATTGTGCTGTTCTTGATGGGCCTGCAAAGCACGTTCTTTGGGCCTGGCAAGTACGGCATCATGCCGGAGATGTTGTCAGGCAACCAACTCAACCGCGGCAACGGTTTGGTTCTGATGACCACATTCATCGCGATCATCATCGGCACCGCGGTCGCCGGTCCACTGAAGGATTCGATCGTGCCGGCCGGAGTCCCACAAATGGAAGCCGCCTCCGGTTTGTGGATCGGTTCGTTGGTGTGCGTTGGCATCGCCATCGTGGGAACGATCACCAGCCTTTTGATCATCCGTCTGCCCGCCGCGGATCCAACCCTGAAACTCAAAGCTGAATACTTGGCTGTCCCGAAAGCGATGCGGACACTTTTGAAAAAAGACACGCCGTTGTTGATCGCATTGTTGGCGTCCTGCGTGTTTTGGTTGATCGCTGGCCTAACAATCCAAGCCGTCAACTCGCTCGGCAAAACCCAGCTTGAGATTTCTGACACGAAAACCAGCTTGATGGTGTCCCTCATCAGCGTCGGAATCGCCGCCGGTGGCGCCGCCGCAGGTGCTTTGAGCCGCAAGCTGTCCGACCGGGTCGTCATTCAAATTGGCATGTGGGGCGTCGTCGCATTCTGCGCCGTGCTCGCGATCTCGTTGCCCGGCGGCCGGCACCTGCTGGGCTTTGGCGGTTCGATTCCCGTGCTGATGCTGCTCGGTGCCTCGGCCGCATTTTTCGCGATTCCGATTCAAGTGTTCCTGCAAGCCCGTCCGCCCGAGGAACTCAAAGGCCGCATGATCGCGGTCATGAACCAAGCCAACTTTTTCGCGATCGTGATGTCAGGTGTTCTGTACCAAATCCTCAACACGATTCTGACCTCCGCCGATCTGCCACGAAGCACCGTGTTCGGCGCGATGGCGGTGTTGTTCCTTCCTGTGGCAATCTTCTATCGGCCATCGCTCGATCGAACGGTTTCGCCAGCCGCAACATCGGTCACTCCAGCCAACTGATCCGGCTGGTTGCTTGGTTGGATAAGGTGCTCCGCACAAAAGGCAGCATCTCTTTTCACCCCACCAACAACGCCATTGCCGCGAGTCGTTGCAGGTTGGACTTCATCTTTGAATTCACCAACGGTCGCAAGTTCTCTTCGCCGGTAACGACTTGGTCGCCTTCGATTAAGCCACCGTTGGCCATCGCATAAGCGATCATGCTCTCGATCAAACTCGCGTGGTCCGACTGACCATCGCAGCACCGGACCAAGTGAGCCGTTGTATCGTCCAGCCGAATGGGTTGATGACGCAGATTGGTCACGGTATCGCCCAACAAGACTTGTTCTCGAGAGAGCGCCGTGGCACGCGGGTGGGAAGAAACTTCGCGGAACGCTTCCGTCGGTGACGCGCTAACTGTCACCAACCCGACACAAACCAAATTGAACAAATCCGCTTTCAAAGTCGCGAGCGAATCAGGCTCTTGCGAATCAGCAGTCGAGCAAAGTTCTTCGAAACTGATCGATGACGGGTACTGATCGACCAAGCGACCAATGGCAGCCTGGGTCATGGGATGATCGACGGTTCCGCTCAACCCATTCGCCCCGGTGATCTGATCCCCTTCCAGCTTCGACGAGGTCACAAAGTGCATCGACTCCATCGCGGAGGATTGAAGTTGCTCACTGACGGCAACCGAGTCGCGACACAGTAGTGTTTGTCGAAACGTTCGACGGCGAAAGAAATCCAGCGTTTGGGCTCGGCGAATTTTCGGCAGCGAAGCGAGTGCCGACGCGACATCGGGACGAACCTGTTCGTAGGTTGAATCACCCCAGTCCGCCTCGGCGATGGTTTGCAAACAATGCGAGGCGGCTTCGGTCGCGAATTCGTGAAAGTAACAAGGCCGGTTGGTGTCTTCGAATTGCTCGTGAAAGAGGTAAGCTTCGTTGGCTCGATCGAGTGCTTGGAGCTCTTCCTCCAAAGCCACTCGGTACGCTGATCCTTGCGGAACATTTTGTGCGACTGAACTCAGCAACGCTTTGCCATGACGCAGACGTGTCGGCGGATCCTCAATGCCATCAGCGTGAAAGCGCATGATGTCGCGAGCCATTTGTCGTTGATGCCAGCCTGGATAAGTGTTGTAGCTAATCAGCGCGACTCCATTGTCAGACAACCGCAACTGGCAAATCGCCAGGATCGCTTGCCGTGCTTCTTCGGGCACCCAGGAATAAGCACCGTGCACAATGATATAGTCGAACCGTTCCTCATCGCTTTCCGCTTCCGTGACCCAATCTTCGATCCGACCCTGGTGCAACTGAATGTTGGAAAGACCGAGCTTGCCGATCATCGCGTTGCCCGTTTTCACATGGCCGGCGGCCAAATCGATTCCCTCGAAGTGACTGCTCGGCAAGAGAGTTGCCAACGAGATCAAATTGCCGCCCGGACCGCACGCCAATTCCAAAACGCGACACGATTCCGGCGGCGGTGCATTCACGCCGTGCAGCCGACCGATCGCGGCCATGTTGCCAGGATGAGTCGCCGGATGAATGAAATCGGGATACGGGACTTTGTCGTAGTTGCTCATCAACTTCGCGATGGATGGGGAGTGATTGGGCGGGACACTGAATCTTTCGCATCCTTGGAACGTGTTTCCGGATGATATGATCGGCGACAAAGTTTATCACGGTCGATGTTGATCGCAGACCATGCTTCTTGATTCAGGTGCCACAGTTGAACGAGATCTTCCCACGATTGGTGTGCGGCCTTGGCATCGTTGTGTTCGTGACGCTGGCTTGGTCGATCAGCACCAATCGCCGGCAATTTCCCTGGCGGATCGTGATCGGCGGTCTGTTGCTGCAGTTCACCCTGGCCGTGCTGGTTCTGCAAACCGAGCTGGGGCAACGAACATTCAAACATATCGGTGCCGGCTTTCAAAAGTTGATGAGCACCGTCGATGCCGGATCGGGTTTTCTGTTTGCCACCGGTCCTGACAATCCATTGGGTGATTCATTGCTCGCAACTTTCGCGTTTGGCGTGTTGCCGACCGTGATCTTCTTTTCGTCCTTGATGAGCGTTCTTTATCACCTCGGCGTGATGCAGCGAATCGTTTGGGTGATGGCTTGGGTGATGAAATTCTCCCTCAAAACCAGCGGGCCGGAAACGTTGGCAGCTGCGGCCAATGTCTTCGTCGGTCACACCGAGGCTCCTTTGGTCGTCCGTCCGTACCTGGCCAAGATGAGTCGCAGCGAACTGTGCGCGATGATGACCGGCGGGTTTGCTACTGTGACGGGAGGTCTGCTGGGTGCATATGCAAAGATGGGTGTGGACATCAGCCACCTACTGACCGCATCAATCATCAGTGCGCCCGCAGCACTCTTGATCGCGAAAGTCATGGTACCGGACACGCCAGAGGAATTGAGTACCGAACGTTCGGGCAGTGCGAAAGCCGCCGACGAGGCGATGACGCTGAAGATCGAGCGAACGCATGTGAACGTCATCGCAGCCGCGGTCGAAGGTGCCAGCGATGGATTGAAATTGGCACTCAACGTGGGTGCGATGTTGATCGCATTCCTGGCGATGATTGCACTGATCGATTTGCTGCTTGGTGGCATGTGCACGACGTTCGACTGGGTCGACTCCAGTGGAGATCCATCGATCACTCTCGGCGTGATCCTGGGCTATGCGTGCTGGCCGCTCGCTTGGCTGCTGGGAATTCCCGCGTCGGAATGTCGCGCCGCGGGCGAACTGATTGGGCTCAAAACCGTCGCCAATGAATTCATCGCCTACCAACAATTGGGACAAATCGTTCAGGCGGAAGAGCCCACGATCAGCGCCCGCACCGCCACGGTGCTGACGTATGCCCTAGCCGGATTCAGCAATTTCGCAGCAATCGGAATCCAGGTCGGCGGCATCGGCGGGCTGGTTCCCGAACGAAAATCCGACCTCGCTTCTTTGGGTTTGCGAGCGATGTTCGGCGGATTGCTGGCGTGCTGCATGACCGGAGCCATCGCCGGCATGATGCTCTGAACCAACCGAGGCATCAGGTCCGACGACGCAGAAACGGACGGTGAGCTATACTGCGGGTTCCTACCTTCCAACCCTCCCGCACTCCGAGTGAACACCTTGAACGTCCGTCGTTTGCACCTCGTCCCCGCCCTGTTTTTGCTGTTCATCGCCGCAGCGATTGTTCCCCAAACCAGCCAAGCAGAAACTCAAAAGCTTGTTTTGGTCGCCGGCAAACCTTCCCACCCGCCTCGAATGCACGAGTTCAACGCGGGCGTGCAGTTGCTGGCGAACTCGTTGAAAGACGTCGAGGATTTGGACGTCGAAGTGGTTCTAAACGGATGGCCCAAAGACGAAGCCGTTTTCGAAAACGCTGATGCGGTCGTGTTTTACATGGACGGTGGCGGACGCCACGAAATCGTTCAGGAAGAAGGCCGTCGCCTGAAAATGATTGACGAGTGGGCCAAAAACGGAGTCGGCCTGGGCTTCATGCACTACGGCGTGGAAGTCTTGACCGATCAAGCCGGCGAAGAAATGAAACGCTGGATCGGTGGCCACTATGAACACCAGTTTTCATGCAACCCAATTTGGGAACCCACTTTCGCGGTCTTCCCCGATCATCCCGTCACCAGCGGTGTCCAACCGTTCCAAGCCAACGACGAGTGGTACTTCAACATGCGATTCTTGTCAGGAATGGCTGGCAACGAAGCCAAAGAAATCGACGGCGTTCAATTCCAGCCAATCCTGTTGGCCAAACCATCCGACGATGTTCGCGATGGACCCTACGTTTACCCACGAGGCCCTTACGATCACATCCAAGCATCGGCGGGTCGCGCCGAGGCAATGATGTGGGTGGTCGAACGTCCCGATGGCGGTCGCGGATTTGGATTCACCGGTGGTCACTTCCACGACAACTGGGGAATCGAGGACTATCGCAAAGTCGTGCTCAACGCGTTGGTTTGGACAGCCAAAGGCAACGTTCCTGAAGACGGCATTCAATCCACCGTCAGCGAGGAACAATTGGACCAAAACCTGGACCCCAAAAAACCTCGCAAGAAGAAATAGAACGCCAATCCAAACGACGTCCTTCGCATAACAGCCTGTTGATTTAATCGTATATCGAATGACATCAATTAGCCGAAGGGCATTAGCCCCGGTTGGCGTCTGATTAACCGCCGCTACCGCGGTACGGCTCATTGAATCAACAGTCCGATAAGCGATGGACAACACGATTCAGCCGGAGCAGCCATCAAGCTGTTCCGGCTTTTTTTGTGCCTGGAGCACTTCCTGCTGAGTTGTCGTAGCGTTCGAACCAGCACTCAGAACATCACGGGTTTGCCACATTCCCGGCGAACGGGAACGATTTGACCGGCGTGCATCATCGGGTGAGTCCCGATCAGAATCATCATGTCGCCAACGGTCGGGCAGAAAGCTCGCATCTGCTCCGGAGCTGGATCATCGAGTTTGGACTCATCCATCGCTTCGAGTGCCGCCAACGTGTTCGCACGAACCTTGGTCATCAGTTCCAAGTATTCCGCCAACGTGTTGAACTTTGATGGGTCTTCGCAATCCACGTTGTCTTTGTGATGGGCTTCTTCAAAGCCTTCGGGCAATTCCGTTTTGAACTCCGGAAACATCCCGCCCAGCATCATCACTTCTGCGACCACCAAGTGCCCGATTTGCCATGCCAGATGGTTGCAACCCTTGCCGGGTCGACGCATCAGCTCCGCATCTTCCAGGTCACCGAGATAGCCGCGAAAGACCATGTCGCTCAGGTTCATTGTCGACCGAATCGCATCTTTGACTTGCACCGCAAACACCCTCGTTTGAATGGGAGTTGGCTCTCCGAACTGGACGAGGCTGGATTGAATCGAAAAGAAATCCAGCGAGCCGACCGGGTGAGTCTAACGCATCAAACGCGTCTCGAAACCGAGGCTCAGGCGAGGCAACTGGCACCAAATTCTACGAAGACCGAATCAACCAAGGCTGGTGCAAACGCGGCAGATGAAGATTGGGAGAATTCTTTGTCGTGCATGTGATCGTGCCCTGTTTCTTCGTCATGCTCATCGCCGTGGTCATCGTCATGCTCGTGGCCGTGGTCAGCATGATCATGGTCAGCCAGACGAACGGAAACCACCGCGGGGACAAAGCCATCGAGTTGTATCTCATCGGATTTGTGCGGGCCCATCTCGTCGGCGAGCGTCTCACTGGAATCTGCAACCGGTGGCGTGAATGCGATTGCCGAAGGACTCGCTGTCGCTCCCTCCGAGTTTCCAGAGGACGGACCGGACAACGTGTTGATGACTCGCAACGCGTCCAGTGAAGTCACTTTGTCGTCACCGGTGACGTCGTAGTAGTTCCCCTCTTCCAATGCTTCGTTACCGATGTTGACTTCAGAAGCACCCGCTGCGTTCAACACGTTGATCACACGCAACGCATCCAATGCGGACACTTCACCGTCCCCGGTCACATCGGATGGTTGCAGAAGGTTGGTAGGGCTGTCGTTGTTGATGGCTTGGAAACCAGCCGTCGATGCAATTTGAAATTGTTCGGTGGTCCCACGAGCTTCGAAACGCAACACATAGTTCTGGTTGGCGGACAACGTCACGGACAACTCGCCGGCACCGTTGTACTGACCGATTGGCTCGAGATCCTCGTTCAGTACGAAGAACGCTTCCGTCGGACCAGTTGCGCCGACCTTGGTCACGTTCAAAGTTGTATTCGCGGAAGCTCGAAACAAGTACGCGACTGGTAGATTGTTTCCCGGAACCGTGATGGCGGTGCTACTGAACTCAGGCGAATTCAATTGCGTTTGTCCAACCGGCGAACCGTCGTCATCCAAGATGGTGACCAACGCTTCCGTGTTCGCTCCCAACTTGGCGACATTCGAATCGACCAACCGAATTGTCAACGACTCAAGACCTTCGTTCGTACCGTTGTCGACCACGTTCACCGTCATCGTCGCGGTGCGTTGACCGGACGCGAAATTGAATGTTTCCGGCGTGACGGTGTAATCCGAATTCGCCGATGCCGTTCCCGAGATCACCACGGGCACCAAAATGCTCTGGGAAGGTGCGGCTGACAAAGTCGCGCTGACCGTGACCGAGCCTGCCGATTCCGGAACAATTTGTTCCATTGTGGTGATCTGAACCGTTGGCCTGATGTCCGGTGTCACTTCCCAACCAATGTCATCCAAGATCGCGTAGTCCAGTTCGCTCAACATGCCATCAAAGTTGCCGGTCATCGTCGTGGGCACGACATCGCGAACCGAGCTGGCCAAGTGGCTTCCGCCATTCATCGGAATATTCGCAGAACCGGGAAAGACCGCATTGGCCTTCGGGCCCGCGAATCGGCCGCCGGCAACATACCGGCTGAACGACGGAGCCGTCCCAAATCCCAAAACGTGAGCAAACTCGTGGGCCACCACCGCACGAAAGTCCGACTGGCCTGGTTCGCCGGTATCAACAGCTCCGAAATTCCAATCCACGTCGGTTCGCGTATCGATCGTGATTGCACCAACGACCGGTGCAAAGTCGCTGGGAGTCGATGCTGCCGCCCCAGTCTCGCCCCGGGTGGTTAAGTTGCTGATGAACGCGTTGGCCTGATTGACGCAGGCTTGGTCGGGACAGTTGTATCCCACACCAAATGAGTTGTAGCCGCCCAAACCGCGAGTCAGCCCGGTCAGGTTGTTCCCACGAACGTAAACGACGATTTCATTGGCCGCCGCTCGAAACGATTGCGGCAGCGATGTCAGTGCACCCGTTCGCGGATCGAGCACCGCGGGCTGCCACTGAATCTCCGATCGACTCGGCGGATTGACCGCGGCCAACGTGTCGTTGAATCGATCGACCACTTCGTTCACGACTTCCTGCATCACCGCTTTGGCCTGCGGGTACCGAGTCGTGAAAAAATTGCTGCTGTCCAGTGAGAAATCCAATCGGACTTTGAGGACACTTTCGCCTTCTGCTTCGCGTCCAGAACTCTCACGCGAGATCACATCTTCCGCAGCCGCCACAGCGGACTGCGCCGAAACCTCGCCCCAGCCCTCAGGGTATTGCGGACCGATCATCGAATCGGCAGCCAACAAGCGTCGATGTTCTAAGTTTTCAACGCGAAGGCGTCGGGAAGAGTTCTGCATGCATCCGGCTCAAATAGAAAAGCAGCGTGTCGGTCTCATTCATCCCGCCACGCGAAAACATTCTACGGGCCGGCCAACTCGAATCGAGACGCGCAAAACGAATTGAGCGGAATCACGGACGCAAGTTCCACTCCTTCATCTCGCTTAGAAGATCATCTCGCGTCAAGTTGAAATGCAGGGGGGTTAAGGTCACACACCCCTCGCGTAGTTGGGTCACGTCAGTCATTTCCGCAGGCGGCTTGTCGGGTTGTGTCCACAACGCCCAATAGTAATCACGCCCACCGGGATCCTGACGTTTTTCATAACGTCGTCCGTACTGCGCCAATCCCATCGGCACGACTTTGACTTCACTTGCAGATTCTGTCGCAGCCGTGGGCACGTTCAAATTGAACAACCCACCTCGAGACTCATCATGACGAACGATTTCACCGATGACGTTTCGAGCGATCACCGCAGCCGCGTCGAAGTCATTGTCGTCCGAATTTTCCAGCGACACAGCGACGCTGGTGACACCAAAAAACGCGCCTTCAATCGCCGCCGCAACGGTGCCGGAATACAGCACGTTGATCCCCGCGTTCAACCCGTTGTTGATCCCGCTGACGACCAAATCGATGGGTTCATCAACGAACAGCTCGGCCAAGGAAAGCTTCACACAATCTGCCGGCGAACCTTCGACCGCCCACGCCCAATGAACGCCATCACGGTGAATGGATTTTGGAACCAACGGCGTCAAATAAGTGATCGAATGGCCAACACCGCTCTGCTCCGTCGCCGGAGCCACGGTGATGACTTCGCCCAAGTGACGCAGTTGCTGACGAAGTGCCGCCAAACCCGGGGCATGAACGCCATCATCATTCGTTAACAGAATTCGCATGAGAAGTGTATGTCCATCGATGTGCGCGGCTCGAACCAATCCGAAGATAGGTTATGAACTGCATGACAACATCGAACAACCCGGACGGTGTCGCGCCCACTCGGGTCGCTTTTCGGCAAAGCGTTCTTTCCCCGGTTGATCCTCGTATGGACGTCGAAGCACGTCCAGCAACTCAGACACCATCGAATCATCGCCTTTGTCGCACGCATCGATTGCCAACTGAGCCAAGTAGTTCCGCAAAACGTACTTCGGATTCACCGCGTTCATCCGCTGCCGCCGCTGCGAATCATTCGCAGGAAAACCATCATCCGCCAAAACGCGCGATTGATAGGAACGCATCCAATCCATCAAAGCCTGCTGATACTCCTCCGTGACCTCGTCGGCAACGTAGTGAGCCTCGGAAAGATGATTTAGCACAGCCGCCAGTTCCAAAGCGACCGGTTGCTCTTGCGTCCCAAGTTCAATGTCCGCCAACCGGCGATAGAAAATCGTCATGTCGGTCTCGGCCAATTGCAACAGCGTCAACAACGAGTCAACCAACTCGTCATCGGTCTCGCTCTCATACTTTGAAAGCCCAAGCTTGCCAGCCATCATCGAGTGCCAACTCTTTTGAAACTCCTCGACATAAACCGCGATCCCACGCTGCAACGGTTCGGCTTCCTTGACCAACGGAACCAAAGCGTTGGCCAAAGCCACCAAGTTCCACTGGGCGATCTGAGGCTGATGCGCGTAACGATACCTTCGCCCTTGAGCGTCGGTGGTGTTCGGCGTCCAATCGGGATCGTAATCCTCCAGCCAACCGTACGGTCCGTAGTCAATCGTCAGCCCAAGAATCGACATGTTGTCGGTGTTCATCACACCGTGGACAAAGCCGACTCGCATCCAGTGCACCACCATCTCCGCGGTCGTCCGGCAAACTTCCTCGAACATCGCCGCAATCACGTCGGGGCCAACCTCGGCATCTGGCCCAGCCCCGGACAGCAAGTGCGGGAACTCCGATCGAATCGTGTGTTCCACCAACGTTTGCAACGTCTCGGTGTCTTCCCGCGACGCGAAGATCTCAAAGTTGCCAAACCGGATGAACGACGGTGCGACTCGGCACACCACAGCACCAAGTTCATGTTCGGGGTGCCCGTCGTAAAACATGTCGCGAAGCACCTTCTCACCGGTCAGCACCAAACTGAGAGCGCGCGTGGTCGGAACGCCCAAGTGATGCATCGCTTCGCTGCAAAGAAATTCGCGAACGCTCGATCGCAGAACCGCCAAACCATCCGCGGTCCGAGAGTACGGCGTCAGTCCGGCCCCTTTGAGCTGCAACGTCCAGTGCTTCTCATCCGCGGTGACCACTTCGCCAAGATTGATCGCACGACCGTCACCCAGTTGCCCGGCCCAGTTTCCAAACTGGTGACCGCCGTAGCACATCGCGAAGGGATCCATGCCATCGGCCAGAGCGTTGCCGGCCAACACTTCGGTCAGCTCAGCCGATCCCAACCACTTCGAATCCAAACCGATCAGCTCGGCGACCTCTTTGGACCCAGCCACCCATTTCGGAGCCGAAACCGGCGTCGGTTTCACTCGCGAAAAACCTGCTTGGTGGACTTGGCGAGTGAAATTTCGCGACTCCGGATCCGCGGGCAAATCTCGCGTGAACCGATTGTCGAACGTCAGATCAAATGTCACGCGAAAATCTCAAGGGCAAATGGCGCGAAGGATAGCGACTGGATCATGGAAACTCTACCAATCGATCCAGCCCACGCCACCGCTGCTGCCAATCCCGTGCCACCACGGACCGCGAAATCACCAGCTCGCGAAATCACACGAGCCCGGTCAGTGACCCATCGCCGCAGAAATCTGGGTTCCCAAAGCTCTTCTGAGCGAAGCCCATTTGCTCAGCGATGGTCATCAGGAATCGGTTGTGAGAGACCTTGCCGTAATCCTTCGCTCGGCCGGTTCGCAGGCCCAAACCGCCACCGACACACACAAACGGGATGTCGTTTCGGGTGTGCGAGTTGCCTTTGCCCAGCTCATTGGTCCAGATGATCGTGGTGTTGTCCAACATCGATCCGCTGCCACCGGGCTCGGGCGTGTCCTGCAAACGCTTGGCCAGGTGAGCGATTTGCTCGCAGTACCAGGTGTTGATTCGAATCAGTTTCTCGTAAGCGTCTTCGTTCGAATCAGGCTCGTGCGACAAACCGTGGTGTCCTTCGTCGATGTCCAACCAACGCATGCGAGGCTGGCCAACACTGTTGGTAATTTGGAACGTTGCCACGCGAGCGAAATCGGCCGCCATCGAACTGACCAACAACTCCATTTGCATCCGAGTGATCTCGGGCATGTTGTCGTTTTGCACTTCGACGTTGGGCGTCAATTCAGGAACCGCGTGGCCGACCGATTTGGTACTGGCTTCCAGTTCAATCTTCAGGTCCTTCTCGACCTTGCGAACCAACTCGACATGCTGCTGCAACAAGTGCCGATCTTCCATGCTGACCATCGATTCAATCTTCTTGAAGTCGTCGGTCAAATCGTCCAAGACACTGGCCAGCAACTCACGGTTCTTGGCTTGGCCATAGAGTTTGTCAAACATCTTGTACGGGTCGTCGATCGGAGCGACCGGTTGGTTGGCTCCCGCATATGACATACGAGTCCAGGTGTCAGCACGATCGGGAACCATCACGCCAAATTCCAACGAACCAAATCGAGTTCGCGTCGATGGATCGGCTTGCAGTTGGTTCTTGAGGAATTGATCGATGCTGATGCCCATCGACCATCCCGCGGGCGTATCGCTGCCGCCTTGGATGTCACCGGGGAACAACTCGATGCCGGTCAGCAAGCATCCCATGCCGCGCATGTGCCCGTCGCCGTCACCTTGGATTTGATTGCACAAACCCTTGATCGTCAGCGTTTGATCCGCGAACGGTTCCAGAGGCTTCAGGATTCGTTTGAATTCCAACTTCTCTTCGTCACCCTTGGGCCAGAAGTGATCCGGGATCACACCGTTGGGGCTGAAGACGATGATCAACCGTTGGCGTGGCGTCGCGTCGGCCGCCAAAGCCAAGCTGGGCAGGTTCATCGTGAAGTTCAACGCAGCGGCACTGATGCCAGTGCGTTGCAAGAACCGACGACGCGAAAGACGTTTCGATGGTTTGCGTGGTGCAGTGGGTTCCATATTCATTTCAAGCTCCCGCCGTTTGGTTGTTCTTAGGTTGTTTCTTCTTCGGCTCTGAATCAGGCAACGCGTCACTCGCCGCGATCACGGCAATGTCGACCAACAACTTCTTGATATTGAAGTCGGATTGCCGAAATGATTCCGTCAATTCGTCCAAGCGATGGGCGCCATAGGAGGCCACCGGTTGCTTGACAAAGTACTGAAACATCCGAGTCACGAAGGCTCGGTGTGTGTCTGGATTCGCGATCGCCACTTCGGCCAATCCACGAGCCCCGTCGAATTCGATTCGTTCGTCGTCGCGAGTCAGGTAACTGCCCGACGCGTCGACCTTCTTGTTCATGTCTTTTTCGCGGAACCTGCCAACCGCATCAAAGTGCTCGAGTGCAAACCCAAGCGGGTTGATTCTCGAATGACAAATTTGGCAGCTTTCAGGACTTGTTTGCAACGCTACACGTTCGCGAGTTGTCAAATCCGGGTGTAAATCAGGACTGAGTGGCGAGAACGCTTCGTTGGGTGGTCGAAGGGTGCGCCCCATCACGTGGCGAATCAGAAACACGCCGCGGTGAATAGGTGAAGTCGCCGAATGGTACGACAAACGAGCCATCACCAACGGATGCGTCAACACACCGACATGAATGTTCGGGTCGCGAACCGATTGAGTCCACTCGCCAGATTCATTCGGCTCGTCCGCGTTGTCGTCATCCGATTTGGCTGGCTTCCAAGCGTCGCCATAGAAATCCGCCAAACGTTGATTCGTGAACGCCCAATCGGCCGCCAACAATTGTCGGAAATCACTGGTCTCGCTCCACACCGTTTCGTCCAAGAACCGATCAAGCGAGGTCCGCAGATCCGCGATCAACTCTTCGCTGAAACCGGGGTACTTCTCATCGTCTTTGCGAAGGTCGTCCTCGGGACCAAGTTCCATCCAGTGATAGAGCATTTGCTTCAGCTTCACTCGAGTCCGGGCGTCATCGAGCATCCGCTCGGCTGCTCTGCGAATCGATTGTTCATCTCGCATTTGATCCTTCTTGATTCGATCCTGCAGCCAACCCTCCGACGGCAGTGAATCGTGCAACACCAATGCCAAACGATTGGCAACTTGCTGCGAAACCGTTCGATCCGCATCGAGGCTGGGGTACAAGAATCGTGGTGACTTCAGCGTCATCAACACGACCGATTTGATGATGTCGGTTTCGTCTTCGAATGCTTCGATCGCAGGATCCACGATTCGTTCGGGCTGGACCACTTCCGCATTCCCGCGGTGGGCAACCGTGACGAAGTCAGACAGAAAGTCTTTCAGCTTCTCCTCTCGCGAACGTTTATCTTTTCGATGCTTCCGAACATAGTCATTCCATAAATGGTCTCGCATTGCATTGGCGAACTCGATCGCACCGTCGGTGACGGCGGAATCCCAAGCCGTATCGACCGAGATTCCTCGTTCGAACCCGTAGGAACTGTCGTCGGGCGGCATCGTCGTTGAAAGTTGCAACGCGGGTGGATTCCAACCTGGCACCAACGCCGAAGCTGGAATGATCGTTTCGATGCCACCTGGAGGAACCCAGGAAAGCGAGATGCTTGCCGGCGGCGTCTCGCCTTTGCGTTTGCGTTGGTTGAAGTCAATCTCAAGCGGATAAACCCGACCACCGGTCAGCATCAACGTACGCCGAAATTCATTGCGGCCTTCTGATTGGACATGGTTGTCGATCAGCTGGTTTGAATCGTGACCAAAGTCCATCGTGAACGAAGTTTTGCTGTGGACCACGATCTCATAACGGCCGGTTTGCTCGACACGCAATCCACCGTCCCAGTGGGCACGAAACTCGTCCCAAGGAACACCTTCGCCGGGACCTTCCTTGCCAAAATCGAAATCGACAACTGGGTCAATTCGTTCAATTTTTCGGTCCTCTTTTTTCCGACCTTTGCCGGAGTAGATCGAGACCGACAGACCGTGTTTCGATTGATGACTTTCCCACGTCGTCTCTTGCAGTCCCGCGAAATGGGCGTACAAGTCGGATAGGCTTTGTCGAAACTGGGTTCCGGTCAAACGCTGCAGTGATTGACGAGGAGGACGATTCCGAATCTGTGCCGCTTCGCTGTAGAACGCATGGTGGATGTAAGCCGCCACCGCAGCAGCGTCTTCGCCAACACAAAGATCGGGATCTTCTTCGGGCATCGTGTCGACAATGATTTCGGTCAGCTCACCGATCGACCCATCACCCACCAAAGGATCGGGATAGTAGTCTTCCGTTCCGGATCCCTTTTCACCGTGGCACTGCAAGCATTGCTCGGCATAGATCTTCAGTCCCGCCGACAAAACAGGATCTTCAGCGATGGCTGAATCGAGCGTGCTGCTTTCGGCGGCCGAAACCGGCTGAGCCATGCAAGCGAGCAAAGCGAACGATGCGGCCGCACCGATCCGAAAGCTCATCCCCATGCCGGCAAAAATGCCAGAGCAGAGGAAGGTGGAGGCGCGTACCAAATTTGGAATGCGTCGCATGTTTTCAACAGGATGGGAAAGGACGTGAACCCGAAGGCGGGTGCCAGAAAACTGACGTTGGATTCACCAAGGCAGGGCATTTTATTTTAGGCGAGTTAGGCGAACGAAACACCCCGAAAACCTTCATTTCGAGCGTCTAGCCGCCCAATTCGTCTCCATAGAGCTCGTTTTGGCAGTGAACGGGAGTGGAAAACACCGTTTTTCGGCCTTTCGACCGCACGGTTCATTCAGATAGGCTCGGCGAATCGGATTCCCCCGATCCAGTCGGTCCCCGTTCAATTGACCGGCCAATCCGATTGACCCGATGGTCCGCCTCCCCATTTGATACGAGCGTCAAGGATGATGCGTTTGAATTTTTCGGTGATTCACCGACCGTTCTCCACACGTGCAGCGTTTCTGGCTGTCTTGACTGGTGTCGCTGGCTTCATGGTCGCCACCATCCAACCTGTGATGGCACAAGGCCGCGCCGCCGCACCTGCGCAAACACAGCAAGCCGCCGCTCCCGCCAATCCAAACGCAGCACCGTTCCCACCGCTCAGTGCGACCGAGCAACAACGTCTCGATCAAATCCTGGCAGCTTGGGAACAGCAAAGCAAAGGCACCAAGACACTTGAGTGTGACTTCAAACGCTGGCACTTTGATCTCTTTGCCGCACCCGCTGGCATCTACGCCAACAAAGCCGAAGGTGTCATCAAATACGCCAACCCAGACAAGGGGTTGTTCCAAGTCAAAGCGGTCGTCAGCTACGACGGCATGGACGACAACGGCAAACCCAAGTACTCGGCCAAGCAAGGTCTGTACGGCGAACATTGGGTCTGCACCGGCACCGAACTGAAGGAGTTCGACCACGCAACCAAGCAGTGCAAGATCCAACAGTTGCCACCCGACATGCAGGGACAACGCATCATTGAAAGCCCGCTACCGTTTGTGTTCAACGCGGATGCCAAACAAATCAAGCAACGGTACTGGGTCCAACCGATGCAGTCACCCAAACCTGAATTGATCTTGATCGCGGCGTACCCGAAACACCAAGCCGACCGTGCTCAATACAAAGTCGTGCAGATCGCTTTGGATGCAAAAACGTTTTTGCCACAAGCTTTGATCATGTACGCTCCCAACTTCAACCAAAAGACGCAACCGAAGTGGGACCACTACGAGTTCACCAACGTCAAACGCAACTCGATCCAAGCTAGCTTGCAAAAGTTCTTCATGCAGAGCTTCATCGAACAGGAACCACCTTCCGACTGGAAGGTCTTCCGCGACAACTACAACGGCCCACCACAATTGGCCGAAGGCGAAAACGAAGCTCGTCGCCAGTAGTAGTGATCACCGAATCTGGCGAACCCAGCTACGAAATAGGGACGCGATCTCAGCAACGTCTTTAAGCGATCGGCCAATCTTGATTGGCCGCTGACAGGTCGTCGTGCCAGCGTTGGACTTCGTTGGCTTCCCGGCACGGCCTTCCGTTACCAAACGAGTCCACATAACGACAGGCGGCGTGTTGCTGGCGAGCCTGATCGTATTGCTTCACCCACGCCTCACGTGAGGGCAGTCTGTCCGGTGAAATCGGCCAAACACCTGGGCGCGGTTTCATATGTTCGCTCAACCCAACTCGCCATGGCTTCGGCGACACCCGAGCACGGAAGCAATTTTGGTTGAAGCACATCCGCACATAAACCGGATCGGCTTTGATCCGATCAAAGAAGTCCAGTGCTTCCGCCCCTCGTGGGTCAAACGGGGCATGAGTGACCAGCACTCGAAACCCCATGGGAGTCTCGTAGAGGCGTAACTTCCAATCGGGATGCGATTTCGCGAAGGATGCAATGCGTTTGTGTGCAATCGTTTCGGGCGTGCCACTGACCCGGCGACGAACCGTTTCGATCAAGCTGCCAAACAGGGCCGCTGACAGCATCGACAAGAACAGCACCAAGAAAATGGGGTTGGTGATGTCCAATTGAAAAGCCACAAGGGACAGCACCACCACGCTGACGACATACGCGACCACGTAGGTCATGCAGCCACTCGATTGCGGCACATCCACGTCCGCGAACAAGATCTCGGGCGTGTTCAAGCACAACGCGCCGTATGCATTGCGAGTCAGAACGGCGTCACCACGTCGATCGATGATCTCCTCACGGATCGGCAACCCGTCGGCACCGTTGTAGGCGACTTTGGGTTCGGTGAACGGCAGCATCTCGCCGCGTTTCATTTCGGCAATGGCTTCCGCGAGGCGTTGATTCGCGTGTTGCTGCGCCTCTTCCACGCTGACGTCGGACCAACCAAAGCGTTTCACCAATCGCTTGGTTTTTGCCCCATCAATGCGATCGCTCGCCTCCGCCCAGTGCTCCGGTACGATCATCGATCAGTTCAGCACTGGCAACTGCGAATCAGCCTGGCCTGCCGATGACTTCGGCGGTTGCTGATCCGGATCTTGATACTGGCTTTCTTGATAGTGTTTGCCGTATGTGCCGAAGTCGTTGAAGGCGTACTTCTTTGCCCAACGATAAACAAAGCTGCGTTCGGGAATCTCATCTCCCGGTTGATACTGACTGCGTCGCGGTTCGACGTTGCGAAGTTCCTCCATCACCTTGCCGCGAGCCGTCGTGTCACGGGCCCCGTGCTTGTCAGCCAATTCGAGCAACAGATCAGGCCGTTCCATGATCACACACCCGCGAGTGTTCTGGGCCGTTAGTTCGCGGAAGTCACGAAGGAAGCCTGACTCGTTGAAGGTTTCTTTGAGCGGTTTGCTGTCATGAATCGATTCCGTCGCCAACTGAATCACGGGACACGGTTCAATGTCACCCCAAGGTCCCACGTGATGCGTGAACCCGGTGACCGCCGGACACAACGCATTGCCGGCATCATCGTGATAAGCATCGATGACAATGATTGGCTTGGTCGCTCGCGTGTCGACAACGAATTGACGCACACGTCGTTGCTCTTCGCTGGACAACGCCAATTGCGGATTGGGTTCAGGACCAACCGGACGATAGATGTGGAACCATGTGTACATCACACCCATCTCGATCAATCGATCGACCCACTTGTCGCGAACCAAATCGTCGATGTTCGATTTGCAAACGCTGGTGCAAACACCGACCAGCAATTTGTTTCGAACCGCGGCTTCGATGCCGGCGATGGTTTGATTCAAAACGCCATCACGGCCGCGCCGCGTGTCGCTGATGATCTCGGATCCTTCCACGCTGATCAGCGGCGTGACGTTGCCGCACTTGCGAAGTCTCGCGGCGACTTCGTCGGTGATGAAGTGGCCGTTGGTGAAGACTTGGAAGTAAACGTCCGGATGAGCCTCGAACAAGTTCAGCAAATCTTTGTGCATGAAGGGTTCGCCGCCCAAGATGCCAAAGAAGCTGTTGCCCATCGCTTTGGCTTGCTCAATGGTTCGATTGGCCGCGTCCAATTCGATCTTGTGTTGCTTTGCGCCGACGTCGACCCAGCAACCTTGGCATCGCAGGTTGCAACTGTTGATCACCGACAAATACAAAAACGGCGGGAAGAACTCGCCGCGTTTGAGTCGCCGTTTGTGACGATGGACGCTTCTCAATCCTTTCACACCGAGTGCCCAGACTGCTTTGGCGAGCAACCGTTTATCGGTTTCCATCGCGAATCGTTTGGCCATACGGAGGTACATCGGTATCTCAATCAATTGGGGCGTTGAATCTTTAGTGCCATTCAGGCGACCAAATTCGTTGTTAAAAGTCCAGTCGCATTGTCCGAGTCCCACTCGCAAACCAGCTCATTTCGGTGGATCGGCCGACACGGTCTCATCTTAATGGCGAAGCAATCCAGGTTCTCGCCACGGACGCGAAATCGGTTGTTCACCGCATTTCGACCCGACAAAACGGCCCGTTTCCGCGGTATTTCATCGATTGCCACGGAATCCAGTTGGCTCGATTTTGATCGACACGTTCGAGTATACTGCACCAATTGTTTGCTCAAAGAAGCGGCATTTGAGGACGCGTCTGGCGTGTCTCATCGTTCGCTCGCGGGATTGGCCCCGCATTTCTTCCCTGCCCTTTCCCTCCCATTGAGGTCCCACCTTGAACCAGAATCCTTCCAAACGTGAAACCGCTACCACAAACCGTCGAACGGTTTTGAAAGCGGCCGCGGGTGCCGCGGCCATGACGCCTTACTTCGCTTGGTCGCCTCGTTCGCTGGCCGATGAAATCGCCGACGACAAGATCAACATCGGTTTGATCGGTGCGGGCGGCATGGGACGCGGAAACCTTAACTCCGCCAAACAGTGGCTGAACTTGGTCGCTATCGCGGATGCCGATTCCAGTCGCGCTCAACAAGCCAACGACCAATTCAGTGGTGGTAAAGCCGCCATGCATTCGGATTATCGAAAGGTGTTGGAACGCGACGACATCAAAGTCGTCCACATCGCAACACCGGATCACTGGCACACCAAGCCTTTGATCGAAGCACTGTATGCCGGCAAAGATGTCTACTGCGAAAAGCCGCTGACATTGACGATCGACGAAGGCAAATTGATTCGCAAGGTTCAAAAAGAGACCGGGCGAATCGTTCAAGTCGGAACGCAACAGCGCAGCACGTTCGACAAGTTCGTCAAAGCAATGGCGATCGTGAACGAAGGACGTCTCGGCAAGATTCATCGCGTGCAAGCGGCCATCGGTGGAGCTCCCACCAGCGACGCCCTGCCAGTCGCGTCTCCACCCGAGGCGTTGGATTGGGACCTGTGGCTTGGCCCAGCACCGAAGGTGGACTATCGCCGTTCGGAAAATGGCAAGAAGTCCAACGGTCACTACGAATTCCGTTGGTGGTACGAATACTCCGGCGGCAAGCTGACCGACTGGGGTGCTCACCACGTCGACATCTGTAACTGGGCATTGAAGCTGAACGGTCAAACCGAAGGCCCTGTTTCGATCGGTGGCTCAGCTCAACACCCCGTCGAATACAAAGATGGCAAACCGGTCCAGATCGATCGCTACAACACAGCGACCGCGTTTCAATTCAACGTCGCTTATCCTGGCGGCACTGAAATGATCATTCGCAACGACACCCGCAACGGCGTGCTGATCGAAGGCGACAAAGGTCGCATCTTTGTCAGTCGCGGCAACCTCTCGGGCAAACCAGTCGAAGACTTGGCGGACAACCCACTTCCCGAAGACGCGATTTCGAAGGTCTACAAGGGTTTGCCAATGGAAGACAACGGACGTCCCGCGCACTGGTTTAATTTTTTGCACTGCCATCGCGAAGGACTCGAGCCCATCTCCGACGTGCACACGCACATGGAAATGCTCAACGTCTGTCACTTGGCCGGCATCTCGGCTCGATTGGGCCGCGATTTGAAGTGGGACAACGACAGCGAGCAAATCGTGGGTGACGACCAAGCCAACTCGATGTTGGCTCGTCCGTACCGCGAAGGCTACGAAATCGAAATGGGCTAAGGCGAAGACGAACCGGTTTTGGATTCTAAGTAGTCGCAAAGCAGCCGCATGTTTTTCACAAACGTCGCGGATTGAATGACACCTTCCTTTGGCGTCACTTTGCGGCCCTCGGGATCACGAACAAACCCTGGTTCTCGCCAACCACCATCAACGTGCTGAGCCGCCAAAATTTCTGCGATTCGATTCGCGGAAATCTTGGCGGCTTTTTCTGTTTTGCCATCACGTAGACGGCGGTAGCGAAGCTCGATTGAATCCAATCGGGATTCACCGACGAACTGATAGTGATCGGGCATCTCCGAATCATCATGGGTCATCTCGTACTTCGAATTGAAATACAACGGCTTGTTGGTCTTTAGTTCTGTATACCGCGGCAACCCACCGTCGGGTCGCAAGCAAGATTTCAAATACGCGATCGCGGGTTCAATCGGCTTCAGAAACCTTGCGTCCTGAGTTGCTTCATACAAATCCATCAACGTTTCGATCGCGGTTTGCGATTCGTAACCTGCGATGGCGGGCGGTTCGAACTTTCGATCCCAAACCGGGTGCATGTGTCGATCGTATTGCTGGGCCCACGCCGGCTGTGGTTCAGGCATTTGAGCACGCAGTAAAAACTCGCCACCACGAATCGCGCTATCTCGATAGCGATCGTCGCCGGTCGTTTTCCAGGCCAACAACATCATGCCGATCATGTCTTGGGTGATGCTGTCATTTAACAGATAGCAACCCGCGTATTTCTTCGTCCAAGTGCGAGACCAATCCTCCGGGTAGCTGGCGTCGATGATTGGATAATGCGAGACGCTTGGCTGTTGAACAGGCATGCGATCGTAGTTGTGACACCAAGCACCAATCGGGAACTGAGCCAAACGAGTCGACTGCAATGCAACTTCGATGGTTTGATCCAGCGTTGGTGAATTGGGCTGGTTGGACGCTTTCATCGCCGCTTGAAGATTCAGCAGGAAAGACAGTGCCGCGGACGTCGTGTTGTCGTCCAAAACCGTGATGTTGGTTTTGAACTTCCGCTGCCGCCAAATCTCCCAGCCTCCGGGTTCGGGCGTGTGGGCCATTTTGCCAACTCTGGCACCCACTCCGACTCGATAGGGAATCTTGGCGCGCAGTTCCGGATCAAATTCGATGGAGTAATACCATCCACCCGAAGCGAGTTGCCCTTGGATCAACGACTTCGCAACATCGTTTGCCGCCTGGAAATGCACCGAATCGCCCGTCAGCAAATACGCTCTCAGAAACGCGTCCCCGACCGATGGCGTGCCGGGCGGTTGAACCCAGACTCGGTCGTTGTTGCACGCACCTTCACCGTTGCTGAGTTCACCATCAACGCTGCTGACCCAAGCATAGCCGCCATGATCGGCGATGGTCGTGGACATGTACTTGGTCGCCTTTGCGAGAGATTGCCGAACCTCCGTCTGCGAGGGCGAATCCTGGGCGTCGATCTTCCGCATCCCGATCGGTAGGAGAATCAGCCAACCCATCGCCGCCGCGATTGAAAGACAACTTCGTCTGCTGAAACAACGCATTGGCGAATCCTTGGGTAGGTACAGAGATCCCTGCGGAGGCACTGGCGCCCTTGGGTAGGCACCGAGGCCACGGCGGGACCGAGGCCCATGGCAGGGACCGAGGCAAATGATGGTGGGAAACAGCCATTCTACCTCACCGGGATTCGCATTGAGTGGTTCGATCGGCATCGAGCCGGGGCGGTCGCGATTGACCAAATGCCTTCGTTTCAGGGTATCGATCTGTTTCGCCCGCTATATCCCCCGTAGGTTCAGGCGTTTATCCTACGACCATGAGCGAATTCCTCCTCTATTACCGACGCCCCGACCCGACGACGTGGGTTTACATGTCGTCGTTTTTGACGATTGGCCTGTTCTTCGTCTTCCGTCGTTTTTGGAGCATCCGCAACCTCGACATCGTGCTGTTGATCTTGCTGGCACCCGGGTTGTTGATGGTCAACGAGGGATACCGTCGGCAAACGCGTCTGGCTCGATTAGCGTCCGCGGAAATCAGTGCCGCCGCGAATACCAATCCCGTCGAAGCGGAAGTGGCCCCCGAGGAGGCTGCGCCAGCCGAGTTGTCTCCCACCGATGAAGCGACCTCCGAATCCGCAGCAATTCCCGATGAGCCGCCAATGGCGACGGAAGCACCCGCCGAACCCGAATCACCTCCGGCACCGCGTGAACTGACCGCGGAAGAATTGACTCGGCTTCAAGAGTCCGAACCCTACCGCCGAGCGGCCGGGTTGCAACGAACCGGGTTCATTACCTTGTTTGGCATCCAGTTCCTGGTGCTTGTGCGAATGTTGCTCGATCCGTTGATGGTTCGGCGACCGCTGCTGGATCCCAATCTCACGACCGGCGGATTGAACTTTTTGGGAATCTCACTGTTCATCTTCATGATGGCCAATGTCGTTGCCAGCACGCCTGAGATTCAACAAGAACAAGGTCCCAAGCTGGGCCCCGGTTACGCGCTGATCAACATGTTGCCAGCCATTCCAACGCGACCGATCAGCGAAGCGATCGCCGGTGCCGAACCACCGACGATGGCTGAATTGACCGCCGCGGAACAACGCCGAACGATGATCGCGAAAATCATCGCCATCTTGGCTCAGTCCGCCGTGTTGATTGGCATTTTGTTGATCGGCAACCGACACTTCGGAAACCTCCGCGCCGGTGCCGGTTGTGCGACGCTGTATCTGCTCATGCCTTACACAGCTCAAATGACCGGACGCGTTGACCACGTGGTTCCCGCTGCGCTGATCCTGTGGGCGGTGCTGATGTATCGCAAACCACTGATCGCCGGACTATTCATCGGTGCTGCGGCCGGGTTGTTGTACTACCCGCTGTTTCTGTTGCCGCTGTGGTGCAGTTTCTACTGGCAACGGGGCGTCGGACGTTTCGCGGGCGCCGTGCTGGTCTCGCTGACAGTGTTGATGGCGTTGCTCGCCTTCGCCGGAGGTGAACCGTTCCTGACACATGTTCAGCGGATGTTCGGGGTGCTCAATCCCAACAAAGGTCCCAATGAACTGACCGGGATTTGGGAACTGGGTTGGAATCCGATCTGGCGTTTGCCAGTGATCGTCGGCTACGTGATCCTGAGCTTCTTCTTCGCGGTTTGGCCCGGACAAAAGAACTTGGGCATTCTGATCAGTTGCTCAGCCGCTTTGATGGTCGCGGCACAATTCTGGCACGGCTACGGCGGTGGACTCTACATGTCCTGGTTCCTGCCGTTGTTGCTGCTGACCATTTTTCGACCCAACCTTCAAGACCGAGTGGCGACGAAAGTCATCGATGGGCGTTCGCGTCCAACCCGTCGGTCCTCCACCGCATTGGATGCAGCCTGAAACGGATGTCCGACTACGCTTCCCAGATCGAGACCATCGATCACGATTTGAAGGATCTCGAATCTTCCGACTCTCGGTTTGCCGTCTGGCGAATGGTGTTCTTCGTCGGCTTGGTTTTGGGAATTGGTTTTTCACTCGCGACCCAACACACGATTTGGATCTGCGTGGCCGCGGGGTCTTTGATCGCATTTTTGGTGACCGTCGTTCGTAACGAAACCGTTCGCGAACGAATGCAGTTGCTTCGCAACCATTCGCGGACCTTGCATCGATTGCAGGCCAGATTGCAACGAGATTGGAAATCGCTCGCTCGCGACAGTGTGGGTATTCGATCGGCTGAGATCCAACTCACGCCTGAACAACAAGCATTGGCGGGTGACCTCGATCTGGTCGGTGATGCGTCGCTGTTCCAGCTGACTTCCATGGCCGCCACCACGCCCGGCGTTCGAACTTTGGCGAATTGGTTGTGCAGCCCTGTTGATCCGCCGCTCCCGAAAGATCGACACGCATCGGTCAAACATCTCGCCGATCAGCCTGAGAACCGATTGCGGTTTTATGTCCTCGCCCGTGACATCGGTGGCAGCACCGGTGACCCGGAATCATTCGTCCAGTGGTCCAAAGAACCCAACTGGTTGCCACCTCATCGATGGCTGATTCCATGGGGCAACTTCACCGCCGTGGTGGCAATCCTTCTCGTTCTCGGCATGATCATTGGCTCGATTACCGGTCAAGAAGATTCGGGACGAATGGCGATGTACGGGTTGATTGGAGTCGCGGTGCTGAACCTAGCCATCGGTTCGTTCTTGCTCGGCCCGGTCGCAGCCATCTTTCAAATTGCGATGGCGTCGCGACGCAGCGTCAACGATTACGCCGAACTGTTCGATGCGGCGAGTTGGTTGCCGGAATCGCCTGCCGATCCCGCTGGGCCGACCGCTCACATCCGCCGGACTCTGCTCGGAGACGACGAGGGTTCCCAATCGGCTTCCACAGGCATGCGCGAACTGGCCCAGGTCGCTCGCATGGGTGGGCTGAAACAAACCGCGTCCACGTTCCTGCTGTATCTGCCGCTGCAAGCGTTCTGGTTGTGGGACGTTCGCGTGCTGCGTCGACTGGAAGGTTGGAAGTCGCGTTACTCCAGCCAGATCCCCGAGTGGTTTGATGCTCTCGGCGAACTCGAAGCTTTGATGTCGATCGCCGCCCTGCAACATGATTCACCGGAGTGGTCGTCGCCCGAGTGGCTCGAAGATGAATCCACCATCACATTCAAAGGGTTGGGGCACCCGTTGCTGAAAGACGACGCACGAGTCACCAACGACGTCACGATCGGGCCGACCGGAACATTGTTGCTCGTCACCGGCAGCAACATGTCCGGCAAAAGCACGATGTTGCGAAGTGCTGGGCTGAACGTCGCTCTCGCTATGGCCGGCGGACCGGTGTGTTGCCGGCACATGAGTTTGCCGCCCGTCGAAATGGGAACCAGCATCCGAGTCAGTGATGACCTCAGCCAAGGCGTCTCATACTACATGGCGGAATTGAATCGCTTGTCGGCGGTTGTCACGCATGCTCGGCAGTTGGCCGAACAACGCGCCGCCGGCTCTACCAACCGAATCCAGTTCTTCTTACTCGACGAAATCCTTCAAGGAACCAACAGTCGCGAACGCCAGATCGCCGTTGCCCGCGTGCTGCGATTCTTGGTCGACGCCGGTGCGATCGGTGCCATCACGACGCACGACTTGGAACTCGCCGATGATCCTGAACTGATGAAACTCGCGCACACCGTTCACTTCCGCGAAACGATCACGCCCGACGCCAGCGGCGATGAACGAATGACGTTCGACTACAAAATGCGAGACGGCGTGTCACCCACCACCAACGCCCTGCGACTGCTCGAGATCGTCGGCTTGGGCGAGAAGTAAGATTGTCGGGCTGAGTTTCAGTTGGATTGCTGCAACATGAACCTCTCCTGAAACGAAGTTTGGGGAGAGCGATATACTAGGTCGAGCGACGCCGTTCAGGCGTACGCGAGGGTGAGGGCCGGGCATGGGAAGCGGCGCGCATTGCACTCCCATCAAACAGCGAGCTCGATTTCGAGTTATGATCGAGCCCCCACCAGGCTCCCTCAAAACTCCCCACCTTCTGAGTGATCGATCATGCAACGACGACACTTTCTCGCCGCCACCGCAGCGGCCAGCCTCGCAACACCCGCTCTCGCCCAAGCGAACTCAGACTCACTCAAAGCGGTCGCGATCGGGCACACCGGACGAGGCGACTTTGGTCATGGACTCGATAGCATCTGGCAACGCTTGCCCGACACCAAACTGGTGGCCATCGCGGATGCCAACCCGGAAGGACTGAAACGAGCCCAACAGCGGCTCAAGGTGGATCGCGGCTATGACGACTACCGCGTGATGCTTGATGAAATTCGTCCCGACATCGTAGCGGTGTGCCCGCGACACGTGGACCAACATCACGACATGGCAATGGCTGCGATCCAGTCCGGTGCCCGCGGCATCTACATCGAGAAACCATTTGTTCCAACACCCGCGGAAGCAGACTCACTCATCACGGCCTGCAAACAACACAACGCGAAAATCGCGATCGCTCATCGGAACCGATACCATCCCACACTGCCGTTTGTACGCGAGCTGATCGAGGGCGGTGAAATCGGGCGTCTTCTCGAAATTCGTGGTCGAGGCAAAAGTGATCCTCGCGGTGGAGTCGAAGACCTCTGGGTCTTGGGAACCCACGTTCTGAACCTGACGCATTATTTGGCCGGTGACCCCGTGTCCTGCTCGGCATCTTTGATGCAAGACGGTCGCTTGGTCGAACCATCTGACATCAGAGAAGGTCGCGAGGGTTTAGGGCTGATGGCAGGCAACGCCGTGCATGCTCGCTATCAAATGAAGAGCGGCATCGTCGCGACGTTTGATTCCATCGCCAATGACGGCACCGAGAACGCAGGGTTCGGGTTGCGACTGATTGGAAGCAAAGGCACGATCGCGATTCACATTGACAAGAGTCCGCTGGCGTACCTGTTGCCCGGCAACCCCTTTCGAACGCCCACCGAACCAGTTGCCTGGATCCCCATCACCGCCGCTGGAATCGGCAAACCCGAACCGCGAAAGGATCTGCGACAAATGGTCGAACACCATGGCTTCCCCGCTCGCGATTTGGTCACCGCGATTCGCGAAGATCGCCAACCGCTTTGCGATGCCAGCCAAGGACGTACGACCGTCGAGATGGTTTGTGCCGTTCTCGAATCACACCGTCAAAACGGAGCCGTGGTGCCGTTTCCATTGAAGCACCGCGACAACCCACTTTCACGTTTTTAGAGAGCTGTTGTAGACGACCTCCCGGTTCCCTTTGTAGCGGAAGGGCGCGAGCCCTCCGGTATCGAGGCACCGGGCGGCTTGCGCCGCTCCGCTAGAAGAAGAATGCTCTTTCGGTACAGTTTTCGAATCAAATGCTGGTCGGGGGTGACATCCACAGCACGGTGGATTCACAGGCATTCAATTCCACTGAGTCACACGCCGCGGGCAACAACACGCTCTCGCCGGTCGCCAGTTTCATTGGGCCATCTTGGTTCGACAGAGTCGCTTCGCCGGAAATCACCGTCAACAAGTGACAACGGTCATCACCGCCAATCGTTTGATCGGTGTCGTGCACCCGTCGCAGAACGAACTTGTCGCACTCGACCAACGTTTCCGTGCCGCTGTGAATCGGTTTTCGAATCGGATCCACCGGGCCTCGTTCGTAGTCCGACACTTCGAGTGACGATTCAATATGCAGCGGTCGGGATTTGCCCGATGCATCCACGCGATTCCAATCAAACAACCGAAACGTCGTGTTGCTGGATTGTTGAATCTCAGCGACGACCAACCCACCGCCCAATGCGTGCACGGTTCCCGCGGGAATGAAGACACAGTCTCCCACTTCGGGATGATAGGAGTGCAGCGCACGATCGGTTTCGCCGGCCAACATCATCTCTCGCAAGGATTCGCGATCGACGCCTTCCTTCAATCCTGAATAGATCACGCTGTCAGGTTCACTGTGCAGGATCACCCAAGCCTCGGTCTTGCCCAGATCCGGCGGTTGCATCGTTGCACCGTAGGCATCGTCCGGGTGAACTTGCACCGACAACACACGGTTGCAATCCAGAAACTTCAGAAGCAACGGAAACGTCTTTGCATCTGGGTTGGCCGCCACCCAGTCATTGCCCATCAACCACTGGCGACGGTTGGCAAACAGTTCGCCCAACGATTGCCCCGCCAGTTCGCCACTGGTGACGACACTTTGGTCTTCGCCGTGATCGACGATCTCCCAGCTCTCGGCGTAGTCGTCCGCGTCACCGATCGGCTTGTGAAGCATTTCGCCCAATCGGCGTCCGCCCCAAATCGTCTGTTTGAGCAGCGGGCAAAAACGCAGTGGTGTCGAAGTCATGAAAATGTCCGTTTGTTTCCGGCAAAGTGTGTCGTAAGCAAGAGCCTAATTCTATTTTCTACGCCTTCGTTCATTTCACTGACTCGATCGCCAACGCCCATGCGTTAGTACATGCTGGAGAACGATCCCAATAGCATGTAATCCAGTCCAGCCTCATTGAGAGCGGCGATGATTCTCGAAACCGATTGTTGAAGATTCACTGCTCCGACAAGGTCCTATTCTGCATGCGACGCATCAACTCGATCCGCTCGAACAACAAACGCTTGACCGTCGCTTCATCGGCAAGTGGATCACGCTCTCGAATGCCGTCTTCCACCACGCGGATCGCCAGTTCCGAATGTTCCAATCCCACTAGCACGCGTTGCTCTCGCGACGTGTTGACCGCCTGAGCCACGCGGGATCGCAACGGATCGAAAGGTGAGGAAGAACTCATACTCTTCGCTATTGAAAACTGATTTTGACCAGATGAACTGGTGACCGAAAAACCGTCACTCAATTGTACCCGAATGCTCGCAAAAAAAGCCGGCCGGTTTCACGAGGTTCTGAACGATGTCACCGGAGCGGATCAGTCACCTTTTCGGACCGAGCCTTCGGCAAGCGATACCACTCGAGCCCAATGAAAGTTGGATGTTTGACGACCAACCATCGCACCAAAAACAGATTGCACGCAATCCAACCCGCCGTTACCGAAAACGTGATCCAGAAATCAGATTCCGTCCAGTTCCCAATCCAAGCAATCGCTGCCAACACCGCCCATGCGAGATAAAACGCCGTCCAAGCGATGCGACGGCGGAGAAGACTCCAGTGGCGAGCCATCGACATCCACGTTGGGATCAGCACCACGAACCAGCCAAGAAACGCGGAGCCGAGCCCACCCATCAAAATGATCAGGAAGACAAACCCCGTCCCAAAGAGTCCGACGATTCGTACGAATATCACCTGCTGCTGCAAGCGTGCGACCGCGATGTAAATTGCCACCGCTGCGGTCAAGAGCATGAGATCCGCGACGGAAACTCTTGCCGGGCTAATCGGCTCGTTGGAAACACGATCGCGAAGCCGCACCCGAAAGTATTTTGCGATGCCGACCCAGAACATAGTGGCGATCAGGGAAAGGGAGACCGCGAACAAAGTGCCTGAGACGACCGCATAATCGTTCTCCCAAGCGTCCAACGGTGAGGTCCCGTCAACAAGCCACTCGAACAAATTGTGCACAATGATCAACACCATTGCGCACCCAAACGCCGTAGCAAAAGTCCGCAGGACATTCCGCCAAATCTGCCCGGGGCAAAGCACGCATTGAATCGCCGACCAAGTCACAAACCAAGCCAGGCCCGCGGACATCAGCAGCAGCGAGACCAAATCGGGCCCGCTACTATGATTGTATGATTGAACGACTGTACCAATCGCGATTACAACCCAGCACACCCACTGCAATCGAGTAATACGTTGGGTTGGCGTCATTTGGTCCTCGGGGTGAGTGATCCTGACCATTATAAGCCAGGGTTCATTCACCTGCTGCTTGACCGTTTCCGCTTGGAATCACGCTCTGGCAGAAGTCACGGTGGGGACCACCGTGCTACAGGAATGCGGATGAGGGCCCTCCGGATTCTCACCGGGCGGCTCGCGCCACTCCGCTAAGATAAACGGAACTCGAGATCACTCGTATTCGCGGACTTGGCGTGCGATCGCGGCGGCCAGTGCGTCGCGGACGCTTTCGATCGTGATCCGGTCAAAGATCTGCTGGAAGAATCCACTGACGATCATGCGAGTGGCTTCCTTCTGAGTGAAGCCTCGGCAACGGGCGTAGAAGATTTGCTCTTCGTCGACCTTCGCCGTTGTGCTGCCGTGGGTGCAACGCACGTCATCGGCTTCGATTTCCAGTCCAGGAATCGAGTCGGCTCGCGAATGATTGGACAGCACCAAGTTGTCGTTGCGTTGGTAACCGTCGGTCTTTTGAGCGACTTTGTCGACCTTGATCATCCCACGCCACACGGTGCGGCTCTTGTCCTGTTGAGCGGACTTGTACAAGAAGTCGCTGTGGCAGTTCGGCGCCCGGTGGTACTGCTGGGTGTGATAAGCCAGATGCTGACGGCCTTCCGTGAACATCACACCGTTGACTTGGCAATTGGCACCCTCGCCCACCATGTCGACCGATTGGTTGACCTTGGACAGGCCCGACCCCATCGCGGCGATGGTCCACTGAAGCTGCGAATCGCGATCGATCGTGGCTTGTTGGTGCGCGAAGTGATACGTCTTGTGCCCCCATTCTTGGACGTTGACGTACCGCAGATGCGAACCGGGTTTTTGGATCAGCTCGACCGCACCCATGTGCAAACCGGCCGCTTCTGGATTGGCACTGTTGCACTCGTGAAGAACGGTCGCTTCCGCTCCGTCTTCCAACACGATCAATGTGTGAGCCGTGTCGGTTCCGCCGTCGCTCAGCGTCGAACCGAGGTAGATCGGTTTTTCGATCACGACGCCACGGGGCACGTACAGAAATTGACCACCGGACCAGAACGCAGCATGCAGTGCGGCGAACTTGTCGTAGTCAGGATCCACGACCGTGTAGAGGAACGGGCGAACCTTGTCCGGTTGTTCGCGGCACAGACGTTCCAAGCTGCCGAAGATCACACCTTTGGCGGCGAGTTCTTCGTCCAGCGATTCGGAAATCACTTGGCTGTCGTAAGTTTCCAAAACTCCGCCGGGTTCCACCCCATCACGAAGTTGGTGAACGGCGGGGACATCGCCTGCGGTCGCTTCGACGGGCGGAGCGAACTTTTTGATTTGGAAGGTTCGAATGTCCGTGCGAATCCATTCTTCGCTACGACGAGCGGGCCAGTCCATCGCATCGGCATGCGAGAAGGATTCCCGTCGCAGGTCGGTCAACCATTGTGGTTCATCTTTCCGCGATGCGAGAAAGGCTTCGAAGCCAGCGGCATCGAACGTGAGGGTTGAGGTGGTGGTCATGGAGAAAAAATGAAAAGGGTGTTTTGCGGTGTTTAGTGAATGGAAGGTCGCTCGGAAAAGCCGTTGAGAAAGACTCTGGTGTCAATCAACCTCGTTCTTTGCGAACTCGGCGGGGACCGCCGAGCTACATGTTGTGGTGGGCAACAGATCGTCTTGGCGGAGCGGCGCAAGTCGCCCGGTGCGTCACCGGAGGGCTCGCGCCTTTCCGCTATCAATGCGCCGTTTTCAAGTGCGACCAAGTAGAGTCGCGAGCGGCGAGTGTTTGCAGGTCGGGGATGAATTAGCCGACGCTGCCTTCCATTTGCAGTTGGATCAATCGGTTCATTTCGACGGCGTATTCCATCGGCAACTCTTTGACGAGCGGTTCGATGAAACCGTTGACGATCATCGTGCTGGCTTCTGATTCGGTCAGACCACGGCTGAGCAGATAGAACATTTGCTCTTCGCCGATTCGCGAAACGCTGGCTTCGTGACCGATCTGGACGTCTTGTTCCGCGATCTCGATGTAGGGGTACGTGTCGCTGCGGCTTTCGGGGTCCAGGATCAACGCATCACAGACAACATTGTTCTTGCTGTTGTGAGCCCCCGGTTCAACGCGAACCAAACCACGGTAGCTGCTGCGACCGCCGTTTTTGCTGATCGACTTGCTGATGATTTGGCCCGTTGTGTTCGGAGCCGCGTGCACCAGCTTCGCACCAGCATCTTGGTGTTGACCAGCGGACGAGAACGCGATCGAAAGGATCTCGCCACGAGCACCGGGTTCCATCATGTGAACGGCGGGGTACTTCATCGTCAGCTTGCTGCCGAGGTTCCCGTCGACCCACTCCATCGTCGCATCCTGATAGGCGTAGGCACGCTTTGTCACCAGGTTGTAGATGTTGTTGGCCCAGTTTTGGATCGTCGTGTAACGACAACGAGCGTCCTTCTTGACGATCACTTCCACGACCGCACTGTGCAGCGATTCGGTTGTGTACATCGGAGCGGTGCAGCCCTCGACGTAGTGAATGCTGGCACCTTCGTCGACGATAATCAACGTTCGTTCGAACTGGCCCATGCTCTCCGCGTTGATACGGAAGTACGCCTGCAATGGGAATTCGATCTGCACGCCGGGTGGCACATAGATGAACGAACCGCCGGACCAAACCGCGCTGTTGAGAGCCGCGAATTTATTGTCAGTCGGCGGGATGACTTTGCCGAAGTACTCACGTAGCAATTCAGGGTGTTCGCGAACCGCGGTGTCGGTGTCGGTGAACAACACGCCTTGCTTGGCGAGGTCTTCCTGCAGCGATCCGTAGACCACTTCGCTTTCGAATTGAGCCTTCACGCCGGCCAAGAATTTCTTCTCGGCTTCGGGAATGCCCAGCTTGTCGAACGTGTCTTTGATTTCTTGAGGAACATCGTCCCAAGACTTCTCGGACTGGCCGGTTGGTTTGAGGTAGTAGTAGATGTCTTGGAAATCCAAATCCAGCGCGCCACCCCATTTGGGCATCGGTCGCGATTCAAACTCGGCCAGTGACTTCAAGCGGAATTCCCGCATCCAGTCTGGCTCGTTCTTGATGTCTGAAATTTGATTGACGACCTCCGCAGTCAGGCCCTTTTGGGCTTTGAAGACACCGGTGGTTTCGGTGCGGAAGTTGTACTTATTGATTTCGCCGATTTGGTCGTTTTCAGTGACGTCGGTCGCCATAGGTAAAGCTCAGTAGGCGTGGTGTGGAGTCTGTTTCGGTAGGAATCGTCGCTGTCGATCAGACGGCGGTTTCTTCAGCCAACATTTCTTGGTTAGCAGCTTCGGCCTCGGGGTACGACTTGCGGATTCGGTCATAACCATGCTCGTGCAATTCCACGGCCAATTCTTTGCCGCCGGTTTCAACCAAACGGCCACCGAGCATCACGTGTGTGAACTCGGGCGGGTTGTGCACCAACAATTTGTCGTGGTGCGTGATGATCAACAGACCCATTTTTTCGCGGCCGATGTCAGCGATCGATTCGCTGGCCAAACGCACAGCGTCGGCGTCCAACCCAGAGTCGGTCTCATCGAGAACCGCGAATTTAGGTTGCAGCATGGCGAGTTGAAGGATCTCAGCTCGCTTCATTTCACCGCCGGAGAAACCGTCGTTGACGTAGCGGCGTGCGAACTCAACATCCATACGCAGGTGAGCCATCTTCTCTTTCAGTTCCTTGCGGAATTCCCGCATCGGAATCAGCTCTTCGCCTTCTTTGCGATCCGGGTTGCGAACGTTGGTCGTTGCGTGACGAAGGAAGTCGGCCATCTTCACGCCGGGAATTGCCATCGGACGTTGGAACGCCATGAAGATTCCGGTGCGAGCACGTTCATCGGGTGCCATCGCAAGGACGTCTTCGCCGTCCAACGTGATGCTGCCTTCGGTGACCGTATAGCCGGGGTGACCCATGATCGCCAAACCGAGCGTGCTTTTGCCGCTTCCGTTGGGTCCCATCAGGGCGTGTGTTTCGCCGTGTTTGATCGTCAGGTTGACCCCACGCAGAATCGGTTTGTCGCCGACGGAAACGTGCAGATTTTCGATTTTCAGGATGTGATTCATGGCAAGACAAGCCTTCAAGAGATAACAGTTGGTCGTATAGCGAAATCGGTGAGTCTGGTTCTCTCAGCCCGATTCGGAATTGGAGGGTGAATTGGGTTCGTTGTCGGATTTGGTTGAAAACTGGCAACACGAGTCGCCGTCCATCCGGCAGCTGCTCAGATGGACGTCTTCGCCCAAGGCTTCAGACAACATTTGTTCTTCGAGTCGGCACATCGACCGGTCGCCCGCCGCGGCGGTCAAACTTGGATAAGGACATGCCTCGATGTCCAAAACCGGCAGGACACCGTCTTGTTGAGAAGCCGGCTCGATCAGCGAGGCCGAAATCTCCTTCGTTTGCAGCATTGCCGTCAATCGCTGCATCCGTTCTTGGAACGAATCTTGGTCCGCACCAATCTGCTGACACGAACACGGCGGCTTCTTTTCGTCGTGAACCGCAACGCCATCAGCATCGCCTCGCAACGCCGCGGCAAATTGACGCCCCAGTCGAGACGCGATCGCGGTAATCAATTGTTCGCGAACATCACCGTCAGCCATCGCGACGATCTCCGCCCACATGGCCTCAGCCAATTCGGTCGCGTCCGCACCCGCGCGGCGATACCCCGCGGGCGTCAAAACGTAGTGGTAAGTCGGCCGACCACGACCAGCGACGACTTTCTCTCGAGCGATCAACCCAACCTCGAGCAACCGTTCGACACGCTGCCGAACCGCCGTCGCGGTCACGCCCAATTGTTCCGTCAAATCACCAATCGACTTCGGCTTTCCACTGCGAAGACAAAGCAACAACTCGCGATCCACGCTCCGAACCGCTGCTGCAATCACCGCCGGTTGCGATCGCGAAGTAACCACCGAAATGGGGCCTTCGGTCGACGTGTTGGTGGTCGATTCAGAAGTGGAAGGAGATGTTGCCATACCTCCAGTATTCCAATCCTTTGATTTTTGACAACCGTTCTTGTCAAAAATACATAGAGAACCCCCTCACGGGAAATTCGCCGTCTCGCTAGGATCTGGGCGGTTTGTGGGCAATTCTGTCTTCCGAACCGATTGGTGGGGCCGAAAGCGGCCTCCAATTTTTCTTCGACACCCCCAGATGAGTGGATTTTTTGATGAAAGCCGTCGCGGTCAAGCCGGGAACTCCCAACAGTGTTCACATGCAAGAGATCGCTCGTCCGTCGGTTGACCAAGTCGCCGACGGCCTGGGTGTGCTGGTCAAAGTCTTGAAGGTTGGCGTCGACGCGACCGACCGCGAAATCAACGACGCATTGTATGGCAACGCTCCTGACGGAGACGATTATTTGGTCATCGGCCACGAATGCTTTGGCATCGTCGAAGCCGTCGGAGAGAACGTCAAACGAGTCAAACCCGGCGACTACGTGACCGCCACCGTCCGCCGTCCTGGTAGCTCGATCTATGACTTGATCGGCACCAACGACATGACCAGCGAAGAAACCTACTACGAACGCGGCATCAACCTGCGTCACGGTTTCTTGACCGAGTACTTCGTCGACGAAGAAGAATACATCGTTCGCGTGCCACAAGGTTTGCAACACCTGCACGTGTTGCAAGAACCAATGAGCTGCGCGGCCAAAGCGGTTCACCAAGCCTACCAAGCTCAACGCCGGATGAAGGTTTGGAATCCTAAGGTTGCTTACGTCTTGGGTGCCGGACAAATCGGTTTGTTGACCACGTTGGTGTTGAAGCTTCGCGGACTCGAGGTCTTCACGCTCGCACGCGGTGAAGCTCCCAACCTGAAAGCTGAAATCGTTGAAGGAATGGAATCGACCTACGTCAGCACCTCGCAAACTTCGATGACGGAATTGGTCGCCAAGACCGGTCGCCCTGATTTGATTGTCGATGCAACCGGCTTCAGCCCGCTGGCATTCGAAGCGATGGAACACATCGGTCACAACGGCGTCGTGGTTTGGACCGGCATCACCGGTGGCGAACGCAAGACCGAAGTTCCTTCGGACAAGATCAACTTGGAATGGGTGCTCGGCAACAAGCTCTTGCTCGGCAGCGTCAACGCCAACCGCGGCCACTTCGAGATGGGAATCCGTGACCTCGCACTCGGTGACATGATGTTCCCCGGTGTGCTGGAAAAAATCCTGACCAACCCGGTTGATGGCCTCGACAACTACAAAGAGATGATGCGTTTGTTGGTCGAAGACAAAGATGCCTTGAAGGTGTTCGTCAATGTCGCAACCGCGTGAACGATTGCCGCTCAGTGAGATCGACTCGGTTCGCCGAGTCGTCTTGTGCTACCCCGCCCTGCCGCGACACATCGAACAACTCGAAACAACGCTCGCGGAATTGAAAGCGGACCCGAACTGCCAACTCAACCACAACGTCGAAGTCGTGGATGCGGGTCAGGAACGCATCGACGAATTGCTTCCCACGGCAGACATTTTCATCGGGCACGCGAAGGTTCCCGTCGACTGGGATCGCGTCTTGGCGGCCGGACGTTTGGGTTGGATCCAATCCAGCGCCGCTGGGCTGGATCACTGCCTCGTTCCCGGCGTGATCGCGAATCCGGACATCATGGTCAGCAGTGCCTCGGGACTGTTTGCACCTCAAGTCGCCGAGCAAACATTCGCGTTATTGTTCGGCGTTTTGCGACGCATTGGGCTGTTTGAACGAGCCCGTCCCAGACGTGAATTCGTTCGTCTTCCCACCGACGATCTCCGCGGAAAGACCGTCGGCATTGTCGGTCTGGGCGGCAACGGGCGAGCCATCGCGGCCAAGCTGGCACCATGGGATGTTCGTCTCATCGCGACGGATTTTTATCCGGAAGACTGCCCGCCTGAAGTCGAATCGCTTTGGCCAGCCGATCGCGTCAACGATCTGTTCGCGGCCAGCGACATTGTGATCCTGACGCTGCCGTTGAACTCATCGACTCGCAAGTGGATCGGCCCCGAACAGATCGCCGCGATGAAACCGGGCGGCTACTTGATCAACGTCGCTCGCGGACAGGTGCTCGACGAAGAAGCCTTGGTCGATGCTTTGCAAAGCGGTCACTTGGCGGGCGCCGGCGTCGATGTGACGTACACCGAACCGTTGCCCGAAGACAGCCCGCTGTGGGACGATCCCAATGTGTTGATCACACCGCACGTCGGCGCACAATCCGCTCGCCGAGTCGATGACTCAAACGATTTGGCGTGCGTCAATCTTCGACGTTACTTCCACGGTGAAACGATCATCAACCGAGTCGACAAGACACTCGGATTCCCTCACCCGAACGATTCGCACGCAGCCTGGGTTCAATCAAGATCATGAGCAGTTGGCGAGAGACTCTTCCTGGCGATGCGATCCTGTTCCAAGGCGACCACGCGGAGGGTCCCTTGCTGATGCCGCCGACGCATCAGGAATCGTTTGTTGAAGAATTCAATCGCACCTATCGGTCCATCAATCTGTCGATCACGGTTCGAAAACCGGACCCGAACGATGACTCAACCGATGCGAAGTCGACCTTGCAAATCCAGCAGGCTCAATCGAGCCAGCAATGATCAGACGGGAGCAGCCATTCGACTTCCCAGTAGCCGGGTTCGCCAGAATTCGATTGTGTCACGGCGAGAGTCGCTGCATCACCCATTCGCTTGAGTCGGCGTTGTCACGTTTGTAAACCAAACGATCATGCAACCGGCTCGGTCGTCCTTGCCAAAACTCAAAGCTCATCGGCGTCACCGCATAGCCGCCCCAGTTCTCAGGCAATGGGATCTGGGTGCCTTCGGGATAGCGAGCTTTCAATTGTTCCAGCGATGACTCCATCGCTTCGCGGGAGTCGATGACCGAAGACTGCTGACTGACGTGAGCTCCCAGTTGGCTGTCACGAGGTCGCGAATGAAAGTACGTTTCCGACATTTCACGCGAGACCTTGTCCACCGTTCCCTGGATGCGGACTTGGCGTTGGCAATGCGGCCAAAACAAGCACAGCGAAACCCGCGGGTTGGCTCGCATCTGCGATCCTTTGGTCGAATCGTAGTTCGTATAGAAGAGGAACTTTTTCTCTTCGACTCCCTTCAAAAGAACGATTCGGCTGGTGATATCGCCGCTGGGACCGCTCGTCGACAACGTCATCGCATTGGGTTCAAACCAGTTGGGAACGTCCTCCAAGGCTTCTTCGAACCAGGATTGGAACTGAACCAAAGGGTCAGATTTCGCGTCGTTTTCATGGAGTCCTCCCAAGGAGTAGTTCTTTCGCATTTGACCCATGGCGGGTGGGATAAAATCGCTCATAGCTGTTTGAGACCGGAAATCAGGGGCTTTTAGAGAACTCGGGAGGCCGCGAAATCGCGTTTGGCGCGCCGCTTGCCTATCTACTCAGCAGTCTTCACGGGTGACTGTCTTTTTGGCAACCACCCTCGTCTCCGTCCATTTGGAAATCACATGCAAAACGTTCAAGCGGGTAATTTGCTGGTCAGCTCGACATTGGTCGATGGCACGGTGCTGAACCAAGCGGTTTGCCTGATGGTCCACGAAGACTCCGAACACGCCATTGGATTGATGCTCAACCGCCCCATGCAAGCCATGGCGGGTGCGATCACCATCCAAGGGAATCCGCAAGAAACGCCGAAAATCCCTCGCTGGAACGCGGAAGATTTGGACGAGACATCCGAAGCCGATGGCACCATCGATCAATCATCCGATTCGACAGATTCCCCAGTTTCGGGCGTTCCATCGGTCGTGATTTCAGGCGATCAGAAGGACCAATTGGCCCAGCAACTTCTCTCAGGAAAGCTTGCAAACGGTTCCTCACTGCACTTTGGTGGACCACTGTCGGGACCAATTGTGGCCGTTCATTCGAACCGCGAATTGGCGGAAGCCGAAACCGGCGAAGGCATCTTTGTCGCCGCTCAACGCGAAAATTTGGAAGCGTTGATGAAGTCCAGCGACCTTCCCTACCGGTTGATCATCGGCCATTTGGGTTGGACCGCCGAACAGCTTGAAAATGAGATTGAAGAGGGGATTTGGCACCGAATTCCAGCCACTTCCGATCTGTTAAAGTCAGATGACGCGATGATGTGGCCCCGTATGATCCGTCGTGCGACGGCAAATTCAGTCGCTCGTTGGCTGGATACGACTGACGTTCCTGGATCGGCCGAGTTAAACTGACCGTATGAACCGACCTCGAACAGACCATTCCGACGATACAGAAAAGCCGTTTCGCATCCAGAAACGACGCTTGGGCCGCATCAAAGTCATCAAGCCCGAAGGCGAATACGGCTTCATCGACTCGGACGATTTCCGCGAAGACGTCTTCTTCCACTTCAAAGCGTGGGAAGCCTACAACGGCGAAACCTTCGACATCGATTCCTATGTCGAATTCGAATTGGACGATGACCAATTCGATGAAAAGAAACGTCTGCGTGCAAAAGTGTTCCGTCCCACCGACCGTCCCGATGGCAAAAAGCTATCGGCCCGCGACGCGACCTTTGATCTGGTTTACCACCATCCCAAAGCCCGACGTCGACGCCCAAGTTGGCGCGACAACCAGTCCTGATCAGCGACGAAAGAGTTCGCTGGTCACGATGGATTCAATCAGCCGAGCGGTCGGGTAGTCCTCGGCCTTCAGCGGCATCAGGATCGCATCAACCGCTGGACGGTCGGTCGGTTCCATTCGTCGACCAAGTGCATGCGTTAGCAACCGTTCAGTGACGGTCCGAGCGATGAAATCCTTCCGCTCGACCAGTTGCTGCTTCAATCCCTCGGGACCATCAAATTTGGCACCACCGGGAAGTTCGCCGGACGTAAAGATCGGTCGCTTTGATTTGATGTTGTAGACCTTCCGCGACTGACCAATCGCGTCGAAGCCTTCCATCGCGAAACCAAGCGGATCGATCTTTCGGTGACACTGAAAGCAAGTCGCATCCTCACGATGTTTCAACAACTGATCGCGGATCGTTTTCGCACCTCGCGTATCAGGCTCGATCGCCGGCACGTCATCTGGTGGCGGCGGCGTGGGAGTGCCGAGAACATTTTCCAGCAACCAAACCCCGCGAGTCACGGGCGACGTTTCGATGCCATTGGCAGAGACCGTCAAAATGCTGGCCTGGCCCAACAAACCACCGCGGCCAAGCTTCCTTTGAACAGGCGACTGTGCGAAATCGAAGCGTCGAAATTCAGAGGCTTTGTCCGGCGGGAAGTGTTCATCGACTCCGTAAAGCTTGGCCAAATCGCGATTGAGGAAGGAATGCGAAGCGGTCAATAATTCGTTCAGCGAAGCATCTCGATCGATCAGGTCTCGAAAGAACATTCGAGTTTCCGTTTTCATATCGACTTGCAAATCGCCGGAATAGAAAGCGGCAAACTCCCTTGGATCCGGCGGCATCGATCCGAGCGAACGAAGATCCAACCAGTTGTCGAGAAAGTCGGCCACAAACTCATCGGACTTCTCTGAGGCGAGCAGTCGTCGGGTTTGTTGCCGCAGAGTTTCGGGATCATTGAGCTTTCCCTTATCAGCCAATTGACGCAGTGTGTCATCGGGCATGCTCGACGTCAGGAAGTACGACAAACGCTCTGCCAATGCATGGTCTGAAAGCTGTCCGTCTTCCGTCGTTGATGTTTGGAAATACAAGAACGAAGGGCTGCAAAGAATCGCTTTGGCGGTGTCGCCATAGGCCTGATGCGACGAGCGTCCAAATGCTTTTCGTGAATCGAAAAACGCAACCAAGCCTTCAACCTCGGTTTCAGTAACCGGACGCCGGTAGGCTTTCGATGCAAATCGTTCGATCCGATCCCGCACTTCCGAATCGGTCCAATGTTCTTCGCCGGTCACGCTGCCGCCGAATAAAGCCTGCTGACTCTTGGTAGGCCATTTCACATCAAGCGGCCCGCGAACCTTCACTTCATCAATTCGCAAGTGGGGAAGTGTCCCCTCACTGATGATGGCGATGCGTTGTTCAAAGATTCCCCGTGTATCGCGAATTTCTTGAGGAAGCAAATTGAAATGCATTCGGTAGATACGGGCGAACGATCCACGGACATCATGCATTCCGTTTTCAAACGTGAATCGCGGAACGAACCCTTGATCCAGCGGGACCTCAAATCGAATCCACTCGAACTCATCATCCGAAACGACTGACTCAGCCAGCAAGGGTTGGATTGGTTGCCGGTGCGGCATGTCACCGATCCGCGAATCACCGGGTCGGATTCCCAACCGGAACGGTTCTTCCAAGTCGATTTTGACCGCTCGTTCGCTGTACTTTGTATCTCGATGCATCGCTTTGGCATGCACCCAGACCTCATAAACACCATCGACCGGAACGCCTCCAGCAAACGCTTCGATGTGACCGTATCCGCCCTCGGTTTTGTCGTTGAATGGATGATCGTACAGACACAGATATCGATTGAGAAACGCGCGAGCGTGGGCCGTCCGTAATTCCGCTTGTTGCGGGAACTTGCGATGGAATCTCCATTCCTGATTGCTGGGTCGCTCGCTTGGACCGACGGCTTTGGCGACACACTGTTCGGCCGCATCGAGGTAGCGTTCCAACAAATGCCCGGACATGACCAACGTGTCACCAACATTGTCAAAGTGTTCCGACAAATTGTCCGCCGGAAACTCGTGCGTCGGATCAAACATGGTCATGTCTATCTTCAACAGATCAGAAACCGTTTCTCGATATTCGCGACGGGAGAGTCGTCGCAACACGGTGCGACCGTTGGTGCTGCTTGATTCCTGACGCATTCGAGTCAATTGCTGAGTCAACGCGTCGATCGCGGCCAAGCGATCTTGCTCGGACGGTTGGTCGCCATCTTCTGGCGGCATCGATCGAAGCGTCAACTGATCGATCGCTTCCTGCAACGCCAGCTGCGTGTCCCAATGCGAATCGCCCAAATTGAGTGACTCGAAGTCTCGCTCACCCGCCGGATCGTCAGCGGTATGACAATCGATGCAATAGTTCTCGAGAAACCCAACCGGATCGATCAGCTGAGCTTCCTTCGCCAGCCCGGCAACACACGGTTGCAACAAAACGCAGACGACCAATAGCCGAAACACATGCGACGACAGCATCACGCCCAACCTCTCAACGTTCCGGTGCTGGTCGCGAAAGCATCGGTTTCGACTCCGAAGTCTTGCAGCATGGAGACGAACAAATTGGTCAAAGGCGGACGGTCTCTTGCTCTCTCATCAAACGCCAGCAATCGCCCGCTTTTGCCACCACCGCCGGCGACGACCAGTGGCAAATTGGAATTGGTGTGAGAATTCGCGTTGCCCATTCCGCTTCCAAACAACACCGAAGTCTGATCGAGCAACGGCCCGTACTCATCATGGGTGCTCGCCAGTTTATTGACGAAGCGAGTGAACTGTTCGACTTGGTAACGTTCGATCGCGACCAGTTTATTGATGTTCTCTTGGCGTTGCCCGTGATGCGACAAAGCGTGGTAGCCACCTTTGATACCCAGATCATTTGGATTGAAGTCACCACCAATTTCGAGCGTCGCGATTCGTGTCGAGTCAGTCTGCAACGCCAGCACAATCAAGTCGTACAGCAACGGCAAGTCTTCGACGAGATTGCGATTCTTCGGAGAATCAAACGGAGCTTCGGGCTTCGGCACGTCGATCCAATTTCTACGCAAAGCCAACCGTTCCTCCACATCACGAACCGAAGTCAGGTACTCGTCCAACTTGTGGCGGTCCTGTTGGTTCAGTCGTTTCTTGAGGTCGTTCGCGTTCCAATGCACCAAATCCAAAATCGAGTTCTTCAGTCCGATGCGTTCCGCAGCGGCTTGTTTCTTTTTTGGATCGGTCCCCACAAACAATGTTTCAAACAACTGCTGTGGTCCAGGAATCGGTGGCACCCGCGTTCCACTTCGCGTCCAAGAAAGCTGACATCCGCCATGGATTCCAGTTTCGCTTCCGATCGTCAGCGTCGGAAACCTGGTTTGCCCGGAGACCGACTGGGCCGCGAACTGGTCAAGCGTGATGTTGGCCATTGGCATCGTGTGCGCGTCGACTTGACGAACACCGGACAAGAACGCATGAATCGCAAAGTGGCCGCCTTTGAGTCCATGATCGAGCCCGGAGATGACGGTCAGTTGCTCTTCAATCTCAGCGAGCGATTGGCTGGATTCGCCGAACCGCATCTGATGATGTTCGACCAAACCTTGACTGACTTGTGTGGTAGACGCTGAATCAGGTTCGGCTGACTGCTTGGGCCAAAACTCATTCGGATAAAACCCCAACATGTTGCCGATGCAGACCATACGACGTTTCGCTTTGGTCCCCTCCGGTTTGCGTTTGTCGTCTTCCGCAGACGCATCATGGACTGACAAGGATGCAAACGCCGGCAAGCCCACCGAAACACCCGCGGCACGCAAAACATTTCGTCGAGAAAACGAACTCATCGCTCTTTCCAAGGGAGACACATCTCAAAACCGATCGCCCAGTCTACCAGCGATGACGCAAGGCAATGAAAAAACGTGTGGCTCGTATCAATGCTGCTCACTACCGAATCCGCCCCGTCAACCGGGAAGCCAGCCTCTCCCAGTGAGTTGTCGACAGGCAAACAAACGCGGCTGGTTTTACCCTAGCGGATTCGCTTGCATCGCCATAACGATTCGGACAAACTGAACACAACCCAACGGGGGGAGACGCCGCTGAGAACAAGTTCCCTTTCGCTGAGAACAAGTCTCCGTAGAGCCCAAACACTCGACTTGTTCTCACCGACAAACCGGCAAAAACACCCCCAAAATCCATATTCCAGTCGGTCCAACGACTGAGAAACAAGTTATCCGAATGAACGTATGGCGAGAGCGAATGAGACAAACTACGTTGAAGATGACGCCACCGTCATTGTTCGTGCAAACTCAGACGACGCATGGTTGTTCCTACCGGTTTGTTCGCTATTCGTTTCCGGTCTCGGCTACCTCACGATGCTCGGTCCAGAGGGCATCGCAGCCAGTCATCCGAACATGAACTTCAACTACGGACTGATCCCCATCGCGTCAGCGTTTGCAATCGTTTTGCTGTTAGCCAAACTGTACCAACTTGTTTGGCCTACTCGCTACGCAACCCACGTTACTCCAGAACAGATTGCCTTTTACCGATCGTCGCTCGACGAAGCCGAGTATCTTCTTCGACGAGATAGTGTCCAAAGTGTTCGGACCAGAAGACGACGGTGGTTCCACAACCCTGACATGTGTGAACCAATAGAATTTGTTGATCGCTTTGGTGAGGTTACGACGATTCCAGTTTGCTACATTTGGACGGGCAATCGTTCCGAGTTCCTTGGCTTGGTACGCGATCGCTGGGGTCCGACGTTCGTCACAACCAACACTGACGGATAACAATCGGATGCACGACGAGTCGCCGAGTCGTGGTTTTTGAAATGGAAGATCGCTCGCGGCGACCGCGTGATCCGTGTCGTTCCCCGATCAAGAATGCGCGGCTTCATGACTGATGCAATATCTCAACTATGTCTACGACAATTCCGATACACCGGTGATTCACACCGGCCCCGTCGCGGAGCGTGAAGCCGAATATCTGCACAGAGCTTCTACGCACCTTCAGCCGCTTTCTGACGAGGAATACATGACCGGACCGGCGGGCATACTCTCAGGACTTGCCAAGTCGAGCTACGTTCTTGACGGCAGCACGCTTTACTGGTGCGTTGAATGGGAACCCGGCCTGATTATTGTCCAAATGCGTCCCAACCATGAAATGCAATGGGTGGCCTTGCGATCTCCAAGCCCAGACTTTGCAGGACGCGAACCGCTTCCTGTGGACGGAAAGATTGAGGACTATGATCCAGATGAAAACCCGCAGTATGACCTCATTTTTACGCCTTGGGATGCTCAATACGATGCCGAGTACCGGAAATTTGGTTCATTCTTGCCGGCAGATGAAGATGTCCTTCAGCGGTTCTCGGACGCTCTTAGACACGCGAATGAACTTGGGTCTGCCATGCAAAAGCGGTTCTCCAATGACACCTCTAAATGGTATGAAGATTGTCGCAGGAATATCGAAAAATGGGCCGGCAATGGGGTGAGGATCGCAAATTGTGTATAACCATCGCGTGAACCGGATCACGCGAGCCAGCGATTTTTGGAATTGAGAGTCTTTCGCGCGTGCCCGGTTACGCGTGCCGTTATCGCGAATAGTACATAGCGGTTTCTCGCGAACACGATCAACGCATGAGTGTCGAGTGCTTTCGAAACTAGATCCGCATGAGACTTCGGCCCTAGACAAGTGCTCTCCAACAATGCAAGCGTGGGAATTCAAACCGTCAAAGATTCAGTTTGCGGCGACCATTTATGAACTCGGCAATGAAGGCGACGAACTCGATGCCGCCGTCATCCAATTTACCGGTTCCTTTGGACACGGATCCAACGGGAATGGTGACGCCGCATACATGATTGCCATCCGAGATTACATTATTGATTGCGTGCTACCGTGTGCGATTGTTTTCGACCTGCGGGAACTCAACTACGAATGGGGCAACACGATTTGGAGCATGTTCCGCTGTGACGAGCCATTCGCGACGCTTGTCTCCGACAAGTGCAGCGGATTTCAGACGTGTGGCGTTGCGAAACCTATGTTTGACAACTTGGAGGCCGCTCTAGAATATTTGCGTCCACAGGCGATAGAATACCGTAAGTGCCTCCTGGAATGATCGAGGGCACGAGCGATAAACAATC
>NZ_ANMO01000068.1 GCF_000338295.1 Rhodopirellula europaea 6C
CCAAATGGAGACTTCAACGTCGTGCGAACGCTAGCAGTTGGTGACATACATGGCTGCTTCCGCTCGCTTGATGCGTTGGCGATGTTTGCCGCTTTTACTCCGGACGACCGTATCATCACGCTCGGTGACTACGTTGACCGCGGTCCTGATTCAAGGCGCGTAATCGAATGGTTGATTGACCGCAGCGAAAGCGGTGGACTAATCCCACTGCGAGGCAACCACGAGTTGATGATGCTCGCGGCACGTCAATCCGAGCGACACCACGACGAATGGCTTGCGTGCGGTGGCGACGCTGCACTTTCGTCCTACTGCACTGATCGACTCGACGACATTCCCGAGGATCACTGGCAGTTCCTGGCTAAGTCGCTTCGATCCCACTTTTGTACGAAAACTCACTTCTTTGTTCATGCGAACGCTTACTCCGAGATTCCAATTGATGACCAACCAGATTTCATGCTGTACTGGGAATCGTTCGGCAACCCTACGCCACACGAATCCGGTCTGACAATGGTTTGTGGTCACACACCACAACGTGATGGCGTTCCACTAACGGTCGGACACGCAATCTGCATCGACACATGGGCGTGCGGACACGGTTGGCTAACCTGCCTTGATGTTGACTCCGGCCTTTGCTGGCAATCTAATGAATCGGGTTCGACTCGACGCTTCTGGCTCGACGAAGGTCCATAATCGCGGGGAACCATGAAATGCACGGGAGAACGGGTGGTCCGTTTTCTCGTCTGCTTGCAAGTCGTTCGCCCGTTCCCCGTGATTTCTACCGTT
>NZ_ANMO01000069.1 GCF_000338295.1 Rhodopirellula europaea 6C
TGGTGGTCCGAATTCTTGGTGAATCCGGCTGCGGAGGTGAGGGGCGTGCCTTGCTGACGCGGCGGGTTGTGAATCGAAGCGTGCGGCCTTGCGGTCGCGGCGCGTTGCGAGAGGCGGGTGGGCTCAGGCGATGATTTCGTGGATAGGGCGGACGTGTTCGACGCCAACCAGCTTTTGATCGAGGCCACCGTAGAAGTAGGACAGATGATTTGGATCGAGTCCCATTTGGTGTAAGATGGTGGCGTGCAGATTGCGAACGTGCAGTGGATTTTCAACCGCTGCGGCACCGAGCTCGTCGGTCGTTCCGTAACTGACACCACCTTTGATTCCGCCTCCGGCCATCCACATGGTGAATCCGTAGGCATTGTGGTCTCGACCGCTGCCGTTGGCGTATTCCGCGGTGGGTTGACGGCCGAATTCACCACCCCAAACGACGAGGGTTTCGTCCAGCATGCCGGTTCGTTTCAAATCGGCCAGCAAGGCAGCGATCGGTTGATCGGTTGCGCCGGCGTGTTTGTTGTGGTTGATTTCGAGGTCGCCGTGAGCGTCCCAGTTGTCGTCGTTGTGGGCACCGCCGCTGTAGAGCTGGATGAACCGAACGCCACGCTGAGCCAAGCGACGCGCGAGCAAGCAGCGTTTACCGAAGGCTTGCGTCTTGGGATTGTTGACGCCGTACATCGAAAGTGTTTCTTCGGTTTCGTCCGAGAGGTCAACGGCTTCCGGTGCAGCGGACTGCATTCGGTAAGCCAGCTCGTAACTGGAGATCCGCGAGGCCAAGGGTTCTTCGCCAACGTGCTGGACTAAGTGCCGACGGTTGGCGTCTTGGATGGAATCGATCAGGCGACGTTGCAGTCCCGGCGGGAAATCCGACGGCGGATTCAAGTCGAGAATTGGATTGCCTTCGGTTCGAAACACGGTGCCTTGGTAGGTGGCAGGCATGTAACCGCTGGACCAGTTTTTCGCTCCGCTGATGGGACCACCGGTTGGATCGAGCATCACGACGAAGCCGGGCATGTTTTGGTTTTCGCTGCCCAGTCCATACGTCAGCCAGGATCCCAAGGCCGGCGAGCCGGAGAGGATTTTTCCGCTGTTCATCATCAGCATGGCGGAGCCGTGGATTGGCGAGTCCGCGGTCAGCGAATGCAGGAAGGCGATGTCGTCGACGTGTTTGGCGACGTTGGGGAACAGCGTGCTGACCATTTTGCCGCACTCGCCGTGGGGAGCGAAATCCCAGCGAGGTTCAACGATTCGGCCACCGGCTTTGTGTCCGCCGCGGCCGAACGTTTTGACGTCGACGGTTTTTCCGTCCATGCCTTTCATGGCGGGTTTGTGATCGAACGTGTCGATGTGGCTGGGGCCGCCATACATGAACAGGAAGATCACCGTTTTTGCTTTGGGGGCGAAGTGCGGTGGTTTGACCGCCATCGGTCCGGCTGAGCCAGCGACTTGAGAGGCGGGCGATGCCGAAGCATGTGGCAACAATCCATCGGAAGCCAGCATCGAGCTGAGTGCGGCTGCACCAAAGCCGCATCCGGTTTCCCAGACGAATTCGCGACGGGTTCGGCCACAGAAGTTACCGGAATGGCTTGATCGAGATGCATTCATGGCGTGATGAGCAGGAAGCATGGTGGAAGGAAGGCGGGGTCAGACTGGGCCAAGAAGAAATGACGCTGGTTCTTAGATACAGTCCGCATCCCCATTGTAAACGACTTTTGGGAACCGAGGCAATCGATTCGTAAAAAATCCAGTTTTCTGGGCATCACTTTTGGTCGATCGAGTGCGTTAAACTGCTGGCAAAATCACTCTATCCCCTCCCGAATTGAGTCTCGCCTTGTCTGTGCATAAGCCACTTCGTTTTCCCGCCAATGCTGCTCCAACGGCACTCAAACAGTTCGCACTGACGCTGCAATCCGAGTCCTATCGCTACCGAACGCCGATGAAGTTCGGCGGGCGAGTGGTGGAAGAGGTCACGGTTTTGACAGCCGAGTGCACCGCAACGAACCAAGCCGGTCAAGTCGCCGAGGGGGACAAGATCGGGGTGGGCAGCATGACGATGGGAGTGACCTGGGCGTGGCCGGACGCGGCTTTGTCGGATGCCGCGAAGCTGGATGTGGTGATGGAATTGGCGAGCCGAATGGCGGCGCAGGCCAATGAGTTGTCGGGCACATTGACGGGGCACCCGATGGAGATCTGCTTGCAGTTGGCGGGTCGCCGCGACGAGTTGGTGGATGCGGTGGCGAGTGGGCACGAGCTGACGTCGCCGATTCCGGAGCTGGCGATCCTGTTGGCCGCGTCGCCGATCGAAGCCGCTTTGTTTGACGCTCACGGGAAAGCGGCCGGGCAGAGCAGTTACAGTTTGTTGTCGGCGGAGCATCTTCCGCCGGATTTGGCCGAAATGACTGGCGACGACCGCTACGCTGGTCTGCGATTGGATTCCTTCATCTCTCAGTCGCCCGTCGCGACGTTGCCGCTGTATCACCTGGTCGGGGCTTTGGATCCGTTGACGGAGGCTGAATTGACGACGCCTGTCGGCGATGGGTTGCCGGAAACGCTCGGTGAGTGGATCACTCGCAACGAGTTGACTCATTTGAAGATCAAGCTGAACGGCGACGATGCGGATTGGGATTTCCGCCGTGTTCGCGACATCAACACGGTTGCCAATGAGACGACGGACCGCGGCGCGTCGACGGGAAAGCCGTGGTGGTTCTCGCTGGATTTCAATGAGCGCTGCGAGGACGAAGCGTATGTGTTGGGGTTGCTGGATCGATTGGAAACGGAATGCCCGGAAGCGTTTGAGCGGATCCAGTACATCGAACAGCCGACGCATCGTGATCTGAAACGGCCGAACGCGGTGACGATGCATCAGGCGGCGGCGCGGATCCCGGTGGTGATCGATGAGTCACTGACTGGATTGGAAAGTCTGCACCTGGCGGTCTCGCAGGGGTACAGCGGCATTGCGCTGAAGGCTTGCAAGGGGCATGCGGAAGCGCTGTTGCTGGGCGCGATCGCGGTGCACGAGAATTTGTTCTTGTGCGTGCAAGACCTGACGTGTGTGGGGGCGTCGCTTCTGCACTCGGCGTCTTTGTCGGCCCATATTCCTGGCGTGGCCGCAGTGGAGAGCAATGGGCGTCAGTATTGCCCCGAGGGCAACGCGGAATGGATGGCGAAGTTCGGGCCGATGTTTGAGGTCCGCGGCGGTAGCGTGCCGACGAGTTGCTTGGATGGGCCGGGGCTTGGGTATTGAACGCGGCGGGATCTGAATTCTTGGCGAATCCGGCTGCGGAGTTGAGGGGCGGGGCCTTGCTGACGCGGCGGGTTATGAATCGAAGCGTGCGGCCTTGCGGTCGCGGGGACGCAGAGGCTTGGGGTGAGTTTGGAGGTCGTGCAGTTTTATCTCACCCTCCCTTTGGGAGGGTCGGCCCGCTTCGGGCCGGGGAGGGGTACGCGCTGTTTCCGATGCTCGA
>NZ_ANMO01000070.1 GCF_000338295.1 Rhodopirellula europaea 6C
GTGAGCCTTTTCCATCAGCGTCTCAAGTTCCTTCACAATCTCGGGATGGTCGCTGGCCAAGTTGGTCGTTTCGCCGATGTCGGCCTTCAAATCATATAACTGAGTTGGGCCAGTCATCCAAGGTTGGCGGATGGCTTTCCAGTCGCCACGTCGAACCGCTTGTCGGCCACCTTGTTCGTAGAATTCCCAGTACAGGTAATCGTGCGTTTGTTGGGCTTGCGGTTTGCCAACGATCGTTGGTGCCAAGCTGATTGAATCCGTGTCTTCAGGGAAATCTGTCCCAGCGAGTTCCGCGGTGGTCGCCATCAGGTCGCCGAAGTAGCCGACATGATCGGAGACTGTTCCGGGCGGAGTGGTACCGGGCCAGCGAACTATCAATGGAACGCGAATGCCGCCTTCAGTCAGGGCTCGTTTCATGCCGCGGAGCGGTCCGGCTGGATCGAACTTCTTAGGATTGTGGCCGCCTTCGTTGTGTGGGCCGTTGTCGCTGGAGAACATCACGACGGTTTGTTCATCGATTTGCAATTCTTTGAGCAGATCGAGAATGCGCCCGAGGTCCGAATCCATCCGCGTGATCATGGCGGCTTGGCCTTTGTCTTGGTCGCTCCAGTCTTTGTCGGCGTAGATACCGTGATCGGGCACTTCTTGTCCGTTGCCGGACATGCCGGTTCCTTCATTGTTCGCATGAGGGATGGTCAGCGAGAGATACAAAAAGAATGGCTTGGCCTCGGAATCCGCCGCTTTGTCACGAATGAAACCCATCGCTTCATTTGCAATTAGATCATGAGAGTAGTCGACTCGTTTGGTGGCCTGTCCGCCGGTGAATCCACCGTAAGATCTGTCGCGACGTTGAACTTCGTTTCGCAAAGCGACCTTGGTTTCGTTTCGCCATAGAAATTCGGGGTAGTAGTTGTGTGCGTGGACCTGGTTGAGGTAGCCGTAGAAGTGATCGAAACCTTGTTTGCGGGGAAGGCCTTCCCGTCCGCCCATCGCGTCGTCGCCCAGTCCCCATTTACCACACAGAGCGGTCGCGTATCCGGCGGACTGCAGCACCTCGGCCACGGTCACGTCTTCGTCGCGGAGCGATTGCTTGGACATGTCCGGTCCGCCCGCGTTGCCGCGAACGTGGGTGTGTCCCATGTGCATTCCGGTCATCAGCACGCTGCGTGAAGGAGCACACACGGTGTTGCCGGCATAGAAGTCCGTGAACCGCATGCCCTCGGCTGCCATCTGATCCAGGCGAGGCGTTTGAATCAGTTCTTGGCCGTAGCAACCGAGGTCACCGTAGCCGAGGTCATCGGCCAGAATAAAAACGATGTTGGGCCGTTTGGCGTCCGCAGCCGAAGCGGATGGCGAAGTCGCGAATCCAATCAGGATCAGCGACGTCAGGAGTGCGAACGAAAATGGAAAGACAGAAGCCAATCGCATGAAGGTTTCTCGGGAGAGGTGGGGATGGTGGGAGCGGCGATCATGAAGATCGGCCGGCGGCATTTTAATCGCCCGGCCAACCTTGGGGAGAGCGATCTGCGTCAGCGATCTGCGGAAAGCGTCACCGCATTTCGAATTTTCTGGCCCTCACACATCAGCGGTTTCGCTTCGAGGGTGCGGGGTACTTCGACAGGATTTTTGTCAGTCGCTGAACAACTTCCGGGTGGTCGCTGACGAGGTTCTTGGTCTCATTTGGATCGGTTTGGTAGTCATACAGTTCATAGGCCGTGTCACCTTTCCCATCAAACG
>NZ_ANMO01000071.1 GCF_000338295.1 Rhodopirellula europaea 6C
TCCAATTTTCGCTCCATGTTGAGCGTGTTTTTCCTTTCAGCCGTCAAGCTATCCCTGTTTTCGCCGTAAAACGCGTGTTTGATGGGTGATTCTGGTGTCACGAAAAAAAAGACGTGTTTTCGATGTTACAATTCGGAATCACAAGACTCACTGAGGAGTGGCTTGGTTCAAACACTTTGAAATCGTAGGAAACCGCGGCCCAGGCGGACCCAAAATCATGGCAGCGAAGAAAGTCACTCGCGGAAGGAGTTCCGCACAAAAAAAACAGGCTGATGCGGTGCCACCAGCGGCCAAATCAACGATAAAAAAGAAGTCTTCGTTGGATCCTGGTGCGGCCGAGGAACGTCGCTCGAGTGCCCGGTGGACGTTTTTGACTAACCACGCTCACGTGTTGATCGCGCTACACGCACGGCCGGATCTGGTGCTGCGAGAAGTCGCTGTGGAGGTGGGCATCACCGAGCGAGCGGTTCAGCGTATCGTTCAAGACTTGGAAGAAGAGGGATTCATCAGGCGAGAAAAAGTGGGGCGCAAAAACCACTATGAAGTTTTGGCTGACCAAGCGTTGCGTCACCCGATCGAAGCGCACCGAAACATCGGCGATCTTCTCAAACTGATAACCGGTTGATTCAAAGACCGACGTTCGCGTCCCATCGCGGAAGGTTGTTACCGAGGCGCATCCAACCTCGGCGGGAGATCCGCTGCGGTACTTTCGGGCGTATACAGCCGCGTCGGCAGGAGGGGCCTCGATATTGACGAGGTAGCAGCACACCCGGGAATGTTAAATCGGATCAATCTCGCACACCGCGTCTTTCTGAAGCGGCATCAAGACGCCCGTTTCACGCCTCACTCGGGCCGACGGGAGTGGCGGTAGTAGCTTTCCAGACAGAGCGTGGCCATCGACGTCGTGTAGACGGTTCCGCCGTAGCCACCCCACAACGATTGATCGGACCAAGATCCATCGGGTTGCTGGGTGGAGAGCAGTCGTTGTTTGAGCGCGGCGTTCCAGGTTTCCCAGGCGTCGTCTTGCAACTGGTGCAGCGCCATCGTGGCGTAGTACCAGTAGTAATAGTTGTCGGGGCCGTTGCCTTGTCCGGGCAAGTTGGCCAGCAGCACCGACTCGGCTTCGCGAATGGTGGCGTCGGGAAGCTTTTGTCCAATCAACAATCGTGTCGCGAGTGCTTCGGCGGTCATCGTTGGCGAAGTCGGTTCGCCGGGGCGATAGCAGGCTTGTCCGCCCGAACGGCCGCGACGGACCGAATCCAAAAAGCGTGCGATGCCATCGGACATGCGACGATTCTGCGGCACGGCACCGGATCGATCAGCCGAATCAATCAACAATGCTTGCCATCCGAGTTGGCTGAGGTCGCCCGTGTCGCCTCGGTTGTATCGCCATCCACCGGTGACGGGATGCTGCATCGAACGGGTGTAGGCGACCGCTCGACGAGTGGCTTCCATCGCGGATGGGTCAGCGGTCATCGCAGCAGTTTCGGCGAGCGCTAATCCCGCCATCGCGTGACTGTAATGAGCCGCGTAGACGGACGCGTTGCTGGCCAGTGAGCCATCCGTTCTTTGTCGTGACAGCAGGAATGCGAGACCGCGATACACCGTGTCGCGATGTTCGCCTTCTTGATGCGTGTGTCCGGATCCGAGCATGGAAAGCAACGCCAGCCCAGTAATCGCGGTTTCTGCGTTGCGTCCGGCTCCGCCGCGATGGAGCCCCAGCGGTGCGCGTTCTTGGCCAGCGCCGGTCGTCTTTGGATCCCAGGCTCCGTCGCTTCGTTGTTGCGATGCGAGGTATTTCAGTGCCGCTTCGACGGCGGCTTCGGTGTCCGCATCGCCGCCGTTTTGGATCAGGGCTCTTGCTTTCGCCGCACCGGCTCGTGACGCGAAATCTTCGTCGATCGTCCCGGCGGAGGGTTCGTCAGGTAGCGACGTTGCGGGGCGAACCGAAGCGATCTTTGCGACGGCGTCGTCATCGGTCGAGCGAACCGTTTGGGACTCGCCACTTTGCGATGGCGGTGCAGCCATCTCTGGTGAAGTCTGCTCGATGGATTCTTTGGCGGGTTCCTCGACTGGTTCCGCGAGCGCCGCTTGCAGCCAATCATCGATGCTGGAATCCAGAGCATCGGTCGCCACAGCTTCGGAATCAATGGACTCCGTCGGCGCGGGCTGAGTGGGTATTGCTATCGACGCAAGCGTTGCCGGCATGGATGGCAATGGGATCTCGACCGCGGGAGGTGCGATGTCGGATTCAGGTTCGATGTTGGGATCGTCAGCCGCGAGCGGTTCGGACGATTCCGCTTCCACTTCGCGTTCAGGAATCAAGGGCTCGGGCAACTTGAGTGCGGCCAGCGGCGATGATTCGATGGGAGCCTCGGAAGACTCCTGCAGCGTTTCCAGCATCTCAGGATCGAACATTGACACGGCGATGTCGGCCGCACCGGCGTCAGCGGCTGAATCAGAAACCGGGCCGCCGCCCGACCAAAACACTGACAGTTTGGGCACGTAGACAATCAGCACACCGTGCAGCGCGACTGACAGAATCAAACACACAATCGCTGCACCGCGGCCGCTGGTTTTGCGGCGGCGAAATAGAACGATCGTGATGACTAGAAGCGTCACCGCGACCAAGGCGACGCCGCGAACGATGTTGGGGTCGGCCCAGAGAGTTTCCAAATTGTCCCACGAAGCGATCGGCGACGTTTCAGAAACGCCTGCTACCGGGATCATCGGCGTGGTCGAGACAATTGGCATATGCGAAACAGAAAAGGGTTAGCGTCGTTCGCTGACGCCCATTTTTTGCACGCCGGCGAGCTCAATTTGACGCATGACTTTCACGACATGGTGCAGCGAACTGTCGCTGTCGCCACGCACGGAGACTTGCAGTCCGGGATAGACCGAACGTTGTTGTTTCAGTGTTTCGGTGAGTTGATCGGATGACATCGGGGTGCCATCCAACAGCAGCGAACCATCGCTGCGAACTTCCACGATGCGTTGATCGGGCGTGCGAGCCAGTGATTGCATGTCGGCCGACGCCACGTTGACTTGCACGCCGCTGTCGTTGGAATCCATCTTGCTGCTGACCATGAAGAAGATCACCAGCAAGAACACCACATCGATCATCGGTGTCAGGTTGATCGTCGCGTCTTCGGTTCCGCGATTGCGTTTCATCAGGCTGCCCGTCGTTTACGAGGAGCCTTTGCCGTGCCCGCGTTCTCGAGCCCTTCGGCGGAGATGCAATCGATCACTCGTTGGCAGAGCTTGTCGATCTCGCCGAGGTAACCATCGGACTTGGCACCAAAGTACATGTAAGCGAGGTAGGCCGGAATTGCGACGCTCAGTCCGCCGGCGGTTGTCATCAAAGCGGTGCTGATTCCCGAGGCCAGCAAATCGCTTTCGCCGGCACTGGGATCCGCGATGGTTTCAAAAGCTTGGATCATTCCCAGGACGGTGCCCAACAATCCGATCAGCGGTGTCACGTTGCTGATCGCATGAAAGACTCGCAGGAATCGTCGCAACGAATCGCCAACGCGATCACCCGCGTCAATCACAGCTTGTTCGATTTCCAGCATTGGACGTCCCCAACGACGGACCGCGGCATGGAAAACTTCCGCGACCGGGCAATCGAACTCGTCACAGATCGACGTGGCTTCTTCGTAGCTTAGTTGTCCGTCTTCGACACACTCGGTGAAACGGCGAACAAACGGTTTGGGGATCACACGGCTGCGACGCAGCGAGATCAGGCGTTCCATCGACAGTCCCAAGACGATCAGCGAGCAGATCGCGAGTGGGATCATCAGCATGCCACCTTCGGCAATTTTGCTGATGAAGGCGGGCGGTTCCCAAGCGGCTTCGGACTCAGCGGCCGGATCACCTTCACCGGCCAGCTGATCGGTTGCGGGGGCTTCCGGGATCGACAGCCCACCGGTATTGCGAGATGCAATTTGGGCGACCGGTTCGGACGCTCCGTATTGAGCACCACCAAAGTTGTTTTGATTTCCCGCTGCGCCGTATGGATCGTTGTAGTTGTTGCTAAAACCGTTGTTCGTTCGCGGTTGGCTGTAGCCTTGATTGCCGAAGTTTTGAGCGATGGCCGAAGCGTGCCAGTTCGACCAAATCGACAAACCAACCGTCAGCACGACGACCGGTAAAAATCGCGACGCGACCGCGAGCGTTGGACGCAGGCGGTTGGCGTTGGGACGAGTCTTGTCTCGATGTGAATTCATCGTCGAAGTGGGGATTCAGAGGAGGCGTCCGGTGACAACGCGGCCAATCGGCGGCGGGCTCCGGACGCATGTTGGCTGTTCGCAAAGCGACGCACCAAGGTGGAATAGCAGACAGCGGCCTCGCGTGTCCGCCCCAATTGTTCAAACGACTTCCCGGCTTGCACCAATGCCGCGGCGGTCCATTGGCCTTCGCCGCTGATGCCTTCGACCAATCGGTACGCGTCAATCGCTTCGCCAAATCGATCTTGCATGTAGTACGTTTCGCCGATCATCCATTGGGCTCGACCGCGAGCGTCTTCATCGGCCGACCCGAGTCTCACGACGCTTTCGAGCAGCGAACGACCGCGATCAAAGTTCAATTGTCGGACCTCCACATCGGCGGCCAACAAATTCACCAATGCCGATTGAGGGGACGTCGGTGAAACCGCGGCTCGTGCGGCGGCGATTCGTTGAGCGGCTTCCGTGATCGATCCGGATGAAGAGGCCGTTTCAGCGAGTCGAAGAAGGGTCGGAAAATCATCGGCCCCGCCCTCGTCCACGATGCGTTGCCACCATTTCAGCGATGACTTGGCATCACCGGTTTGAAGCAACGCTTCGGCGAACAAACGTTCGACGTGCAAATTACGTCCACGAAGTTCCGCGGTTTGGTCGTTGCCATCGAAGAAGGACTCTTCGTCTTTGGCTGCCATGGCGAGAATCGACCAGTTCGATGTCCGGCCAGCCCAGCGACACGCCGATTCGCGAACGCCAGCGGTGATGATCGGTTCGGCGTCTTGGCCGTTGATTGATTTGTTTGATGCAACGGGTGAGATCCATCGCATCGCGATTCGCTGTGCGTCGGCATCGAGATCGTTGCTGGTGAGTTGTTCCAGGATCGCTGCGGTGGTGTCGCCCGTTTGGTCTCGGGTGGCGATGGCGTTTGCGTAGATCGACTCAGCATCGGCGTCGTTTCGCTGAGCGGCCACCAACAATCCGATCGCGGAAGGTTTCAGCGTGGACGTGAAATGAGGTGACGCGATCAGCTTTTTCGCGTGAGTGATCAAATGATCGGCCAGCGGTCCATCGCAGGCATGCAACGGATGATTGCCACAATGCGACACGATCGCTTGCAGACACGCACTGGAATCGGCGTGTTCAGTGAGCAATTGCTCCAGTGTTTGATCAGCCGAATCGGATTGCCCCGTTCGGAATTGACACGACATCCGCATCAACAACGCGGAAGGCACATCGGCATGGTCGCCGTGATGTTTCAGGAATTGATCGATCGCTGTGAGGGCGGCTTGATCGTCTTCGCCTGACATGGCCGTGCACCACGCTAGTCCCAATCGTGCCGTGGCCAGTTGAGGGCTGTCGCCGCTGTCGATGACCATGTTGTAGGTCGATTGAGCCAGTTCGAGCTGGCCGTCATCCAGCAATCCCGATGCAACGGTCATGCAAGTCGCCGTCCACTCGGGGCTGGTCACACCAAGCTGGTTGACTTCGCCGAGCCAACGATGGGCGTCGGTGGGACGGCCGGATCGCGACAATCCATTGGCTGCGCTGAGCAATAGGTTGGCGGTTTGTTCGGCACTGAGTGAGTTTGGATCGTTTTCTCGCAAACGCATCACAGCATAGGCGGCCATGTCGTGCACATCGGCGGCGTTTTCGACTTGGTTGCCGCTCGCATCCAACCGGCGAGCCAGTTGAACCAAAGCGGCGATGGATCGAATCGATGAACCATCATTGGCCGCGATCTTGCGAGCCGTCGCGATCGCGTCGTCCCACTGGGCACCGTGCGTCTGTTGCAACAGTTGACCGGTCGCAGCAGCGAGTTCCGAATCGTCCGCGGCGGCGAACGTCGGAGCCAATACTGCAAGCAGCATCCAAACCAACCCGATGGACTTCCAGCGGGTTGTCGGTTGGCAAAGAGAATGGTTCGACTGGTTTTGAGTCACAGTCATGGCTGAATCGAAAAGTCGTGATGAGGGATTCAGAGAGCCGTGTTCCATGAAGAGCGGGCGAGTTCCCGATAGTCGACTGACCTTGGAGACTCGCCCGTTCGAAAATGTTGATTGGATCAAGCCGCGGCGCGGTTGGCTTGTTGGAAGAACGATGCCACCGAGTCGACGACGCGAATTTGTTCCGCTTCGGTCAACGATGGGAAGATCGGCAGGTTCAACACTTCAGCACTGGCCGCTTCGGTGTGTTCCAAACCGTCGTGACGGAACGGAATGTCTTGGAAGCACTCTTGTTGGTGCATCGGAACCGGATAGTAGATCTCCGATCCGATCTTGCGTTCGGACAAGTGGGCTCGCAGTGCGTCGCGTCGACCGCCGGGAACACGCAACGTGTATTGGTTCCACACGTGGCGAGCGTTGGGATCATGATATGGCGTGCCCAATTGGTCTTCGCTCACCAAACCGGCTTCGGTCAACAATCGGGTGTAGCGGTTCGCGTTGATCGTGCGAGCTTCCACGGCTGCATCAAGGTGACGCAATTTGACGCGGAGCACGGCGGCCTGAAACGTGTCCAGTCGGCTGTTGATGCCAACGACTTGGTGGTAGTAACGCGGACGCATTCCGTGTCCGGCGAACAATCGCAAACGATCTGCAAATCCAGCGTCGGTCGCGGTCAAGATTCCGCCGTCGCCCATCCCACCCAGGTTCTTGGTTGGATAAAAGCTGAAGCAACCTGCCGTTCCCCAATTGCCAGCCGGGCGATCTTTGTAGGCCGCACCGATGGCTTGGGCAGCATCTTCGACGACGGGGATGTCATGCTTGGATGCAATTTCACAAATTCGATCGATCTGGGCACACTGACCGAACAAGTGAACCGGAATAATCGCGGCTGTCTTTTCGGTGATCAACGACGCGATCGATTCAGGATCGATGTTGTACGTGTCGGGGCAAATGTCGGCGAAGACGGGAACCGCACCCAAGCGGGTGATGCAGCTGACCGACGCAAAGAAGGTGAAGCTCGGCACGATGACTTCGTCGCCCGCTTTGACATCCAATGCCATCAAAGCCAAAAGCAACGCGTCACTTCCGGAGGCGCAACCGACCGCGTTGGGCGTTTGCGTGTAGGCGGCGACTTCGTTTTCCAGCTCGGTCACATCGGGACCAAACAGGAAACGTCCACTGTCGAGCACTTCGGTGAGTGCATCGAGGAACTCGTCGCGGTGCGGGGCGTTGTCGCGATTGACATCCAACAGAGGGACGCCGGGGGTGCTATTAGTCATGGCGAGACTCATCCGTGAAATAGATGCGGGATAGTCGAAAGTCCATTTTCGACCGTGTTGACGCACTGACGCGTTCAAACACTTCTGCTTCAATACGAGGCGTCACAGTAAAACGTCAAGACCGAACCAGCGAAGACGCACTCCAAGATCCTCCCCACAATTTCACGAAAACCACATGGCGAAGAACAAAAAAGCCAGAATCCCACACAAATTCCTGCCTTGGATCGCGATCCGAAAACAGTACAGCCTGACCCACGCCGAAGTTCAAATGGCTCGAGAATTGGGTCTGGAGCCGCGAAGATTCCCAAGCTACGCGAATATCAAAGACCAACCTTGGAAAAAGCCGCTGAAAGAATTCATCGCGGAGCTGTACCTGAAACAAACCGGGAAAGAACAACCCGAAACGATCTACTCGATGGAGGAATTGGCGGCTCAGCACGTGGCTCGTCGATTGGCGAAGAAACAGGCCAAACTCGAACGTTTGGCCGAGGAAGGGCCCGAGGACGAAGCCTCCGAAACGGTTTGGCCAACTGCGGAATCGAACGAAACTGCAGCAAAAACAGCCGAATCAGAAGCGATTCCCGCGGCCCAGCCGGTTGCCGAACCTGCCGCTGAGGTCGCCCCTCCGGCCGTCGAAGTGGAGCAACCCGAAAGCGTTCCAGAGCCTGCTAAAACCGAAACACCGGCGATGGAATCGGCACTAGAGACATCTGCGACCGAACCCGAGCCACAACCGCAAACGCCCGAAATCGAAGCGGTTGTTTCCGACCCGGAGCCGGTTGCGGATCCTGCTCCCGTTGCCGCGGATCCAGAGCCTGAACCCGCTGCAGAGCCCGAACCCGAGGAGGCTCCACCGGCGAAACCTGCGAGTCCCTGGGAAGCGGCCCGAGCCCGATTGAATGCGAAATCGGAGGCAAATCCTGACGATCCGGATTTGACATCGGGCCCTCCGACAACTTAGCTTGATGCTCTGCAAACTGCGTCAATTCACCGCCTCGCAACTTTTCGCGGCGGTCACTTCCCTTGATTGGAACGAGTTAAACGATGGCTAAACGTTGGATCTCAGCTCTGGCTGTCCTGTTGGTCGCCGCCACCACCGTGGTTGCCGCGGACGCCGTGGAAAAAACCGTGGACTTGAAAGACGTGAAGTGCGTCGTCGCTCCACGCGATGCTCAAGCGAGCAAGTCAGCCGAATACAAAGAAGGCAAGGTGTTCTTCTGCTGCAATGGCTGCGAAGGCAAATTCGCCAAGACACCTGAAAAGTTCGCGACTCAGGCCAACCGCCAACTGGTTCAAACCAAACAGTACGAACAGAAAGCATGCCCACTCAGTGGCGGCAAACTGAACCCCGAAACGTTGATCACTGTCGATGGAGCGAAAGTCGCTTTCTGCTGCAACAACTGCAAGGGCAAGGTCGAAGGCACCGAGGAAAAGAAGCAAGCTGAATTGGTCTTCAGCGACAAAGCGTTCAGCAAGGGCTTCGAAAAGAAAGCCGAAAAGACCGACGGTTGATACAACGTCGCGTCAATCAAAAAACGAAACCCAGTTGGAACTCCCAACTGGGTTTTTTCGTGCTTTCCCACAACATCCAACAACCTGTAGCACGATGGTCCTCAACGTGACCCCACCCCCGTACGATGGACTTCCAAGTCCGTCGCCCCCTTCGAGCAAAGAAGTCGTGAGTCTTAAAGTGCCGTGCTCGCAAGATTGAAATCACCCTCCTGAACGCAGTTGGGGAGGGTCGGAATGCGAGCGTTCAGCGAGAATTCCGGGGAGGGTAGTGCGCGCCTTTTCCCATGCTCGGCCCTCACCCTCACGTACGCCTGAACGGCGTCGCTCGACCTCTCCCCAAACTTCGTTTCGGGAGAGGTGCGCCGTGTGTAAATCTGCCGAAAAGCGGCACTTCAAAA
>NZ_ANMO01000072.1 GCF_000338295.1 Rhodopirellula europaea 6C
TTTGCTGGAGCCGCCGAGGGTAAAATGATCACGAGAACTTTATCGCTATTGGTGCTTTTTCTCTTTGGGTTTATTGGGCAATCGCCTGCCAACGACGACTGGACAAGCCATCCCGAATGGTCAGGCGACTGGAACCTCACACCAGAGGTCTCAGAACTCTTGGGTTTCCCAAGGGGTGACGATAGTTCGGGCGTGCCGATTTCGTTGCGAATCGGTTTCTTTGTATCCAAGGAAGCGGCGTTTGAGGTGATTGGGGAAGACACGGTTCAATCGGCTCAACGGTTGATCGAAAAGATGGGGCACAATATTGCTGCAGGGCGTTACAGAGAACCCTTGGAAAAACGCAATGATTCAATCTGCTTCATGAGTACAAAAGCTGGTGCTACCTATCTTTGGTTGGGAGATCAATCCACGACTGCGAGCGTCGCGAAGATTCACTTTGTCCGCGGCGTTTCTCCTGCAAAAGATCTTCTGATATTGGATTTTGGCGGCGTTTTCAAACAGCGTATGCAGGGCACAAAGGCATCCAGCAACCAACGTGCAATTGGGTATGGCCGCCAGCGTGTGCCAACCAAAAGCAAATAACAACGCAATGCACCCGAGTCGCGAAGTCGGGCGTTTTGACAATTGAGAATCCCTCGTCGCGACCGGGTGATTGCAAACGTTCTGCCACGCACGGTCCTACCGTCATGAAATGTCATCACAGCTTCGGCGCACTAACGCGACAGACTTATCCGATAGCGAGCTGATACTGCTCGACGTTGCTGCATACCTTGGTGGATCGCGTTACCTCTTTTCGCGAGATGTGCTTCCGCTTCAATACAACTATCCTTCGCATGATCTCGACGACTTGGAACTGGCTCAAGCGCTTGACCGGTTCGAGGCCCGAGGGTGGATCACCGGTGAGGACTTTATCAACCGTAAGGCGAAACCCGACCGTTCAATCAAAATCACGCTTGATGGTGCGGATGTTTGGGAATCCGAACGACACCCCGATTGGTCTCGGAATGTCACTGACACTTCCGGTCGTACGATTCCCGACACCGAACGTCATCGAATCCGCATCTACGGGCATTCACTTGCTATATGCCGGGAGTTTTTCGACGCCGCTTGCGCATGCGGATACTACGACCACGATGGCGGTCAGATTGTTACCGCTGAGGGTCACGATCAACTCGTCTACTGGCGCCCGGCACAGCGCATCTACTTGCTTTCCGCTTGGGTCAACTCGTGGAGCCTTCGTACGGCTTGGCCCGGCTTCGAGGCACGCCGTACTTGGTGGAGAACGCCAGACGAGATCGGTAAACTTTGGGGATTGCCTCCAGCCCAAACTTGATGCGAACGGAGGCAGAACAATGCCGTGCACCGAAGGACGGCTTGCGCGTTTTCACAAATGGACAATCAATCGCCCGTCCTCGGTGACGGCCACCGTTCTCTCGACGACTTGTAGGAATTCTTGAACGCAATGACGGATCCCAAGAGCATCAAGCGAGTCGGTGAGCTCTTGGCCCTATTGCCGGGCGTCACGCACGCTAAACTACGGAGATCGGATGCTTCTTCAGTGGTTGACGCAGTCATTGGTTGCGAATCGCTCGCTGGCTTTGATGCGGTTGCTAGGTCCGCGTGCGGAGCGAACGTTCTGGTTACTTTAGGTCGTTCTGAAGCGACGAGTTTCCGCAAGTTAGAATCCGTTCCGTTCTTGAATTGCAATGTCCACTTCGACGACGCAGAGGTCGAATGCCCGTCGGAGTGCGAGCGTTTCGGTTTTTACGTTGCTTCCTTTCTGTACAATGAATCGATTATCGACGACTCATCTTTAGATGAATTGGAAACGGCATGGTCCGTTAATTTCTCGAGAGAACCATGACATGCACGGGAGAACGGCTTGCATGGTTCTACAGGTGGAAGATCGTTCGTCCGTTCCCCGTGATGTCCGACGTTATTGCACTGAGGTCGCAAATGTACGCAGTCATCGCCCTTGCCGCATTATTTGTTTCACCCGATTACGATGCCCTCATCGACAACCTTGCTGGTGACGTAAAAACTGCCACCGAAGCGCATGGCACACTAAGTAACGCGGGGATAGATGCGTTTCCTGCGCTGCTTGGACGCATCGACGACAAAACCATAATTAATAATGGGTTGTTTCAAGGGGAAACCCTCCATAAGCCGACCATCGGGATCGTGTCGTTCGAGATCATTCAATACCAAATCGAAAGCGGCTGGCCGAAAGCGCTTCGGCGATACTATGCACTCAACATGCAGAACGTGAGTTCTTGGCTGGACAAGCACAAAGGGCGTTCAATTACCCAGTTGCGTATACGTGCCGTAGTCGATTCCCTGGACGCGATTACCACAGAAATTGAGGAGCAGTGACTTACCAATAGCCGACTGCGGTCGCTGTCATTTTTGCGAGATCGCCTTGGTGAAATTTTGGTCGACGCGGACAAGAAGCAATAACCATGACATGCACGGGAGGGCGGCTTGCGCGGTTCCTTGAAGTGGAGAGTCTTTCGTCCGTCCCCCGTGATGTCTAGCGTTACGTGGTAGAAGATGCGAACCTACAACTACACACTCGATGATGTGGAGCACTTCGCAAGATACTTCGCGGTGTTGGTTCACGATCCTAACGCAACCCGCTCACTTCATTTTCAATGCTCGAGCTTCTATTGGTCTGATGAAATGCCCAGATTTGCCGACGATGGGTATGACGCATCAATTCGGCACTTCATGTTGTATTTGCTTAGCTACCGCAAAATGCTGATGTATGGTGAGGACGTGCCAGCTTTCCTACCCTTGTGGCATCGGTTGAAAGCGCGCTGTCCAAAATGGCCGGGTTTTCGTGCTGAGCGAATGAATTCATCACTGATACCTGAGCTTGAAATGGAGAATGATATAGAACTCGATCGGCTGGAACGCATGCTTGACGTTTGCAAATGACGAAAAGAACACCGCACTCGACTTGCCGCTGATGGAAAACTAAAACCGAAAACCACGTAACAAAGCGATGAACACCAAGCCCTCGATGGGTCGTTTGGGCAATGGTTGCTCAACCACTCGGGCTGGGTTATCGCTGCCGTTCGCCGACAAGAATTCACCTATGACCTTTAGCACTTTGGAATACTCAGCAACACTGCTCTCGACTTGCTTGTTTCTAGTCGCGATGGGCTGCGATGCCGGCAATCACAACACTTCGAGCGAGTCTCGTGCTATTGCAGCGGGCCAGACCAACGCACTCGAAGATTCGCTGCGCAACGATCTCGGACTAACAAGTAGTGACTCATTGAATATCATGCGTACCGGAGTCGCATTCTCCATCATCCACAATGAGAACATTGAGTACGCTTGGGTCTATACTCAAGGAAGTGCAGGCCATCGGTTGCTCTGCCCAATGCGAGAACGCCAACCTGAAGCGAGATGGAAGATTCCTGACATCTCGATACCCGAGCCAATGGGGGATCAGGACCCTTTCTTCAAGCAGTTTAGCGACGCACCCTCCGATGAAGATTTAGAGGCGTTTGTTGCTTATTGCGACGCCTTGCCGCTTTTGAGTCCATCCAAATGAAAAATGAAAGGATAGCGGCGAACCATGGCATCCACACGCAGCGGGGATTGCGGCCGAATTTTGAATGGACAGCTTTACTCTCCCCGCCCGGTGATGCCGGTCGTTCCCCGACTGATGGCCATGGCTAGCTCGATCAAGATGCGCAACAGCGCGGACAACATGGACGTCGTCGCTCAAGACCAGTCGTTCGCTGATTGCATTGCCGAGGGCTCGCACTTCGAAGGTGCGACACTCACCCGGGTGACGTTCACAGACTGTGACTTGTATTGGGCGTCTTTCTTCATGGCTGAACTCACTGACGTGACGTTCGAACGTTGCGATCTTCGTGGTTCCGACTTCAAGGAGGCAAAGATGCGCAACTGTCGGTTCCTAAGCTGCGATGTTGGTGATGACGCACTTGGAGGCAAAACGGAGTTTGGTGAAACCGACTTGTCCACGGTACAATTTACGAACTGCCGTGGCCGATGATTCCGCTTTTTTTGGACGTTGGAAAGTGCGGGGAACAATCGCGTGCACCCGAGTACGCGAGTCGGCTTGTTTTGAAATCAAAAATTTTTCGCGCGTGCCGGGTGACGTTCCCCGACTGGACTGCAAACTTGACATTCCGTCGATTTCGAATCCGAACACTATTGCTAAGCACGACTGCGGTGGCGTTTGTCATCGTTGCATTCAAACCTTTCACACCACCGGTGTCCCTTAAGTCGATGGTGACGGCTCCGTTTCCCGAGCCGTTTTCACACCTTGATGGGAGCTGCCGGCAAATTCGGCTCACTGTTCAAAATGACGGACGCCTGCCCGTTTGGCTAAGACCTAGCGACAGCCTCAACCCGGACGACTCTTGGTGGGCACCCTCCGGTGGGGCAACTTGCGTCCGACTAGATATTTACAAAGACGACTGCACCAAACTTGCTGCGGGAGAAACGCGGACATACGATGTTGCTCTGCACTCCGACTATGAGAAGTTCAGGCTCTTCGTGTATGCACGTGATTGGCGAGGGCACGATGGTTGCGTGGATCTCGGGCAACACGCCACCGATTTCCGAAAACGCGGGGAACAATGAAATGCACGGGAGATCGCCATTACGCTTTACTACCGATGACCGTCATTGGGGCGATCCCCGTGATTTCTACCGTTCGGTGGACCAAATGAGAACCTTGCTTCTTGCTGCAACACTATCGCTCGTCTTCGCGTCACCGGCATTTGCGACCGTGCAAGCGAATGACAGCGTAAGCGTTGGTGGCAAGACTTTCGGTATTTTTCAGCTTCCGATGAACGGCTTGCTGCGCTACGAGCACGAGAGACCGGATGACCGTGAGCTCTTCCCACTATTCGAGGCACCGCATACGGCCAATCACCGCGGATATATCGCTCAGTTTGCCATCACTAACGGACGGCTCTACCTCAACTCGATCAAAGGGCGTATCGACGGTAAAGATGTTGCCGATCAAGATATTGTTGACAAACGTTTTCCGGTTCGCGCTCACTGGTACACTGGCTCAATTTTCATCTCGGTCGGTGGATACGACCAATTGGAAGAACGCTTTCGTTACGTGATCGAATTCTCGATTGAACGCGGCAAAGTCGTTGCGACGCGATACAGCGATTTGAGACGTATCCCTATAACTTGGAACGGACTCGATGCTCCATCACCAACAACAGAGACCACCGAACCAGACGATGCACGTGAGTCGCCGAATTGATTTTTTTTGAAGTAGTGAGTCTTTCGCGGCGGCCACGTGGTCATTAACGTTGAACCTACCCTCGCATCACGGGCGATCTAACGCCGGACCGCGATTGGTGACTAGAGCAATTCGGCGAGCCCTCGCCGAATTCGATCCGTCTGTACATTACCGCGGCAGGATTTCAATTGCGCAGGCCGTCCACAACATTGCGGCAATGCATCGTCCGCTCCGCTTTCCGAGCATCCTCCAACGAGTCGATCGGCTCTGTCGAGGAGACTTGTCCATGCATTCGTCAGCCCACAGCACCAGCAAACGATCCCGCTGACCGTGTGCAGGCCAATCAACCTTTGGGCTGCCTTGAGCTGCAGTCTGCTTGTAAGATCAAACACGTGCAAAAAATCCGTCGCGACTTTCTCTGCGTCATGGATGACGGCGAGCAAGGTATTCAGTGCGTGGTGAAGAAGTTTTGGTCAAAATTTCAAACCGAGTCATCTTGCCCTACGCGTCAAATAGTTTCAGTGAAGACGGAGATTCTGCGGCTTGCAATTCCGAAATACCCAACCAGGCCTGAGTGACTTCCTGGTACACGTTGCGAAAGTCAGTGCTCATTTGCAGGTCACCGTCGACGAGGTCGGTCAGCTTGGGCGTTGTTCCAGTCAGACCAGATCGGACTCGGTTGCCGGCGAGAAAGACGGGGCCGGCCGTTCCATGGTCGGTTCCTTCGGAGTTGTTCTCAGCGACTCGCCGGCCAAATTCGCTGAAGCCCATCACGCACACTTGATCGGACAGTCCCGATGCTTCAATGTCGTCGAGAAATGCTTTGGTGGCATCGGAAAACTCTCGTAACAACCGGGAGTGCGACGGCAATTGAGCCGCGTGGGTGTCGTAGCCGCTTTGAATTGCGTAGTAGATGGGTGTTTGAAAACCGCTTTTGACCATGGTCGAAATGGTTTGCATGCGCCTGCCGATTCTTGTAGTTGGGTACTTGGCACTACCATCGGCTCCACCCTCGGTGTTTCGCTCCAATGCACTGGCGGTGGCAATCGCGTCTTGCATCGTTTGGTCGACGAATTGGGCAAGCGAGAACTCGGAAGCCTGGTCGCTTGTAGGTTTTGGTTGAGCGTGAGCAGGCTGGCGCAGTCGCAAATCGGTCAGGCTCGATAGCGTCACGGCAGTCGAGCGTCGACTCTGGATGGCCAGCGGTTGCGATTCATCGCCGACCAGAATCATGTCCGGGTCATCTGTTTTCTTGCGGGCGGCGTCCATCGCCATGCCAAGCCACCCATGAGATCGCAGCACGTCCTCGTCACCAACTTGAGCCGAGTGCCAGATCGCCATGCTCGTGTCGTGAGACCGACTCGGGTTGGGATAGCCGACACCTTGAACGATACCAAGCTTACCCTGTTCAAGCAGATCCGCCGCAGAACGCATCGACGGATGAAACCCCACCGAGTCGTTAATCTTGAGTAGCCGATCCGTCGGCAATCGCAGTTTCTTGCGGTGCTTTGCGTAACCTTCGTCGGCGTAAGGGACGATCGTGTTGATTCCGTCATTGCCTCCGCTCATCTGGATCACAACTAAGATCTTGCCGTTTCTGTTCGACCGAGTTCCTTCGTCCGCCATCACTGCCCGGCTGACCAGCGAAGGCATTGCCCCCAACACAACGGCGGAACCATGGCCAAGAAATCGTCTTCGATTTGTCTTCATCGTTTGTCCCCGTGTCTTTGTGGAATTAACTAACCAAGTTGCGACGCCGGTCGCCGAAGGATCGCTTTCATGTCACCGGTTGCATTCTCGTGACCCAAGAGCAACCTGCTCGCGAACTTGGATTGATCAGCCGGCGTCGAAAAGCCGTGCTTCTTTGCCAAAACCGCGATGTCTGGTGGCCTATTCGGCCGATGCAACTCGCCCCGGCACAACGCTGACACATAGTTAGCACGGCCGATCATTGTTCGGGTCGTTAGCCACGATCGACCGCCGGGCCAGCCAAACACGTTGGGCGGATAGAACAGGTCTTGGCCGAGCTTGGACGCCCACTCCGCCAGCAACAACGTGCTCGGCGGCGGATCGAGCATTTCCAACGCCCGCAGAGGCCCAATCATGAACTGAACCGGGTCAAGCACACGGTTGCCGATGTTGTCCTCGGAAAAGAACGCTTCGCTGCGGAGGATGGTCTCAACGGCCCAGCCAATATCCAGGTCATGGTCGCGAAGACCGCTGGCCAGTTCGTCGAGCGCGTCGTCCGTGATGACATCTTCGCCAAAAAAGACTTCGCACAAACGCATCGCAATTCGCCGGGCGGGCGGTTCTTGTTTCAGCAGGATGGCCAGCACATCATCGCCATCGAAATCGCCTTGCTCACCGAGCATCTGCTTGGTTCCGTCATCGTGGTACGCCGGCACGTGCTCGAAGTCGCCGCCACGAACCGTCCAGCCCGTTAGTGCTCGAGCGACTTCCTTCACATCGGTTTCGCTGTAGTGACCGACGCCCAGCGTGAACAATTCCATTAACTCGCGAGAAAGGTTCTCGTTCGGTTTGCCTTTGCGATTGGCGTTTGCATCCAGCCAGACCATCATCGCCGCATCTTTGATGACCGCTCGCAAGAGATCACCGAACTTGCCCATTGCGTGCCTTCGCAACAAGTCGTTCTGACGTTTCATCATCGCCACGTTGGCAACCTTCAAGTTGCTGGTCGCAAAGTGATTGTGCCACATCAACGTCATGCGTTCGATCAGCGGATCACCCGAATACAAGATCCGATAGAACCACCAAGCCTTCAGTCGATTGATGTCACCGGAACTGACCGCGGCGTCACCAATCAGTCGCTGGAGCGAATCAAAATCATCCGTCGCGTTCCCGCCACGCAAGACTCGATCAACGGCGACCTCGGGCCCAGCCTGAAGATCCCGTTGCAATTCCCCCCAAGTCGCTCCGATCCCAGCACGTCGATGCAAATGGTGAATGCGACGAAGATCCCACGGCAATGCGTCGGAGGGAATGAATTGCTTCCATTCGGTTGGGCGAGGATCGTTCATGGTGCCGCATGGGGACCTGAAAGCGGCTCTATGTCTCCCATGTCTCGCGTCTCACCGGGTTCCAATGCGATGCTTTTGATAATCAAGGTTGGGAACCGTCCTGGTTCGTCTTCGATTCCGAAGGCGTATTTTAAACCTGGTACCAAGCTCGGTATTTGAAACTTTCCCTGGTCGTCGGTACGAATATCCAGCGACGAAGGGACGTTGAGGAAATCATGTTCAACCTCGCTCGCCTTGTTACCCCCATGGGTGTAGGAGACGATTGGAACGTCTCTGATCGGTGCACCGTTCTTATCTAAAAGTCTTCCGGACACGGTGGCGGCGGGTTGCAGTTGTACCATTGCATCGGTTGTCCCTGGAGCGATCACAGCCTGCCCGGCCAAGTTGCGTTCCCCGTGCCAAAACAACAGTTGCCGTGACTTACCGTCAGTGAATCCAAGTGCCTTGAAGTCAGACGATTCAGTCTCACGCCAGTATGCCATCGCACGCGTCCCGCGGATCAGCGTCCCGGCCAACGGTTGCCCTTCGGCATCAACCACACGTCCTTGTGCCGATGCGCCCAGTACCAAGCCAACTGTGATTTCCACATTTGAATCAAGATTCTCTGGATTCACTTCCGCAACCGCGTGATAATTGCTCGTCGAAATGAGATGAGGAGCGGTTACCAGAAAATCATCGTCATCATTATCGGACTGACGACCTTCGACAATCAAATCATCGCCAACCCCGAACAGGTAGTCGTCGCGAAATCCTCTTGCGGCAATAACGCCTCTACCCGGCAGCACGGCAAGCCGAAAGTTCCCCTCATCGTCTGTTTCAACTCCCGATGAACCAACGTGTAGCCCCAGTCCCGTGCTTCGGAGTGTTTGATAAGCCCGATTCTTGTCGAACACGAAATAGGAAAGATAGGCACCCACGGATTCTTTGCTTTGTTGATCAACAACGTTGCCGTCCACCCAAACGCCCCGTGGCACCTCCAAGTTGATCTCCAGCGGATCTTCGCCTGGAGTGATGTTGACTCGCCGCTGTACCGCAATGAACGGTTGATCTTTCGGTGACAAAACGGTAAGCGTTTGCTTTCCACTTACAGGAACGCCCGTCAACCGGAAACGACCTTCATCGTCGGTCGTCGCGGCAATCTCATTCATTGGATTCCCAGCCGTACCGCCGGAGACCTGAAAACCACTCAGTGGCTTCCCCGTTTCCAGGTCGCTCAGCACACCGGTGATGGGACGCGTCGGTCCGGCAACAAAATCAAAATTGTTTGGGACATAGTGAAGCGTTCCTGACGCCGGTGCATTTTCGTACCAGGGAACCGAGATGGGGTTGATCGGAACTCCAGTAACGACGCGAATTTCTTGCGTTTGGATCGTCGGGCTCTCAAGCAACAACGCCACGATTCGACCGGAACCAAAGCTCGGCATCTCGAATCGTCCCTCCGCATCCGTTTCAACCTGCCTCTTGCTGAGGAATGATGGCAGCATCGCGAGTGAGAAAAACTTACGCTGGACCGCCATCCCGTCCGGTCGATTAGCAAGCATCTTTCGCCAAGCGCCGACCCCAAGACTGTCGGGCACGGGAACTTCAAGAGCGTTGAAAGTTACTTTTACCTTAGGTACGGGCTGACCTTGCAGATCAAGGATTCGACCAGATAGCGGCTCGTCCTCAATGGCAAGACGCAGTTCAAGCGGTTGGTCCGAAACGCTGTCGTGCAAGTTCGCCACTGCGGGGGCAAAACCATCCAGGGTTGCCACCACGGTCCCATATCTCAGGAGTCGTTCGTCATAAGACTGAGAACGCTTTGATAGGGGGATAGCGAACTCGAACGAACCGTTCTGCTGGCAGACCGCCAACGGAATCGCTTGCTCTTCATCCGACAGCGGCTCGACTAAGCTGCCGGCATAAAAGATTTTCGCGCCAGAAACCGGGTTGCCGTTGGGATCGATTACGCGTCCGGTAATGCGGATGGGTGAGTGCGCCGCTTGATCTTCCGATTTGTTCTGGCGACTTCCAGTGCTGACGCTGGCGCCAGCGTTTGATTTCTTCATCGTTGATGAAGATATTGAATCGTTCGCACCATGAGTTCCGGGCTGAGGGACATCAGCAAGTTCGATGGTCTCTCCCGGCTTGGCTTTGGTCAGGTCAATCGTGAAGTCAACTTTGTTGCCGATTCGATTGTGAGCCTTCATCTTGTAGACATGACCGGCCATCAGACCTTTGATCTCAAATTCGCCAGCGTTGTTGGTGTGACACCAACGAATCATGAAGTCCAATGGCGGAGCGTTTCCGTTTAGCAAAAGTTCCTGGCAGCCAACAAAGTATCGCGCCGCGGGAAGACCGGTTTCGTTCTCGATTAAACGTCCGGTGACTCGCACGGACGGTTCGAGTTTGACAGCAATTTCCGGTGGTGCGGTGCCTTCGAGCCGGTACTGGCCAACCAGCGTTTCGTCTTGATTTTTAAAGAACGATTGACGCGGGCCCTTGCCGTCGTAGCCGTTGACCATGAACCGTTCGGTCAAGAGTGCTTTGTCGGGACTGTTTGGGGTCCAGTACGGGTCGCCTTCCGTTAACCCGAGGGCGTAGAGATTCGAAATGGGTTTGCCATCGGGGCCGACGACGCGGCCAGGAATGCGAACACCTCCATCGAGCGTTAGGTCGCTCGTCAATGAGGTTGCGTCTTTGGCAGGATTGATCTGTTTTAGCAGATGCCAATCCGAGGCCGGGAAGGGAACCGGTAGTGTCGGAATTTTACCGGTCGACGGATCATAGCCATCGATCGTCTCGGCACCGGCGGCGAGCGGATAGCCAGGATCGAGCGACGTGACCAACAACACCCCAGGACCTGACAGACCGGGTAAACGATAACGGCCGTCACTATCCGTTACGTATCGCTGATAGACCCGGACAGGATCTAGCCTCAACTTGGGATCCCAACCGGCGATATCCATCGCGTATGGGTTCTTACCCATCGCCATGTACTCGATTGCCGCTGATCGTGGTTCCCCACTTTCTTTATCCGTGATACGTCCTTCGATCCAGACGCCCCGCTTGACCTGAATCTCGATACGCTTCGTTTTGCCATCCTCAAGACTCAGTGAAACTTCCTGCGGTGCAGGTAGGTAAGGTTCGGATTTCGGCGGCACCGCTTCAATAATGTGCCCGTCGCCTGGCGGCATACCAATGATGCGAAAGCGACCTTGCTCATCGGTCACCGAACGCATCTGGCGAGTGTCCAGCCGCAACTTTGCATATTCGCGTCGGAATAGGCGTTCGACAGAGACCAATACGCCTGAGATAGGTTTGCCCGTGTCGTAGTCCGTGACAGTCCCTTCGACCGGAATTGATGGAGCAGCGGAATAGTTGAATTCTCGTCCGACGAACAAATCCTTCGTTCCGTCGGGATATTGATCCATGTGTGGTAGGCTGAGCGTCTCCATCTCGCGACCGACAACATGCACGGGGCAGGCTTCGATACGTTCGTCTTGAAAGACGAGCGTGGCTAGTTGATCATCGCCGATGCCGCGAATTTGAAACTCGCCGTTTTCGTCCGTCTTTGCTGGCGGGAAGAGTTTTTGCAGCTCGCTTCTGGCAAGTCCGCCGGCGATGCCAGTGGAATTCATCGCGTCATAAACGCCCTGTTTCCAAGTATTCTCCAGGGCGTTCGTCAGCTGCGGAACGTTTGGTTGACGAAGGCTTTCGACGATCACGGTTACATTCGATAATTTGTTGCCTTCCAGATCGATGATCCGCCCCCGAACCGGCTGCGATTCAGGGCGCATGACAAGTGTTCTGCTAGCGAACCGTCCATCGCCAAACGCGTCGTCGATTCTGGACTGCAGTAAATATCTCTCCTTGTTGGGAATTGGATCGTCCTGGAACACATCCAGTGGCAACCAATCCATCCCATGCCCATCAGAAGTTGCAACGATTTGAACTCGAGCGAATCGAGAGCGTTCGCGGATTTCCGAAGTCGTTGCTTCATCAAGCAGGAAGTCAAAACGGCCCCGCTCATCGGTTGAACCCAACTCACGCAGCAGGCCCTCGCGATTCTCCATGTTCACTTCGCTATTGAACTCGAACGACGTGACTGCCAACCAAATCTTTGCGCCGCCAATTGGGGCTCCACTTTGTTCGCGGACGATGCCACTGATCTCAATCTCGCTTGAATTTGCTTCGGACTCGGTGACCGAATCTTCATTCGAATTCTGTGCGGTCGCAATCGTAACAGTGCCAACACAGATCGCGGCCAACAGCCCGACAGTTGATGCGAGGACAAATGCCCATCCACGCCGGCTGAGGAACGTTTGCGTGTCGCGAGCTTCGTCTAGTAGTCCCGCCACGCGATGTTCCAATTTCCAGCGAGACGCGAAGAAGCCGACGCTGCCGGGGATCGTTTCGGGCTGCTGAACAAGTTGAGCCAGCGACAACAGTGTGCGGCTGTAGATGGGCGCTTCAGTGGTTGCCAACACAAAGTTGTCACAGACTTCTTCGCGGGCTTTGGCGAGTTCGCGGTTGAACTTCCGGACCAGTGGATGAGGCCAATAGATCGCTGCGACCAGGTTTTGCAACAAGACGACAATCTGGTCTCGCCGGACGACGTGTGCGACTTCATGAACAAAGACATCGGCAAGCTCGGTCGGACTCGAATCGGCAATCAACCGCTTGGGAAGGACAACCGAACCAGCAAAGATGCCCGCCGCGAGTGGACCAGAGATTTCGTCGGACGCGACAAACCGGGGCGTGTGTCCCTCATGGCAACCGGCCAGAGCACAGGCCTTTTTGAACGCAGCCAGGTAGTCAGGATCAGCGATGGGTTTCGCTCGGCGTAGGATTTCTGCCAGCCGGATCCAGCCAATCGTCATTCGCATCAGCAACAACGTTGCACCCACTGCCCAAACTAACGTGGCGATGGTCACGATGATCGCCAGCCACTGCATCGGCGAGCGAGAGTCTTTCACGGTGGGCGTAGTTGGGGAAGGTTTTACTGGAACATCCGGAACCATCATCGGCTTGCTCACGACGGGCGTGCTTGCAATCTCTTCCACGCTGCTCGCGTCCAAGACCGGCGGCGCGATGGATGCATTGACTTGCTGTGTCGGCAAGCTTTGCATGGGCGAGTCGTTTGCCGGCGTTGGCTGCTCGGTCGCGGCAACTGTTGCTGTTGGAACGGTTTCATCTGGCAAAGCGAGCGTCAACCAGCCAGTGCCTTGTGATTGAACGAGTGCCGATACAGCGGGACTGGCCAACACCAACAGCAGGCCGCAGCACAGAATCCAATATCGCATGGCGGCTCGTTTGCGAAACAACATCGCGACGCACAACAAAACCGCTGTCAAAGCTGACGAGTGAATCAGGACGTTGATCACCCACAAGACCAACTGGTCAGAGAACGCATTCATGATTGACCTCCGCGTTTCTTGCTCGGTTTCCGATTGGCCTTCTTGGTCGATTTCGTTTCCGCCGTGTCGATCATCTCGCGAATCCGATCGGCTTCATCGGCCGACAGCCCGCGATATTCCATCAACGCCGTCACCATTTCCTCGGGCGAACCGGCGAACAGGCGGTCGACCATTTGAGCGACCTTGGCCCCGAGGGAAGCAGTGCGAGGTCGATTGGCCGAGTACCAGAACGTTCGGCCTTCGGTCCGATGCCTCAACCATCCTCGTTCCTCTAGACGGACGATCATCGTTTGGATCGTGTTGCGAGCCACCTCGCGTCGCTGTGCCAATTTGTCTCGCACCTGCGTGACGGTGACCTCCTCGTGGTCCCAAACGACCTCCATGATTTGACGCTGCGCCTCCGTCAGCGGTGTCGTATCCGGCTTCGTCATATCCCAATTCCCTCGAAAGCGTTGCATGCCTACTCTGTGTAGGTATTCTTGCCGACGATGCGTAGGCAAGTCAAGCGTTTTTATGGGAATAATTCTTGATGTCGATTGACGCCGGGTTTTGACCGAAATGGATTGAGTCCTACAAAACAACGCTTGCCGTCGACGGTGCCGATGGTCGCCCACGTGCTGCAAAGCGAAGGCCTTTCAGCAGACGAACTCGCTGAATGCTTCGACCAAATGCACCTAGCGCACACATGGACCAGATCAAAGTTTGCCCGCAGACCCGGAGGACGCCCGCAATCCGATTGCTGCTGGCATGCGTCGGACTTTTGCCTTTGTTCTATTTATCGCCACCTGACTTGGTGAGCTCAGGGCACAAGCTCAGCCAACTCACGAAAATTTTTCCGCTGGAAAGGCATCGACGTTGTTGCTAGTCCCCGACACGATCATCAAAGCGGCGTGCTCACCGATCCCATCGATCGTTGGCAGGTCCGAGTGACGCTTCAAGTAAAGGTTCTGAGTCTTTTCGACGCAGAAGATTTCGAGGTCGTTGGCGGACGCTCGAACTTGGGGCCGTTCAGGAATCTTCGTTCCCATGTCAGCGACAATCGCTCGCGTTGGGATGCCGTTACATCAAGGTCGATCTAATGCCGGACCAGTATTGGTGAATGATGTGATTCGGCGAGCCCTCGCCGAATTGGCGATCAAAGCATTTTGCAACGGCTTTTGGTTCCGATTGGATCAATTGACGGCGACTCAAACAGCCAGACACCTCGTTGGTCTGGCAGTACGCGTTGTGACTTTTCCCTTGATTGCCAAGGCAATCAGTGACAGCGTCTATGTTGAAGCACGGGAAATTGAAAGGCATGCAGGGATAAAGAAGCCGTGTAGGCCGATTGCTCTGGCTGTCGGACGCCATCAAGAAAATCCATGCCTCGACTCCGACTTGATCGAGCATTGGGCGGCAGCAAGTGCCGACTGCGATCATCACAGAAAGCTCGACCGTTCTGGGGCAAAAAACGAGAGCGGGGTGGCCCAATTTGAGAAACGGTATTCGCCGGGCCTGCTTCCGCTCGCTGGCCTGTCATCGGTGCCGCTCGTCGCCTGGCCCCTCCCCGTGTGCCCCGTGCCTGCGTCGTCGTGTGCTGGTGACGTGGCTGCCTCGTCACTGCTGCTTAGGTGTGGCTGACGTGGCGGGCTGGCTGGTTGGATCTGATCGAGTGGTTATCGGTGGCTGGTGATGCGACTCAAAGCAATATCGCACCACCAGAGCAAGATGCAGGTTGCTCAGTCGCCCCGCTTCCTGTTCGCCATGCCGCGTGCGATGGCAAGCAGGCTGTCCCGTTCACTCTCACTGAGCCGAGGCCAGAGTGTGGACAGCTCTGATAACGCTGAATCACTCTTCAAATCATCGAATGTGCCCTCCTGCGTGCCTTCCAGATCGGATTGGCCCTGTTTCGCCAACGTATTCGTTGACGGGTGCGGCACCCTCCGGGTGTACTCCTAAAGCCAGTAACCGTAAGGGTTTCTGGCTTTTCTTTTTGCGCCGGCTGTATCCAGTTTGGTCCTGCTCCAATCCGTATCCAATTTCGGCCATTTTGAAGCTCCGTTTGGTTGATGAAAGCGCTGCTGGGACGATGTTGGTTTCAGCCAGCATGTCGCCACCTCATGAACCGAGTCACAGGTAGTCGTAGCCAGCACGATCAAACAACGACTCCGTGACCGAAGGCGTCTCCAGTCCGCCCAGTCGCCTGACCGCAATGGTTCCATTGGATAGCTCAAATCGCTCGTCGTAGATTTCGGGCACAAAGTCTTCGCCATCTGCGGGACCATTCATCGAAAGCGCCCATCCAGCCCGCTGCTTCTTCAGCCACCCATAGAACTCGTCGTGATCGAATCACCCAAGGTACAGCCGTGACCGTTCGGACTTGTACGGCGGATCGAGAATCCTTGCGAGTCGGCGTTTCTTTGTGACTCAATAGTGGCCAAATGAAAGCTCTGCGGAGCCAAGCTTTGGTCAACCATCGTCCACAAAGCACTACTCGCCCTCCGCAGTATTGCCGCCGTGAGTGGATAATCCTTTCACTTCGTCCCGTTCTGTCGCAGCCATGCCTTCTCGGATCGAATCCCAACGAGCATCCGAATCGCCAGAAGGCAAATGACTCTCCAACCAAGATCGTACCTGATCGGCAGGGTAAGTTCCCAAAGCTAAAGCGATGGCGTCTTCCATTTCTTCTCGCATATCGAAATAGGCGATCCAAGCTTCGTACATCCGTAGATGACTGTCTCGGAAGATCGATGCGATTCGCCGTGACTCTTTCTTGTAGAACAAGATGTCAATGCAATCTAACGCCATCGATTCCCAATAGCTGTCTTCCTCGGATCGAGTGCGGAAGATCTGCCTGAGCTTCGCCGAATATTCCATTGCCTTCCGTAGCTGCTCCACGTCGTTAGATGTTCGTGATGGAAACGGATCTCCCCGCTCACGCCGCTCGTCCAGAGAAGCCTCATGCTGTTGAGCCAGCTTCTCTTTGCTCCTCTTCAGGGCCATGTGCAGTCGGTCAATCATCTGAGCCATCTCGATGATGGAATCTTCAGAGATGTCTACGAAGCCCTCGAAGTCGGTCACTGAACGAGTCTTGTTCAGGATCTCCTCGACTTTGGCCCCGTACCAAGCCGCCTCGTCTCTCCCGACTTGAAGATCGGGGCTCCAAAGACGCTCAACCGGGCTCACGCCAAGCAGTTCGCAAATCGCTTCCAACTGATTTTTGTTGCGAGCTTCGACACGGGTGAGCCCCCGTGAACAAACACGACGTACCCATTCCTTGCCAACGCCGCATTTCTTGGCAAGGTCAAGCTGAGACAGCCCCTTGGCGTCAATGAGTCCCCTCAGATTCACCTTGAAGATTTCGGCGTCCATGGAAGCTGTAGCAGAAAGTGTAAGGACTAAAGGCGACCAAACCCGTATTGTAGCAGAAAGTGTGGCAGATAACCAATTTCATTAAATAACACCCGCTTGCAGCCCGTGGTTGGCCAGCGAGGCAAATTCTCCGCCCGGCCAGCCATCTCGATGACGCCCGACGTTGGGCCTCCGAGCTTCAATCCCGTTTTCAGGAGAACGCCACATGGCAACGACAGATGCAGAACAGCAACAGGAAAGCTACTTCCGAGATGACTTTAAAGGCTGGCTTAAGCAACGCCCTAACGGAACCCTTGGGGAGCTTCGAGATTGGCTCAAAGAAGCTTACGAACAGTGCTCGGATATGGTCATGATGGGCGACCCGCCAATCGAGACCACCGAAGATATTCCCGAAGAGTTAGGCGAATACCTTGGATACTGGGGTGAGCACGATGGCGAGTGTTTCTCGTACCGAGAGGTGCAGATCGAAGAAGACATCATCAACGTCGAAGACTTCATCGAGGATCTTGGCCCGAAGACCAAGCTCGCCAGCTTTCCAGTCTTTGAGGTCGCCTAACAGCGTGTTGATTTTCGCCCAATTTCGGTAAGATCATCGAATCTTACTCGGAGGTCCTCGATGGGACTTGGAAAACGCAAACGCGAACATCAGCAATCGTTTTGGGTGGCGGCTGACAAACTGTGCAATGCTCCTCGGAATGCATTCTACGATCGTCTCAACCAGTTGCTTGACGAGGTCAAATTCGACGAACAGCTGGAAGAGGCGGTCGAGCCATACTACGAGAAGTCTGGTCGCAAGGGCATCGCTCCTGGCACTTACTTCCGCATGATTTTCATTGGGTACTTTGAAGACATTTCGTCTCAGCGAGGGATCGCGTGGAGATGTGCCGACAGCAGGTCGCTTGCGAAGTTTCTTGGGTTTGGCCCCGATGAGGCGACGCCCGAACACAGCACGTTATCGTTGACACGGGAACGCCTACCAATGGAGGTCCACCGCTTCGCCTTTGAGCTGATTCTCAAAGCGACTGCGGAGAACGGATTACTGAAAGGCAAGACGCTTGGAGTTGACGCAACTGACTTGGAAGCCAACGCATCACTCAAGAGCATCGTTCGCAAAGACAACGGCGATGACTGGCAAGCCTATCTTCGCAAGCTCTATGTCGAAGAGACCGGAAAGGACAGTCCAAGCGACGAAGAACTTCGCCGGTTCGATAAAGGACGTAAGTCTAAGAAGAAGGTGAGCAACGATGAATGGGAGAGTGCAACCGACCCAGATTCCCGCATTGGGAAGATGAAAGACGGACGTTTTCACTTGAAATACAAAGCTGAAAACGCAGTCGATTTGGAAACGCAAGTGATCGTTTCTGCGGAGGTCTACTATGGAAATCAGGGCGACACTCACACGATCGAAGACACCGTGAATTCGGCCAAGACTCACCTCAGAGAGACTTGCCCGGAAAAGGAGGTTCAGGAAGTTGTCGCCGACAAGGGGTACCACTCTGAACACGTACTCGATGGCCTGCAGAACGAATGCGACCTACGCACGTACATTCCAGAACCTGACCGCAAGTACCAACGAACGTGGACTGATAAGTCCCCTCAACGAGAGGCAGCCTACCGCCGGAACCATCGCAGGACCAAAGGGAATCGTGGTCGCCGACTTCAACGACATCGCAGTGAACGAGTGGAACGAACGTTCGCCCATCTATGCGACACTGGCGGTAGTCGCCGGACATGGCTTCGGGGGCTTGAAAAGGTCCAAAAGCGATACATGAGTGCCGCCATGGCGTACAACCTCGGACAGATCATGCGCAAACTGGTCGGCGCGGGAAAGCCAAGGTACGCAGCAGTGCTCGCCGAGCGAGCTTTTTCGCGATTCTGCGCAGCTTGGGAGGTTATGGCGTGCCCAGAAAGCCTCCTGACAGATTCGCAGCGCCAGCAAAATCAAAATTGGACGTTTCAGGCTTCGCTCGGCGCGTGACCGCGGCTGCTCGATGGGAGCGGCAGATCAAAGCGAAAATCAACAGGCTGCTAGCCAACAACTTCGATGAACAATTGTTCGGATCTGGAGCCGCCGGCTCATTCCAATTCTCCATCAACGCGACCGCCGTCCCGGAGCCAAATTCACTCGTCTTAATGAGCGGCGTGGCTGCATTTGGGGTTTTAAGAAGACGACGCAGGGCTTCAATGAATTCACATGCATAAACTACCTTTATCCACTTTATGGCTCGCGTTTTCGCTGGTGAGCGTCGTTGCCGTTGCCGAAACTCCTTCGCTGATCGTCTATGACGAGATCCCCGGTGCTGCTCAGTCGGATCAGTACATGGTGGCCGTACGCAGTTTGAAGGGCGAAACTAAATGGCAACGCCCCTTTCCATTGATCACACGCTGCAAGGAAGGAATCAAAGGAGAGAATGGATACTTCAGCCATCTGAGTGGCTGGAGTAATACGTACGTCAACTTTGAAATGGATGCACCGGTTGAAATTGCGATCGCGAAGACCAACGGTCAACCGATTCGAAAAGCCACCGTGCGTCCGCATCGGCATGCTCAGTCATGTCGCGTGCGAAACGGTCGAGCCTACTTCACGTTGGAGCAGCCCGGTTTGGTTGCGGTCGATATTGACGGGCAGATGGAAGATCAGGATACGGGCATGGGCTACAAAGGTCCGCCGATTCACACCTTGACGATTTTTGCGAATCCCATTCTTGTTGACCGACCGGAACCGAACTCTCCTGGTGTCCTGGCGGTGATGCCTAGTCAAAAACCACCCAGCGAAGGCCCCTGGAAGACGCTCTACTTTCTGCCCGGCGTTCACGACATCGGAGCGGGTTTTCCGGTGCATGCCAACAAGCAATATTACATTCCCGGTGACGCCGTTGTTCACGGGACACTGACAAACCACGCTTGGGGCGATGGCCACGACATCCGCATTTTTGGCTACGGTACGCTTTCCGGCGAACGACTGGCGCACCCGAATCACGCACGGCCACGCCCCAAGGAAGCTCGCGATCACAATCCGATTCACATCGCGGGCGCAGCGGGCACGACCGTGGAAGGCATCACCATCGCGGATTCCTCGCACCATTCGTTGATGCTGCTTGCCTCGTACGTCGAAGACAAACCGACGACGGTTCGCTTGACCAAGATTTTCAGTTGGCGCGTCAATGGTGACGGAATCAATCCGTTTGACAACGGGATGATCGAAGACTGCTTTATTCGCACGCAAGATGATTCCTGCTATGTCAACGGTCGTGGTATTCGTCGTGTCACCTATTGGAATGACTACAACGGATCTAGCTTCGTGCTCAGTGCGTTGCCGAACCGGCCTTTGATCGTTGAAGATTGCGACGTGATTTATTCACGAGCCGGTTGGCACAAATGGGGTGGTGGCCGCGTTTTCAACATGCGTGGCGAAGGGGAGGGGGATTGCGGTGCCGGAGTGATCTTTCGAAACATCCGCGTCGAAGATCCTCGCCCCACACTACAACAATTTATGATCATGATGAAAGGCGTTGAACCTTACGAACGCGAGGCAAAACGCCGGGAAACCGGAGACCTGTCGGGCGTCTTGTTTCAAAACATCAGTGTTGCAGCACCGAGTGTTCTCGGCGAGAAAGATTATTTATGGGGCGCATCGAATACAAAGATCAAGAATATTACGTTCGACAATTTCACCGTTGGTGGTCAACGAGTGCGTTCGATGGATCATTTCCAAACGAATGAATTTGTCGAGGGCATCGAGTTCCGATAGGCGGTTGGCTTTCACACAACGGCCGATTCATTGACCTTGCTCTGAGCAATGTTGCAACGAAGGTAGTGACTGTCGCTCAATGAGTTGGTGACGCGATTTCGGTCGCCCCCTGTCCTGTTTTTGACGTAGCTAAGTGGATTCAAATTGCGATGGGGATTGATAACCGAGAATCGAGTGGTTTCGTGCTCGGCTGTATCAGCTGAAGCAATCTCCAAGCTCTCTCTTTCAGATGCTGTCTGGTATTCGGTCATCACCATCAACTCGCTCGACCCGCCGCAGTTCCGCTTCGAGTTCCTTGATCGGCGTATCGAGCGCCGCAGCACCCGGGCCGCTTTGCCGCATCCGCTCTCGTTTCCATCGAGAATGCAGATTGGTTCTCGAGAGACCGAGTCGTTCAACAATGGACGTTGCGGTGTTTCCATCGAGGCGCATTTGCACGGCATCTGGTTTGGACTCGTCGAAAAATTGGCGTCGTGTTTTGCTTGCGTCTTTCTGAGGACTTTTCCTCATGATGGCTGTCTGCTGGATCGACCTTTCTAAGCCCGAAGCACGCCCGGAATCACGCCACCACCTCAGCCCTCGCATTGGATGACACGGCCGTCACCGATGGCATCGATTCCTCGTTTGAACGCTTATGCGAGGGGTTTTGTAAACAGACACAGTCTGACTGTGATCCGTCTTCATGCCGGTAAAACATCGAGCTAGCGGATGACTAAGCCATTCGGCGATGGCGTCACGCGGCAATATTGATGCTGGCGAGCAACCAATATTCGCCAATTTCTCTCGCTGAAGATTTTTGAGGATTTGGCGGTGTTCGAACGTTGGGAATCGAACCGGAATCAGATCGGAAATAGCTTTGAAGATTGTCGCGAGGTTTCTGGCTATTTGTTGTGACTCTCCGCGCAGAGCGAATAGTCGTTGGCGTCGGAACCTGACGGTACCTCACGATCAATCGACTGGGCTTGCTTGGAATCCTTTTGGGATCGACCTGAACTGTTAGCGAGTCCAGCTATGATGGATTTCGATTGCAACCAAACTTGTCCGCTCTGATCACTTCGACGGATAAACGACCTTCCAATCCTGCTTCATATCCGCAACCGTCCAGCCTTTCTGCTCAGCGTCATCGAGGGCTTTGTCAAGTTGGCCGATGTGTGATTCGCGATCGTACGCCCATTCCCGGTCAGCGTCGGTGTGATGCACGATCAAACCAAAACTCGGTGATCGGCCGATTGTCGTGTACTGCAACATCGCCCAGTCGCCGTCGGAATTGCCGGCGGTGAAAATGGGGCGACGGCCGATATGGGAATGAATGCCAACTGGCTTGCCTTCTTTGTCGTCGATAAAGTCAATTTCCGGTAAACGAACGATGACCGGTTTTCCATCACGAACCTCGTATCGCGACTTGATGCTGCTGCCAACAACCTGTTCCGGTGGGATACCGTAGGTCGCTTCCGTCCATGGCCGCATGAACTCGATGCCACCTCCCGAAACGATGAAGGTTTTGAAATCGTTGGCTCGCAAGTACGCGAGCAATTCCAACATCGGCTGATAAACCATTTCCTTATACAGACGCCCGCTTTTGGGATGCTTTGCGGTGGAGATCCACTTTGTGACAATCTGTTCAAACTCCTCCGCGGTCATGCCCGCGTGCGTGGCGGCAACGATTTCGATCAATGACTTTTTGCCGCCTGCCATGACCGCTTTTAGGTTGCCTTCCAAAACACCCTGAAACGGTTGTTGGGTATTCCACTCGGGGTGATCCGGTGCCATTTCTTTGACCCGGTCGAGTGCAAACGCGAGTTGGAAGTAGTACGGCTGTTCGCTCCACAGCGTGCCGTCGTTGTCAAACGTCGCGACCCGTTCATCGGCAGGAACGAAGTCCGGCGACCCTGGTTGGGTGACCTTCTCGACGAAAGCCACAATCGACTGCTTTGCGGCCGTATCGTTCCACGAAGGAAGTGGATCGTCCGCCACCGCGATTGGCGAACTGGTCAGCGTCATCGCAACAGATACAACGAGGCAGGCACAACAATTGATTTTCATGATTTCGTTTTCGTTGAAAGATGGGGCGATATAATATGAACGTTACGAAAGAGGATTGCGCATGGAATGCATGGCGCGGAGTCATCCCGCGACGCCTCGCAAAAGTGAACAGTCTTTCTGCCCTTTCAAATCAATGCCTTTCTTCGTCAGCAGCGATTTGATTTCATTGACCTTGCGGAATCGTTCGATCGTCATTGGGCCGGTGTACGTTTCACTCGGGAGTTTACGCGGTGGGGTTTCCACGTCGGTCTGCATTAACTCGCTGGTTGCTTTGTTGAACAGAACGATCGTCCAGGTTTTCTTGGCAAAGCTTTTCATGAACAAGTCATAGCGCTCCTAATGGTCTTGCCACAAATCATAAACCGCCGAGACCGTGGCTGCATACTTCTGCGGTCCACTCCATCCCAATTCAGCCACGGGAGCGTCGCTGCCGGCTTGGGCACCGTTGTCACCACGTAGGTCGAAGGCGGCCTTGCGTTTGCCGAATCGCATCGGGGGAAAGGGCTGATTCGGTGAAGTAGTATCATTTGCGGCGAGTCCACTTGTCTGCCTTGTCGGTCAGAAGCGGTGTCATGTCCTGTCCGTCGAAGACGATTGGTTCACCATCACGGTCTCGTTTGGGCAGTTCCACTCCGGCGACCGAAGCGAACGCGGCGAGTATATCGATGCCACCTACGATTTCGTGCGAGTCGGTGCCGCGGTTGATCTTGCCAGGCAACCAAGCGATTGCGGGGACGCGGTGACCGCCTTCGCGAGCGGTTCCTTTGTTGCCACGAAATCGTGTGTACCCGACGTCGGGGGGCACGTCTTGCCACTCACTATTGTCAACGGTCTAGAACACCAACGTGTTGTCATCGATGCCGAGTTCCCGGATCGTCTCCACGATCTTGCCGATGTCGTCGTCCAGCGTCAACGAAGCAGTCGGCGTATTTGCTCTTGGCAGGCAACTTCATTTTGTAGCCATCGGCGGGAAGGTTCGGTTGGTGGTTCTTGGCAAAGTTAATGCTCATCAGGAACGGTGTGTCTTCCTTGGCAAACTTCTCGAGATACTCGAGCGATGCCTTCGTGGTCATCACATCGATTTCGGCGATGCTGTCGTTGGTGACCTTGGCCACTTCGCGAGCTGGTTTTCTGGCTTTGGCTTCGACGGTCCCATTGGTCATCTTTGCGAACGCTTCGCGGAGCTCCGGTTCTATCGATCGGTTGAACGATTCCAGCGGATACGAGTAGGCGTATCAGGTGATAAAGGAATGCATTTCGCATTGCGTCAAAACCGTGAGCGTTTGAGGGCCGGGCACGGGAAGCAGCTCGCACTCTCTTCCACCGAAAGCTCGCAACCTAACCAGGCCAATCCCCGATCGACCTCCCCACGCTTCGCTCGACCCTCCCGTCACCCGTCCCTCGTGCCAGGAGGGTGAAAGTGTGCGCCGTCCCCTTTCTTGTCTCAGGTTTTGGCAGGACCGCACAGCGATTCGTGTTGATCAGTGAGAAAAGTGTTCCTGTTGGTGAGAACACTGATCTTCGCTAATCGCACACCGATGGATCCGTCGTGATGATCCTTGAACGCCTGTTTTTCAGTTTCATCGACGGGAATCAGAAACGCTGGGAGAAGCGTATTCGTGATTTGCGTATCGGGTGCGGCGGCGGTCATTGTTGAGGTTTGTTTCGCTTCTTGAAGCGTGGTCCCACTTCGTCGGGGGTTTCATTGGTCATGGCTTACGAGCGGTCGACCGTGATGATGATCCTGCGGTAGTCGTACAGCGGAACGATTTCATTGATATCAATGACTTGCAAAATGAGGTGGACCTCGCTGCCAGCTGCGTCCTCGGGAATGTCGACTGCCGCCATGGCGTCCGTGGCATTGTATATCTCGACATCGCCACAATACGTTCCCGCTTCGCGGTAGATCCACCACGACGTTTTCAAATCGTCACCGTCCGGGTCAGAAGAGCCAGATGCGTCGAGTGAGAGCCTTTGGCCAGGGCTGGCTTTCAGTTGGATGATGCTGTTGCCGGTATCCCCATTGAATGCTGCAATCGGATCATGATTTGCCTCGTCAAACGACTTCACGCACCAATCCATACGTGCCCGAAAGTCGTTGAACATGGCTCGCCGAAAACGCCAGACCGGAACGGAACGCCCTTTGAAGACTTCGTCGTGGATTGGGTCGGTCCAGGTTTCGACTTCGGAATCGGCTTCGAACATCAAGAAATCAGAATAGCTTTGCTCGTCCTTTCGAATGTCCGCGTGGCGTGACAAGATGTTCTTGTGTCGTTCGCGCAAGAACCGACCGCTCCATCCGCCCCATTCCAAGTGCAGTGGATCCGTCAGGCCAAAGTTGACCAATCCGGTCCATGGGATCGTTCCGCCGCCTTCGATAAAGTGCACTCGCCGATTGATCCTTCTGGCGGGATACGCGGCACCCAACGCACAGTGTTCTTTCATGATGTGCTTCTCTGCCCACTCGTTTTGGCCAACGGGATCGCGAGCAAACGGTTCCCATGTGTAGGGGCCTTCCGCCCTTCCGGGACCGCCGTAGGAATACGTTTGATGGTTGCTTCTGTACCAAGCGATCTCGGGATACTTGCCAGCGATCCAGGCACCGGAATTGTCCTGGGCACCATTTTCAAACACGATCAACCGCCTGCAAATCGCGTCCATTTCTTCTCGTGTTCGCGTCTGGCCCAGATCCACAAGCGTCTGAGCAAGCGTATTGGCTCCTGCGTTACACACGATGTACAGCGGACGCGGGTCGTCCTACAAAAGAGCGGCCTCGATTTGTTTGGATGCCTCGTTCGAGCGTCCCGCTTCGACGTCGTCGATTCCGTAACCCGCCGATCCGGACCGGATGATACTGCGAAGATAGGTTGCCTCCGGCCAACCGTCTTCGTGTCGTTTCAGATTCTCGACGACTTCGGCGTAAGCGTCGACAAGATTGTGGAACAACTCCGGGCGTGTTTCCGTTCGGCCATCCGTTCGATCTGCGTGCAGGTACTTGCCGGAGCAAGCAATCAGACCTTCGAGGTCAATCCGATTCGCGTACATCAACAAGTGAGCCATTTGCTGAACTTCGTCCGGCTCGTTGCCCATGTCTGCCATGACAATCAACCGAGACTTCGCCTGCGGCGTCTCTGCGACAAGCATGCTGGGAAGCATGCAAATAAGGAGACAGAACCGTCCCGCTTTTGGAACCATGCGCCGACACTTTGAAAATTAAGAAGAGTTCTTACTGGCAAATGCGAAGGAAAGAATTGTATAGACTTCATAGAAGGCTCGGAAGACAACCAGCCGCTGCCGACAAATCGGTAGCGCTGTGATCCAACAACCATGGTTTACTCGTAGGCCTGACTGCGCGGGACGGTGTTCCGGCGGTTCTTTTCGCCCGACCTCTCTGCATGAGGGGGGTAGAGCTATCCGAATCCGAATTAGCCGATCGGCGTTAGCCACGGTTGCTTCGATCCAACCGAAACTAACGTCCGTCGGCTAGATGGCTTGTTGAATTGAAGGTTAGGATGATTGCGGCGGTTCGCGAGGAACCCGTGTTGTCTCGGCATGCTACTGCTCGATGTGGTGGTGGGTTTGACGTGTTCCCCGCCAAATTTGTTTGTACGGGCGACGTCATGTTGCACCAATTGGCGGTCTGCGATCTTTGGCTACTGGCTTTCTGCCTCGTTTTGCAATTCACGAAGTAGACCGACACATGCGAGGATCACGATGCACGTCATTGGCAGCGCGGCGGTAATCGATGCCGCCTGCAAGGCATTCAACCCGCCCGCGACCAACAGCGTTGCCGCGACGCCCCCCTCCGCGATGGCCCAAAACAAACGTGTGCCCAAGGGAGGGTTCGGATTGCCGCCTGACGCGATGATGTCGATGACCATCGACGCCGAATCCGACGAGGTGACGAAAAAGAGTACCACGCATGTGGTGGCAATACCGATCGCAAGCGGGGCAAACCAGGACGACATATACAACCCGGCGAGCATCGCGAACATGGCGGTCGGCAAGGTCGGAATGATCGACCCGCCGTCCTCACTGACGATCGTAGCGTCCATGTACTGCACGGTCGTCAAGGATTGTTCTTGGATTAACAACCGACCCTCGTCATTCCGTTTCGCCGTCCCGGAATCGTCAAGAACGGCAACGTTATAGGATGGCAATCTATCGGCGTCGTTGCGTCCGTCTTCGATCGATTGCATATGCTGTCGGTGCTCATCGAGGGTCGTGTTTCCAAACGCCGTCAGCCACAAGATGCTAATCGCGGTTGGCATTAACAATACGCCGATAATGAATTCGCGTATCGTTCGTCCGCGAGAAACCCTCGCGATGAACATGCCGACAAAGGGTGACCAAGAGATCCACCAAGCCCAATAGAAGACCGTCCATGAATTGAGCCATTGGCTCCCTTCGCGAGAGAACGCACCGGCTCGAAACGAACTGCTCGGTAGATATTGAAGATAGGCACCGATGTTATCACTGACACCGCGCATATATGACGACAATCCCACGGCAGCAACGACCATCAGCATCAGCAGCATTGCCAAACCGATATTCAATTCGCTCAGGCGACGTATTCCTGTCCCCAGTCCGAGCATGACCGAGATCGTTGCCACACAGGTGATCCCACCGATCAAGGCGACTTGAACGCCGATTCCAAGCGGCACGCCGAACAAGAAAGTGAGTCCCGCGTTGACTTGCTGCGCACCAATGCCCAATGAGGTCGCCACGCCCAACAGCGTCGCCACGATCGCCAACGTGTCCACGAAATGTCCCGCCCAACCGTTCACTCGATCCCCTAAAAGCGGATGCAGCAACGATCGGAAACTAAGTGGCAACTGTTTGCGAAAGCCAAAATAGGCAAGCGCTAACCCAACGATCGCGTAGAGTGCCCAGGGGTGCAATGCCCAATGAAAAATCGTCGTCGCCATCGCTAAACGAGCCGGCTGGATACCAGTGGATCGTCCCGGCGGAGGACTCACGAGATGCTCAATCGGCTCCGCGACGCTCCAAAATAGCAATCCGATCCCCATGCCGGCGCTGAATAGCATGGCGAACCAAGACAACCTTCCGAATTCAGGCCGATCGTCCGCTTGGCCCAATCGGATGCTGCCGTATGGACCGAGTGCTAGATAGGCTGCCAATCCCAACAAACCATTCATCAACAACAGGTACAGCCATCCGAAAGCGTCACCGATCCAATCTCGCATGCCGCCAAAGGTTTCCACCGCCGTCTCGCGGGGCAAACTGAGGCTCACTACTACCAGGGCCACGATCAACGCGCTGGCTAGTGGAAAGACCACTCGGTGGAAATGGAAGTGTTTGCCCCAGCGAACGATCGGGTCGCCGGATCGGGTGTGCTTGCGGGACATTTCCATGCCGCTACGACTTCTGAAATAAGAAAACGCCCCAGTTCAAACAGCCTGCTCGACCGCCGTCGATCCAGTGTCGTAAGCCAACTTTCATTCGCTCAAGGTAAGACGCCGACACCTTGTCCGCCAAGTCGGTCGAATTCGCCTCGGTCATTTCCAGCACCCGTGAGTAGTGATTGACCAACTGCTCCGGCATGGCTTCGAAGCCATTGTCTTGCCAACCCAATTCATCGGCCGCACGTCGGTAAAACTCTGTCGAACCCAAGTCCGGCAGATGAATGCGTTCCAAGATCGCGGTGAGCGCTTCAGCAGGGCAATCATCCGCTCGCATCGGATCGGTAAATACGAACTGGCCGCCGGGACGTAAAACACGATTGACTTCCCGCAAAACCTGCTTGCGATCACCGCTGTGCAAAATTGCGTCTTGCGACCACACCACATCAACGTGATTGTTAGCCAATGGGATCGATTCGAAGGCGCCGTCGATGACCTCGATTTGGTCATTCAAACCGGCTTGTTCATTCAATTGGCGATGGCGTGTGTTTTCGGTTTCTGACAGGTTCAGGCCGATCACACGGCAACCGAAATGGCGAGCCAGGTGCCGTGCCGCGCCGCCGTAGCCGCTGCCGATGTCCAGAATGACCGACGAAGCATCGATTCCGCGGAGTCGCTCGGTCAAGTGCTGGACCGTGCGATGACTGGCGCGGCTGATCGGTTCGTCAGATGACTGATAGATTCCGATATGAATGTCCTCGCCACCCCATACTTCGGCGTAGAACGTGTCCGCATCACTGCTGTTGTAGTAGCGTCTGGCCGTTTCTGTCGCGTTATCATAGGCGGGCAAATTCATGAAGCATCCTTGGTGATGTCGTCGCCGGTGGTTGACTCGGAATTCTTTTCGGCAACGTCGACGTGCCCAGCATCTGGGTGGGCTTGCAATTCTTTGGGCACCAACGAGTCGTAGCACTTCTCGGCCACGTGGATGAAGAAATCCGGATCCGGCTCGTGATAGGTCTCTTGAAAATCGCCAAAGGTGTCGACGCGTTGAAAACCGACCTGTTGCATCAGGTCGCAGACGTAGCGTTTCCGCAGCGGAAACATATTCAGGTGGTACTTCGACCCGTCCGGGAACGAATAGCAAAATCGGGCCAGACCGTCGTCAACGTGTTCGGGCAGTGCAGAAATTTGCTCGCCGCAGTAATAGAATTTATGCTTTGAATCGAAACCATGATCCAAGATCGAGTCGTAGTTTCGCTGATCCAGAATCAGCACGCCATTGTGTTTCAGTGCGGAATAGAACTCGGCGAGTGCTTTGCGCCGATCGCGTTCGTTGAACAGGTGCGTGAAGGAATTCCCCAGGCAGATCACGGCATCGAAGCGACCGGCCACGTCTCGATTAAGCCATCGCCAATCGGCCTGGATGGTTCGCAGAACGTGGCCGCGTCGGCGACCATTTTCAAACGCCTTGGCCAGCATGTACGGGCTGCCGTCAGCACTGACGACCTCGAAACCCGCTTCAATCAGCCGGACGGAGTGAAATCCGGTGCCGGTGGCCACGTCTAAGACACGCTTTACACCTCGTTTGCGTAGTTCTTCGATGAAGAATGATCCTTCTGTTTCGCTTCGTTGGTCCCAGTCGATCAGGTCATCCCACTTTTCCACAAAACCGCGAACGTACTCGTCTGTGTACTTATTCGTGTCGCGGACCTTCGTCGGATCGTCGCCATAGCTTTGTTGGCGATACGCCAAGAGTGACGTTTCAGTTGAATTGCTCATCGTTCGCGTTTCCTGCGGGTAGGTATCCGTCGTCGCAGCCGTTCATCGAGCCTGAATAGAAGCCCTGTTAAAATGCTTTGCATTCAAAGCTTCTTGGCAGGCCTTCACACCGTATCATGTTGATCGAGGTGCTACCAGTGCGTTGTGAAATCGTCCATGCTGACACCGCGAATCCCGATTGCGAGCCCCGCTAAAATAATGAATGACCTACCGCCTCCGGATAGCGAACGACTCAGCCAGGAGGATAAAATTGTCGCTGCGATCCGGCAGATTATCCGCGCGGTCGATCTTCATTCCCGGCAATTGGTCGGTGGCCATGGTTTGACGGGACCTCAACTGGTGGTGCTTAAGGAGATTGCTAGCTGCGGGCCGATTGCCCCAAGCAACGTGGCCCGACAAGTCCACCTC
>NZ_ANMO01000073.1 GCF_000338295.1 Rhodopirellula europaea 6C
ACGCGTCACCGGGTACGCGCGAAAGATTTTCAACTGCCGAAACGCTCGGCTCGCGTACTCCGGTGCACGCGATGGTTATGCCTTGTTTGTTACCAATTGAGTGACCAATTTCGCGACCAGTGGAAGATCGCCGATTTGTCGATTCAGTTCGGTGCGGATTTCAAGGTGCCATTGCTGATTGTTGGGGACCACCCAGCAATAGACTGGAATCCAGCCGGATGTTCGTACGAGTATTGATTGTAAGTGATCGGGCAGATCAAGTGCGCCACGTGTTACCTGAATAGGCGATTTCGGCGGCAATTCAGTACGGGCATACCACAATGCGGACCAGTAATCATCAGACATCTGGTCACCCGGAGCCAGCGGCGATTCCACGACAGTGATCGTACAGCCGCCCTTTTTGCCCATTTGAAGCTTGAGGGGCTCATCGGCCGCGTACAGGTTGGCGACGCGCCATGGTTGAGGTAAACCAGCAAAATCCCAGCCCGTGAGTGTGGTTAGATCGCGCGCAACTTGCTTCGTTTTTGGTTTTGGTTTCGGCGGGATTGGTCGATCGCGGAAAGATTCAGCGAGGTCTTCGAGGTTGTAGAGCACCTCGCAATCGCAGTAACCGCCGTGATAGGCAAGCCACGGTAGCACACGGTCTTTGTCGAGTTTTTCGACGTGCAGGAAGATGTCAGTGAGCTTAGTCGTGTGATCGCAGGACTTGAGATTTGCGTCGAGGTAATCGAGAAGCGAGTTCAACTGTTGTGGCGAGAGCGGCATCGAAGCGACGAGGTCGGTTCGCTCAGCGGCTTGCCATTGTTTCAGGCGTGCCTTTCGATCTTCTTTGCTGAGCTTCGCCATAGTGCTGAATTGAGAGGCATAACGCCGGGCATCACCGAGGCCGCACGGTTGATGTTCGACGTGGTGGTTGTATGACTTGCGGCCTTCGGTGCATGCCATGGTTATCGAATTGCATCGGGGGTACCACCAGCGCCCCGGGATTCGAGCATAAGTTCATGCGGCAATCATCCTCGCAATCGAGCATGGATTCACGCCGTTTGTCGCCCGGCAATCGAGCACGGATTCACGCAATATCTCGCCCGCCAATCGGACACTGCAATCGACGCGATGATTCGGGCACGAATGGAACGAGCACTGAATCGAGCACCCTTCGATCCGGCATCGAATCGAGCAGCGAACACGAACGCGATCACTGTCAACTCGATAACGGCGGCCGTAACCGGGTCGCGGCGAGTGAGTGTGCTATCGCCAAAACGCGTGACACGCGACTCCGGTTCACGGCATTGTTATTCGTCGTTTGGGTCGATCCAGAAACCAGAAAAACGGGATGTTCTCGAATCAAGGGTGTTGGAAAACGTTAGTACCAACTCCTCGCCATCGTCTGCGAGCGGCATTCTGTACTCAACACGGCTATGGAGGCCGTTTCCGCGTACGAGTACAACGCCAAGTGTAGTATCACGAGGGAGCAGGTGTTCAATCTCAGCCGGGTGAGATTCAATGCAGCTTTGTCATTTTCAAACAGAAAAGTTTTGAGGCCGTTGACGCTAGTGAAGGGTGCGTGATTGAGCGGAGCCGAAGTTCGCTGCTCTGAATCTTCGTGCGTTGCGTTTCCTCTTAGTGCTGTGCCAGCAAAGATGATGAAACAGATCGTTGCGATTACGAGTTTGTTCACGGCAGTGTCCATTTTAAGTTTGTTGTTGGCTGCGATGGTATCGGAGGGGACTAGCTGGAGGCAATGTCAACCTCTGCAGGCCGCGAAATCTCAATCGAATAACGGTACCCGTCACCGGGCCGGGAAAGTTGATTGTCCATCTGTGAAATCGCGCAAGCCCGGCTCCGGTGCACGGGATGGTTCCCCGCTCGCTTGGTCTACCATGAGAATGCACGTTTGTCATTGTCCAGTGACCCTACGTATTCGTCAACGGAAACGAGTTTGTCGTTTGTATCGCGACATGTGACGTGAACCAACGCCCGACCATCAACATCAACAGGCTCGGGCTGAGAGTGCAGCTTGACGGCCACGCCGACGGTGACCAAGCCGTCACGGTCGATTGGTGCATCAACATCTTGTATCCACTCGTAGACGCTTCCGTGTTCGTGATGTGCGCCACCGTCGTTCGGTCGCCGCCAATCCAGCGTCTCAGATCCAATCACGCGGCCGTCGTGCGTCGCCGTCAACATCGTGCATTCGATGTAATCGTTTGCGATCGGTGGTGTCACCCACACGGCCAAGCCCAGTTTGATGCCGTGCTTCGATGGTGATGCAACGTAACGATCAGCCCCAAACTGCGAGAATGTCCATCCGCCGCGACCATTTTCGCACATTGGTGCGAAACCGAAACGCTTGCAAGGCACTGCGGCCATCAGAGTAAGCTTCATTGC
>NZ_ANMO01000074.1 GCF_000338295.1 Rhodopirellula europaea 6C
GGGGCGATGAGAGGAAGTGATAAGCACCAGAGTAGAACAGTTGTCCCAAACTGTTCCGTCGGGAAGCGATCAACTTCCAAGTCTCATCGCACCGAGTTTACTTTCAAGCGATCGCGTACGCGGTGCAACAACGCTGCCTCTCCCAAGCCGGCCCCGTCCGGGGCGATGTGGCGTGATCGCAATGTGGGGCGAGGTGATTGCAAATTGCAAAATGGACATTGCAAATTGGCAATCGCAGGTCGGTGAAACAGGTGGCTTGCCAGACCGGAAATACTTTGCAATTTGCATTGATCAATTTGCACTTTGCAATCCACCCACCGCGTCCTCACGACTGCCCCGCTCGGGGCAACAAGCTACATCCTCGGCAAGTAATTCCGAAGGTAGTCGTGACTTTGTTTGAGGGCTCGAATTCGATTCTCGATCGAACCTTCGTAGGACCGGTCTTCGACTTCGACGCAGACCGGTCCGCTGTACTCGGTGTCGGTCAGAATCGAAAAGAACTGACCCCAGTCGACTTGACCAAGGCCCGGTAGCTTCGGAGTGTGCCACTCATTTGGATTGGCAAACACTCCGACTTGGTCGAGCATGACTTGGTCAACACGAACATCTTTCGCGTGGACATGAACCAATCGATCGGCGAAGGCTCGCATTGGTGTCAGGTAATCCATGTGCATGAACACTGGATGTGAGGGATCGTAGTTCAGCCCGAAGTGTTCACTTGGGAACGTTTCAAACATTCGTCGCCACACTGCCGGACTGATCGCCAAGTTCTTTCCGCCAGGCCATTCGTCGTCACCGAAGAACATGGGGCAGTTTTCGATGCCGATGCGAACATCGAATTTTTCGGCCGCTGCGATGATTGGTCCCCACACGTTTTCAAATCGGGGCCAGTTGTCATCGATCGTTTTCTTCGGGTCGCGGCCGACGAAAGTGGTCACTCGGCCAATTCCCAGTTGAGAAGATGCCTCGATCAGCCGGATCAAATGTTCCGCTGCGACTTTTGACTCGGATTCGTCAGGCGACAACGGGTTGGGGTAGTAGCCCAGAGAACTAATCGCGACATCGTACCGCTGGCAAAGCGACTGGATCTCTTCGATGCGTTTGTCGGTCAAGTCACTGATGTCGATGTGCGTTGTACCCGCGTACCGCCTTTCGGCTTTCCCGGGCGGCCAACACATGACCTCGACGCACTCGTAGCCGCACTGGCTCGCGACGGCGAAGACTTCTTCCAGATCGTATTCCGGCAAGATGGCGCTGACAAAACCAAGTTGCATCATGAGAATCGCTCGTGCAGGTGGCAGAGAGTTGAAACAAGCGGTGATTCAAAAAACGATTCGAACCAACCCGAATTTTGCTAAACTATAGCGGGTTTGATCGTCATCGGATTCATCGCGTTCCGGACGGTTGCCACGTCACGAAAATGAGATTCGCGAGTTTGAAATTGTGATCTCGCGAAATCAATTCAATTGTTCAACCACAGACTGACTCGTGAAACCATCTGAATCCATCGATCCTGCACCGCATGAACCCAACCGCGTTTGCGACGTGGTGGTGGTTGGTGGCGGGCCCATCGGAATCGAAACGGCGATCGAGATGCGTCGAAACGGAATTGACGCGGTGGTGTTTGAAGCCGGTCCGCTCGGACACACAATCTCGTGGTGGGCACCTCAAACACGATGGTTCAGCAGCAACGACCGTATCTCTATCGCCGGCGTTCCGCTGAACACAATTGACCAGGCGAAGGCGAGTCGGGAAGAGTATCTCACATACTTACGAAGTGTTGTCGACCAGTTTCGTGTTCCGGTGGAAACGTTTTCAAAGGTTGACAAGATCGAAGCCCGCCCGGATGACCCTCGTCGTTGGCAAGTCCGCGTCCGTTCGAAATGGATCGAAGCATCGGCGGTGGTGCTGGCAATCGGTGGAACGGACCATCCCAATCGATTGAATGTTCCCGGCGAAGATTTACCGCACGTCGATGGTTACTTGCGAGAGGCTCACCACTATCACGGACGCCGAGTGTTGATCGTCGGCGGTCGCAACAGTGCGGTCGAAGCAGCGATCCGTTTGCACCGCGTCGGCGCGAAAGTCACGCTGAGCTATCACCGAGAGGAATTGCCTGAGACGAGCATCAAGTACTGGCTGCGTCCGGAGATCGATGGACTGATTCGAAGCAAAGCGATCGAAGCGTTGTTTGAGAGTCGTGTGACCGCGATCACACCTGAGCGAGTCGACTTGGACCAGATATTGCCCGACGGTCGGCATCACACGTTGCACATGCATTTTGACGACGTGCTAACGCTGATTGGCTACGAACAAGACAAGACCTTGTTCAAGCAATTGGGGATCCGAATGGAAGATCCCGGTGGCAAGCCAATTTACGACGACGAGACAATGGAAACCGAATTGCCGGGTGTCTACGTCGCTGGTACCGCCGTCGGTGGCACGCAGAGCAGCAAGTATCAAGTGTTCTTGGAAAATTGCCACGTGCATGCAGTGAAGATCACCAAGCACCTTTTGGAGTATGGCATCGGCAGTCGCAACACCGAGGCAAAGACGCAGGCGAAGCCATCGGCGTCGCCTGAGTTGAACCGTCAGATTGAGATGAACCCCGAGAGCTGAGCTTCTTCGATCAAGCTCTCGATCGAATTCTACGCCCTGCAATCAGCCCGAATCGCAACCAGGCTGATTTGCAAGCGGCCTCACTCACTGGCCCGCGACCGCGGCAGCGAGTTGTTCGTACGTGCGTTGGTTGTTGACTCGAGCCCCACGATTGTCGCAAGCGATCTGGTACAGGTGCTGGCCAATCGGCGTTGGGTACTTACCGGTCACGCAGGCCTGACAGAGGTGTTCCTCCGGCAAATTGATGGCTCGTGCGATCGCGGACACTGGCAAGTATTGCAGCGAATCGGCACCGAGATCGTCGGCCATCCGTTGCTGCGATTCTTCGTCCAACTCGCCGGTCAACGAGAAGTATTTGGGTGCGATCAATTGATCGATCGTGCTCATGTCGATGCCGTAGAAACACGGAGCAACGATCGGCGGACAAGCCACACGAACATGGATTTCCTTTGCACCGCCAACGTCACGGATTCGATCCAAGAGTGCGTTCATGGTCGTGCTTCGCACGATTGAGTCCTCGACCAGGATGACGCGTTTGCCCTGCAAGACTTCGCGAAGCGGCGTGTACTTCGCCGCCGCCTTGGCTTTGCGAGCGCGACCACCTTCGATGAACGTCCGACCGGCATATCTGTTGCGGATCAATCCTTCGCGGCATGGGATCGACAACTCATAGGCCATCGAGTCCGCAGCAGCTTTGCTGGTGTCAGGAACCGGGACGATGATCGTGTCCGGATCGTCCAAAGGAACACGACCAAACTCACGTTCCGCGGTAGCCAGCTCACGTCCCAAGTTGGTTCGCGAAAGGTAGACGCTTCGGTCATCCAGTGTGCTGGCGACGTTGGCGAAGTAGATCCACTCAAAGAAGCAATGCTTGGGTGTTTCCGGTTCCGCGAATCGTTCCATTCGGAAACCTTCGTCCGGATCGATCAAGATCGCGTGACCGGGTGGCAACGATCGGATTTGATCCGGTTCGAACCCGAGGTTCAAAAGTGCAACGCTTTCGCTGGCACAGGCGAACAGCGGGCCTTCGTGGATGTAGCACATGGGTTTGATGCCCAGTGGGTCACGAGCGACCAACATCTCGCCTTCTGCGGTCAACAAGGCCATTGAGTAGGCACCGTCGAAACCGGCAGTGACTTGTTTCAGCACCTCGATCCAGTCAACTCGTTCTTGCGACTGAGAAAGCAAGCGAGCGATCTCGTGGAGAATGATCTCCGTGTCGGTGTCGAGTGCCAGGTGGTGGTCGCCATCGGCGAGCAACCGTTGCTTCAGAAGCGTGTAGTTGGCCAGCTGCCCGTTGAAGCAGAAGCTGAACCATTTGCGTTTGTGGATGTGCCGGCGCTCGAATGGTTGAGCGTAGTTTCGGTCATCGGCACCACAGGTGGCGTAGCGAACGTGTCCGATCGCGGCGCGGCCGGCCAGCGATTTCATCAGCGATTCGGCTTTGGCCCGATGGTTCAGGCGGAAGACTTCGGTCACCGTTCCGACGTCGCGACGCGTTTTCAGTAGCGCGGGACGATCAGGGTCGAAGGTCGACATACCAGCGGCAAGTTGCCCGCGATTTTGGATGTCGAGCAACATGCGGGGCAACAGACGCGAAATTTGTCGCGGTCCATCGTCCGTGCACACCGGGCTGCGCCCGCGACCAGAGAGGTGGTAGATCGCGGCAACGCCGCATTCGTGATTCAATTCAGCCATGAAATCTGCAATGAGGTGATCGCTGGGGCGAGGAAACTACAGTCTACCGATGAGAGGCGAGAACGCAATTCGCTGAACTGCCTGGTTTGCCAAACCCGCCACCAATCGGGCGGGTCAAATAACGGTTTCGAAGGGTCAGCGGGATCGTCTCGATCGAATCCCCAGAACGATCAGCACCACCAGCAAGGTCGCCAGCAATAGGGCTGGCCAAACAATGGAAACTCGGGAAAGGACAACCAATGGCATCGCAACGGTGATCATGCCACCGCCAACGAAGGGTGCTGACAAAGGAGCCGCCAACGCGTAATTCTCGGCCGCTCCGGACTTCAGGTCGGGGTCGACGACTCGCAACAGCACAAATCCGGTCGCGGTCGTGCCGGTCGACATTCCAAAGTTGATCAGCCCCAGAGGAAACCACTTTTCGGCGGGCAGGATTTTTCTGGAAAGAAACAGCAGGCAAAACGTCGACCAGATCGATCCGGCCACGAAGAGAATGGCCAAAGGCACCCACAAAGACGCCACGGCGGCCAAATTTAGAGTCGCGACGGCGGCGACGACCAACAAATCCATCGATGTGCCGGATATCCGGTGGATCGTCGTCTCGTCAATCAATCGGACTTGCCCAATCGCTCGGAGCAGCAACCGGACGATCAAGCCACCGAACAAAGTGTAAATGAACAAAGGAAACGAACCAACGATGCTGGCCAATGTCAATCGAGATCGCAGTTGAGACTCACCCGCATCGGTAGGCTCGCCGGTTTCAGCTGCAGACAGCTCAGGCGTGTTCAGCTCAGTCGGGGGCAGATCAGCGGCTTGGACGGCCGAATCGGTGCCGAAAGCTTCAGCGACCCAGCCGACGCCGGACTGCATCGCGACGCCGATGCCCATCGCGAGTGCCAGCCAAATGATTTGCAACAACAGCGGATCAATCACGCTCCCGTCGATCCGTGCCCGGCCTAGCGAAGCTGGTTCGGATTGTGTTTTCGGCCGTGGCTCTTTTGAAACGTTTTCGGTTTTGGGTGTGTCGGTTGTCGAATCCTCGGTGGAACTTTCAACTTGGATCCATCCCAGTCGGACGGCCAATTGGATCCAAACGATGCCGGAAACCAATCCGTAGACCAGACCACCGGTCGCCATCATGACGCCCAAATCCAATCCTTCATCCCAACCGATTGAAGCGTGCTTGAACACGTCGCCCATCGCCGCGGCGGTGCCATGACCGCCAGCGAAGCCGGTTTCGATCAACATGCCAGCGGAGGATGGCAAATCGAACTGCGGTCCGACCCACAACCATGTGACCCAAAGTCCCACCACGGTTTGGCCGAGCACGATGATCCAAACCATCAGGCCTTGTTGCATGACGTCTCGAACCAAATGCCGGTTGGTCGACGATGAATCCTTGTCGCTTTTCCCTAGCAACATCGCGGCGAAAACGACGGCGATCAGCGTCGAAGGCCAAGGCCCCAGGGCGGATGCTATGGGCTCCATCGTGTCGCGTTCATTCCAGCGAAACCACTGGATGACCGCCAAACCGAGAAAGCCGGCGATCAAGGATGCGGGGATCAATCCCAGCCGAAACCATGCGACTTGTTGACGCAACCAAACGCCAACAAGCAACAATGCGCAAACAAAAACGATGGCGTGAAGCATGGTCCTCAATCCGGTAGTTTCGGGCTCGGTCGACACCGATGCCGCGTGCGTGTGTTTTGCACCGCTGGCCCTCGACCATGGCTCGCACCGAAGGCGTCGCCCCAGTGTCGCCGGTGACGGAGTGCACGCAAGGTGACTCGAACCGATTTGGGGTGCGAGATGGGCAGTGACAAAATCCGGGATTAGCCCTACAACATTCGCTCCGGAGTCCGCCTCGGCGACTGCTTTTCTCCGTCCGCTCCGTCTTTTCGCAACCCAACATGCTCGCAAGAAAACCCCTGTTTCCCGGCGTGATCGAGTTGAACTTCCAAGCCGGTGAAGTGCTTGGGTGCAACGTCTACTTGGTCCATGATTCCGATGAATGGATCCTGATCGACATTGGTTACGAAGAGACCGTCGATGACTTCGTCGAAATCATTCGCGGATTGGACTTTCCGCTTTCGCGTTGCAAAACGCTGGTCGCTACCCATGCCGACGTCGACCACATCCAGGGTTTGGCCAAAGCCAAGCAAATCCTGAAGACGACCATCTCAGCGCATCCCAACGCGGTGGAGCCACTGTCAACGGGCGACACCCTCAAAACGTTGGCGGTGATCGAAGCGCAAAACCTAAAGATGGCGATGCCGCCCGTTGAGATCGAAAACCAAATCAACGACGGGGACATCATCACCGTCGGCAAGAAAGAAATCGAAGTCTGGCACACGCCCGGGCACACCGACAGCCAACTGGCGTTCCGCATCGGCGATGTGCTTCTGTCCGGTGACAACCTCTACCGAGACGGTTGCATCGGCGCGATCGACGCTCACCACGGAAGCGACATCCGTTCGTTCATCAAATCGCTCACCCGCATCCGCGATAGCGATGTGAAGTGGTTGGCACCCAGCCACGGCCCAGTGTTCGCGAAAGACAACGCGATGCTGGACAAAGTTATTGAGCGGGTCAGTGGCTACCTGCACATGGCCGATTTCGGAACGCTCGCGGAAGATTGGCCGCTGATGAACGAGTGGGATGATGAAGTCGAGCAAGGCATCCTGCCCGAGGGTTTGCAAACTCCAACGGAATGAAACCGATGGAGGTGGAACGACCGGATCAGTTTTCTAACGGAACCGTGATTCTGGGCGGCGGTTTGTGCGGCCTGATCCTGGCTCATGAGCTAGCGAAATCACTCCAATCTCGATCGGGTTCTGACGCTCCACGCGTGTGGGTTGTCGAAGCTCCATGCGGTGATGTTCCTCAAAGCGATGAGCAACGCCCGGTTCGCTGGTTGCGTTTGCTTGGCGGAGAAGCGGACTACAACTACCAAACTCAGCCCTCAGCCGAGTTGGCTGGTCGGTCCATTCCTTGGCCACGGGGAAAAGGTTTGGGTGGCAGCGGCCGAATCAACTCGATGATTTGGTTCCCGCCGACCGATACCGACTTCCGATCGTTGGCCCAGCCGCTTGTTTCGGAACGTCCACAGAACGAAGACACGAAAGATGACACGGAGCGGCAACTTCGTGCGGCCTTCGAACGGGCTCGTGAAATCGTTCGGCCCGAGCGTGCTCGTTGGATCAGTCCGACCAGCCGGGCGTTTTTGGATGTTGTATCGAACGATTCGGATCAAGAATTCCACGTCTACGATCGGCTGAATCGAAACGGACGGCGATGGACGGCGGCCAATGCCATCGCGGATTTGCAACGCGCCAATCCCGATGCGGCGAATCTGATTCGAATCATCCGAGCTAGCGTGTCGTCGCTGCGAATCGAGGATGGCACGGTCACCGGGATTGAATGGGCTGACGGAGGCACGAGTTCAGTCGGAAAGGATGTCGAAGTTGTTTCGGCACTCGGCGCGATCGGGTCGCCAACTTTGCTGCATCGAAGTGGGGTCGATGATTCAAATGTCGGTGGCAACCTGCACGACCATCTAATAATGCCCATTGTTCATTCTCACGATGGTTGCGCGTTCTCCGACGCAATGCCTGAAATGTCGGCTTTGGCGCAGTGGCAACACACCGGCGGCGGTCCGATCGCTTGCAACATTGCCGAGTGTGGTGGCCTGGATGCGGAGCAACGATGGCAATTGCACGTGACACCAACCGATTACCTTCGGTTCCCCAAAGACACCCGGCGCGGGGCGATGACCATCGGCGTCAACGTGACGCGTCCGCGATCAAGAGGTCGCATTCGATGGAGTGCCGATGAGACGATCATCGATGCTGGGTATTGGAACCATGATCGTGATCGAGTCGAGTTGCTCGAAGGAGTTCGCTGGGTCCGTGGGCTGGTGAAGCAATCGGGACTCGACCAGTGGCTTCGATCCGAGATGATTCCGGGGGCAAAGCGACAAACCGACGATGCGATTTGTGCGGCGATGGCCCGCTATTCACAAACGCTTTATCACCCCGCCGGAACTTGTGCCCTAGGAAGCGTCGTGGACTCCGACTTCTATGTTCGCGGAATGTCCAACTTGCGAATCGTGGATGCGTCGGTCTTGGCAGAGCCCACGACCGGTAATCCGACCGCCACGCTTGCAACGCTGGCTTGCTTCGCCGCGGAACGATTCAGCCGTGAATAGCTCGGCTGGTTGTCCGGCAGGCGGAAGTGTCGCCGGTGATTTGTATCAGCGAGGTTGTCGACGGTAGCGTTTGTTCGAAGCGACCAAGGTCACAAATTTGCCTTGTTGCAAAGTTCGGCCATCGTCGCTGATCAATTGGCGATGCCATGTGACCTTTGCCGCTCGACGTCCGTGGGCTTCGGTGGATTCGACGGTCGTGACCACGCGAACTCGTTCGCCGAAGAAGACCGGATTGTCGAAGTTCCAATCGCTGACCGATACCAATGCCAACGTTGCGGCTCGTGGATATTCAGTCGACAAACCCGCCAGCACGCTCAATCCCAACAACCCGTGTGCGACCGGTCGACCAAACGGGGACTTCGGCATGAGGCTCTCGCCGTTCTCGTCTTCGTCATGCAGTGGATCAAAGTCGCCCGTCAGCTCAGAAAACGCTCGGACATCGTTTGCTGAAATGGTTCGCCAGGGACTCAGCCACTCATCGCCAACTTGCAGGTCTTCACAGTAGAGCGTCTCGGTCGGTTCCGGAGAATCTTTCGCGATGACGACTGGGTCCGGGCGAGTCACATTCTGCGATGGGATGATCGCATTCTGAATTGGAGTCGAATCGGACATTGGCATCATTCCTTGTTTGAAAGTACTCCACCGTGAACCTCTCGGACCAAAGTCCGTCGGTTGGCCCCGCGTCAGCAGCGGCCGGTGCAGATCGTTCAGGCCTCGCAACCATGCGAGTCGAACCCATGGTTCGCCTAGGCGGCACTTTGGCCGAAAGAATTGCACGAAGCAATTCTGGGACCAGGCATTCGCTTAGAATATGCCAAACGCTGCTCAAGACAATCTGCCTGAGGCGATTGGGCGAACTATGCGGGCATGTTTTCAGGGCGAGAAATCATTTCGATAACGCCGTTTTGGGCTCGTTGGGATTGGTCAGCCGCCGGCGATTCTGACTGCGGATCCTGACTGCGGTTCTTCAGACGACAAGTTTCGCCTCATGGCGGCAAACTCTCAGCGAACCAAGAATTCTGACCGCGAAAGCCCCGATGGTTGGCGACGGCGTTCCGTTCAATCATACTCTCGAGCATCAAATTTGATCTTCGCCTTCCCCTCCCTCCCTTTGGATCCCACCTCGATGACGAAATTGCTTTTCGCAAACACCCTGGCTCCCAACAAGTTGACGACGATTGCATTTTGCCTCGCAATGGCTTTGGCCAATGTCGTCTCCGTTCGCGCCGAATCGCCCGTCACCGCACCCGCCGAAAGCGGTTTGACTTCAATCTTCAACGGCAAAGATCTGACCGGATGGAGCGGCGATGATCGCTTGTGGTCGGTTCGCGATGGCGTCATCCATGGCGAAACCACCCCTGAAAACAAAGCCAACGGCAACACGTTTCTGATCTGGGAAGACGGCAACACCAAGAACTTCGAAGTTCGCCTGTCGTTCCGTTGCAACGCGACCAACAACTCGGGAATTCAATATCGATCCAAGCACATCACCGACAAATCAGCTCGCAACAAATGGGTCGTCCGTGGGTACCAGCACGAACTTCGCAACGAGATGAAGTTCCCCAACATCGCGGGATTCATCTACGACGAAGGCGGACGTCGCGGCCGTATTTGCATGGTCGGCGAAAAGGCTGTTTGGAAGGACGGAAAGAAGAAAGTCCTGGAGAACTTCATGGATGAAGCCGAGTTCCAAGAGCTGTTTAACTTGGATGGCTGGAACGAAGTCGTCATCATTGGCAAAGGCAACCACATCCAGCACTTTATGAATGGAAAGCTGATCCTCGACTTCACCGACGAGCAACCTGAGTTGGCATTGCTCGATGGCAAACTGGCGTTGCAACTGCACGCTGGCAAACCAATGTGGGCTGAGTTCAAAAACATCCGCTTCAAATCATTGGACTGAAAACGATGACGTTGCAACGCTTTTGCATCGCGATTCTCGCGGTGATTTGTTATGTACCTGCGAACAATTTGCAGGCACAGAAAACGGTGACTGATTCGATCAATCCAGGCATCAACGATGCTTTCCTGGATCCCGAATTGGACGTCGATGCTTGGTTGCAACGCTTTGAAGTAGAGAGCCGCGAAGTCTACGCGGCCAAAGACGAGATCGTCGCGGCAATGAAATTGAAGCCCGGCGATCAGGTGGCGGACATTGGCACCGGGACCGGTTTGTTTGTGGAACCGTTCAGCGATGCCGTCGGAAAAGACGGCTGGGTTTTCGCGATTGATATCGCGCCCAAGTTTGTCCAGCGTGTGAGCCGAATTTCCGAATTGAAACGTCTCGGCAATGTCACACCCGTGCTCGGATTGCCCGACGACATTTGTCTTCCGCCGAACAGCATCACGGCGGCGTTTGTATGTGATGTTTACCATCACTTCGAGTATCCCGCGAATTCGTTGAAGTCGATCTTCGATGCGATGAAGCCCGGTGGGCAACTGGTTGTGATCGACTTCGAGCGAATCGAAGGCAAGTCCCGAGAATGGACGATGGGTCACGTGCGAGCCGGCAAGGAAACATTCCGCGAAGAGATCGAAGCAGCTGGATTTGTGTTTCGAGAAGAAGTCAAGCTGGATGGCTTTGACGAGAATTACTTTCTGCGATTCGGTCGTCCGTAGTTCGGTCGAAAGTTCTCACCGTCTCCTTTTCGTGCCAACACAACACTTTGGATGTCGAAGTGGGGTAAGCTAGACACCTGCGGAACTCGGTGCATCCCACCATCCGCGGTTTGTTGGCACTTTCAATGAGGATGAAGGTTTGACTTCCGAATCGGACCTTCCAGACGCGACTCAGCCTGGCAAGACTCAGCCTCCCTCGGAGACGTCGCAGGTTGATGCGACCATCGCGTCGGGCAAGGCGTTGCCCAAGATGGAAACTCCAGATTGGATTGGGAGATATCGGGTCGTTCGACGGATTGGCAGCGGTGGCTTTGGTTCGGTGTTCCAAGCCAAAGATGAGTCGCTCAATCGCGACGTTGCAATCAAAGTTCCGTTGCGGTCGTTGGAAGACGCCAGCGATGAATTTCAGTGGTCATCTGAAGCACGGATGGTCGCGAAGTTGGATCACCCCAATATCGTTCCGGTTTATGATGTAGGTAAATCGGACCAATTTCCGTTCTTTGTCGTCTCGCGATTCATCCAGGGCGTCGATCTTCGGGAGCGAATCCTTCGAACGAAGCCAACGCTGGAAGACGGTCTGATTTGGACCGCATCCATTGCCGATGCTTTGGACCACGCCCATTCGAACGGTTTGGTGCACCGCGATGTCAAACCAAGCAACATCCTGATCGACACGCAGGATCGGGCTTGGTTGACGGATTTTGGGCTGGCGATGAGTGACGACGCCCCGCGTCCGACCCGAGCTGGGGTACTGATCGGAACCTATTCCTACATGAGTCCAGAGCAGGCTCGCGGTGAGGGGCACCTCGTCGACGGTCGCGCCGACATTTTCGCGTTGGGGATTGTGCTGTATGAACTGCTGGTTGGTCGCCGGCCATTCGGTGGTGGATCGAGCCAACAATTGTTGCAAGACATCGTTCGTGCCGAGCCAACGCCGCTTCGGCAGTTCAACCCGCAACTGCCGGTCGAGCTCGAACGCATCTGTTTGAAGGCATTGGCCCAACGGGTGTCGGATCGTTATCCCAACGCCGCTGCGATGGCTGCCGATCTTCGCACGTTTCAGCTGGATGAAACCACAATTGACCACACCGATGATCTATCGGCTGAGTTTGTGTCGGCTGCCGATCAGTGGGCACCGCCCGGCGTTCAGGCAAATGCGAAGGGAGATGATTCAGAATCTCGCGTCATCCCAAAAGGTCTGCGAGCGTTTGATCGACACGACCGTCGGTTCTTTTTGCAATTGGTTCCGGGTGCCCGAGACGCGCAGGGAGTTCCCGAAGTTCTGCGCCAGCTCAAAATTCGAATCGATGCTCGCGAAGCCGAAGATGCTTTTCGCGTCGCATTGATCTATGGGCCGTCTGGTTCGGGAAAGTCTTCGCTGATGCAGGCTGGATTGGTTCCGCTCTTGGACCCATCGGTCGAAGTCGTCCTCGTGGAAGCCAATGCGAAGCACACCGAATCACGGCTGCTCTCGGCTCTCCAGAAGCTGGACTCGAGCACGGCGGCTGAGTCAACGCTCATCGGCGCAATGTCGTCGTTGCGAAAAAAAGGCGTTAGCGGCGGCAAGAAAGTGTTGGTCATCGTGGACCAATTCGAACAATGGTTGCACGCCCATCCAAAAATTCGAGACGAGGTGCTTGTCGATGCAATCCGGCAGTGTGACGGAGCCAACGTGCAATGCATGCTGTTGATCCGAGACGACTTTTGGATGCCTGCCACTCAGTTCTTTCACGAATTGGATTTGCGACTGGTTCAAGACGTCAACTGCATCGCGGTGGATCGTTTCGACTTGCGTCACGCACGCTATGTCTTGACCGAATTTGGTCGAGCGTATGGTTGCCTGCCCAATGATTTGAGTCGAATCACGAACGAGCAAAAAAAGTTCATCGATTCCATCGTCGACGCCGTTCAAGAAAGTGGGAAGGTCATCTCAATTCATTTAGCCGTTTTGGCGCAAATGTTGAAGGGACGCGAATGGAATTTGAAGACGCTGGCGGAATTTGGTGGCACCGAAGGCATCGACATCGGGTATCTGCAATCAACGTTTGAAGGATCAAACGCATCGCCGCACCATCGTCGTCTGCGTGATCCCGCGAAAGCAGTTTTGGCTGAATTGCTGCCTGATCGCGGCATGAAGATCAAAGGGCAAATGAAAGACATTGACCGGATTCAGCAGGTTGCATCGCTGGATGATGAAACTTTTGAAGAGTTGATCGAAGCTCTTGATGGAGAGCTTCGATTGATCACACCAACGGCGGCAATGGATGGCGTTGAATCGGATTCGACCCTGCGATGCTATCAACTGACACACGACTTCTTGGTGGAACCCATTCGTGATTGGTTGACTCAGAGTGATCGTCAAACCGTTCGAGGCCGGGCTCGACTTCGTTTGAACGATCTCACCGAGTACTGGAAGAGCAATCGTGAAAACCGATTCTTGCCCAGCGGTTTGGAATACCTTCGTTTTCTCGCGTTAACGCAGGCCGCTCAACGGACTGGAGACCAGTCCAAACTCATGGCCGCGTCGGCTCGCTATCACGGAACACGTTGGGCGATCGCCGCAATCGTTCTGTTGATCGCGGGATTGGCCGCCGCAGCGATCAACAAGGACATGTCCAATCGTTTGGCAAAACAACAAACGGATTCAACAGTGTCTCGTTTGTTGGCAGCCGACATGGAAATGATGCCGAATGTGATCAACACCATTCAATCGATGCGAGACGAGACGCATCCTCGTTTGAAAGCGGTTCTGGAGGATTCGAACAAGACACCGCGAGAGGTTCTGGCGGCGAGACTGGCGTTGGTGCAGGACGACCCCGCGCAGGTCAAACCATTGGTCGATGCGATCCCACAATCAGGACCTGACACGCTGGGTGTGATCGCCGAACGGCTTCGACTGCACTCCGAAACCGCGAAAGAGATGCTTTGGTCGCGATATCAATCTCAGGTGTTGGACGAAGACCAACAACTGCGATTTGCGTGGATGCTGTCACAGTTGGACGCCGAGAACTCGCAGTGGAAACTTCATGCCCCGCGGTTGGTGGAAGCCATCGTGAACCAGAACCCAACGCGAGTTGGTGAGCTCACGCCGGGCTTCACCAAAATCGCCCAGCACATCGTTCAGCCCGCTTCGGAATATTTTGGTCCATCAACTGATGGTGACCCATCCGAACAAGACAGAGACGTTCGATTGAATGCGGCGTTTTTGATCTCGAAATGCATCGAGCCGCTCGATCCCATCCTGAAGGACCTGCTCGTCGTCGCAGAGAAGGACGAATTTGAATTGCTGTTGTCAGTAGCAATGCAGAGCCCAGGTTACGTCTCGCAATCGCTCAACGATGAATTGATGCTGGAGGCCAAGCCAAAGTGGATCGACGAGACTCCACGCGAATCATTCAAGGAAGTTGGGACGGAACTGACCAATCAGATCCAGTCGCTGGACGGGTTTGTCACCCAAGATTTCGCAATGATTCAAAAGTGTCAACTCGATGATTTTGAGGAGATCGCTCGATCCTTGCAGCGCAGTTCGTATCGACCTGAATGCATTCGCGTTTACGCGATGGAGGGTCAACCGTATTTGGCTGCCGCCTTTAAACGAGATGGGCTGGACTGGAAATTCACTCCCGGTGTTGACCGAGAATCGATCGATACACTCCAGCAGGCAATGCGTGACGACTTGTACTTTCCCTGCGACGTGACTGCCATCCCAGCTGACCTGACGTCCGGTGAGACTGAAGAATCAGATGCACTTCAGAAATACGGGGTTCTTTGGACGGAATTGCCACACGACACGATTGACGCGAAAATCTACTTGGAACTTGCTGATTCAGAGCATCAATCGAAGGGATGGGGGCCTCTCATCCAAGGTGGTTTTGTGCCGAAGTCCAATCTGAAGCGGCGTGATTCCAGCGGAAACGATCGATACAGTTCCGTTCGTCATCGATTGGTGTCGTCTCCGATGGCCGAGGATACCTGGAACGACAGTCCCTACCATTTTCAATCGCGGTTGCAGCTTGAAAAGTATCAAACCGATATTCGTTTGAATCCGCCCGGCGAATTCGACGAAGACACGATCAGTTATTCGGGAGTTTGGTGGAATGGTTGGACCCATGAGTCACGGACCCTCAATCGATTGCCATCGGGCGAACATCTAGCGAAATCGAAAGAATTGGCTGCAGACGGGTTTCGACTGACCAGTTTGTCATTGGTGGAAGATGGCGACGAGACCGTTGCAGCGTCTGTCTGGAGCCGTCCGATTGTTTCCGACGAGCAAAAAGACCATGTTGCCAGTCGGAAAGCCAATGCCATTGTGGCGCTCACGCGGCTGGGATCTGCCAGCCACCTTTGGAAAGCACTTGAGAGTTCAAGCGATCCTCGGTTGCGATCCTTCTTGATCGATCGGATGGCATCATTGAGTGTGCCGCCGTCCTTGTTGTTGGAACAACTTCGCACCGAATCCAACATGTCCCGTCGCGTTGCATTGATCGCTGCGTTGGCTCGTTACCGACCGGAACAGTTGCCTGCGGACGAGTTGCAAACGCTGCGAGCAATGATCGAGGACTGGGGGACGAAACATCCAAACGCGTCGCTGCATTCTATCTGTCGCTACCTGACCAATCGGTGGGGCTGGGACGCTGTCACTGAGAGGATCGATCTGGCAGATTCACCACAAGTTGAATTGCAGTCGGGGGAAGTGAAGTCCGGCGATGGCGAGTTCGGACCGATTTGGAATCGGAATGGACAAGGTCAGACGATGATCCATCTTCGCGGACCTGTTGACTTTGTGATGGGATCGCCCGGGCACGAATTGTTTCGGGATCATTCGTTGGAATTCCCCATCCAGACAAAAATCCCGCGATCATTTGCGATTTCGGATTCGGAAGTGACCCTGGAGCAATTCCGTCGCTTTGATCCAGATACAGGTTATGCCACTCAGTACACGACGCAGCCGGATTGTCCGATGACGTCGGTTGGATGGTTTAGTGCGATCAAATATTGTCGCTGGTTGAGCGAGCAGGAACACATTCCGGAGTGGGAGATGTGTTACCCATCGATCGAGGAGATTGAACGCGACTATCAATCACCCGAAGGAATCAAGCGACCAAAGAACTTCCTAGAACGCACCGGGTATCGGCTGCCGACGGAAGCCGAGTGGGAATTTGCATGCAGAGCGGGAACAAACACGCCGCGTTACTACGGGTACGATCCCGAGTTGTTACCGCAATACGCTTGGACGACGGAGAGCTCTGCTCAGTCAGCTCAGGTTCTGTTCCGACCGGTGCGGCAGTTGCTTCCCAACTCGTTTGGCTTGTTCGATACGCTCGGCAATGTGATGGAGTGGTGCGAAACACATGATTCATCGCGCCGTCATGACAAACGGATGATTGTCGACAATAGCGATGGTCTAATTGACAACCAATCTGCTTATCGAGTCGCTCGAGGCAGTGCCGTTTTCTACATTCCAACAACGATGCGATCGGCCAAACGAGAACAAGAAAAGCTTTACACGTATCATCCCTATCTTGGGTTTCGTGTCGCTCGGACGTTGAAGGTAGAAGAAGCCGAGGCCGAGTGATCACGGCTGAATGCGTTTCAATTCGTCCCACTCGCCATTTGGCTTTTGTTGGTAGACCGATCCTTTGTCCGTGATCACTTGGATTTTGTCGTTGATCGTACGCAGGTCGACCGGTTTCAAGTTGTTTCGTGGTAGTGGGACGTTCAACCAATTCGCAGACGCGGATTCGTATTTGTAGAGCGTTTGATTGTCTGTCAATACATGAAGGGCTTGCGATTTCGCAGCGGCCATCATGCACACCTTTTCGTTGTCCAGTGGCGATCGACTGAGATGCGACCAGCTCACACCAGACAGGTCATCGTTCATTTGGTAGACGGTTTGGTCACGAGCAAGAAGGAACAGGTTTTTGTTATTGCACGCCAAGCCGTCGACTTTCCACGAGGCCGGCGAGATGATTTGGTTGCCTTCGTAAACTTTTCGGTCGTTTTTCAATGAAAAGTGACGCCAGACAATCGGTGGTCGCTGAACGAACGGATTGGCTGGATTGTCGCTATCTTGATCGGCCATCCAGGCATCGAAGGGGGCACTTTTCTTGACCTTCAACACGTGAGCTTCCGCGCACCAATTGTTTTGGTCGATCGTCGTGAAGTTGTCGTAAGATGCCCAGCAGTACCCTTGGTCTTTCCATTGCGTACCCCACGAATTCATTAGCAGCAGCGACTGCTTTTGATTGTCGTAGCCGACGGCCGTGACAGCGTGGTGGTTCACATCGTCCGATGAGTCGTTGGTCCAAACATAGGGAGAGGACAACGCCGCGTCGTCGCGAAAATCGGCCTTCATTCGAACGACTAGGACAACCGGATATCCTTCGTACAAGTACAACTTGATATCGTTCAGGTTGCGTGCCCGGGCGTTGTCCAGCAATTTGAAGGTGTTGGCTTCGACGACGGCGTTGGATGAGATCGGCCCGTTTGGTGTGTCCAGATTTGCTCGGGATGCGCAACCGTTCAGCTTCAAGAAATTGACGGCTTGAAGGATGGTCAAGCCACCGCCGTTGCTGGAGAGATTGTCGTAGACGTACTTGGGGCTGAATTGGTCGCTGGCAAACGTTGGCTTGCGTCGACGTTCTTGGCCGATTTGACAGGAGTAGGCTGAATAGGCGACGGCCCATGCCACGCAATCGTTCTGAGATTGCTTTCCCGGAGTTGGAAGATAGTCGCGTAGGTCGACTTGGTCGGGCAACTCAATGGAATCGTCCGGTCCCCAGTTTTGATCGATCCCAGGTGCTGCGCTGTACATCGCGTCTGCTTGGGGGAGCATCAATAGGGGACCGTCGCCCGGCGGAACGTCCGGCAAAGGTGCGACGTCGCTGAGCCCGCCCGCTTGGCTGACGGCTTCGGGTGACTCCGTCGTGGGAGCCAACGTCGCTCGAGAAACGGCTCTCGTCGGGATTTGGTCGTAGACGTCCTCGGGTATCAGCAGCACACCGGAATTGGTTTCGGCTTGAGCGGCTAAATCAAGTTGGCAGAATGAACTGTAGGCCAATGCGAGGCAGACCAACCAGAGACGCAGACGCATGAGTTCACCAAAATGAAGATCGGCGGAAAGAATCGAAAAACGTTCGCGCGTTCTTGTTCAACACGTGCTTGGAAACTTGCACGCGGTGTCGAAAAGGAATAGCCTTCCATGTCAGTGGGGCTAGCGAACCGTCCATCAGTATCTTACCCGAGGCCAACATGATGAGTAAAAGTCCCACGCAACTTCGCGCCATGGCTTTGTCTGGCACGATTTCTATTCCGCCTCGGTTTCCTGAGCTCGCCACCATCTCGTTTGAAACGTGTGACGATGGCACTCATCCGATGCTGGTCGTAGCTCATCAAAAGTTGTCGCCAAAGCTTTCGATCAAGCGGACCTTCTTTCCGCTCGATGTGAAGTCTTTGTTCGTGCCCAAGTCGACGACGGATGTTGATTTCGAAAAAGGAGAGTGGTTCGAAGGCGTGCAGCTCGGACAGAAAGCCAATTTGATGTTGGATCGCACGAAGGTGGAAGGCATTCTTTTTGTTCGAGAGCAGGCGCAGTCACTGCTTGAAATGGAAGCTGGCATGACGGCGGCGGAAAGCGCTGAGTTTTATCCACCGCTTCCGGAGGATCGGTCGGTCAACCACTACAACATGGATCCGCCAGGGAACACGGCTGGTTGTCATTGAGGCGGATAAATGAATTCCTTGCCTTCGATCGATCTGGCGTTGTTGACGCGAGACGACGGCCCGCTAAATGATTCGGTTCGCAACGCGATCAACTCGCAGGTCGGCGTTCGATTGAACGTGCATCGTGTTGTCGGCAGGCCTCTCGCTGGCGACGCCAGTCGGATTGCCACGATTGCTCGAACGCGAAATGAGGCGGTCCGGCGATCGCATTCTGACTTCCTGATGTTTTTGGATGACGATGTGGTTCTCGCCAAAGATTGCATCTCACGTTTGCATCATGGATTGATCGCACGATCAAACTACGGAGCGTTTGCGGCAGACTACCTGGGGGAATCATCAGCACATCGGCAATCGCGGCACGTGGCGATGGGGGCAACGTTGTTTCGCCGATCGGCGGTGCAGCGAGATCCGTTTCGATGGGAACCTGGGAAGTGCGAATGTCTTTGCCGGTGCGAGGATGTCCGCCGTCGCGGTGCGAGAATCGATTATCTAAACGGTGCAAAAGCTTGGCACATGTCGCCCAAGCATTCCTGGGGATGCTGCGAATTGGGCGACTCGTCGTCGGCGGAATCCTTGCGGGGTTCGTACAACCCGGACGCGATCAAGAACGCGAAAGTTTTGGTCGCGTTCAATCGCCGTGATGTTCATCGATTTCAGAATGTGTTTTTGCGAACACTTCGGGCTGCTGGCAACCATCAAGAAGTCATCGTTGTCGGATACGGTTTGTACCCGAGCGAAATCGACCGGATTCAACGCTTGCCGAATGTCCGTTTCATTCGCCGGCCTTTCAACGGACAACTTCCTCCCGTTAGACGATTAGTCGATTTCCGCGACATTACTTCTGGGCTGCCCGCCGAAACGCCGGTGGCATATTGGGATGCGGGCGACGTGCTGTTCCAAGGCCGACTGGATGCACTTTGGCAGCACACCCAACAGTATCCGGACAAGATTCTGGCGGTCAGGGAACCTCGAGGTTTCCCTTTCAACAATGCCATTCGCGGATGGACGCGAACGATTCAGAATCCGTCGATGCGGCGACGTGTATTTGAGCTGTTTGCTTCCAATCCGTTTCTCAACAGCGGTTTCGGCGCCGGAACGGCTCGAACTCTAACCCAATATTTTGGCGAAGCGATTCGATTGCGAGACAACGCGCTTCGCGGGACCACGGATTGGGGCGACCAAACTGCGCTGAACCTTTACTGCCACAACGACTCCACACGATGGATCGAAGTACCGGAGGACTGGAACTACTGCGTGCACGACCGTCAACGTGGCGAGGTTCGTGTCACGCCAGACGGACGTGTCGTCGATCGATCCGGACATTTGATACCGGTTGTGCATGGCAATGCTCGATCGTTGACACAATTCGCGATCGTTCGATGAGTCGTTCATGAAAAACATTGACGAAGACACACCGACCTTTGTCATCAGCACGCTCGACGAGCAGTCACATGACCGAGTCAACCAAATCGAGCAACATTTGCGACGTGCCGGTTTTCGGAATTCGCAAATCATCCAAGCGAAGACGCCGGAGACGGAAGACTTCGAACATCGAGGACTTCCTGACGTGCTGCAGGGACGCTGGCGAACGGATCTGCGGCATATGTGGGGAACTGCGGCGTGCACGCTGTCGCACCTTCAGTTCTACGATCGAACTGAGGGTCAGCTGCCGATCATCGTCCTCGAGGACGATGTCACGATTCACCCAAATTTCTTTCGTCTTTTAAACGACATTGAATTCCCCAAAGAAATTGAGTGGGATCTTTGTCATTTGTCCTACACCAATCCGCTTTTTTCCAGCCAAGCGAATCTGAATCGTCTCGTCGCTCCACATCTGCTGCTCTGTCCGCCCAACCAGATCACTGGTGCATACAGCTACATTGTCAATCGGCCATTCCTTGCTCGTTTTCTGCCATCGGTGGAAGAAGTTGATTGGCAATTGGCTCATCAAAGCGATGAAATTGCGAGCTTTGTCATCGAGCACGATCCTCCACTGACTGCTCCGGACTATCGTTTGGAAAGCGTGCGAATGGCGATTGATCATGTGTCCTGGAACCAAAACAATCGGACGCCTGATTAATCGACAATATGCGATGCCACGCTGCGTAGATTCGCTAATCTTTGTATATGCCGCCTTAGTTTGCCTCGGTTGCCATCTTGAATGCGAAAATTCGGAATGAAATTTCATCTTGGTGCGATCAAAGGGTTCTGCTAATTTTGGCCTCATCGCCGGTGAGCCAGGAAGGCCCCCGCAAACGGCGATGCGATCTTCACAGAACCGGAAGGGAGTCCGACGTGGAAAACACGCAAAAAACTGGCCTGAGTTCGACTGGGCAGGCCGCACATATCCGCTGGATGATTCGCCGCGATATGCCGGATGTCTTGGGGATTGAGACCAACTGCTTTGAGTTCGCTTGGTCCGAGGATGACTTCATCCGCTGTCTCCGCCAACGCAATTGCATCGGCATGGTGGCCGAGTGTGATGAACGCGTCGCTGGGTTCATGATCTATGAATTGCACAAAAATCGTCTGCACATTTTGAACTTTGCAGTTCACAGCGACTATCGTCGTCGCGGGATCGGGAACACGATGATGCGGAAGTTGTTGGGCAAGCTTTCCCAAGAGCGTCGCAACCGAATCATGTTGGAAGTTCGCGAGACGAACTTGGAAGCACAATTGTTCTTCAAGTCACTTGGCTTCAAAGCCATCTCAGTCTTGCGTGACTTCTACGACGACGCGACCGAAGATGCATACTTGATGCAGTTTCGCTACCAACCCACCGCGGAAGAATTGGCTGCACCCCACAACCGAATCACTCGCATGGCCGGCTGATCTGGCTCGAGTTCGCAGTTTCTGAATCAATGAAAAGGGTGTTGGCTTGCAAAGGCCAACGCCTTTTTTATGCCTCGCAACCTATTGCGTGGCGGATCTAAGTTCGGTTTCCAACTGCTCTTTTTTCGTTCGTTCCGGGGATACACCGTTGAATATCAGCGGGCAGCGTTTGGGCGTCGTGTTCGTCCGACGTCCGAGGTTGGATGTTCAGCACGAGGGCGCGTTTCTCGGTGCATCGTCACGAACTAGTCGGATTCATTCACGATCTTTCTGGCGCAGCAATCTTTCTGGCGTAGCAATCTTTCTGGCGTCGAATCCCGCAGGAACGGACTCGTCATCTGGATGAAGATGTTGTTGTGTGGTGCTACTTCTGGAACCTCTTTTTCGGCAACTGATTCAAGCGAGAGATTGTAGAGCGACGACACGTGAGCAAGTTCAACGACTGGGCGTGCCTCGAATCTTCACGGAGAGTTCGTGAAATGCATCGAGCCAGTTTGCGGTGATTGCTTCGGCGATTCCCGCGTCATCTTTCTCCCGAAGTTGCTTCGCAGTTGCCCCCCAGTAAAAACTGATCCATCCGTCGACATGTGATTGGGATTCAAGGATGAATGTGGTCAGCTCGTCGATTCCGCTTTTCAGTGGGAACATCTCTTCAACAACCAACGGTTTGCCAACCTCGTAAGCTTGCAATGATTTTAAAGCGTGATCGATCTTTCCTTTTTCGGGATAGAAATGAACGGATGCGAAGTCCAGGCGTTCGCCAACGGCGGGCGAATAGAACAGTGGCTTTCCCCCGCCGAATGCGAACACCCACGGGATCACGCCGACGGTGATCATCGTGTCGGAGTCATGCTCGCGAATGGCGTCGACCATTTGGTTGACCCAGGCTTCAGCGATCTCTTCACGACTTCTGCCTCTGCGGTCCAAAGCCAGACGTTGCACAAAGAATTTGCCGCCGAGCTCGCCCGCCAACCAATCCGACTCGGGTTGATCGCCGGGCAGGATGGGTTCGTTCATTAAGTCGTAACAGAAGACAACCGGGCTGTCCGCGCAAACTTTCGCGACCTCGGACCAGAAAACTGCTTGTGCTTTCCAGCGTTCTGTTTCATCCAGTTCGCCCAACCAGTGGGGGATATTGGCTTTGTGGTAGCAAGCCAAGCCGGTGATGTCCAAGTACAGTTGGTTTGAGTCAGCGAGTTCGAGTAATCGTTTGAGTTGCTCGGCTTGGGCGGGCAAAGCTTTGTCGGGCGTTCGCATGAAGAGCCCATGCTGCAAATGAATGCGGACGCAGTTGGCTCCAAGTTGTTTGATCTCTTCAAAGTCCTCGACCACCTTGTCCCACTCATCGATCCAGTATTCGTCTAGCAGGCGACCGGACTCGTCGTGATCGTAGTTCACTCCCCAAATCGTGAATGGTTTCTCTGAGCCTTCTTTCACGAACGTTTGGCCATCGTCACTGACTCGCAGTCGTCGCAGCGGTTGTTGGGCTTGGCAGGTGACCGCGAATGTCGACGTGAGTATCAGCGAGATAAGGAGTTTTGCAGACGGCGCGATCCAGGATGGGGAATCATTCATCGGATGCACCAGTGAGTTGTTGATGGGCCCGGAAGTATCGACGTCCAAATTCGCGATAGGCTTCTGCAGAAAAATGAGTCTGGTCGCCTTTGTGTTGCAGGCCATCCGAATGAACGAAGGCGGTGTTCGTCATTCGCTCGGGTAAAGTTTGATGAGCCTGGTCGACCAGTTGGCGGGATTCATCCCAGGGTTTTTCGGGGAATTGTCCGAGTTGCCCGATCACGATCGGAACGTCGGGTGAGTCGAATTCCTTCCGGAATCGCTCGAACAGTTCATCGAGTTTGGATTGGTAAGTTTTCGACTTGGTAGGGGTCGAATCCGATTCGCCTTGGTGCCATAGGATTCCTTTCAATTCGCCCGCGTTCAACGCTTGCCGCATCCGCTTCATGCAATCGTCGTAGGGATGTGATTGGGTCGATTTGTGGAAACCACCCGGTTGCCATGCGTCCAGTGATGAACCGCCGACAGCACATGGAATCAGACCAACCGTGATTTGCGGATTTTGCTCGGCGTAGTCGATCGCGAAAGTTCGGCCGAGGCCGACGCCTGCGATCCCGGGTTTGTCGAAGTGAAGCGGAGCGACCGCTGGGACCCATTCACCCGCTTTGTTGAGGACCAGTACTCGCGGGTGAGGTTGAAGGTCTTCGTCGGAGATCTTTCCGCGTCCAGCCATATTGGACTGGCCGGCCAACAGAAAAAGATGAAGGTCCGTCGGCTGGAGTTGCTCCGGAACGCTGGCTTCCGCATCGGGCGGGGCGTCTTCCTGGGCGGTTCCGATGGACGGAAACGCGATGCCGACAAGAATTGGAAGGCAGAGGGCTAAGACGAGCTGGCAGGGCAATTTGGATGGCATTTTGGGTCCTTTCAAGTGGAAAGGCGATGATACCATCCTCAGTGACTCAAGGTTTGGATCATGAGACAGGTCAAGTTCAGGCGTTTGGAAAGCTAGATCGCTTCGCCACCGCGTTCGCCGGTTCGAATCCGGACGCAGTCGTCCATTGGTAGGACGAAGATCTTTCCATCGCCAATTTCGCCGCTCTCTCCGCTTCGGCCGCCTTCCAAAATCGCGTCAATGGTTGGTTGAACGAACTCTTCGTTCACGCCAATTTGCAATTGCACTTTACGTAGCAGGCTGACGCCATAATCGCGACCACGCATGGATCCGGTTTGGCCGCGTTGACGTCCAAACCCTTGGCAATCCACGACGGTCAAGCGGTGTACCTCCACGCGGGTCAACGCCTCTTTGATGGCGTCCAATTTGGAAGGCTGAACGATGGCAATGATCAATTTCATGGACGGTACAAACCAGAAGTCGCGAGCGGGCGATTCGAGCAAGCCAATCGAGCGGGCGGGGAAAGTGCCCTTTCGGCAATCAGGTCCGCTCCTGATCGCTGACCGAAAGCTGATGGCATCGATCGCCAATCGCTGAATTTAGACGATCGCATGTTTTTCGCGTAGACCGGGTGAGAAAACCACCGAGGGCGCAAAAAAAAGACCCCGATCCGCAACAGGTGAGGCGGACACCTGTCACGGACCATTGGGGCTTCTTCTGGCCCAGGCAAGAGCCGAGAAGTTCAAAAGCACCGCGCTGCGACGCCGCCGGGTGTGTAACGGCACATCCGGCGACATCACTGCGGTGGGTAGAACTAAACCACCGAGCCGCCAGCGACGGCGTCCGATGGGTAAGCGTGCATTCCATGCTCGCTGATGTCCAAGCCTGCTTGTTCTTCTTGAGGCGAAACTCGCAGCATGCCTACAGCTTTGAGAACACCGAAGACGACCGACATGGTGATGAAGGCCCAAGCACAGATCGAAGCGGTTCCGATCAATTGAATCATGAAGCTGGTCGAACCAGATTCGAGGTGAGCGTTTGGCAAGATGCCGAGAGCCATGCAGCCCCAAACACCACAAACACCGTGGACAGGGAAAGCACCGACTGGATCGTCGATCTTGGCTTTGTCCAAGACAACGATGCTGAGTACGACCAAGGCGCCGGCGACGGCACCGACAACGATCGACATCGAGTTGCTCATTGCGTCACAGCAAGCCGTGATACCAACCAATCCGCCCAGTGCACCGTTCAGGCCCATGGTCAAGTCTGGTTTGCCGAACAGGCCCCAGGAAACAGCGGTTGCAACAATGACGCCGGCAGCAGCGGCGAGTGTGGTGTTCACAGCGATGAAGACGGTTGCGTCAATATCAGCCGACGATTGGAAAGCCAATTGGCTACCAGGGTTGAATCCGTACCATCCCACCCACAGGATGAACACACCCAGAGCAGCGAAAGCAACGTTGTGACCTGGCAATGGAACGCTCTTGCCTTCGGCGGTGTAGCGACCCAGGCGAGGGCCGAGGAAGATTGCACCGGCCAAGCCAGCGAAACCACCGACTGCGTGAACCACAGCCGAACCAGCGAAGTCTTGGAAGCCCATGGCGAAGCTGCCGTCGGCGGATTGTTCACCGAACTGCATCAACCATCCGCCGCCCCACTTCCAGAAACCGCTGATCGGGTAAATCAAGCCGGTGAGGATGGCACTGTAAACCAAGTAAGCGTTGAATTTCATGCGGCCGGCAACAGCACCCGAAACGATTGTTGCGGCGGTTGCGGCGAAGACGGCTTGGAAGAACCAGTCGACTTGTGGTGAGAATGTTTGGTCAGGACTGGAGTCGTAGATCCCGGTACCACCGAAAGCGAAGTAGCCGTTCGTGACGTCGCCGTAGCTGCCGGGATACATCAACCCGAAGCCGACGAAGAAGAACAACAACGCTCCGACGGACAAATCCATCAAGTTCTTGGAGAGAATGTTGATGGTGTTCTTGGAGGAGTTCAGTCCCACTTCGACCATGGCGAAGCCGGCCTGCATGAAGAGGACCAGAACGGCACAGAGAAACAGGAAGCCATTGTCGAAGGCGTACCCTACTCCCGCGTCTGCCGCGGGCTCCTCTGAATCAGCGTCACCCGCGTCGGCGACTTCTGCAGTATCCATTGCAGCCGCTGGCTCTTCCTGAGCCGAAGCTACCGACGCGAGTGAACCGCCGATCCCCATCATCCCCACAAGGAGAACCATTGTGAGCCAAGCAAAGCGGAACCTTGTCGGCCCGCCGCTAAACTCTTGTGTTGTAAATGCTGAGATCGAACTCATGTGGTCTTCCTTCTCGTAAGACAGTTGGTGTGACACGACACGTTGCCTTCGGCACCCATTGCCAAAGTGAATCTTTCACCATGCCGAATCGTTTCGAACCAAGTGCTGCGCCGCCGTCCACCGTCCAACTCCTGCCCGGGCCATCCTGAATCGCTCGTGAGTCGTGCGTTGTCCTTTTGGGAAGCACTTCTTTTCGGAGAATAGCTATTGGCACACATTGGGCCAAAAGCAAAGAAGTGTTTTTGGAAAAGGTTGTAAGTTGCTGTTGGGTAAAGAGTTAAAAGTTAAAGAAAAGTTGGTCTTTGCAATCTGAGCCCCATGCCAAAACTTTTTGTGCCTAAGTCGCAGGCATCCGGCGCAGGTCGGAGCCTAGAAAATGAGCAGGGCGTTTGGCCGCCGGAGGGAGAGTGGAAGGCAGCGCTGCTGGCGCTCGCAGAAACGGACCCTACTCTGCGTCTGGTTTGGCAACGTTTGGGCGATCCGCCCTCCTGGCGACGCCCCCCAGGGTTCGAGACGTTGGCACGGATCATCCTTGAGCAGCAGGTTTCTTTGCGGTCGGCAGAGTCCACTTTCCACAAATTGCAGCAGTTGCTCGACGGACCGCTGACGCCACGAGGGATCGTCCAACTGTCGGCTAATCAAACGCGAGCTTGCGGTGTCAGTCGGCAGAAGCATCGCTATCTGAATCAATTGGGCGATGACATTGTGGATGGACGCTTTGATCTTGATCGATTGCCCGAGTTGACTGACCGGGTGGCTCTGGCTCAGCTGACGGCGCGTCTGGGGATTGGCCGTTGGAGCGCCGAGGTTTACCTGATGTCAGCACTCAACCGTCCCGACATTCTCCCATTTGGTGACCTGGGACTGCTCAAGGGAGTGGAGGAACTGGACGGCGGCCGGTACGACGACTTTGAGGCTGTTATCCGGAGAGCGGACCAGTGGCGACCCCACCGCTCGATGGCGACGCGACTGGTTTGGGCTTTGTACCTGGACAATCGCGGACTTCTGAACCTCAATGGCGGTTCCAATGTCTAAAGAGGTGTGCCCAACGTCTGTTGAGGCGAGGCCGAGTCGGTCGCCGATACGGGCGAAAACCTCCGCCAAATCACCTAAGGCACACAAATGGCCGAAGCCGATGCTCTGTGGTGTTTGTGACGCCATCTTCTCAGCGCCCTCATAATTACGCCTGACAGGGGGCATGTATTCGTTTAAACTGTGACTTGCGGCGTTGGCAATCCGGCGTCGCACCCCTCCCGGATGGCTCTCATCCGTCCTCCTCTCTTTTCATCCTACCGATTTGGTTCTCTCCTCATGGAACCTTCCTCCACGCCGGGTCCGGCGCGCAATGCTCGACGCAGCAATCGCCGTATGCGCCACCCAGACAAAGATGTTGATAAACGTGTTCGCGAACTAGACGCGGAACGCGATCCGCTGTCATTGCCCGAAGAAATTGTCAGTGAAGTGACGCGAGCTGGCGGTCGAGTCGGCATTCCCGCGAAAGATCAATCGCCCAAGCAAGCGTTGAATATCAACGATTTGCAAAAGCTCGAGCATGACGATTTGTTGGCGCTCGCCGAAACTGAAGGGCTGCAAGAGATCGCTGCGCTTCCTCGACAAGAGCTCGTCTTTCGTTTGCTGAAAGCGCGAATGAGCGCGAACGGTTTGATGTACGGCGAAGGTACGCTTGAAATCTTGCCCGATGGGTTTGGTTTTTTGCGTAGTGCCCAGTACCACTACCTTTCCTGTCCCGATGACATCTATGTGTCGCCCAGTCAAATCCGGCGATTCGGATTGCACACGGGATCGCATGTTGCCGGGCAGATTCGTCCACCAAAAGAAAACGAACGCTACTTCGCGCTGCTGCGAATCGAGGCGATCAATCACGCTGATCCGATGCAGCGACAACGGCAGAAACCGTTCGACGATCTGACGCCGCTGCATCCGCGCACTCGAATTGTGACCGAGCACGACTCGCAAGAACTCAGTACGCGAGTGGTGGATCTGTTCACGCCAATCGGATTTGGCCAACGTGGTTTGATTGTCAGCCCACCTCGTGCCGGCAAAACCATGTTGATGCAAAGTCTCGCTCGTGGAGTGTTGAGCAACTATCCCGATGCCTATGTCGTGGTTTTGTTGATCGATGAACGTCCCGAGGAAGTGACGGACATGGAACGTGAGATCCAGTCGCCGCAGTGCGAAGTGATCAGCAGCACGTTTGATGAGCCACCGGCGCGACACATTCAGGTCGCTCAGATGGTCGTTGAAAAAGCCAAACGAATGGTCGAATCGGGAACCGATGTTGTCATCTTCCTCGATTCCATCACCCGCCTCGCGCGAGCGTTCAACAGCGACAGTGATTCCGCAACAGGCAAGCTGCTGACAGGCGGCTTGGATGCGGGGGCAATGCAGAAGCCCAAGTCGATCTTCGGTTCTGCACGCAAAGTCGAAGAAGGCGGTTCGCTGACGATTCTCGCAACCGCTTTGGTTGACACCGGCAGCCGAATGGACGATGTGATCTTTGAAGAATTCAAAGGGACCGGCAATCTAGAAATTGTTCTGGATCAAGACTTGGTCACTCGGCGAGTTTGGCCAGCGATTGATTTGACTCGCAGCGGAACGCGCCGGGAAGAAATGTTGCTGGATCAAGAAGAGCATCGCCGGATCGAAACATTGCGTCGCGATTTGGCCGAACATTCGCCGGTTGATTCCATGACGGAGTTGACCAAACGCATGCGGAAGACGCAAAACAACGCGGAGTTTCTGATGAGTGTTCGGCCTCAAGACTGAACGATCGCAGAGACAATTTGCAAACCTACCTCCTCCAATTCTTTCCCAGAGAATTTGAATGCCCTCCATCGATGGAACCACCGGTAATTTGCCCAGCGGACGCGTTGCGATCATCGCAAGCCGCTACAACGCGAATATTTGCGACTCGATGGTGCAGGCAGCTTTGCAATCGCTGAGCGACGCTGGCATCCCCGAGGACAAACAATGGTTGATTCGTGTGCCTGGTGCTTGGGAATTGTGTTGGGCGGTTGAACAAGCGTTTCAGCACGCTGACGTGATTGGTGCAATCACGCTCGGTTGCGTCATCAAAGGCGAAACCACCCACGACGAACACATCAACCGCGCCGTCAGTGATACTCTGATGGAACAATCGGTTCGAAGTGGTCGTCCCGTTGGCTTTGGTTTGCTGACCTGCAACACCGTCGAACAGGCGATCCAACGCAGCGGCGGGACAGTTGGCAACAAAGGCCACGAGGCTGCTGACGCGATGCTGGAAATGCTGCGTTTGCAGACCAAGATGCGGTAACTGATTTCAATCGCTGCGACCGGAGCCGTGCATGACTCGTTTGTTCATCCAGTTCTACTGCGGCGTGCTTCTGATTTTGATCAGTGCTTGGATCATCCAGGCATACGTGTTTCGCGGCACCACCGAGGCACAGAACATCTCGGTCATCGAGACCGCGCTCAGCGGTGGCGCGTTGCTGGCCCGCGATGAGATCGCCGCCGGCGGTTTGCAAAAGTTGGATGAAACGGTTGCCAACGTGCAGGCTCGATTTGACTATCCGGTCACGGTGGTCGATCGTTCGCAGCGAAAGTTGTCCGACACAGTGTTGCAACGTCTCGACGATGGCGAGGCGGTCTTGTCCGGAGACAACATCGAAGTGGCGCTCACCGGAACATCGTTGCTCGTCGAGCTTGGGCCGCTCCCACGTTTTGCCGGACCACGACGCAGCGACATTCTTCTCGGTCTCGGCAGTGTGTTCTTGTTGGTCGCCATTGCGATCGCGATTTTGATGCGGCCAATCGCGAGTCAGCTTCGCAGCGTGGAACGAACGGCATTGGCCATCGCGGACGGTGACTTTAGTGCGAGGATCAAAGACACCCGCCGTCGTCGAAGCTTTCCAATTGTGGATGCGTTCAACACGATGGCCGAACGTGTGGAATCGTTGTTGAGTTCGCAAAAAGAACTGCTGCAAGCTGTTTCGCATGAGTTCCGAACACCGCTTGCTCGCATTAAGTTTGCGACTGAATTGGTGCGATCTGCTGACTCCGACGAGAAGCGGAATCAGCGAGTCGATTCGATCGATGAAGCCACTGACAAACTGGACGACTTGGTTGCCGAGTTGCTCAACTACACGCGCACCGATGAGCAATCGCAAATCGCACCTCGCGAGCGCGTCTCCGCTCACAAAATCGCGATGGAGGCGATCAGTCAACATGCTCCATTGCATCCCGACATCAAGTTTGATGAGCCGAAAGACTCAAATGACATCGACTTGGTGACCTATGAAGCCGGGCTGGTGCGGGCTCTCGGAAACCTCATCGGCAACGCGGGTAAATACGCCGAGTCCAAGGTACGCGTTTCGATCGAAAATGAATCCAATCGCGTCCGGTTTTTGGTGGAAGACGACGGGCCAGGCATTCCCGAAGCTGATCGGAAATCTGTGTTCGATCCATTTCATCGACTCTCGGGCGATTCTCAGCCCGGCACGGGACTCGGATTGGCACTTGTTCGTCGGATTTGTCGTCGCTTGGGCGGCAGGGTCACCATCGATGACAGTCCTTTGGGCGGAGCCGCGTTTCTGATTGATTTGCCGCAGAGTTTGCTGCCCATGGCCGGCAAGTCGTCGCAGAACTGACACTCCTTTCACGCACATCGTTAAGATGAATGCAGTGGAAGCGAGTTGATGCGGCGTTGTTCTCGTCGCAATGAAACGTCCATCAATTTTGAGGCGGCATCATGAACACGAAGGAAAACTCTTTGCGTCTTCGTCGACGTCTGCTCTTCAGCGTCGCGCTCGTCGTCTTTGTTGGCGTCCCCGCGTACGTCGAATTCAAACTTCGTCGACCGGTGGGAGACGGACCGGCGGGACCCGCGATTGAGGCCGAACCATTCGCAAGCACTTGGACGGATCATAAAGTTCATTTGCTAGGCATTGGTGACAGCGTCACTCGTGGTCTCGGTGCGAAGTCCAACTCGCATTCCTATTTTGAGCGACTGCGTGTCAATCCGAAGGATGAATGGTCGGGCATGAAAGGCAAGCACTTGACCGCGGTCTTGCCAAATTTGTCCGCTTCCAATGTCGCGATATCTGGTTCAACGTCGTTGGATCATGAACGGATCATCGAGACCGAATTGGAGCCCTTTCCCGATGATGTGTTCGGTCTGGTGGTGATGACCACCGGAGGGAATGATTTGATCCACAGCTATGGTCGTCGCCCGCCGGAAGAAGGAGCGATGTACGGCGCGTCGCTGGAACAATCGCGACCATGGATCGCCGCGTTTGAATCACGACTGAGTGGGATGCTGCAGTCGATCAGTGATCGCTTTCCCGCGGGATGCCAAATCTTTTTGGGGGACATCTATGATCCAACAGATGGTGTTGGCGACGCACCCAGCATCTTTCTTCCGGATTGGCCCGATGGTTTGGCCATCCACGCGGAGTACAACAATGTTATTCGACGTGTTGCGGAAAAGTTCGAGCACGTGCACATCGTTCCGCTGCATCAGACGTTCTTGGGCCACGGTTCGCACTGCCGGCAATTTTGGCGAAGTGCATACGACTGGGACGATCCCACGTATTGGTTTTACACCAACATTGAAGACCCCAACGATCGCGGCTATGACGCGATTCGAAGGGTATTTTTGCAGGCCATCGTCGATCAGCGGCACGCACTGACTGCATTGAACGAACGAACGCCGGAACAGAATCTTGAAGAGGACTTTGATCCGGCCTCGGTCGATCGCGTGGGGATGCCTCAGTCTGATATCGAAATCAAGCTGGTTGGTGTGCCTTCGCATTTGAACTTGGCTTGCACCGATTGATCGGTCAGCGAGATCACCCAAATGCTTGCGTCGCCCGGGTTGGTAACCGCGATCTGGCGTCCGCGAGGAAGGAAGACGGCGTCGTGATGTCCAAAGTGGCCTTCGATCTGGCTTGGTCCGACCTCAATCGGTTCACGAGCCTTCGCGTCTGAGTAGTCACCGTTACCGTCGGGATCCAAGTCCACGACGTACAACTGATCGGTTTCCGGTGCTTCTTTGGATTCGGCAAAGCACAATGCGATGGGGCGTCCGCCTGATCCTTTGCCGATGATCGGCGTCTTCAGCGACTGATCGCTCTCCAGTTCCATCGACAACGATTGGACGGCGGGTGTGTCGCAAGATGCATCGATGAAACAGAGCTTTGACTGTTCCGCCTTGCCGCTTGTGAAGACCACCGCGTGATCGATCGTGGTGAACGCACCGGTTCGAAGCGGATTGCCTTCTGGGTCGGTGCCGATTTCCAAGTGGTTCACTGTCACTGAATCTGCCGCGTCATCGACCTCCAAATCAGCATGCACCCAGCACACACCGTCACTGGGGGCGAAGAAGACCTTGTCGTCGCAGTAGGTTGCTCCATGAAGGGCGCCGGTTGGACAAGTAATGTGATAACCCTTTTCTGCATTTTCACCCAAACCGACGACATCGACTCGGCCAGCGTTCTCGCCCTCGCGGTCGATCCAGGTGCTGTAGGCGACCTTTCCTTCAGCGACCGCCAATGTGATGTGGCCACCACCGCCTTCGTAGAACCGGCCGGCTTCCGCGGGTGAATCGGAATCCCGAACGCTCTTTGAATTCAACACAGTGAACCCGTTGCGTTGATCGTTCGCCATCACAAACGATTTCCCGTAGCGATACAAATGGGCTGGGTTGCCTTGGCCGCTGTCAATCAGCTTCGAATGCACAGACGGTGGCTCGGGAAAACGCCAATGGAAGTGGTCGCCATGTGCTTCTTGCGTCGCCCCGGTTTCGATCGCGACCCATCCGCTACCGATGTCGCCGTTGGCTTCGTCACGCACGCCGACAATGAGCAAGCCGTCATCGACTTGCATCTGAACAAGCGTTTGATCGTCCGTGTCGAGTTCGGGGAATCCGCTGATATCGTTTTCAGACAGCGCGTAACCGTCCTTCGATTTCTGCAAGTCGGCCCACTTCAGTTTGGCACTTTGATGGTCCTGCCAAAAGAGGCGAGCGACGGTGCGACCTTCGGCGTTCACGGACGACGAGCCCATCAGTAAAAGAGCGACAAAGGTCAATATGAATGATCGAATGGTCATGATTGTTGGTTTCGTAGATTCAATGGTTGGATGTAAGTGATTGAACGGCGCGCCGTGGCAGTTCGATTGTTTGGTGAGGTGATTCGGAGAAAGGTTTCAAACGAAGCGAGTCGCCGAGTTTCTTCACGACAGATGGATTGAGCATCCACCCGCCGTCACTGATGGATTCCATCGCGACGATGTAGTCCTGTGGTTCAGGACTTGGTAACTCGGAGACGTATGCAAAGCCTCGTTCGTTGGTGATTGCACGAGCGAGCGGGGCGCCGTCGGCGGTTTGCTTCAACAGCACTTGCACATTGGCAAGCGGTTTGCCGTCGTAAATCACCTTCACGTAAGTGTCAGATTCAGTTAGTGACGTGGTGGATGAGTCATCGCAGCCGACGAGAACGACGGCGGCGCAAAGCATTGACCAGATTGAGACGCGAGCGATCATGGCCACTGGACAACCTCCCGCCCGTCTCGCGAAAACAGCGAGTGATACAAGGTGCGATCGATCGACTCGGTCATGAAATGAACGCTGCCATCAAGCATCGCGTGCATCGATCCGCCGGTGTGATACGACCGCGATGAGTAGAAGCCCCTGCCGTGCATGCCGACGTCGGGGATTCTGGAGTTAGGTGTCATATACCCGTTGATCACCGTGGCGTACGGAACGCCTCGAATCCAAGTTGAGCCGCGGTTGCCGGTGTACGAGCTGATCTTTGCCGGGAACACCGTCTCCAAATCAGGGTTCTGGATCAGCGTTCCGCCTTCGAGGAATCCTGGGTTGGGTGCGGTGTTGCCGCTGGTTCCACTCCAGTTTGCGATTCTGCGGTGTGGGCCGGCGGGCGTGGGTTCGGTCATCCCGCTGGTTTGATCGCCCATGACCGTCTCGGCCAATAACACCGTCTGGCTGGTGCCGTCCAAGCAGTCACGGAACTTCGCCCACGAGTTTTCCCAAACCATTCCGTCGGTTCGATAGCGATCGTCGTAGTTGGTGTCCGTACCGCTGCCGTAGCTGAACATGTAGCTCAGTCCGCCTGAAAAGCCATCGGAGCCATCGGCGAAGGTGGTGCTGAACCTCGGATCGCCGACGTCGCTTGGGCAAAGAAATGTCGGCACGACTGTTTCAACCGCATCGCGAAGAACCGGGTTGAAGGATGCGGCCCATGGAGGGCCAACTAACAGTGGCTGCTCAAAGTCAATCAGCTCGCTCAGGCCCGCTTGTTCGATGAATGGCAACACTCGAGCTTGTACGGAATAGCTGCTTGATCCCGTCATGGCGGGAATGCGTTTGAACGAACTCTCGTAGTTGTGAGTTGCCAATGCAATCTGTTTCATCTGGTTGCTGCATGACATTCGTCGTGCCGCTTCGCGGGCGGCCTGAACAGCCGGCAGAAGCAATCCGACCAAGATGCCGATGATGGCAATGACCACCAGCAATTCGACCAGTGTGAACGCGCCGCGAGTGTTTCTATTACGCATGTGGAGTGGTGTGGATATCATTTGATTTGGTTTCAGTGAGTGCGCAAGAAGATTGAAAGGGCCCCGCGCGGCGCGCACGTCGATCGACACAGGTTTGGTCGGACCGGGCGTCGCTCGTCGCAGACGCACACGCGGGGCAATGGATGGATTCAGATTGCGTTACGAGCCTGCAGTCACAACCAACAACAACCATCCGTTTCAGGACGTTGTGCGGTTTGGCATGTGCCGACCCTCGCTGGTCCGTCAATCGCGAAGACGTGATTGGACAAACAACGGGATGGACCTTCGGTCAGAAAACCAAGGCAAACGGCGAATGCGGAGTGACTGAAACTCAGGCGAGACGCAGTGGAGGGCCACGAAGAGGCGGCCAAGAAATGGACGGATCAACATCCGCCGATGGGCACATAGGCCAGGAAGCAAATTCAATCCATTCGCACGTGATCAAGGTTCGATCGTGATCGATCAAACCGGTGGGAGCGGCAAGGGATTGGCAGATCCAGCACGAATGGGAATCGTGTTGCGATCGGTTGTCTTTGACGAACTCAAGTGGCGCTGCCGGCGACTCTCTCTGGGGCGAAGCCTGCTCGGTTTCTGTACAACCATGCAAATGGCAGCATTGCTGATTCAGGTCGTCAGTCGCGTCGGAAAACTCTGGCGGAAGAGACGCGATGTGTCCGTGATCCGCATTTCCGTGGGCTGTATGCCTGGCAGAATCATGCCCGTGATCGCAGAGACCATGATGACAGACGTCATGGTTGCACGTGGCGACATGCAACCAAGCCGGTGCATGGCCAAGCAACAGCGTGACGCTGAGCAAGAAAGTCGTGAATGGACGGATCGACGGGATCACTGTTCACCCAAACGGGAGACAATTGAAACGGAAATGGAGGTCCGACCAAAGACTCAGAGCCGGATACGATACGGCGTTGCGACCGGTTCGACAAGTTCGAAGAATTGTTCTTTGTCTTGATTGAGCGTGAAAGTTGAAGTCGGTTCCGGACAGATCGGCGAATACCAGAATCTCAACCGTTCCTGGCTAAAGCACCGCATCATTCGCGGAGTCAGTTGCCAACACTTTCGATCAATCGTGGTCATCGATCAAGGAACCGACGGTTGTAGCTTCGCCACAATGGTAGAGTTGGATTGCAGTGTGCTGTACTGGTGGCGACGATCGGCGTTCTCGCCGCCACGCAATGGGCAAGGCTTCGAAGGCGGATTCAGGCAGGCACCAGATTGGCTGGGCCGTTCTGCAAAAGGCTGTCTCGTGCTGCGGAGAGCTCGACGATGTTCCAGCCAAGTGTTGAATTCGGGCCCCGTTCCATCGTAGGTTTGCAGACAACACAATCAGACAATGCAAGGTGCTTCCTCGGATGGCTTCGGCACAGAGCGTCCATGGTTTGCCAGACTTTTCACAATCAACGAATTTTCGATCGATCTCCACTATGCTCCCTCCAAAACTGTTCCCCGACGTTGAACCTGAGCCCGGTGAGCGTCTCAACACTGAGATGGCGATTTCGGAGTCGTACAGCAGCCGGAACATCACGATCCCCATTCACGTTCGACGCGGAATCAATGATGGGCCTCGAGTTTTCGTCACCGCGGCCCTGCACGGTGATGAGCTGAACGGGACCGGAGCAATCCGGCACCTTCTTGCCGACTCGTCTTGGGAACTGCATTCGGGAACGCTGATCTTGGTCCCGGTACTCAACATTCTCGGATACGAGCGTCATTCGCGTTATTTGCCCGACCGCCGCGATTTGAATCGGTGTTTTCCCGGATCAAAGACGGGAAGCATGTCCTCGCGAATGGCACGAACGATTTTTGACCAGTTGATTGAACCGTGCGACTTCGGAATCGACTTGCACACCGCCGCCGTCCGTCGTACCAACTACCCGAATGCTCGAGCGGACTTGTCCAATCCGAGGTGCGCTGAGATGGCAGAAGCATTCGGCGCTGGGATTATCTTGGACGCTCCCGGGCCGGAGGGGTCGCTTCGTCGATCAGCGACTGATCGCGGCGTGCCCACGATCGTTGTCGAAGGCGGTGAAGTCTGGCGAATGGAATCCGCCGTCATTGACTGCATGACCCGCGGGGTTCTCAATGTGCTTCGAAAGCTGGAGATGGTCGATGGCGAAATCGATGTGCCGATCAAGCAAACCGTCATCAGCCACACCAAATGGATCCGTGCCGAGCGTGGCGGCCTGATGCAAATGCATGTTGCACCGGGAGAGACCGTCAAAAAGGATCAGCCATTGGCAACCAATTGCAGCTTGCTCAACGAAGGCCAAAACCAATTGCTAGCACCGTTTTCCGGTGTGGTGCTCGGGGCCAGCACCTTGCCCTCAGTCAAACCAGGTGAACCAGTCGTTCACATTGGCAAGCTTGGGACTCGGAAGCAGACGAACGCATACGAAAAACGCTCCGAGAACGATTCGGTTCAGCAAGACGCGATTGAGCAGTTTTCATCGAGCGTTCATGTCATCGCGCCCGAGTCGATCACCAACACGGATGAGGCGGATTCGTGAATGATCTGATGGTTGCCGGCGGTCGGTGTCAGCAAACTCGAATGAGACACGCTTCGGCAACCTCGCTCTTACCTGAGTGTCGTGAAGTGACTCATCGCTTCAGTTGGTCAAAGTAGGTCTTCCAATCCAAATGTTCACGTCCGGCGGCCTGGGCGAAGTGGCTTGGGTTGTCGACCGCACCATTGCGGATCCCTTCGTAGATGCCCGCGATGATGTTCCCCATGAACTCACCCAGTTCAGCCGTTCGATCGTCGCGATATTCTTCGACTGACATCGATCGATACTTCAGATCGGTTCCGAATGTTTCATTGAGGTAATTCGTCAACTGTTGCTGCGTGATCGCTTCGCCGTGCAAGTTGTAAGTTTGCCCGTCGTGTTTTGATTCCGTGAGCATTCTGGCATAAGCGTACGCGAGTTCGGACCGCGTTGTGTAGCCGCACTTTCCATCACCGGCGCAGTTGGCGACTTCGCCGCGCTGTTTGTATTGGTCGATGTAGTCGACGTCGGGCTCGATGTAGATGCCGTTGCGGCCAATCGCCCAATCAAGCCCACTGTCACGGACGTCTGTTTCGGTTTGGCGATTGCTCTGCACCACCGGTGTGAATGCGGTTTCTTCTTCGGCTCCTTGGATGCTGGTGTAAACAATCTTGCTCACACCAGCACTCTTGGCAGCTTCGATGACATTGCGATGTTGCTCAATCCGTTTTTCGGGAGCATCCATGCCCGACACCAACAAGAGATGGTCGATGCCCTGAAGTGAGTTCTCCAGATCAACCGGCGAATTGTAATCACCTGGACGAACTTCGATGCCGAGCGAGCTTGCTTTTTCGGGAGTCCGCGCCAAACCGATCACGTTGTCGCCGCCGACCAATTTGACCGAGGCTTCCACGATGGCGGCACCCAGCTGACCGCTGGCGGAAGTGATTGCAATCTTCATCATCGAGTTCCTAGTTGATGTCAGGAGTTGGGTGCACCGGAAGGTTAGGCGATTGTCGGGACAATACCACCATCGCTTCGCAAAGCGGCACCGTTGATGGCCGACGCGAGCGGGCTGGCAACAAACGCGACGAGGCTCGCGATCTCATCTGGATCGATGAGGCGTTGGATCAGCGATGTGGGGCGGTTCTCTGCCATGAATCGCTTTTCCGCCGACTCGTACGGTTCGTCCGGAAACAAATCGCCAACAAACTTCTGAACACCCGGTGTCGCGGTCGAACCTGGCAAAACTGAATTCACCGTCACGTTGGTTCCTCGCGTCAGTTGAGCAAGGCTTCGCGAAAGAGTGAGTTGAGCGGTCTTGGTCATCGCGTAGTGAGCCATTTCTGGCGAAGGCACGATGGCCGATTCGCTGCTGATGAACACGATCCGTCCGGAATCTTGATCGAGCATGCGTTTTAGATAGTGACGTGCCAATCGCACACCGCTCATCACGTTGATCTCAAAGATCTCGTTCCATTGGTCGTCGGTCAGGTCGAAGAAATCAACCGGCTCAAAGATACCGAGATTGTTGACGAGGATATCCACGTTGGGATGTTCATCGATCGTTTTCGCGATGCCTTCCGTGGTGCCGTTGTCGGCGACCAGTCCAACCAGCTTCGCTTCCGGCAGTTCTTTCTGTATCTCATCGATTGCTTTTTGAACGCTCGAAGTGCTGCGAGCGTTGATGATCGTCGTGGCTCCTTCCGCCGCGATTTTCTTTGCGATTGCCATCCCGATGCCGCCTGAGGATGCGGTGACAAGTGCGGTCTTGTTGTTGAGTTTTAGATCCATGATTCGTTGCTTCTTGTTTCTTTGCTTCAATGAAGTGAGCCGAGCTCACTGATGGGAGGGGAATGTCCGTTGCAGATCGGACTCCGCAACGAGCATTCACGATGCGGCGATGCGCGTTGCAGCAATCGAAGCGTTGCAGCGGTTGAATCTGTGCGAAGCAAACACGATGCCGCGAAGATTGGTCCGCCGGTTTGGATGAGCCATGCGTCCGCCGGGCTTTTCCGCGGAGGCCTATCCGTTAGCGCACAAAAAAAGCCTGGTCGTCAAATCTTGCGATTCAAAAACCAGGCTTTGAAGTGGAGGCGGGGAGGATTGAACTCCCGTCCCGCGATGCATCCACGATGCCGTCTACGTGTGTAGTCAAGCTATTTGCAGAATCTCGAAGATTCCTTTTCGCTTCATCGGGCGCTACCTGACAGGCTCCCAAATCCGCTAACTCAAATCTTGTTTAGCGACCCGCGTCTTGAGTAAGACGGGTCACGATCCGACATTGTGACGGACATTCAGGCGACATCGGCGATCCCCATCAGTCCGGGCTACCTGTAATTAGGCGGCCAGTGCAAAGTTTTCTTCTGCAACTAAAAGTTTTTGATCAGCTTTTTACGTGGCCAACTGATCAACCACGACACGCAGGCATACGCTTCTTGACATCCGGTCGATTCCAAGTCGCCCCCTTACTTCTTCATCAGACGTTCATTCTACCCGATTGGTTCACTCTTCGTCGTGGGGTTTGTCGTGATTTCCAACATGATTTGTTCATAAAACGCTGGAATTCGCCGGCAAAATCAACGCTGCAACGCTATGTCGACCAATGACGACAATCCGCCACTTTGGCTCTCACGGACGACCAAGCGGTCACCAGCACGCAGTGCGTAGTCGGATTCGGGGCGAACGTCCCCGGCACCGCGTTCAGCAAATTGGACTTCCATGCGATGGCCTTCGACTGAATCGGTTGAATGACGATAGAGCACCGCTTCCATGCGTCCGAAACGCTTGTCGACACCGGTTTGCTTGAGCAGCGTGCTGACGAAAACGGATGGGCCCTGCGGGTTCGCGCCCGAAGCCGGTGGCAACGGAAGCACGCGAACGGGCGTTTGGTCGCCGACAATCTGCAACACGATCGAGGAGTTCGCTTTGGCTTCGCGAACTTTGTGATAGACCTCTTCGTTGAATGTTCCGGTCGTCATCATCGCTCCGGAACCGACCGTGTCGAAACGCGATTCTGGATCACTGCCACCGGGCGCCAACCCACTCATTTCGCTGAGTTTGGGTGGTTTCATGCTGGGCATCTTCAGTGCGCTGAGCTGCAGCGGAGCACATCCACCCGCGACGACGGATAGGGCTGCCACAACACAGGTGAGAAGCAGGGTTCCGCTCAGTTTTTGTTGGGTGGGGCGTGTCATGGTGGGAAGGCTTCGTCAGGCGAAGAATGACCTTGAGGGTCGCGGAAATTAGATCGTCTGGGAAGATAATCGGCCTGCCTGCGAAGTTTCTTGAGCAATCTTTGAACATTTCCTCAACCCAATCAAATTGAAGTCAACGCCCATCTCACCGGGCTGACACGTGCAAAACTGTTGGCAGACACACGAAAAAGCGGGACCATCTGAATCCAATCCAACGGTTATCTCGCGCCACCATCGCGGATCGTGTTTGTCCGCGGAGTGCAACTGGGGTGGCAAACGATCCTGGGGCTCTGGTATCGAAAATCCTCTCGAATCGCTTCCTCCCAGGAGTCTTCTCTTATGTTCGAGTTTTTGAAACGCTTTCCTCTGCGTCGTCGGTCTCCCATCTCGCCGACTCCTTTGACTCATGGCGGCGATTCGTCCCGCGATGTCGTGCTGAGACTGCAGCTTCCGCCGGCTGCCGATGAGCTTGCCGCTGCTGTTCAATCCACCGCCGCTGCACCATCCGTCGCGATGGCCAACGCTGTCGAAACCCGATTGGCGTCCGGCACGATCCAGGCTCAGCCCGTTCCCAATAAGGCGACCACCAACCGGCCGTCTCGAGTGCGAAGCAGTCACCGCGAACGCATTTTTGCAATGCGGATCGAACACTTGCAGATCTGCAATGAGAAACGAGTTCGATTGTTGGCGAAAGTCGGTGTCGTGACCGCCGGCGATTTGGCTTGCTGCAATCCAGAACAAATTTCGCGTCAGTACAAATCGCCTGGACGAGCCCTTCGTTCGATCAAGCGACTTCGGGCTGCGGTTCGTTTGGCCGTTGCCATCGATGGCATGATGCCTCGTGATGCGCTGATTTTGGTCGCGATTCATCGCCGCAGCGTCGCATCATTGGCTCGCGAATCGGCGGCTGTTTTGCATCGCGATTTGGAACGATTCTCACTGAGCAGTCGTGGTCAGCGATTGGTCGGACACCGGGGCGTTCCGAGTTTGCGCCGGGTGAAGAGTTGGGTCGGGCAGTGCGAGCAACTGGTTGCTCATTGGATTCAAAACCATCCCGCCGAAACGCAAGTTGCCGCCTAACGGCAATTGGTTTTCGAGGCACTCGCTACGTCACTGCATCTTCAACACCGGCAATCGGCCTCTCGTGTCGATTCGATTGCGAATCGATTCCGGTGTGGCGTCGGCGGGCCGAGGCCGGTCACTTGGTTTCACCTCAGGCGGCACATAGCGGTCGCCCTGCCGTGAATCGCGACGTTCAAATTCTGCTTCGATTTCTCGGCGGATGTTCTGTTTGTCCGCGCACCATTTGGGTTCGATCAGATAATTCGGAGGTGCGTCTCCGCTGACTCGTTCCACGATCACTTCCGGTGGAACGAGTTCCAAGAAGTCGACCACGGTACGGACGTAGTCTTCTCGCCGCATCATTTCGACTTTGCCGGCCAAGACCTCTTCGCCGAGTGGTGTGCCGCGAACGCTGTACAGGTTGTGAAGCTTGATCGCATCAAAACCTAAGCGACCGATCTCGACGGCTGATTCCATCATCATCGCGTGGTCTTCGCGAGGAACACCCAAGATGATGTGCGAGCAGCATTCGAAGCCGCGATCGCGTGCTCGATCAATCGCGTTGATCATGTCCGCGTGGGTGTGGGCTCGATTCATCCAAACCAAAGACTCATCGTGAACGGTTTGCATACCAAATTCGAGCGACACGTCGTGGTCAACCGCGAGTTCTTGCAGGAGATCGAGAACGCTATCGGGAACACAATCGGGACGCGTGCCAACAGCCAGTCCCACGATTCGATCGTCCGAGTTCAGCGCGAGATCATAGATCTCTCGCAATTGATCGATGGGGGCGTAGGTGTTGGTGGCTGGTTGGAAATACGCGATGTAACCGCGGACATCGCTGTATCGCTTTTGAACTCGCCCAATCTGTTCGGTCAATTGATCCGCGACTCGCTGCAATCGAATGCGTCGCGATGGGCTGAAGGATCGGTTGTCGCAGAAATTGCATCCTCCCGTCGTGACCGCGCCGTCGACGTTGGGGCACGTGAACCCGGCGTCGATGCTGACCCGCTGAATTCGCCCGCCATGACGTCGGCGCAGAGCCTTCCCGAACGCGTTGAATCGCGCACCTTCGGCTTGCCAGGCCAACCGAGATCGATCGGGAGTGGTGGCCGAGACGGGATCAGAACCAGCGGAGTGGTCGGTGGAGGATTGCATCGGCGAATTGTACCGCGGCAACGATCGAAACCAACCGGCAACGCGGCGGCGGAAAGATGGACGCCGCGAGCCAGCCATGACCGTCCCGCCGACAATTGGGACTCTTTCGACAGATTTCCGCGATCCTTCTGATCGGAACAAGCGTCAAAATGGGTAGAAAGGGCCACGGATTGTCTTCGAACGATCCCCGGCGGGGGGTGCGAAGTCTGGCCTGACGCTCATCCCGAGAATACAATGGAGCGTTTCTAGTCATCATCCCCATCTTTGAAACTCAACGCCACTATGAGTGCTGAAGACGCCCCTCGATTCGCTGGCGCATTCGGACAACTGACGCCTTTGGGCGGCGGCGATCCGATTCCACTGATCAAAGACAAACTCTTGATCGGTCGGCGGCGACACTGTGATATCTGCTTGGACTTCTCGAACGTGTCCAGTCAACATTGCCGAATGACCCTGGAACAGGGCTATTGGTTCATTCGTGATTTGAACAGTCGCAACGGAACCAAGGTCGACGGTCGTGGGATCATGCGGAAACGTGCCGATCCCAATTGCAAAATCTCGATTGCCAAACACCACTACACGCTGGAGTACGAACCGCAGTTGTTGGGCGCCTACGGCCCGCCGCCAGCGGATGACGACTACATCGAAGAGGTCATGAAGAGCTCGCTGATGGATCGTGCCGGCATCAGTCGGCGAGATCCCAAGAAGGGCTTCTTCAACCGGAAATCAGAAGACTGATTGGCCGTCTCGGTTCAGCACTGCTCGGCGATCGTCGAGCGGTCAGGATCCTTTGGACAATTCCAAAACGAAAAACGGCACGTGCGGGAAATTCTCGCACGTGCCTTTTTCGATGATTCACTTTATCGTTTGGAATTTGCCTTGTTGGCTTTCCCAAAACGGTGTCCTGATTAACCGCGACCCAAGGTGGCGGTGACTCGTTTGATCAACGAGCGGACTGGTTGAACGGGTTGGTAGCCGGTCAATTTGCGTCGGCTCCAACGCCCGTCTTCGGTTTTGCTGTAGAGGATGATTTGCGGAATCATCTTCTCGTTTTCCATCAACGTCTTAGCCAGTTCTGGTTCCGCGTCGCGGTCGACCAGGGCAACACTGACTCCGTCGAGTTCTCCGCTGTTCTGCATATTCGCGATGGTTGTTTTCTTCAACGTTTCGCAAGCGGGGCACCACGGCGCACCGACCACGACCATCAGAGGCTTGTCTTCCTCCACCGATTTTTTGTAGGCGAGTGTGTAGTTCTGGTCGGGCGTCTGAGTCGACGCCTGGTGGGTGTTGGGCGTAACGGAGCCGCTGGGCGCCATTGCGATAGTAAGACCCAAGAACAGTGACAGCATTCCAAGCTTCCTCATACAACGTGTGAAGCGTCGACGGTTGCGGCAACATGCCGGCATTCGAGCTGGGCGACCGATTGACTGACCGCCTCAGAATCCTGAGGGCTGCAGATCATCCGCAAACCACGTCCTAGCTCAAGAAAAGTTCGATGAGTGGTACCGCCGAAACGCTTGTGCTGCGAAGCACGCCAAACCGTTTTCGAGTTCCTCTCGAAGGCAACAGCGAGTCCGCGTAAACGCTGAAAGTCGGCTCCAGTCGATAACTTCCTGATCGACGATGGAAATGACCTTGGCCCGAAAGGAAAACGTCCGACTCAGTTCGCTACCCACCAAGGGGGGGTAGCCAAACTGTGCCGATCGCGTTGACCGGACAGGCTGGGCGGGATTCTAGGACTGCAGCAAATGCGTGCAAGTATCCGCACCAGTGTTTTGCGAATTTCGCATTAATGTACGCTGGGGCACCGCTAACTGGTGGCTAAATGGGCGGGAAGCTGCCCTTGGGGTGTCAAGATGGGTAAGCCTGCTCGAGTCTCCATGAAGAATTGGCCAGACAAACGCGAAATTCTTGCTGGCGAGCTGCCGCTCGACCGGCGTCGGTGGATTCTGGAAGTCTCGTTCGCTCTGTTCGTTAAAGCATCAAATTTGCTGGTTGGGTTGCCTGCTTTTCGCCTTTCGCGGGTTGAGAAACGGAGTGAATGCTGGCAAAGTTCTTCGGCGTTCCGCCCGCTTCTTTCGATTTCGTGGCTCTGTCTGTCGATCGAGCACGTCTCTCTCAATTGCAAACATGTCCATGCAACCGCCTTCCGTTCCGGCCGTTCCTCCCGATCACCCCGGCCTCGAGGCATTGCTTCGGCGGATGGGCGAAGCGGTCGGGATCATGGACGACACCGTGTTTGAGAACGACAAGTTCGTCGGCTTCTTCCAGTCGTTTCGTCCCGATGGAAACGGTTTGGATGGTGTGTTCGACCAGCTCGAATGCGGCGAAGAGTTGCGTGAGCGACTGAGCCACTTGTTTGAAGTCGCCGGAGATGACCGGAGGCCTCAGGGCGGCCGAGATGCCTTTTTCCTGGTTCGTTCGCCCACGCCAATCGATCCGGCGGTGGTGGAATCCAAAGCGGTTGATTGGGTCGAACGAGTGACCGAGTTGGCGGAGAAGCTTGGTCATCCAGAAGCGGCTGAGCGCTTGCGCGGCATCACCAAACATCGGGTGCTGGAAGGCATCCCGCCGAAACATCCCAAGCAGGACCATGAGAAGACCAATCTGCTGAAAACGTTCCAGGACGTTGTCGAGAAGTTGGTCACCGACATCGCGATCCCAGATCCGTTTGCGGAAACGCTCCGTGCTCCGTACTACTTTGTCAGCTGTGACGCGGGAGTCCGTGATCACTTGATGTGGCCGCTGTATCGCGATCATGTCGACGTGGAAGAACCGTTTCAGCCGTACTTTGACCTGTGGTCGCATGGCGTGAAATTTCGCGTCTACCAAGAAAATCAGGTTGATTGGTACATGCCACGTCTATAGTGGGCCTGATGTCCTCTTCGCCTCCTCAGCCAACGTTTTCGAGCACCGATTCTTCGGGGCCCGACGCGGTCGTCGTTTCCTACGATGCGACGGAAGCAGACGCATTTTTGGACGGCAACTATCCAGACGGCGATCGCGAGCGGATCGACGAATCGGAACCTCCATTGTCCGGCGGTCCTGAAGCCGCATCTGGCGGAGGAGGCTTGGTCACCACGATTGTTTTCGTGCTCGTGATGCTGGCGATGTTCATTAATCCGATCGAACCCAAAACCAGCGCGGAATTCGATCGCGCAACCAGCAGTCTGAACGTGCTGACGCTTGCGAAGCTTGCCCTCGCGGCGGCGGCGACTGGGTTGGGAGGAATCGCGGTGCTGCTCAGTCCGCGAACGCGTCAATTGCTCGGCAGCCTTCCCGGAATTGGGTTGCTCGCTTTGGCGGGGCTATTCTGCGCCACCAGTCTATTCGCCATCGAAAGCAACGCGATGATCAGTCGCGCATCGGCGATGATCTTTGTCGGCTATTTGTTGTTCACTGCGATGGCACTGGCAACGCTCGGGCCGCGAAAATTATTGGCGGCCATCGTGGCGGGAACATCGTTGTACATGTTGGTGACGTGGGGGCTGTTTGTTCTCGTTCCTGAAATGGGCACGTTCGAGGAATACATCAGTGCGACCGAAACGGTGCGCCGGATGGGAGGCACCGGTCACCCCAACAACATCGCAAAGACAGCGATCGCAATCGTGCTGGTTGGTGTGGCGATGTACCTGGGACGCACCGACACTTTGATCTCGGTTGGAGTCCGCGGACCGTGGCAGCGATTGGTGCTGATCGCGATCATGATTCTGGCAGCAGCGACCGTTGTCGCGACGCTCAGCCGGACTGCCATGCTCGCGGGGATGGCCGCCGGAGGTATTCTGCTGATCGACCGGCTTTATGGGCGAGGTGGATTGGCACTTGGAATCATCGGAATCGCTTCGGCCGCGACGCTTGTACTCGCAATCTCATTGGTCACCGGTGAGGGGCCGTTTTCTGAATCCGCGGTCAGTGCGGTCACCAAGAGTGGCGACGTTGAAGAGCTCACATCACTGACCGGTCGAACAACGATTTGGGAAGAAGCAATCAGCTTCATCGTCAAGCGACCGCTGACCGGTTACGGAATGGACAGTGCCGCCAGCGTGATGAGCCGTGAAGCGACCGGGACTCACAACTTGTTGTTGCACGTCACTTTTTCGGCCGGCGTTGTTGCCTGCTTGGTGATGGTGTTGATGCTCGGATGGTCGCTCGTATTCGGAGCGACATCTTCCAATGAATGGATTCGAACTGTGCTGACCTATGTCCTGGTTTCAGGACTGGTCGAAGACACGATCATCGAATCCTTTCCAACCACGCTGACTGTCCTTTGGATGGCCGCGTTGTTGGCGCCCGCCTTAGCCAGTCGTCCCAAGCCCTGACGCAATCGCGTTGACGCTTAGCAACAAAGCCGGCAGCAATGCATCTGCTTGAGTGTGCTCGCCCATTTTGTTGTAGCTGCGCCAGCGTTGCAGCAACGAAATTTGTTGACGGTGCAGCAGACGCAGCCCTTCGCTTCGAAGTGCAATCATTCGCTGAACGTTGGGGCGTTGCGATTCCATGGGGCCGCCGTAAACGGCTTCGACCATCTCGCAAGCCAGCTTCCACTGGGTTTCGATGTCGGTGACGAAGCGTTCACGCAACGCTGGGTTTTCGACCAACGCCGCGTACTGCTTCATGACTTCGATGTCGACCGCCGTGACACTGGTGGCAACGTTGCTGATCAAGTAATGAAGCGGCGCCCAATCTCGCAGTGCTTCTTTCACCGCGTCGAACTCATCGGGGCATTCCGTTTGCAGTTTCTTGAGTGCCGTTCCGACGCCATACCATCCAGATAGATAGCAACGCGCTTGACCCCAACTGAACACCCACGGGATCGCTCGCAAGTCATCCAATGTTTGCTGCCCCGTGCGACGCGCCGGACGCGAGCCGATGCGACTTTGTTCGATCGCATCAATCGGTGTGGCTTCGCGAAAGAACTCGACGAATCCTTCGCTGTGCAACAACTCGTGATAAGTTGTCCGAGCCCATGCGGCAAGCTTCACCAAGGTTGGTTCGAGTGGGTGATCGGGTTCTTCCGATCGTGAATCGGCCAGCGATTTTCGAGTGACTCCCGCTAAGAACAATTCCAAGTTGTAGATGGCCGTGGGTTCGTGAGCGTACTTCTGTGCGATCGTTTCGCCTTGCTCCGTCAATCGCATGTCGCCGGCGATCGTGTGATCGGGCAGGCTCTTGATAAAGCGATGTGTTGGACCGGCACCGCGGCTGATCGTGCCGCCACGACCGTGGAAGAACCGTGCCCGAACACCGTGTGAACGAGCCACTTGGGTCAGCTTTCGTTGAGCGTGTCGCAATCCAACGAGGCTGGCCAAGATGCCGCCATCCTTGTTGCTGTCGCTGTAGCCGATCATGACTTGTCCAACCGGCGCGGTGGCTCCTTCACGCTGTGCGATGGCGGTCAAGCTGTTTCGGGTGATCGGATGTTGAAGGAACCCATCGTAGATTTCTGGTGAGCGTTCGAGATCGTCGATCGTTTCGAACAACGGAACAACCGGCAATGGGCAAACGGCTCCGGACTCAGTTCGTTGCAGCAGACCGACTTCGCGAGCGAGCAGGTAAACGGCCAACAGATCGGAGGTCTTGCGTGTCATGCTGACGATCAAAGCACCCAATCCATCGGCACCGTGTTTGGATCGGTACTGAGTCACCACACGCAATGCACCAAGGACCGCGTCGGCTTCTTCGCCGGCGGAGGAGTCTGGGTGGGTCAGTGGTCGCGAATTGGCGAGTTCCTCGTTGAGGAACTTCATCCGTTTGTCTTCGTCCCAGCTGGCGAACTTCCAATCGGCCATGCCAGCGGCCCGTAGCAACTGCTCAATCGCGGTGTCGTGTTTGGCACTGTTTTGGCGAATGTCCAGCACCGCCAAGTGGAATCCAAACGTTTGAGCGATTCGCATCGTCGGTGCAACCGCGCTGGTGGCGACATCGCCCAAGTCGACCGCGACTAAGCTCTCGTGCAAACAGCGAAGGTCGGCGAGCAATTCTCGCGAGCGTTGGTAGGTGTGTTGCTCCTTGCCGCTGTTCATGGTTTTTTCAGACGGCAAACTCGCAAGCATCAGGTTGATGAACTGACGCCACGGCTCGTTCGGATTGCGAGCGATCGCGGCTGCGCCGGCCGGTCCCATCGCCTGAGCTCGTTCGGCGATGCGGGTCAAGAAATCGCTGGTTGGTGGCAACCAATAGGCTGACACGCTGGTCAATCGAGCGAGCTGGATCAGCTCCTCTCGCATCAGTTCCACCGCACCGCGACGCAGTTGCATCAGCGTCTCTTCGGTCACCTCGGGAGTGACGAGCGGGTGGCCGTCACGGTCGCCGCCCACCCAGGTTCCAAATGTCAGTCGCGGCAACGCCAATGGGTCTGCGATCGCTTTTTCGCTCAAGCCAACTTCTCGCCAAGCCTGACGCAGTCGCTGGTCGAGCGGTTGGAGTGCCTTCGGGAAGACCACAGTCAAGTAATCCATCACGTTGCGGCGTTCGGATTGCAAATCCGGCTTGTCGAGGTAAATCTCGCCCGTTCGCCACAGGATGCTGAGGACGGATTCGATCGCTTCCTCGTTTTCAGATCGTCGCCATGGTGGAAGATCAGTTTGGTGACGCAATTGGAAACGACGGAACAGGCGGCGGTGGTGAGCCAAAACCGTTGCCCGTTTCGCTTCGGTTGGGTGAGCAGTCAAAACCAGCTCGACACGCATCGATGGCAGCTCCGCAGCGATCATGTCAGCGGTCCAACCACGATCGATCAATTGCTGCAGGCTCTCGCCCCACAACGCTGGCAGGTCGGCCATGCCCGATTCCGATTCAATTCGATCGCGAAACTGTGCGGCGGAACTTTGTTCGGCCATGCTCAGCAATTGGAACGCGATCGAGTACGCCTGAGTGAGCTGAACTGAATCGGCCGGCGCCTTTGCGGGATCGAGTTTGCATCCGGGGACGGGAAGCAGTTCGGCCAGCTTTTCATCGCCGCCGCGTTGCAACACGCTTTGCAGTGCCGAGAGCATCCACTGCCAATCACGGTTCAGTTGGTCGACGTCAAGGGCGAGAATATTGGCTGATACCATCGTGACAGTTCGTTGTGGTGAAAAGGGAAGAGAGCGGCGGCAATCCAATTGAATGATCGGTGCTCGTACACCCTACGATTTTGCAGACTGAGGGCTGGAGCAACAGTGGCGACGATCCAGTTCTGATGCCTTGGGTTGATTCCTGCCCGCAGTTGCGACACTGGGTGCCGAGTGCGCATAAAAAAACGAGCACTGTTCGTGAACAGCACTCGCTCTTGTGTCGGTAAAACGCCGTTTCCAATTCAACGCGGAAACGAACGAATTCCGTTGATTCAGTTGCAGCAAGGATCTGGGCAGCACTTTTTGGCTGCGAAACGAGCCTTGATCTTTGCGAACAAGCCACACTTTGGCTTTGCACATGGGTCGCAGCAAACTGGTGCTGGTTCTGGGCAGCAAACAGGTGCTGGTTCGCAGCAAACTGGAGCTGGAGCAGGTTCGCAGCAAGGTGCTGGAGCTGGAGCTGGTTCGCAGCAAACGACTGGTGCAGGTGCTGGTTCGCAGCAAACTGGTTCTGGAGCTGGCTCGCAGCAAACAGGTTCTGGTGCTTCGCAGCAAACTGGGGCAGGTTCGCAGCAGCTTTTCTTCTTGAAGCAACCGAACAAGCCAGCTTCGGCTTGTGGAGCAACAGCAACGCTGGAAACAGCGAACAGGGCGACGACCATGATCGATCGAATCATCTAAACTCTCCTAGGCTAGGTGGAAATGCCTCAAACACGCGCGGAGGCAATTTGGGCAGAGTTTAGGTGTCACGCAGCTTGCGTCAACCATAGCAAATGCACCGTAAAAAACGGTTAAAACGACTTTTCGGGCAGTTTGCTTGCGGATTTTGAGCGTTTTTACGCGACTGTGCTCAAATCGGGAACACCACCGCGTCAGGATGCCGCACCTGGCACCCTAGGCAATTTAGACGTCCAGACCGCTCGGTTCCGCAAAATTCATGCGGAACATAGATCAATAAGCGGAGACTTTTGCAACCACTGGCTGAACAGCGTCAGTGGGATCAGGCAGCGCGGCGAGCTGGCGTTCCGGCAGCCTCGCGTTTAGTTGGCTGGCCAACGCGGCGTCGTGGAATCGCGAGCGGTCCACGTTCATCGGCACCGGCGTACGAGTACCAGGCTCGTTCGTCGATCGCATCCAAGATCGAACCGGCAACACGAACCGCTCGAGCTCCGGCGGAACCATCGACGATTGGCGACGATCCGCTGTCAACGCTGATGACGAAATCATGCAGCTCGTCGAGGATCGCGTTTCGCGGTTGCAGTTCGTTGACTTCGCACTGCAAGTGTTCGCCGAACAGTGTGTCGGCGTAACCGAGTGGGTTGTCGGTTTGTTCGTTCAGGTCGAACTGGCGAGTCGACAGTGTTTCGCTGGCACGCACTGTGGCGAGCGAAGGTTTGCCGAAATCGATCTGTGCAAATCCTGCTGGACTGAACAGTGTCATGTCACGAGCGGGCAGTGGGCTGACCCGTGATGCCTTCAAGTTGGCAACCATTCCGCATTCGAATTCGATGCGCGCTTCGGCGATGTCTTCGTGATCACTGACAACTGAGATGCCGCTGGCTGAAATGGATCGAACGGCGGACTGTGTCAGTGACAGTACCAAATCGAGGTCATGGATCATCAAGTCCATCACAACGCCGACATCCAAGCAACGTCCGGGGAAGCGAGATGCACGAGTGGCTTCGACGTACTTCACATCGACGCCAAACTCTTCCAGCGCCGTGAAGGCTGGGTTGAATCGTTCCACGTGGCCAACTTGAAGCACGACGTTGCGTGTCGATGCCATCAATGCCAATCGGCGAGCGTCGTCGGATTCGGCGGCCAATGGCTTTTCAACCATCAAGTGCTTGCCGGCTTTGATCAAAGTCGACGCGATGTCCGCGTGATAATCGGTGGGAGCCGCGATGATGGCGGCATCGATGTCTTCAATGACATCGCGGTAATCAGAGTGAGCTGCAACACCGTGTGTGTCGGCGACCGCCTGACACGCGGCTTGCACCGGGTCGCAGACCGCGACGAGGCGAGCACCATCGACTTGTGAAATCAATTTCGCGTGGATTCGGCCTAAGTGACCTGCACCAATGACGGCGACTCGCAATTCCCGGTTCATGCTGCTTTCTTTCTTCTATCTCGGCCTCGGCCGGCACGACCAAGGCAACTGTTGTCTAAACAATCAAACAGGTGCCGCAACACGGGGCGGATTGGACCAGTCGCGAACAATTGATCGCGAGCGGGTTCCACGCCGATACGTTTCCGATACAGCAAACGAAACGCCTGCGTCAACACTGCAATGTCGTCGTCCGTGTAATCGTGGCGTTTCAGTCCCACCGTGTTGATGCAGCGAGGACGAGCATCGGCACCATCGACGATCACAAATGGAGGCACGTCTTGCAGGATGCGAGTCATCGCACCGACAAAGCTGAGTGTTCCGATCGACACGAATTGATGAACGCCTGCTCCACCGGCGATGGTGACATCGTCAGCGATGTGAGCGTGACCACCGATCATGCAGTTGTTGGCCAGCACGATTCGCGAACCGATGTTGCAATCGTGAGCGATGTGGGTGCCGGTCATCAGATAGTTGTGGTCGCCAACTCGTGTGACTCCGTCTTCCTTTTCGCTGGCACGATTGATCGTGACTTGCTCACGGAACACGTTGCCGTCGCCGATCTCAACTCGCGTGGGCGTGTTGCGATAGCTGACGTCTTGTGGATTGGTTCCGATCGAAACGTGCGGGAAGATTTGGTTGTCGCATCCGATCGATGTGACTCCATCGAGCGTGACGTGATCTCCCACACGCGTGCGGTCGCCCAATTTGACATTGGGGCCAATGACGCAGAAGTGCCCGATTTGGACGCCTTCGCCAATCTGCGCACGAGGATCGACCACGGCGGTTTGAGCGATACTAGCACTCATAGTTGGATCCTTGGTGCGTTATTCTTAGGTTGAGATGCGTAATGGTTTCGAGTCGTCGTTCCGAAGCGATTGATCATGCTGCTCGGTTTCTCCGCTGACCAGCGAATGGAATCGAGGTGTGCGTCAGTCGTTGCTGGTGAGCCAGTTGTGCGAGTCGAACGGCGACCTTGCCGTTGAGCTGATGCCCGCCGCGAACAGATGAGAACTGTCCTATCAAACCGACGCCCGCGAGCGAAAGATCACCAATTAAATCGAGTGTCTTGTGGCGAGCACACTCGTTTCGGAAGCGGTATTCATTGTCGACCGGGCCGTCGTCGCCGATCACCAATAGATCTTGATGCGTGACGTGCGATGCAACTCCCGAGTCGCGAAGTTGTTTGGCTTGTTCGGCGGTCACAAAGGTGCGAGCCGAAGCGACTTGCCGAGCAAACGTGAGCGGTGTTTGCACGCATCGGAACTTTTGTTCTCGGATGGTGCTGTCGGGACCGTAGTCCAGGCTGTATTCGAACGTCGATTCGTTGCTGGTGCTGGGCGAAACGTCGACGTATCCGCCGCTGTGTTCGATCCGGAACGATTCGCGAATGATCAACGGTTGCGATGTTGCGGCTTGAATGACCAATCCGGCTTCTTGCAGCGCGTCGACATAGGCCAGCGAGCTACCGTCCAGTCCGGGCAGTTCTTCGGCGGTGATCTCGACCCGACAATTGTCGATTTCGAGTCCGGCCAAGGCTGCCATCAGATGCTCGACCATTTCGAAGGTGGCCGGGCCGTTGGCGAGATTCGTTCGGAACGAGATGCCAGTGGCGTATTGGGTGGTGGCTGGGCATTCAGGTTGGCCGGGTAGATCAGCTCGGACGAGCACGATGCCGGTTCCTGCGGGCGCGGGGCAACATGTGACGCGAACGTCTTTGCCGCTCCAGTAGCCACGTCCGCTGATTTCGCAGCACGACGCGATCGTATGTTCGTTGCGAATCCCCATCACGCTGCGAGCCTCCTTGCACGCGAGCGAAGCCTATCCATCGGCATCGAGATGCTGACAGACCCCATTTTTGTTCTTGGACGTCGCCGCGAATCCTTCGCGACGCTCAACTGGTGGTTCGAAGCAAGTTCGAACCACCGTTTAAATGCTTCAGCGGTGAAGCTGAATTACTGACGGTTTGGTGTTCCGGCAGGATTCGTAGCGACCAATTTCTTGTCGAGGTATTGCATGACAGCAGGTGTCATGTCCAACTTCTCGTCGTGATAAACGATGTTTCGCATCACGCCGCGAATGACCGACTCGCCTTGCTCGAGGTCCATGTCTTCGCTGTTGTAACGCAAAACCAAGCTGATTTTGTGGTACTCGGCGATGGCTTGAACGCCAGCTGAAATGAGTTGGTAGTTGTCGTAGTAGATTTTGGCTTCGCGGTCAGCGAGCTCTTTGCGTTTGCGAGCCATGTCCAAACGAAGTTTGGATTCCATGGAAGCGACGCGTTCTTCCTGAGCGGTGTACTCAGGTGAGTTTGCTTGGAAGGTTTTGAGCTTCTCAGCAGCAGCTTTCAGCTCTTCTCGCCTAGCAGTCAATTCGGTATCGAAGGCCTTCAGGTTGTCTTCGACAGCCTTTACTTGGCGTTTGATACCTTCATTGTTTTTGAAGATGTAGGCGACATCGACGACGGCGATGCGATGCCCTGCGTCTTGGGCCGAAGCTTGCGCCGGTGCCAGTACACTGACGGTGGTCATGGCCATGGCGATGGCCGAAAGAACGATGGTTCGCACGTCCGCTACTCCTTGCGTGGTGAATGCGATTGTCTGATTCATGCCCGCTTGAAAGACTCCGGTTTCCTCACCGAAAACAAGCGTTGCTGCCGGTCATTGTGTCAATCCGCCCCAACCGCTTCAAGACGGATCATGGCGGTTTCAACTGCAGATTGGCATTTTTCTGGCGTTTTATCTCGCCCGGAGTCGAACATCCAAATCCATCTCATTTCCGTCTCGCTGGATGGTCAATCGCAGTGAGTCTCCGGTGACTTCGGTCGAAGTTCTTCCCGCAAAATCGTTGGTGGATCGGATCGTTCTGTCTCCGGCCTTGATCAATTGATCGCCCACTTGGATGCCACCTTGCTTCGCAGCACTTGGATCCATCACCGCGGCAACCGAGTTGGTGTCAGGTTCCAATCGGATTCCCAAAACCACAGACAGTTGACGTCGGATCTGAAAGTCTTTGTTGGTCTGCGTGTACGAAGGTCGCTGCTCCATCGTGGCGACACGATTGGCGGCCTGAGAAACGATATCGGTTATGCGGGTCATCCCATCCAGGTTTAGTTTCTCAAAATCATCACTTGGACGGTGATAGTCACTGTGAAGGCCGGTGAAGAAGAACAAAACCGGCACTCCAGCTTCGTAAAAAGACGCGTGATCGCTGGGGCCATACCCGGTTGAGACGAGGTTGAGTTTGAATGGCCGCGAAGTTTGCTCCATGTCCGAGTTCAAGCCCTGGATCAACGATTCGAACCCGTCCGAGGTGCCGGTCCCGTAAACCGTCAGCTCGTTGTCGCGAAGCCGGCCGACCATATCCATGTTCAGCATCGTGACGGTTTTCGACATCGGAAATCTCGGCTGCGAGCAGTAGTATTTGCTGCCCAGCAGTCCGCGTTCTTCACCCGTGAAGGCAATGAAAACGATGCGGCGATGATCGGATTCATCTGATAATTCGCTGACGACTCGGTTCGCAACGGCCAGCATGGTGGCCGTTCCCGATGCATTGTCATCGGCTCCGTTGTGAATTTCGACGGTTCCCGGTGCGAGCGAGCCAATGCCACCCATTCCAACGTGATCGTAATGGGCTCCGATGACGACGGTTTCGTCGGCTAGTTTGCCTTTGCCTTCCAGCACACCAATCACGTTGGGGCTGGTCGCGGTCGCGTTGGTCAGTCCAACCTTTAGCCGACCACGCAGTCCAGGCGAATCAATCGCCCGTGGTTTGTAGTCTGAGTCGATGGCGGCTTCGACCGCGGCGAGGCCTTTCGCAAAGAGGGTTCGTGAGTCCTCGCCATCCAAGTTGGAACCTTCGTCATCGTCAGCGGCAGAGATCGATGCCATTTGCTTTAGCAGCCGATCGGCGGCTTCTCGAGAAATGGATGCGACCGGGATGGCGGGGCGTCTGGTCGACTTGCCGGTTTGTGGGTCCGTGATTTTCTCGTCGCCTTTGCGGGGTCGAGTGCCCGCTTCCGCAACGCCGAGTAATCCCCAGTTCGCCCGAGCCCGTTCGCGTTCTCGATTGCCAAGCATTTCTTGGACTTGATCGATCTTCTCGGTGAGCGATGACCGCAGGTTGGTCGCTTCGGCGGGCAAGGCATTGCGCTGAGCCAACAAGGCGTTGAGACGTCTGTCTTCGGCGGCGTATTGGTTGTCGACTGCCTTCAATCCAAGTTCGATGCTCGCCGGATCGTTGACAAACAGCACCCCAACGGCTCCTTGATCGATCGCGGTGGAGATCTTTGTGTCGAAGAAGGCGTGACGCGTGTTCTTGACGCCATCGAATGGGCTTTTGGGATCGGCAAAACCAGGTTCCTTGCGAAGCATCATCACGATTTTGCCTTCCACGGAGCCCTCGCCATCGGCGGTTTTGACGCTTTGGGATTCCTTCACGGCCGCGTAGTCGTCGTACCCAAGGTCCGGAGCCTGGATGCCGTACCCCACCCACACGATGTCCGCCTCGACATCTCCTTGGGTGGAACCGATCGCGAGTGGCATGAATTGGTCATCGAGCTGGATCTCCGATGGTTCCTCCCCTGGCGTCCACCATCGCAACCCGTTGTCTTCCGCCGAAGTTGGTTGCGATCCCGTTGCCATTTCAACCGGCTGCATCGGCGAATCGCCATACAGACGGGTTTCCAAACCCATTTCGCGGTAACGATCCGCGATGTATTCCGCTGCTTTCAGGATTTCTGGCCCCACCGCACTGCGGCCGGCCAGTTCTTCGCTGGTGAGGTAACGAAGGTCTTTCGCGATTGAATCCGCGACCAACAATGCCGCGTTTGGGTCCGAAGCGGATTCTGTTTCCGAGGCAGCATCGGAGCCCGAAGCTCGCTCCTCGGCGTGAACTTCCTCGGCATGAAAACCGTGTGCCGCGAACCCAATTCCGAGCAACGCGATTCCCACGCGACTGAGTGAGCCAAGCTGGCGAATCGTTTGCGTGAGGCGGTTCCCAAACATGCTAATCGTGTTCCTTCGCGTCATCATTTGCTTCCGGAGGTTGTGACTGGGATCGTTTCGCGAAAAGGTGTGGGGCACTTCGTTATACATGTTGGCGTCGGTGGTTTCTGGACCCAGCCCGGCGGACTTGCGACGTTCAATCGAAACTTAGTTTGATGCAACCGAGCATTCTCGTTGCCAAAATGGCCTTTCTCTAGATAGAATTGCCGTCCGGCGAAGGAGATGTGATCGCTCCAATGGATCCATTTCCTCCCACCAGTCGCTCACCGGTGGCCGAGACAGCCCTTTGTTTCGGTCACCGGCGCGGGACTGAAGATTTGACACTCCTGTCGTTTCTTCCCATCCCAATCCATGAGGTCTCCCTGCGCGTGTCAGCCCAGTCCCCGAAATCTTCTCGTGATCCGTCACGAGAATCGCTCTCGTCATCGGCGATGCCATCCAACGAGGCGGACTCGATCGATATGGAGACTTCGTCGTCCAATCCGGAGGACGGTTTGCAAGCGATTCGATTGGTCGATGCTTCCGACGACGAGCCCTACGCCGACGCGGTCGCAAAGATCCAGCGTTGCCAAGAAATTCTGGGTTACGAATTTCAGGATTTGGATCTGTTGCGGTCGGCTCTCACGCATGCATCCGGTGCTTCGCATCGATTGGCCAGCAACGAACGTTTGGAATTTTTGGGCGATTCGGTATTGGGGCTGACCGTTTGCGAATGGTTGTTCAACGAGTACCCAGAATACAGCGAAGGCGATCTGACAAAGATCAAATCGGCCGTCGTTAGTCGTCGTTCGTGTGGTAAGGTCGCCTGCAAGCTTGGGCTCGATCAATGTTTGATCGTCGGCCGAGGTGTGACTCGCAATCGGAGTTACCCCAAGTCATTGGTCAGCGATGTTTTCGAAGCCGTCATCGCGGCGTTGTACATCGACGGTGGGCCCGAGATCGTTCGTGATCGATTGAAACAGTGGTTGGCCGAAGAGGTCAACTTGGCCGTCGACACACAAGGATCGGGGAATCACAAATCGGTCCTCCAGCAATTTGCTCAACGTGAATTGTCAGCGACTCCGGTCTACAAGTTGATTCGTGAAACCGGGCCGGACCATCGCAAGATGTTCTTGATGGGAGCGATGGTCGACGATCGCCGTTTTGCTCCCGCTTGGGGGAATAACAAAAAGGACGCCGAGCAACGAGCGGCGGCAAATGCGTTGGCGGAATTGCACAACGCGAAGGTTCCCTACGACAGCGAGCAGCCTCCGTCGTAGGAGGTCGTGCAGTCTTTTGATGCCGCTTTTCGGCAGATTTACACACGGCGCACGCGAGGGTGAGGGCCGAGCACGGGATATGACGCGCACTACCCTCCCCGGAATTCTCGCTGAA
>NZ_ANMO01000075.1 GCF_000338295.1 Rhodopirellula europaea 6C
CTTGCCGATCAGTTCGCTAGCTTGCTTCAGTGTCAGATGCTGCGGCGAGGAGACGCCGTAGACCTCGTCCAAGTGAGAAGCCAGTCGCGTGTTGGTCTTCGACGCGATCGCATGGATCGCTCGCACCTGAGCTTCCGTTGCCGGACGCGGATCCGGCCCCGATCGTGCGTGGCTCTTGGAATGCCTGTTTTCGACAATGTCACCCGGTCTGCTTGCAAGCTCCCGGTCAACTTGCCGGCGACACACCGCGAAGGCTTGGTGCAGGCGATCCGAGAGCCGCCCGGCATCCGCGTTCACTTCATCGTCGATGTCGATTTCCATCTGGCAGGTCGCGACAGAATTGCCATCACCATCCTGCCCGTCGTGGCGAGTCAAGCTCACCGTCATTCGTGTCGTCATGTCCGTGTCCTTCTTGGTGTCAGAGAGTTTGGTTTCAGGAAAGTGAATCACTGCCGGTTAAAAGCCAGTGACAATGGAGCCATTCGATCTCGGCCTCAATCGCTTCCGAGCGGAGAGCGAAAGGGCCAAGCACGGGACCACCGACAGGTGAGAGATCGGCGGTCCATTGACCATTCATCGTGGGTTCGACGTGGGAGCC
>NZ_ANMO01000076.1 GCF_000338295.1 Rhodopirellula europaea 6C
TATGCAGACAATGCGATCGACTGTCGTAAGCTAATTGTTGACGAAATCGTGGTGACTATCGACGGAAAACCGACGCGACTGCTTAGCAATGGGGAATCAATCACCGCACCATTCCAAACCTATTTTTCAGGAACGACGAATACGAAGGCGGATGCCTACGTCGACTTGGGTGACTTGGTCGGAGCGGACAACGAATCAGTGATACATGCCGATGCCAAGGTCCGAATCTATACGAGCAATGACCAAGTCATCAAACAATCTGTTTCGGGTGCATTTGAACGTGGAGGTTGGCATGGGACTTGGTTCATACTGGAAGCGTTGGCTCCGCATGCGTGACTTCATTACACTATTGGGTACGTCCGAGGCCAGAACATGCGACGAACCATGGGTTGCAACGGAGTCCGCGACTTGATGTTTTTGAAGTGGAGAGTCGTTCGCGCGGCCCCGCTGAACCCTGCCGTTACCCGACTCAAGAATCATGAACACTAACGTCGAACCAATTCGTGTTTTCACGATCTTTCTTTTGGCGATCCTGTTGCAAGTTC
>NZ_ANMO01000077.1 GCF_000338295.1 Rhodopirellula europaea 6C
CCGAGTTGCCAATTTGCATTGGCTTTGGAATCAGCGGTCCGGAAACGGCCGCACAACTCGCACCTGTTTCTGACGGCCTGATTGTTGGCTCCGCCATCGTCCGGCGTGTCGCCGATGCAGTTGCCAAGGCCAAAAGTTCAGGAGCCGATCCGGTCAAAACGGCTGCGGAAGAGGCCGGTGAATTCTGCCGCTCATTGCGAAAAGCAATCGACGCGGCATAAACGCTTCGGAGCAGGTTTGATTCAGCGGACCGTTGTCAGTCGAGTTGACTTCAGCGGTTTGGTGCTCGCCACTGAACTGGGCGATCAGCTGTGGAGAAACTTGGCTGATTCGCGGCCGCTTGAACTGACGTGGCCGAGTTCATCCCGCCGTTGCTCTGAACCGCGGCGTTGCCTTGGAATGAATCCTGAGGCGACTGGACCGGTGCCGACGCGGTGTTCCACTGCAACGATTGCACGGCAGGCGGAGCCGATGGCACCAGTTGGCTGACGGGCAATTGTCCGGGCAGAGAGATCGAACCAACGTTCATTTGCGGCGCGATGTTGTTCGCTCCCATCATGTTCGCTGACGGATACGAATTCGGGTACGAGTTTGCTGCCTGTGGAACATAACCCGGTGGCGGTGGAGCACCCGTCAAATCGATCACCGGCATGCCGCCGCTGCGAACACCACTGGATGCATCCGACTGCGTGGGCATCATTGGGTTCGGTTGAACTGCGTTGGTCTCCACCCACTGTTGGCTCGCGTTTTGAGCGGCGGGGGTCATCGAACCAGGCATCGTTCCGCCCGCTTGCGCGATACCAGACCCAATCGAGTCGGCGGAGTTGTGACTCATTGGAATCACGCTGCCGGGTGTTGTGTTGTAAGTCCCCGAAGGTGCGTAGTTGGCAGCGGCCGCGGGAGTTCCGCTGACCTGGCCATACGATCCCGTCGCGGGAGGTGGAACACGCGCGGAGGCACCGAACGGGCCGAGCGTTGGCAACGTCGGGTTCTGAACCGGAGCTTGGCCGGGCTGAAGCATGCTGATCGGGGCACCGGTGGTCCCGTTGGTTTGCTGGCAACCGGTCAACAGACCGAGCGCGGTGACCGCCGAAAGGCCGGCACAGGTCCGCCCGATAGTTTTCTTCGCCATCCAATTGAATCGCATCTTGGAACGCCCGATTGCGTGTCATCTGCTTATGAAAAACGGCAAGGCGGACGCATGTCGTCGCTTGCCGCATCGGGCTTTAACAAATCTGCGATCTTTTTCGAAAGACCGGAATCGCAATCGAGCTCACTGCATCGGAGGTCAAAGACAACCCTCGAAAGAGCGAAAATCGCACGGAATCACGAGCGATTTGACTGCTGAGATTCCGTTTCTTCTCGCGGCACAATTTTGGCTTTTGGTTTTTCCGTGACCGTTCCAGGCACCAACCACGGGCCGCGATTGTTTTCTTGAATCAACCGCATCAGCTCTTCACTGTCGATCGCTTCGACCTCCAACAACCGCTGCGTGACCGCCTCCAAGACATCACGGCGCTGCTCCAAAATTTCGCGAGTCTGCACCAGCATGTCATCGACAATGCGTGAAACTTCTTTGTCAATCATCTTCGCCATCTCATCGCTGTGCATGATCTGATATTCGCCACCACCAGATCCAGCGAGGAATGGACTGCGTGTGTTGCGGCGAAGATTAATTCGCCCCAGACGGCTCATTCCGTAGTCCATCACCATGCTGCGAGCCGTTTCGGTACAGCGTTCCAGGTCGTTTTGTGCCCCGGTGCTAATGTCTTGGAAAATCATTTCCTCCGCCAACGTACCGGCCAACATGACTTTCATCTGGCTCTCCAGTTCGCTCTTGGTCATCAAGAAACGCTCCGATTCGGGACGCTGCATCATGTAGCCGAGCGCCGCCAATCCTCGAGGAATGATGCTGACCTTGTGCACTGGATCCGTGTTGGGCAGTGCCGCCGCGACCAGCGCGTGCCCGGACTCGTGATAAGCGACGCGAATTTTTTCGTCCTCGTTCATCACCCGTTTTTTCTTTTCCAACCCAGCGGTGACACGTTCAACGGCTTCGTTGAATTCTTCCATCGCCACAGCGGGTTTGCCGTTTCGAGCGGCCAGCAAAGCGGCTTCGTTCACCAAGTTGGCCAAGTCCGCTCCCACGAAACCGCTGGTGATTGATGCGATGCCTTTCAGCTCAACGGTCTCGTCAAGTTTGACGTTCTTCACGTGCACCGCCAGGATTTCTTCGCGTCCGGCGACATCGGGACGATCGACCAAGACATGGCGGTCAAAGCGGCCTGGACGCAGCAACGCTGGGTCGAGGGTTTCGGGACGGTTGGTTGCCGCGACAACAATGACACCCGAATTGGAATCAAAACCGTCCATTTCAACCAACAACGCGTTCAATGTTTGCTCGCGTTCATCGTGTCCACCGACAACGCTGCCGCTTCGACTTTTGCCGAGTGCATCCAATTCGTCGATGAAGATGATGCAGGGTGCCCGATTGACCGCTTGGGTGAACATGTCGCGAACCCGAGCGGCACCGACGCCGACGAACATCTCGACAAAGTCACTGCCTGACAGGCTGAAGAACGGAACCCCGGCTTCTCCCGCGATCGCTTTGGCTAGCAACGTTTTCCCGGTGCCGGGAGGTCCGACCAACAAGACACCTTTGGGAATGCGGCCACCCAAGCTTTGATACTTGTCGCTGTTTTTCAAAAAGTCCACGACTTCGCGAACTTCATCGACGGCTTCTTCGATGCCGGCCACATCTTCGAACGTGGTCGGCAGGTCATCTTCGCTGTAAAGTTTTCCACGGCTTCGCGAGAACGACATTGGCGAACCAACCCCGCCCATTCGCTTGAGCATCACGATGCCGAGCGCGACCAAAACCCCAATCATCAACAACTCAGGCCAATGATTTTCGAGGAATCGGCTGGGGCGATCGTTGTCCCATTTGACGCCCGATTGCACGAGCAATTCTTCCAACTCCGCAGCGATTAGATCATTGGGATAGCCACGAATGGTCAGGAAGCTGACCTCCTCAGCGGGTTCCTTCTCACTCGGATGATTCTTCACATACGACTTGAAGTAGACCTTCCCGGTGATTCGATCGTCCGCGACGAAGATGTTGTCGAGCCGGCTGAATTCATGCCAAACGTCTTCCTTCGTGCTGCTGGGAACCACAATCTTCGGCACAGGAATCTCGTTGGCCGGATCACCGCTGATCAGTGTTGCTGTGGAGCCCGGTGTTGCCGAGGATCCCGATCCGCCGGATGCCTGCGCAGAACTCGATTCGCCGTCCGCAGCAGCGTCTTCGGCATCCGAAGCAGATTGCTGGGCCTCGATCGCCGCCTGGCGTTCGGCCGACATCGCCAACAATTCTTTCAGATGCGGGTAGGCCAGACGTCGGCGATTGTCGCTGAATAGGAACGCACTCAGCACAACTGCGCCGGTGACCGCCAGCAAAACCAACCAAACATTTCCTCCGCCTCGATTCTCGGACGATCCACCGCGTTTCGACTTGGGTTCGTTGCTCATTGCGTTCCAATTGTGTTTGTTTCGTTGATAACGGCTGGTTCAGCCAGGGTTCCACTATTTCTTCTGCTCGTCGACTTCCCAAGGCACCACTTCCCGCACCGTATGAAAATCTGGCTTCGCGACGGGTCTGGGTGACTTATTCGGATTGTTCTGGCAGGTCCGTTCCCCCATGA
>NZ_ANMO01000078.1 GCF_000338295.1 Rhodopirellula europaea 6C
TCAGCAAAAGTGTCGCGGCGATGGTGGCGGCAATCCTCATACGCTCTGTGTCCGCCAACGGAAGGTTTTTACGACACCGCCCTGAACGAAGCGGACGATGCCTGAACTACGAGAAATTATACCAAGGCCACCGATCGTTGCCAAAGAGCGAAGGTGTGCCGCAGGCCTAGCGTAAAAACCATGTTGTCCGCCCGCTACGCTGCGTTGTCAGCCACCATTTGTAAAACCCCCGCAAGCCACGAGTCTGCGTCAGTGTACGGCGACAATGAAAGATTTGGCCAACCGGCGAGCGCAAGAGTCATGTGCATTGCCGGGGCTCGCATCGCGTTTGAGCTGTGAATCACGATGGGGAAATGCGGCGTCAGCGGGGCGAGAAAGTTGGCGACGTCATCGCCCGATCCAGCGTCCATGGAATCACGTGCGGTGGTTGTGTCAAGATCGCAGTCGAGGGACACAGCTACCACGCTATCAATGTTGCCGGGGAACCATCGAAGCAGTTCGTGGGCGTTGTCGAAGAACCGCACGTCAAACGGCAGGGTTGAATCCGCGATAACGCGACGCATCTCGTTTGAACGGCGAGCGTCATCCTCAAGTACGACAATTGTGGCCAATGGTTTGACTAGGTGCGGACAACGGGGTTCTGGACGACAGGGTGTCGTACATGCTTGGAAATGGGGGAGAATGGGTGTTGATTTTAGCTGAAGGGGGCTCGGTCTGCAGCAATTGGGCGACCGGGCGAGGGTTCCGTGACGCGGGTTTGCGTTTGCCGCTTCCGAGGCACGGGTGCAAAAGACGGTGTTTTTCACCCTGAATTCAGGTTGCAAACACACCTTCCCCGCTGGCAGACAGGACGAACGTCCTGCGGAG
>NZ_ANMO01000079.1 GCF_000338295.1 Rhodopirellula europaea 6C
CAGAATTCAACTCGCAGTTGCGAATGAGCTAGGTCTTGATCGCCTGAGAATGTTCTGCGTCCCTGATTCGCAGGATTCGCTTGGCAACCTCTCGCTGCACCTGCGAGAAGAACTCGGGCGACTCCTCCAATCGCTCACGTTGTTCCGCGGGGAGGCAACACAACGTTGGTTCCCAGATGTCTTGCAGTGGGATTTGCAAAGAAACCCAATCCCGGCGCGGCATCGTCGCTCGCATTCCCGGCAACGGAAGCAATTGACCTTCTTGCCAAACGCCCAACGTCACCGCATACGCGCCGCTTGAATCGGGTTGCGGATCCACTTCGAGCCGCATCCGGCCCACGGAGGGCCGGGGTGCCGGCTTCCGAATCGGAGATTCGACCGACGGCCCCGATTCATTCCCCAACCGATCCAGTGGGCTGGCGACCGCGGTCGCCTTCATCTGAGCGACCTTGGTGTACAGCGAGGTGGTTTCCAGATTGGTGTGCCCAAGCAACTTTTGGATGAACCGAATGTCGGTGCCGGATTCGATCAAGTGCGTCGCAAAGCTGTGGCGAAAACTGTG
>NZ_ANMO01000080.1 GCF_000338295.1 Rhodopirellula europaea 6C
TTTGACCGGTGCGGATTTGGCCAATCGCGGCTATTTGCAGGCTTTGAAGTTTGGAGCACAGTTCACCGCGCCGGTTTCGGTCGCGTCGATCGTGCAAGACGACAGTGGTGTTCACGTCGTCAGCTTTTGCACTGGCCAAAAGGTTCGAACACGCACCGTGTTGATTGCGACCGGGGCGTCGTACCAACGGTTGCCGCTGGATGCTTGCGAACGCTTTGAAGGCATGGGCGTTTACTACTCCGCCACATCCGTGGAGGCGAGATTGTGCCGGGAATCGACCGCGGTCGTGGTGGGTGGCGGGAATTCTGCCGGCCAGGCCGCAATGTTCTTGTCGCAGCATGCCGCCGATGTCCGTTTGTTACTTCGTGGGAACGATCTTCGCAAAGGCATGTCCAGTTATCTGGCGGACCGAATTGAAAAGCAGTCGAACATCGAAGTGATGTGTCACACCGAGCTTTGCGAGATGGCGGGTGACAAGCATTTGGAACGAGTTGAAATTCGAAACAACCAAACCGAAGAACGCGAGATGTTGGATTGCCCCTCCGCGTTCATCTTTGTCGGTGCAAAGCCTCACACGGAATGGTTGCCGGATTCGGTGGCGCTCGATGACCGCGGTTTTGTGATGACGGGGCCGATGATCCATCATCACGAAAAACTTCCCGAGGGACGCACGCCGTGTGAGCTGGAAACAACCAGTCCGGGCGTGTTTGCTTGCGGTGATGTTCGCAGCGGGACGACCAAGCGGTGTGCTTTCGCGGTAGGTGACGGGGCGTTGGCGATCACCTGCGTGCACCAGTATTTGCAGTGAGTCGTGACGATGAGCTTTCTCGCTGACTCGTGAATACATCAGCTACATACAGTGATCGCACACAGCGAAGGAATGCAATGAAAAAGAAGGCGTCGAGCGGCGGGAAGGCTCGATAGCGGTGAAAATCTTCGGCATCGCCGTACTGACCGTCGCGAAATTCGTCAGGAATTTCGATCTTTCTCCACGACTTCCATCAGTCTTGATGATTTCCGCTACGGGTCATCTCTGAAAGAGCTATTGAATTGCTTGCAAGTGATTTCGATCGAGACAAAGTCAGCCATCAACGAGCCATCTGGGCTCGGCAAACATCCATGATGCTGTCTTCGGTTTGCAAGTGGCTAACGTGAATGCGTTCGGCGAGCAGCGGGCCCGCCATACGTGAGTAGCGATCGATATCGAGCGTGTTGATGACAACGGCGATGGCCCATCCGCGACGCGAAAGTCCGACGAGCGCGGCGATGTCGGCTTCGGTGGCTTGTTGTAGCATCACCAACATGGTTGTTTCGCTGGAAAGTTGCGATTCGGTTTCGACGAGGAATTCGGCCAGCGTCAGGCCATCGGTTCGCTCGAGACGAGCCAGCGTGCGGAACATTTCTTTCAGGTGCACCGGTCCACGATCGACGTTGACGAGAACCGGTCGCAGTCGTTCGTTGAGTTGTTTGAGCGAAGCCGCTTTGACGGAAGCATCACGCACTCGGTGATCACCGCGAAAACCTTCGGTGCGAATTCGGTCGGCGGCGTCGCGGCCATTGGTGGCCAAGCCAAAGGGCTCGCCCGCGTCATGCAGTGCCGCCGCGATGGATGCTGCCGCGGTTATCGTCAGATCCGTGCGGAGTGGTTCGTGCTGGTCCGGATTGGTGTCGACGTGCAAGTCCAGAATGATTGTCGCGCCGGCGACGGAAGATGGCTCGTAGACTTTGCTGTGCAAGGTTCCGGTTCGCGCAGTCGCGGCCCAATGAACGCTGCGAAGTGGATCACCGATCTGCCATTGCCGGATGCCTCGCAGACGCGTCGGATCGGTCATCGAAGACGCACGAATTTTGATTTCGCCGATCGGCCGACGCGAGCCGATTTCATAGGTCGATAGCAATTGGACCTTTGGCAGGACGGTCACAAACATCGGGCGTGCACCCAACCGATAACGTCGAAACATCCCGACGGGGTCTCCGGTTTCCAACACCGTCGGACCGATCTGGAAATAGCCTCGCCGGAGACAACGCACCGAGTACTCGATGCGTTTGGATTGGCCGGGTAGCAACGCCATGACGGCCAAGCGGGCGCCCTCGATGGGGAGCGGCGTGGTGCGTGGATCGATTGCCATGCCGTCGGCCTGGCGGGCTTGTTGTGTGGCGCCGCGAGGGATCAAGTCTTCGGCGAGGACCCAAGCGACTGGCAATTTGCCTTGGTTGGTGACTTCGACGGTGACGGGAACCAGCGATCCAATCACGACCTCGAGATCGCGGCCTTCTTCGGGAGAGTCCAAACGGACGGCAACGACTCCGGCGGACCACTGGGTTGCGACCCAGTTGCCGATTGCGACGACGGAGGCCACGGTGATCGCGGCGGTCATCCACAATCCTGCACCGGCGACCATTCCTAAGAAAACAACGATTGCGCATACAACGATGATCGTCAGCCAACGCGATGGAGCGGGCGGATCGGATCGCGATTCCGCTGCGTTGCCTTTGTCCGTCATGATGAGATCGTGGGCACCGCGATTTCGCTGAGGATTTCTTCCAGGACCTTTTCCGTGGTTAGTTTCCGCAGCCTGCTCTCGGGGCGCAGGATCAATCGGTGGTTCATGACGGGCGCGATGATTTTCTTGACGTCGTCGGGAGTCACGAAGGTTCGGCCGCGAATTGCTGCCATCGCTTGGCTGCATCGGAACAAGGCGATCGTTGCACGGGGGCTGCCTCCGAGAGCCAAGTTTTCGTTGTGCCGAGTTTGGTGAACGATTTGAAGCAAGTAGTGGCGAACTCGCGGATCGACGTGAACGGACCGAATCGCTTGTTGAGCCGCGACCAATTGTTCGGCGGTGGCGACGGCGGTCATCGAATCAACCGGATGTTTGAACTGGAGCAGGTCCAGCATCCGCAGCTCTTCTTCGATGGACGGGTATCCAAGCGAGAACCGCATCAGGAAACGGTCGAGTTGGGCTTCGGGCAGCGGGAAGGTGCCTTCGTGATCGACCGGGTTTTGAGTTGCGATGACGAGGAAGGGAGGATTCAACGTGTAGGATTTTCCGTCGACCGTGACACGGGCTTCCGCCATGGCTTCCAGCAACGACGCTTGCGTTCGCGGAGTGGCTCGGTTGATTTCGTCGGCGAGCAGGATTTGCGTGAACACTGGGCCGGGACGGAATTCGAACTCAGAGTTCTTTTGGTTGAAGATCGATGTCCCGGTGACATCGGTGGGTAACAAATCGGGTGTGCACTGGACTCGTTTGAAGTGGCAACCAAGACTTTTCGCGAGGGCTCGGGCGAGCATCGTTTTCGCCACACCGGGAACGTCTTCGAGGAGAATGTGTCCTCCGCTGAGCCAAGCGACCATCGAAAGGACGAGCTGTTTGCGTTTGCCCACGATCGCATTTTCGACGTTGCCGATGACGCGTTTGGAAAGTTCCGCAACCGCGGAGACATCGACGGGGGCACCGTTTGCGGACTTGGACGCGGGAGCAGGCGGTGGCGGGGTTGCGTTGCCGCGAGAAGCAGCGGGCGGGGTCGCTTTGGAATTCAAGGGCAAACGCTCCGGTGACGGATGACTCCGATGGACGAGGTCGCGAGGCGGTCGAAACCGTGACGCGATGCGCCCATGATAGCCGGGAAACGCGTATGGCGTGGTGGTTTGGTGGTCCCGCGACGGCCGCAGTTGCCGGTTGAGAAGAATCGGTTGGACCGGGTGGGTGGATCCTGCTGAAAACTCTGTTGGCAGGAGACCAACCCAACAACGAGCTCGTGACGTATAATGGATGGATTCACAATTGACAGTGAACAAATTCTTTTTCTGTTTGCGGGGGTGTGGATGAGCCATGGTCGACGCTGGCATGATCCCAACAGTCTTGGTAACCGACGACGACGCCGATTTTCGCGGCGTGGTTTGCGAGGCTCTCGTGCGCGGTGGCGTGCAAACGCAGCAGGCCGCTGACGGCGACGAGGCTCTTCGCGTCATTGAGAGGACCGCCATTCACATGGTGCTGCTGGACGTGCACATGCCGCGAGTGACGGGGCTCGATGTGATGCGAATTTTGTCACAACGTCCCAACGCGATGCCGTACGTCCTGATGAGCGCCTTGATGGACGAAGCGATCGAGCGAGAAGCGGCTCGGATGCGAGCCTACAAAATTCTTCGTAAGCCAGTTCGATTGGGCAAGCTTCGTGAAATTGTGTGTGGCGGATTGGCGGAAGCCTACGGTTGGCGTCCGCCGGAATGACGGATGAGGACAGTGATGCCAAGCCAACGTCGAGAACCGACATAGAACGAGCGTCGGTGAATCCGTACGCGACTTCGATGCGACCGAGCGGATCGGAACCGGAGCCCGCTGCCAGCTCCGATCAAATCGGTACGGTTCTTGCGTTTGATGGCGAGATCACCGAAGTCGACATTCGGATGTTGATCCCAGAACGTGGGTTGTGGATTCTGTTGGCGGTGTTGATGTGGGGAATGATCATTCCCGCGTTTGCGATCGGAATCGTGGTGGCGACGACCAACATGTTCTTCAGTGGCGTGGATTCCGAAACCGTTTTCGGAATCTTGATCGGCGTCTTCGTCGCCATTGGGTTTGCGGTTGCAACTCAATACGTTGCACCGTCTAGACGAACACGGCGGGCGTTGAAGCAGCGGCCTGACTTAGTGGGGCGTGCGGTCGGCCGGTTTGTGCCGTCGGGTTTACTGTTCAACGATGGTGAACGGACCCATTTTCTGAATGGGGACTATTGCCAGCGAGCCGAGACAACCAAACATGGCATTCGAGTTCCATTGTTAGAAGGACCCTACGTTCAGCTCTATCTTGCCAAGCGATTGTTCGAACGATTCGACGAGACGGTTTGGAAAGAACTGCAAGCGATCTGGCAACAACCCGATGCGAAGCCATTCGATCGCGATGCGGTCATGGAACGAAATTGCCAGCAGTTGGGCAAGCGTCCTGAGTCGGCGATTTCCTTCGACGGACAAGTCACGTTACATGTGCCGGTGGACCACGCGGCGGTGCGGAAAATCATGTATCGAAACGGTGGCATGATCGTCGTTTACGGGGTCGCGGCGTTGCTGGCTTGGCATTTCGGACACTGGTTCATCGCCTTGGGAGCTCTGATTTTGGCTATCAGTACCGTGCGATACTTTTACAACAGTTGGCGATGGATGGCGATTCCAACTCAGGACACCACATGGCATCAGCATGGATGGATCAGCCCTGAAGAAGTGGTCAGTGTCACTGAAACGAACGGTGTACGCTTATTTCGCAATGAGTGCCAAAGAACCGAATGGATTGGCGAGACACTGGTTTGGCACCTGCCAACCAACAGAGCGATGTATTTTTCTCGCGAGCACTTTGAAAGCGACGAAGATTGGATCCGAGTCAGCGAACCCAGTTCGCTCGAATCAGTTCCCTCGATCGAATGACAAGATGGTTTCGACCATCGAATCGACGCATTGATCAATGTCCGGTGCCGAGTCCGACTCAAATGACCCGAGACCGCGAATTTCGGAGAACGATCGCAGCCAGGTTTCTTGTCGTCGAGCCAAACGCCGGGTGTGGAAGACGACTTGTTCAGCGGCGGTTTCAGGTGCGTCACCCGCCGCGATTGCTTCGATGATCTCACGGTAGCCAACCGCTTGGCGTGATGTCTTGGAAAGCGGTCGTTCGAGCTCCAACAAACCTTGCACTTCGGCGACCAAGCCTTCGTCGAACATCTCTTCGACGCGTTTTTCGATTCGTTGATGGAGAACCGGTCGAGGAACGCGGAGTGCAAAGACGAGTCCTTCGCGGCTGGATCGAGCGGCATCGAATTGCAGTTGTCGGTGGCTAATCGGCGTCCCGGTCGCTCGAGCGAATTCGAGGGCGCGAATCATCCGACGCGAATCACCCGGATCAATCTTGGCGGCCGATAGCGGGTCGACTTGTTCTAAACGTTCTCGAAGTGCGCCAATGCCATGTTGATTCAGGTCTTCTTCGACAGCGTTTCGAAATGCTTCGTCGGCGGGCGGACCAGCATCAAAACCACGCAAGACGCCTTTTAAATACATCGGTGTGCCACCGACAAACATCGGAAGTTTGCCTCGGTCGAGGATGTCTTGGACGCAGGCGTGAGCGGAATGCAGGTACTCCGCGACGCTGAATTCTTGCCAAGGATCGACCAAATCGATCAAGTGATGGGGGGCTCGGGCCAGTTGGTCGGAGGTGGGTTTGGCCGAGCCGATGTCCATTTCGCGGTAGACTGCGATGGCATCGAGAGAAAGGATTTCGACTTCTTGTCGGCCATTTGTTCTGGCCGCCAGAGTTTCCGCGACCCGCAGAGCCAGTTCCGTTTTGCCCGAAGCGGTCGGGCCGGTCAGAACGATCACGTCGTCGAACAAAGGGGCAAAGGGCTGGGATCGCGTGTCAGGATGCATCTCGAAAGTCAGCTGATGTGGTAAACTGGATTGTTCACAAGAGACCGTGATCCTGGAAAGGGGGCAACCCGAGTGGGCATGACTTACTTTCGCCGCTATCGCATGGAGATGAACCTGCGCGATTGGAGCGGATCTTGGGACGCACCCGATATGGCCGCTCGCGGATACGAGTGGGTGGCGTTCGATGAGGGATTGGTGCGTGAACATGCGGCCGCGAAATTTCAATCGTTTCGCAGCGAGATGGACGCGGATGTGTTCCCGTGTTTGGGCCGCCGCGATGGTTGTCTGCGTTTGATGCGAGAGATCACCAGTCGTGCCGCATTTGTGCCAGAGGCGACTTGGTTGATCCGCTATCGCGATCGTCCGGGGGGCCGCCCCATTCCCGTTGGCACGATCCAAGGTTTGAATCTAGACGAGTGGGGTGCGGTGCAGAATCTAGGCGTCGTCCCAGAACATCGCGGCAACGGACTTGGGCGGATGCTGATGATGCGATCCGCAGCGGGATTCAAATCCGCGGGGCTGGAACGAATGCATTTGGAAGTGACCACCGCGAATACTCATGCGGTTCGGCTGTACGAGCGAATTGGATTTCGCCAGGCGAAGGTGGTCTACAAGGCTTGCGAAGTTGCCGGGGTTTGAGGCGATTCAGCTCGCTTATTCATCGGCCGAGTGACTCAGCCGAACAGATTGACTTCGCGTTGCTTTTCAAGCGTCGAATAGCGTTCGACGAATCTCGCCCAACCATGCATGATGATGCCGACGCAGTCTGACCGCATTCTTCGCTTTTTCGATCGCGGCATCAAAATGCGCTGGCGACAAAAACATCTCGGCCGTGTGAGGTAGTTCGGCGGCGACGGCTAGGCGATCGATCAAACCGCGATGATAGATCGACAAGCCGTGAGCTCGACAAAGATCCATCGTGACCGCGTCGCTGGTTGGGACTTCGGGTTCGCGTGTTCGATAGTACCAAATCATGCCACCTGCGATCGCAGCCAAGACGAGCACGATTCCGGCAATCAGAGCGATCGGGAGCGATGAGTCTTCTGTGACGGCTTGGTATTGTGGAGCCAAGTCCGTCATGCGGGTGACGTTCATCAACGGCATTGAATGAGCCGTGTCAAAATCTGAAAGAATCTGAAGGGGTTGCATGAAAACGACGTTGGATGGTGAACTCATACCGTCAAGCCTCGTTCTGCCATGGAAACGACTGCGGCGTCTCGCAGCGATCCATCGGGAAGGCTGCAAAGATCTCGTAGCACCGCTTCGGATTGGGATCCGGTACCGTGCGCTAACGCCTGAGCGGTTCTCAGTTTTGCCAGTTGGTGATCGGTCTTCGCGATTTGCCGAAGGGGATCGATCATCAGATCAATAAGCCCCAGTGACTCAGCGAATGCGATGGCATCGAGTCGGTTTTGCATGACTGCGTGTCGCAATCCCTGCCGGACCATGTCGAGGGTGCCGGAATCTGTCTGCATCAGAATACGCCCAAGTTGCTTTCCGACTTCCGGTGATAATTCTCCGAAGATCGGAAGAACTTCGGCAGTGTTCAAATGAGCGAGCAAAGATTGAGCGGCGGCAGCAAGCGGTTTTGATTCGCTGTCGGAAAGTGCGATCAATTCGTCTAGAAGCCGAATGGTCCGATCGCAATCTAGAGTTTGCTCAGTCGTGCCGGAACCGTCTTTCTCGGCATCCAATGCAACCTGTTTTTCGAGCGAATCTTGCAGCACAGAAATCCAGTCTGCCAATTCAGGTGCTTCGATGCGTTTGAGGCAAAGTTCGGCGGTGCGGATGGCGGAGGGGCCGCCTCGTTCCAGCATCGCGATCACCAAGTGAATGGATTCTGGTTCGTGGGGCATCGCGATGGAGTAGGCGTTGCACATTGCGCCGTCGCGATCGCTTCCGAGCGAACGCATGAATGACTCACCGCCACGCAAGCAGTCCGGCAGGCCGTATTCGCGTAAATTGATCGCGGTGACCGGAGTCGGATTGTCGCCAATGGTTTCCAGAAGAGTTTCGCAAAACTTGGCATCGTGACGGCGCAGCAACAAACCGATCACCGGTCCGGGGATTTTGCGCCGCCGAATGAAACCTGCCAGTAGTTGCAGCACAGATTGATGTTCGCTAGTACGCATGCGACGAAGTAGCGTTTCTTGGGTCGGTGATTCGTCACTCATCAAACGTTGGAACAGTGCATCGTTCCAATCCGAGATGACCAGAAACGCATCCAATAGATCGGTGTTTCGATGAGTGTTGTATCGCTCGACCGCTTCGCCCAGCAGTTCTGCGATGGATTGCCGAAATCGTTCTAATTCCGGATTGATCCGTTCTCCGTCGCCACGGTGTCGGACCGCTTTGGACAGCGGGCTGGCAAGTGCCAGGGTCACTTCGCCCGAGGCCGCTCGGATGAGCGAGTCTTCGTGGTTTTGTGCGAGGTTGATCAGTCTTGCCAACGAAGCGGTTTGATTGAGGCAATCCACCAAGTCGATCAGTCGCAATCCGATCGCTTGATTCCATCCGTCTTTGGCCAGTTGTTTTGTGACCGCCGTGCCCAAGTAGCCTGCATCGAGTTCGCCGGACTTGGTCGTGAGCGCCGAAAGCAGATCGTCGTGGTATTTCTCAAAGCGATTAATCAACCAGTTCAGCGATTTCACGTCTTTGCGGTGCGCCATTGCTCGCAAGCAATTTTGACGCGTGGATTGGTCATCACTTGTCGCACCAAATTGCAGCACTTCGCCAGCGCTGGGCGATGAGTGTGTCGTGAGGATATCGAATGTGACGTCCAGTGATGACATGACTCGCGGGGCCGGAAAGGAGAAAGCGTGAGACCGGGGCGTTGTCTCGAGATTGATTGGGAAGAGTGTGTGATGTGAGACGGATAGCGATCGCCCGGCCGCTCACGCATATTGAGACAATGCCCAGTCAACAGTAGCCCTTGGATGGTGAGGGTCGGTTAAACGCTCCCGAAAAAAATCGCTGTCGCGGTTTGCCACCCGGCACAATCGATCCATTGTTCGCAACAGGTGCGTGGAATCGCTCTGGTGTTGCGTACAGTTGGGATGGCGCCGATGGCAAGGTTTATGCCGGTGCGGATCCGACTGCCTAGAACCTTGCTTGGCGTTGCTGCAGGTACTCGGTCAGTGCACGGTCAAACGGCATGCTGGTGTCCAACGGCACGTAATCGATTCGCAAAGCGGAACAGCCTTGGGAATACGTTTCGCGAAAAGCGGCGATTTGATCGAGGTACTCGGCTCGGAATCCGGTCGCATCGACCGTGACCAGTTCGCCTGATTCGGGATCTTCAAATTCGACGGGACCGTCGTATGGAAAACGAACCTCGGCGTCGTCGAGGACATGAAAGACGATCACGTCATGACCGCCGTGCCGCAAACGAGCGAGCGCCGCGAGCGTTTCTTCCGGATCGCCCAGCAAATCAGAGAACAACATCACAAGGCTGTGTTGTTTCAACATCGCGGCGACCTGAACCAAGCATCGCGGCAGTTCCGTGGTGCCTTCGGGAGTCATTCCGGATAGGGCCGCCAAGACATCTCCCAGATGCCCGCGTCGACTCCGCGCAGGCAAGATCGCTCGCAGTTTGTCGTCAAAGGTCAGCAATCCGACGGGGTCTTTTTGCAAAGACATCAGATATGTCAGTGCGGCCGCCAAGCACGTCGAGTACTCGAACTTCGTCATCGAGGTTCCTTGGCGGAAACCCATCGACTTCGATAGATCCATCAACAGAAAACCGTTCAGGTTGGTTTCCGCTTCGAACCGTTTGATGTAGTGCTTGTCCGTTTTGGCATACACCAACCAATCGATCAGCTTTGGATCGTCGCCGCGATTGTACAGACGGTGATCACTGAACTGAACCGAGAACCCTTGTAGCGGACTGCTGTGCAATCCTTGCAAGAACCCTCGCACGACCATGCGAGCGCGCAGATCGAGTCGTTTGATCTGTTGCAGTGTTTCAGGTGAAAGAGTCGATGTCATGCGGTGATGCCGAATCGTTCGCGGCGTACCAATGCACCATCGACCAACTCGAAACGCTCGTTCATGTCATCGGCCAACGACAGCGAGTGAGTGACGGTCACCAACACCGTGTTCTGCTCGGCTTGCAAACGCAGCAACAATTCCGTGATCGTCTTCGCGGTTTTCGAATCCAGGTTGCCAGTCGGTTCATCCGCCAACACAACGAATGGTTGCATCAGCAAGGCTCGGGCGATGGCGACACGTTCGCGTTCCCCGCCCGACAATTCGCGAGGCAGGTGAGTGGCTCGGTGAGACAATCCAACGGCATCGATCAGTTCCGCCGCACGCGTCGTGTCATCGCCCGTTGGTTTCCCATTTGCCAACGCGGGGATGAGAACGTTTTCTGTCACCGACAGTTGTGGCAACAAATGGTGATCCTGAAAGATGAAACCGATCGTTTGGTTTCGATAGGCAGCTCGCTCACGTGCATCGAGTGCAAACGGATCTTGACCGTTGATTTGGACGGACCCGGAGTCGGGTTCGTCGAGCGTTCCAAGAATTTGAAGCAGCGTTGTCTTGCCACTTCCGCTCGGGCCAACAATCGCGGCAGATTGTCCGGGGGAAAGCTCGAGGTTGACGCCTCGCAAGACGGACAGCGGTTCGCCCGCGGTGGGATACGATTTCGACAGCTCGGAAACAACCAACACGTCCGTGGACTCCGTTTTAACGACTGGGATGCAACCGGCTCAGTCTAGCAGTCTTCCGCCTGAACGTCTCGATGCGAACGAGCTGGTTGAAGTTTGCTGTCTGTTCGACGTGGCTTTCGATCGACTGGTGTTCGAATCAACTGCTGCTGAGTTGTTCGTTGTCGCTGACACATATGGAGCGAACAAACAGGATGAGTTGCCGGCTCAAACTCAAACCGATGAATTGCGGGCTGGTGGAGCAGATTCAAGCTGTTTGAGAAGTACCACCAATCCGTGGCAACAAGTCGCCTGAAAATTGGGCGTTGCCGCGATGTTTTTAAACACTCATGCAAATTTGCGTTGCGTGCTCAATGTTTGAAATCAAGTGGTGGCCGCGTACCCCAAAAGTCAAACGCAGAAATTAACCAAAAAACTAAGATTCTGCGTTCTATAGAGGGCGATTTGCGGCACCTAGAGACTTGCTTAAGTCGCGTAACGGGGCGTTACTTCGTGCCTTTTTTGCCGTGTGCGCATTTTTAAGCGAATGGTTTGCAAACGGTGCGATCGCGAATTCGAGGTTTTGTGTGGTGGAATGATGGTTGCGTGTCATCAGGGAATCCAAAGGTTCGAGTTCGCTCGATGCCTGCCAACCGAATCCCTGTCATATCGAGAGTCCGATGTTGAAGTACCCGTCTATGTCATCCCGTTTTCACATGCGTTCGGACGACGCAGATCAGCCGATTCACGCACGGCGAGGTTTCACCTTGGTTGAACTGCTCGTCGTCATTGCGATCATCGGGGTGATGGTTGGTTTGCTGCTGCCAGCTGTGCAGTCTGCTCGTGAGGCAGCTCGTCGCATGAGCTGCAGCAACAACATGAAGCAGATCGGTTTGGCACTTCACAACTATCATTCCGCGTTCAATTCTTTTCCCGCATCGGGGCGACCTGAGAACTACACCGCCAATGGTTGGGCTCGGAAGTCGTCATGGTTCATTGCCATCTTGCCGCAACTGGAACAATCAGCCATCTACGATGGCATTGATTTCTCCGCATCGTCGTTCGACAAGATGAACGCGGGTTGGGCCGCACCCGTCGTTCACTGGGAAGAAATGAACCAAGCGCGTGTACCGGGGTTTTGGTGCCCCTCGAGTGTGCTTGCAAAAACAAATCTGTATCCAACGAACGATGCGACTCAAGCGTTGGGAGCACCCGAAAATCTGGAAGTTCAGATTCCTGACTATGCCGGCAACAGCGGTTGCAACTTCACCGGCGGAACCATCGATGATCACCCGACCGCAGTTTGGGACTGGGGTGGCGTTCATGCTGACAACGGTTTCTTTGGTATGAAGTTGCGATTTGGTACACCGTGGCCTGGTACGGAGACCCGATTCGCTTCGCTACTAGACGGAACTTCGCACACCATCGCGGTGGGTGAGCAAGGTGGCGTTCACGGAACCTTCAACGATCACCGCGCTGGATCGGTTCTCGGCGGCATGTGGTCTTGTGGTACCGCGACCGCCGGAAACTCGAAGAACAACTACGTCGTGACTCGTTACCCCATCAACTACTCCGGCGACGATTGGCCATCGTGGGGCGGACTGAGGTGGAATGGCGGTTGGGAGAAAAACGGTATGGAAACCGCTTTTAATAACACTGCGTTTCGATCGCAACACATCGGCGGTGCCCAATTCGTAATGGCCGATGGTTCGGTGCAATTCATCACCGACAGCATTCAATTCGAAATCTACACGGCATTGATGGATCGTGCGGACCGGTCGGCGATGGAAGGACTGGAATGATGAACCTGAATCAAAAAGCAATTTTCGAGAATCCAAATCGAATTCGACCTCACCAGTTGCTGGGTTCGTCCATCGTGCTCATTGGTTTATTGAGTACGTTGTCTGGATGCGGCCCATCGGGCCCCGAGACCGGCGAGGTTTCTGGTGTGGTCAGCATGGGAGGGGCGCCGGTACCTGGAGCCTCGATCACCTTCTATCCTGTCACCGGCCGGCAGTCGTTTGGCAAGTCGGACCAAGAGGGACGCTACACATTGGAGTACGCTCAGGATCAGCCGGGAGCGGTCACGGGGCAGCACCGAGTTAAGATCATGACCGGAGGCATGGGAGCACCCAGCATGCCGAGCGGGCCTGCAGAAAGTCCCAGCAAATCGCGATCGCGTTCAAAAGGAATGGAACCACCGAGGGAAGTCACGCTTCCAGACATGGTGACGGTCGAGTCTGGTTCGAACGAAATTAACCTGGACATTCCTTCGGCCTGACCAGCCGGCTAGCGACGATAGTCCGATTACCTCGGCTGCGATTGTTCGGTTGATCGCGGCCGGGGTTTTTTGTTGGCTGATTGCCCCCAGGGCAGGATATTTTTCGGTGTGTCAGTATGATGGTTGGGATGAATTCATCTTCATCTCATGCGGCTAACGCCGACGAACCGGTTCACTCTTCCATCGGATTACGAACCTCCTGGTCCGACGTGGTTGTGTCATTGATCGTTCCAGCTGCTCTCGTTTTGTTGCTGGTTGTGGTGACCTGGATGCAACAAGGCTTTGTGGCTGGGATGCGATGCGGAACGGATCTGATCCAGCCCGTTGGTTTGGTGTGGCTGGGGATGTTGGCATTGACGGTGTTTGCGGTCCGGCAATGGCGACGTGGAACACAATCCGCGGCCAAGGCCCTCGGTTGGTTCGCCTGCTTCATTCTTTGGTGGATCGTCGGCAACGGCGATTTCGCGAACTGGATGAGCGGCCGCGTTGAGAGTCCGTTGCAAACGGAACCAAGCCCTGCGTTGGAGCAACGCGATCTCGATCGACCGTTTGATGCGGTCGTCGTGCTTGGTGGCGGTTCGTCCGCCATCGCACCCGGGTTTTACGAATTGGGGCGAGATGGCGAACGAGTCATCTCGGCGGCTCAGGCGTATCATGCGGGGGCGACACGGAAAATCATCGTGACGGGATCTTCCACCGATGGGTATGAACCGCCGTGGAAACAGTCGACTCAGTTGCTGATGTCGCTGGGCGTGCCGGAAGACGTGATCGTACGGATCGAAGGCGTCAACACTCAAGCCGAAATGCGTTCGCTCAAACAGTTGATGGATTCACCGCCGTCGGAAATGAACGAACTTCGTCAGGGCAACGGCGACTCGCCGGATGAGCTCAAGGTCGGATTGATCACCAGCGCGTTTCATATGCCGCGAGCCATGCGGTTGGCAAAGGCGTCTTCGCTCGAGCTGATCCCGCTGCCCTGTGCCTTTCGTGCCAAGGACAAGCAACGCCCATGGGTTGCTTCATCATTGGTTCCAAAGGCAGAGAACCTCGAGACCGTCGCGAAGATGATCAAAGAGACCATTGCGAAAATCGCCGGGCAGTGATTTAGCAGGCAGTGATTCAGCAGGCAAGGATTCGCTGCGTGGTGGTCGGTCGGCGATTGGATGCCGGATGGATATTACAGGTTCAGTTCATTCAAAGTGGGCTCGAGTGCCACCTTCCACTTTTGATAGCCCGCATCGTTTGGGTGTAGCAAGTCGGGAAACTCCTCTTTCTTTGCGTCGCCATTTTCGTTTGCGAATGGCGTCCAAGTATCGACCAGGTGCACGCCATCGTTTTCATTGGCGATCTCGGTCAGCAATTTGTTGAGGCGTTTAATTTTGCCAGCGGGACGTGACTTGGTTTCACTGCTTGGCATCACGAGGCAAATCACGATTGGCATCTCCGAATCGTGCGTATGCAATTCTTTGAGAATCAACCGAACGTTTCCGGCGATGGTTTTCGGCGTGGCATGCTCCTCCAAGTCGTTTGTCCCCATCAACATGACGACCGCTTGGGGATTCACGTCCAGCACGTCTTCTTTCAATCGATACAGCATGCCGCGAGTCGTATCGCCGCTGATGCCGCGGTTGGCAACTTTACGATCACCGAACGCTCCACGGAAATCGTCTCCCCAACCTTGTGTGATGGAGTCACCAAGGAACACGATTGCGTTTTGGTCTTGTTGCACGCGCGAGGCAAAAGTGGATCGTCGTTTCTGCCACAAATTCTTCATCCAGTCATAGCGACGGACGGGACCCTCGCCGGCCATCGAGTCGTTGGATTCTGGAATCAAGAATTGTCGTTCGACCGTGGCGGCATCTTGGGCCATTGCCGAAGAGCCGAAGCACAACAAACCGGCTTCCAAGCCAACGCAAACACACAAGAGACGCAGACAGGACGATCGACGTTGATTCATTGAAGCAGACTCACGGAGCGAATTCGGACGGGACCCTTTTAGTTTATCATGAACCTTCAGGGCGATGATGTCGCCATCCAGTTCACGATGGAGGTGCCGGTGCCGAAACCAAAATTGACGTTGGTCTCGATGAGTGGATTGCGAGTGGGGCATGAGGAATTGCTTCAACGCGGATTGAAGTTGCCCGGATTGGCTCGCCGCGCGTCCGCTCTTTCGCAGTTGCCTCCGCTTGGCTTGCTGACCATTGCCGCGTTGGTACCGGAGACGTGGGATATCGAACTGGTCTTGGATGACGGTGTCACACGAGAGAGCGAGGTGGCCGAACGGATTTTGTCTGGGACATCTTCGTCGAATCTGCCGCGAGTCGTCGCTTTTTCGGCGCTGACTCCCTCGGCCGATCGTGCGGCACGAATCAGTCGACTGGTTCAGCGTCCCAACGTGACAACTGTGATCGGAGGATTGCACGCGACGGCGGCACCCGAACATTGTCGCCCGCACTTTGATGTTGTCGTTCAGGGCGACGGAGAAAGCACGTTCGCGAATTTGTTGGCGGATGTGATACAGGGATCGACCGTGGCTTCCTATCGAGCTGATGGATCGTTCTCACTCGCGGATTCGCCATTGCCGCGATGGGATTTGTTGGGAGAACACTCGCCACCGCGGTACACGATTCAATCGATGCGAGGTTGTCCATGGGCGTGTTCGTTCTGCGCGGCAAGCCGAATGCTTGGGCCGGCCAGGGTCAAACCCGATGAGCGGTTCGAAGCGGAACTGCAGGCGATCTCACGCCAACAATCGCGGCCGTGGATCGAGTTGGCCGATGACAACACTTTCGCCAGTGATCGCGATCATGGACCGATGTTGGAATCACTCCGTCGCCATGGTGCGCGTTGGTTCACTGAATCCGATTGGCGAATCGCGACGCAGCCGAAACTGCTGCAGCAAATATCGGAGAGTGGATGTCGACAGATCTTGATTGGGTTGGAGTCCAGCGTGTTTCGCTATCCAGGCATGGGAGCCAAGAACGCGGATTGGGAACGTATGCTGGAGGCGGTCGTTGCGATTCAAGAAGCTGGCATCGTCGTCAACGGTTGCTTGATCGTCGGAGCGGACGGAGAAACGAGGGCATCAATCGCTCGACTGGGAGACTTCTTGGAAGAAGCTCCGATGGGTGAGATTCAGTTGACGTTGCAGACACCGTTTCCGGGAACCAGCCTTTACAAATCGTTGTCGCAATCGAGGCGGTTGCTTCCCGGTGACTTCTCCAGGTACACGTTGTTTGACGTGGTTTATCAGCCAGATCAGATGACGGCCGAGCAATTGCAAAACGAGTTCAATGATTTGGTCGAGCGAGTGTTTCGTCCGGAGGCTCAGGCACGACGCGATTCCATTCAAAAGAAGATTCGATCCTTCCGACGCACCGCGAGAAACCAGGTATGAGCGACTCACCTGACAGTGATCCAACAACGATGCGGCTGCGAGATCCGTTGCTGTTTTTGTTTGGAGTCGAGTCGTCGATCCGACGCGTGTTGCGTTGCCGTATGTCGCTTGTGCTGGCATTTGCTTTGGTTGCGACCGCCGCCATGGCTCGCGAATACGATGCGGTCAGTTGGATGCATGCGCCGCAAGATTTGCTTGGGCCATTTGCAGCTTCGTTGGTGATTTGCACCGTTTTGTTTTTCACTGTGCAAATCTGTTTGGCATTGACCGGTGTCAAACGTGATCCGCGAAGCAATTCGATCCGGGATTACCGAATCTTTCTGGTTGGATATTGGATGACCGCGCCGCTGGCTTGGTTGTACGCGATTCCAATCGAGACCATGGCGGATGAAGTCGTGTCGCTTCGTTTTAATTTGGCGCTGCTGTCAATCGTTTCAATCTGGCGAGTGTTGTTGTTCAGCCGTGTCGTTGCCATTCAGTTTGGTCTTCGATGGTTCGTGCCATTGTTTTGGATCTTGGTCCCGTGCATGGTCATCGCGTTCTTCGCACTTCTTTCAGCGCAGTTGTCGATGGTGTCGTTGATGGGTGGGATTCGGTTGACGCAGACTCAGCAAATTCTGGTGAACTATCAGTCGACGGTTGCGGGAGGATGCTTCTACGGCATCATTCCGGTGTTGCTTGCCGCGTTGGCTTCCATCGGGATGTCGAGCAACCCGAAACATCGTTTCGAGGAGGTTGCCTCACGCAACGTTTCAATGCCAAAGATCGTTTGGCTTTGGCCCACTGTTTCGGGTGCAGTTCTATTGTTCGCCGCGATGTTCTTTCAACCGAATCTGGTTCGCTCGGCAAAGGTGGATTCGTTGCTTCGCGAGGGGGCCATCAAAGAAGCGATCGTGACGATGCAAGCATCGGGAGAGGACGCGTATCCAGTGGTATGGGATCCACCACCGAAGTATCCAGATCGCGGCGAGGGATTGCCGGAAATTTCGCTCATTGCCGACGCGATTCAGAAATCCAATGCGGACCGCTGGATCGTTGACAGGTTGATGGTGCAAGCCGACGAAATCGCGATGCGACAGAAAGGATGGTATCAGGGTACAAGAAGTCTGGAATACCTACGCGAACGTCTCATGTTCGAGGACGAAGAGACGCTCGCCCGCATGCTGGATACGTTTGGGAAACTTCGCGAGTTGGAGGTCGGAGACCAAGAAACTCGAGAGCATCGCAACGAGTTGATTGAGATCATCGAAGAGGCGCGTGAGGCAGTGATCCAAGCGAAGGAATTGAAAGCGAGCGAGGGCACCGCTGAAGACGAGAGTGTCTCGGAGAACCAAGATGCTGAAACCGAAGAACCTGTCGTTTCAGAGAAGGAGAGCGGTGAGTGAAGTGGATGCGGCGAGTGATCACAGATGTCGTCCCGTTTGTTTCACTCCATCGATTCCAATTGTTGTTTGGTCTCGCCGACAATTTCTGCCGCCCATTCTTGGTCTCCGTAGAGCGTGATGATGCCTTCCAACACTCGCGTTTTCTGATCTCGCGGGAGTCGGAGTGCGGTCGTGAGACGTGAACGCAGGGCGAGTTCCCGCTGACTGTTGGCAATGTGGTCGGATGGATCTTCTTTCAATCGCTCCAGTTCATCACGAACCAGTACTTCCAACTGCTCAAGCTCTCGTTGCCGAAGTCGGTGCTTGAGTTTGTCGCCGGGTGACATGACGTACCCGGCGGATTCGGGATCCACTTCGATGGAGTAAACATCCAGCCACGCTTGCAGTTGTTCTGCCGCATCGGCGGTCGATGTTTCTCGTAGGGACAAGGCTTGTAACAGTGACTGTTCCGCGGGAGGCATCTTGGATGAACCACCCGCCGTCCTCGCTCGGTTCTTCAGCTGTCGGTAGGTCGATTCGAGTTCGACCGAACGTTGCCACTCGCGAACTTGGTCAGCACGTTCGTCGTCGGGATACGCATTCAAGAACTGAGTCATGCGTGATGATTGTGATCCGAGGTCTCCGTTCACTTCGGCCGCTTGAAAAGACTCAAACAAAGTCGATGCCGAAGGAGTTCGGATCGAGTAAGCGAACAATCCCAGGCCACCGAGAAGAACCAAAACCATGCCGGCGATCGAAGCCCACTGGACCCAATTGGATTCCGAGCCTTCAGCGCGATGCAGGTCTGACAGATAGCCGCCGGGAGGCGAATTGGAATCAATCGTTTGAAAATGAGTCTTGACCGGTTCGTTGTTTCCTTTGGATTGGGTCGCCGAATCGTTGGTGCTGGTCATCGCCGGATCGGTCAGCGGATCGGCAAGGTTGCTCGGATGATCGCCTGCCACAACGCGTCGTCCGGTCGGATGATCACCACCGGTTTCGTTGGTCGGCAAATCTGGCGAAACCTCGCGAGAGGCGTCAGTGTGATGGTGGCCTCGTGTGTCCAAATCGCCAGCCAAGTTGGGTGGCAATTCGGGCGTGAAGTCTTCGTCGCCGAGTTGCGTGCGGGAGGCTTGTTCGTTCAGCGTGCGGCCACGTTGCAAACCCGCGCGGGTGGCCTTCAGTCGATTCATCACCGCGAGGGCGGTCGGGGGACGGTCGGCCGGATCTTTCTCTAGCAACTGGTGAACGATCTCGACGACTTCGGCCGGGATGTCTGGGTTGATCAGATCCAATGGAACCGGACGATCGCGTTGCAGGGCCTCGACGACTTGCGTGACTTTCTTTCCCGCGAATGGGGCTCGCCCAGCCAGCATCGCATACATCACGCTGCCGAGTGCGTACAAATCGGTGCGAGGTGTGATCGAATGGCTGCCGGCTTGTTCGGGAGCCATGTAGTCAGCGGTCCCGAGCACCGATCCGTGCAGGGTTTGTTCACCGAAGCCAAACAGTTTTGCGATTCCAAAGTCGACCAGTTTGACTTCGCCAGCGTCGGTTAGAATCAAGTTGGCTGGTTTGAGGTCGCGATGGATCACGCCAATGTCGTGAGCGTGTTTCAAAGCGGAGCAAACCTGCGATGCGATATCCAAGGTTGGTAACCAACCCAGGCGTTTGACATCGCGAATTCGTTTTTGGAGTGTTTCGCCGCGAACCAGTTCCATGGAATAGAAAAGCTGTCCGGCCTCTTCGCCGTAGCCGATCAAGCGAACGATTCCCGGATGCCGCAATCGTCGCAGGGTTTCGACTTCCGCGTCGAACCGTCGTCGAAAACGCATGTCGTCGGCAACGTGTTGAGCGATCAACTTCACCGCGACTTCTTCGCCGGATTTCGCGTGCTTGGCTCGGTAGACCGATCCCATGCCGCCGCGACCGATGACGCTTTCAATCTGGTAGGGCCCCAGCTGTTCTGGCTCAGCCATTGAGGTCCGTCCAATCGCTTCGCGGTTCTTGCGAAATCTCAGTCGGCTCGCCTTCATCGGAGAGCGATTGGATCTTTTGTCGGGTGGCTTCGACGGAATCCGCATCCATCAGAGGACGCAATTTGATGCGGAAGGATTTTGTTTCGCCGGCACCGATGTCAACCAACCGGCCCTGTTGTTCTTCGAATCCGCGTCGGTTTGGGAAACCGGTTGCAGGTTCCAATCCGGTGACGTAGCCATCCGTTTCGGCCGCGGTGTTTTTCCACAAGACGAAGGCGGGCAAGGTGGACGTTTTGAAGCTGACCGCGAAGCCGCGTTTCTGTTTGGGAGACATCAACATCGCGTGCGTGTAACCGGTTTCATCGGCCCGAGGTCGGCCAAAGTAAACGCGTTCGGTTTCGCCGGTGGTTGGACCATCGAATTCATCCCAACGGTCAATTTGTTCGGCCGCGTGAGCGTCTTTGGGAGCCAGTTCATCAAGCGTTGAAACGAGGCGACTGTTCTCGCCAAGGACCGGCGATCCCAGGTTGATGTGGTAGAGCATTTGCATCGTTCGCGGCATGGCGAGTTCGTTCGTCACGTCGTCGAGCAGTTCGACTTCGGTGCGATCGGCGTGGACGCGAATTCGCGAACGCATTCGAAAACGCTTGAAAAACAGGCGTGTTTCGATGGTTTCGGCGATCAATTCGACGCGGCCGCTAGCTTCGTCAAACTCAAGCGACAATGAATCCGCGGGCGTGTTGGCGATGTGCCCGTGCAGCGGGTATTCGAGTTTTCCGTTGGCATCGTGCTGAGGGGCACCGTTGCTTTCTAGCCCGCATCGCACGACAAGTTCATCGAATCCCGACAACCAACCCAATCCGCTGGGTTCCGATACGGGAACGTGGCTCGGGTGAACCGGTCCGTTGACTGGTGAATGCCAGCCAAAACGAATTCCATCGCACTCGATCCGCCAAATCGACATGCCACGCGTCGGCAGAACATCGACGTGCATGCGACTGTTCTTCAGCCGTACGATTTCGACGCCTTCGCTGACGCCGCCGCGGAAGATTCCGTGCCGGATCGTCCAATCGCCCACTCGGGTCGACAAATCCAGGTGCAGCGGGCTGTTCGTGTCCCACTGGATGCGTTGGTCACGGTCATCGACTTCTCGGACAACGATGGATTCGGTGGCCATGAAGGGCTTCCAATTCAATTCGAGGGTGGCGTGCGAAGCCGGGGCATTCTGGACCCGGCCTCTGAACTTGTATAGACCTTCGCTGCGGCCTAAAACATGTCCTGGAAACGGTCTGGGCGCAATTCGTGCTGATTGTGTTCCATGCGAATTATCATTCATCATCCCATCTCCACCGCCTCCCAACCGAGCACCCGATGAGCACCGTGAAGTTAGACGAAGGATTAATCCAGGGCGACAGCGTTTCCAGTATCCTCGATTCTGCCATGGACGCCCATGGTGGTGTACTGCGGTTGACTCCGACCTGGGTTCCGCGTTCGTTCCTGCACCCTGGACGCCGGATCAAACTGCATCCTTCGGATTACTATCGCTTTGGTGCGGATCGCGGCGGAATTGACGAACGTTGGTTCGGCAGCACCACCGACGCGGCCAACGAAGGCCGAGTGTGGCACGAAGGTCAAAGTTTTTGCTTGTTCGAAGGCAAAAAATTCATGCTGAAGGATGCGGTCGCCGAACGCGGCAACGACATCGTCGGCGAAGCAATTTATTCGAAGTACAACCGTTGGCCGGTGTATTCGAAATTCTTTGACAACATGGGCCCCATCCCCCACCACATGCACCAGTCGTTCGAAGACGCGGAGCTGGTCGGTCAGGAAGGCAAGCCGGAAAGTTATTACTTCCCGCCACAGTTGAACAACGTCGACAACAATTTCTCGTACACGTTCATGGGCTTGGAGCCAGGCACTCAACCCGAAGACGTTCGTCGTTGCTTGGAAAATTGGAACGAAGGCGACAACGGCATTTTGGACCTCAGCCGTGCTTACCGCCTGAAACGAGGAACAGGTTGGTTGATCCCACCGGGAGTCTTGCACGCACCGGGTTCGTTGTGCACGTACGAGCCACAATGGGGCAGCGACGTGTTCGGCATGTACCAATCGATCGTCGAAGGCCGCTATGTGCCTTGGTCGTTGCTGGTCAAAGACATGCCCGAAGACAAACACCAAGACCTCGATTTCATCGTCGGTCAATTGGATTGGGATAAGAACGTCGACACCCACTTCAAAAACAGCAATTATCTCGAGCCAGTTCGCGACGAAAAACGCAGCGGCGATGGCTATGAAGATTTGTGGATCGTTTACGGCACGGTCGATGGCGAGCAATTGTTCAGCGCCAAAGAGCTGACGATTGCTCCCGGTGCCAAGTGCGTTTTGAAAGACGGTGCGGCGAGCAGCTGGATCACCGTTCAAGGCCGCGGCCGAATCGGAAACTTGGATCTGCAAACGCCTGCGATGATTCGCTTCGGCGAGAACACGACCGACGAAGTGTTCATCAGCCACGTTGCAGCCACCAACGGTGTCGAGATCGAGAACCTGGGCAGCGAACCTTTGGTTGGCCTGCGTTACTTCGGCCCCAACGCCCACACCGATCTGCCCAAAGCGGGTAGCTGATCCGATTCGTTCGATCGGATTGAACTGAATCTAGCAAGCAACGCGAGCGTCTCATTCCGAGGTGTTCGCGTTTTTGCTTTGGTGACGGTGTTCGATCAGATGAAAACGTTTTCCGCCAATAACATTTGGTGAGCCCGACTCTCGGCAAAATGCATCTGATAGGCGGCGGTGTTGGGAATCAGCACGAAGTCGCCACGCGAAATACCGTTTGGAAATCGAAACTTTCGCTGCATCAGATACTCTGACTCGGTGCAGTAGCCACCGACGAAGTAGCCTTCCATCTCTGCGTGATCAGTCTTTTTCGTTTGCTCCGCTGAGGCCTTCGAGGCGGAGATGACGATCGGATCGACCAGAAAATCATCGCGGGTTGTTCGGCATTGCGAGCTGTTCATCATCAGGCCGATCAGATGGTTGCGATTTTGGTCACGTTTGACAAACAAAACCTCCGCGATCGTCAAGCCACAGCAATCCAGCAAGGCTCGGCCGGGTTCGCACTTTAAAATCAGTTCCCGCCGATTGATTTCGTTGGCTAGCGACGGCGTGAGCACCTCGCGAATCCAATTCGCCGCGCTGAGCGGTTGCCATGCCGGATCGATGTCGGCTAGCGGACGCTGGTTCCACGTCAGTTTTCGATCCGAAGCGAAACGGCCGTTTGTTTCCACGGAGGCGAGAGCTTTTGTGAGAAAACGCTGCCACTGCATTTGATCGCGGAGATAGTTGACGGGAAAGCCGCCGCCAATGTCCAACCACGCGACCGTGTGCCCAAGTCCTCGAACGCGATCGACGACGTGGAGTGCTTCCTCGATCAACGCTTTTGTGAACGATGGTGCGAATTGCTCGTGAGACCGGTGGACGTGGAAATGGATGCCGACGACCTGAATGCGAGATTCGTCGCAAAGAGATTTTGCCAGCAGAGTCAATTCGTCGGCTGGCATTCCGAAACGCGATGGCAGGCCGGGGAATTTGGTCGGACAATGCTGCAGACGGAACGCGATTCTGGCTTTCGGTTCGGTTGGTCCCAAACCAGCAAGTGTTTCACGCAGGGTCGCGAGTTCATCTTTGTTGTCGATCACAAGCACGACATCGTTCAATACGCACGAACGAATTAAGCTGGCCGGTTTGACCGCAGCGGTGCACAGGATTGGATCCTTCGAAGGATGCTGCGGCGATCCATGTAGCTCATCGAGTGTTTCTTCCAATTCGGATTCGCTGGCGACATCAAAGCCGATGGATTCCAACAGTCCGGTGCGGACGAATTCGGCACACTTGTTGGCTTTGCGAGCGAAGTGAATTTGCAGCGGCACGTTGGCACGCTCGGCGACTTTTTGAAGGTCGTTGATGTTGGACCGCATGGGGTCGGTCGACAACACGTTGACTGGTGAGCCGTGAAACTCAATCAGCTGTTTGACTTGATCGGCTTCGGCAGCCAACTGCATCATCCACGGCGACCAAATCGCATCCAGCGGAACCACTCCTCGGCAACGACTGCGAAGCTCAATCGCGTGGTCGGGGGCTGAGTCTGGAACGGATGATTTGGGGCGGCATGGAAGGGGGCTGTGGTTCATCCGGTCGAGGTTACCAGTGAGCGGGAGGCGAGCGTCAGGTGTCTCGCACACGAAGCATTCAATCGGTGATTCCGGCACAAAATGCTCAACAGTTATTTTTAAACCGTTCCTTGGCGAGAGGTGTCCACGACCGGCAGGAAGCGACTTGTCGACATCGAGTTGAGACGATATCCTGCCGCTTTGCCCGCGGATGTGGCGGAATTGGCAGACGCGCTAGACTCAGGATCTAGTGCCCGATAAGGGCGTGGAGGTTCGAATCCTCTCATCCGTACTTGATTGAAAATTTCAACGAATTAGCCCCCTGTGTGGTTGCCGTTTTTGCAAACGGTGCCTGACGAGGGGGCTTTTTTTGTGCCGTTTTTGTGTCCCTGCGTTTTGTAACAACCGACGCTGCCTCTCAATTTGATTGCAGTGATTGGTCCGGTTGTGACGAAGTAACGGGTTGTGCAGAGGAGCTTTCTGCACCGGTGAGCGAGAAAACTCGGTCGCCGATTCATTCGAACACAAGGTGGCACCGTGACCGGCAAGCTCATTCGATTCAATCAACGGAAGCGTTCCGCAAAGTTGGCGACCGCAAAACGAGTCGCACTTGCTCTGGCAATCGCGACGTCGACAGCCATGGGCGTCTCCGCTCAGCGTCCCAATGAGCCGCAGCTGAAGCATCTCAAGGTGCCAGCCTCGGTGGCCGATTCGGTGGCGACACGTCTGAGTCTGCAGTATCTCGATCAGCCGGGTGTGACCATCACTCCCGACGATCGTCCAGGTGGAGGATTGTTGGTTCTGGCACCGCCGAATCTGCAAAGCCGCATCGCCGCAGACGCAGCGACCTTGTCCAGCAACATGGCTCAAGCCGCCGGTTCACAGGCCGCAACGCCAATCACCGTGCACTTGGTCAACATCACTTGGCGAGAAGTCGAAGACGCTCTGCGTATCATCGCTGGCGAAGACGTGCCGGTGACGACCAGCCGAAACGGCGAGCGAGCATCGTTCACGTTGACGATGGAAAAACGTGGCGGCAGTGCGACTCGAGTCGAAGTCGATCGTCGTGCCAACGCGGTCACGTTGACGACCAGCCCGCTGATGCACAACACGTGGCGCAAGACGATCCAAGCGATCGACCAAGCACCTCGTTTTGCCGGCGAAGAAACTCGCGTCTACATGTTGCAGCATGCGAAGATCTCTTCGGTGCAACGTGCGATCCGTTTGTTGCGAGACCTCGATCCCAAAACGGGTTCGGGAACATCAGCACGACCGGCATCCAACCGAACCCAGCCAAACTTCCGCACCGCGGCGTTTCAAAACGAAGGCGGGAACGCGGCACCGGATGGGGCAGCAGATGTTGCCGCGGCTGATCCCAACGCGGAAGGCGAAGATCCCGCCGGCCCAATCGGTGATCCCGAGATTCAGTTTGTTCCTGAATCGGGACTGATCATCGTCAAAGGCAACAAACGCGATATCCAACGCGTCATGGATATCGTCAAAGACATCGAAGAGAAGAGCAAGCTGACTCAGCCTGAGATTGAAGTGCGTCAGCTTCAGCACGCCGATTCCAACGCCGTCGCGGCATTGTTGACGCAGCTTTACGAAGACGTGTTGTCGGCTCGCCAAGGCGATGTCAGCATCACCGCTCTGGACTCGCCCAACGCGTTGTTGTTGATCGGTCGCAAGGAAGCCATTGAAGCGGTCAATGATTTGATCGAGAAGATCGACCAGCCGATTCCCGAAACGGATCGTTTGCGAGTCTTCCGTTTGCAACACGCATCGGCCACCGACGCCGAAGCCACCATTCAAACGTTCTTCACCAACCAGCCCGGTGGCGATGAAGAAAATCGGCCCGGTCTAGGCGTTCGCGTTCGGATTTCAGCCGACTATCGAACCAATTCGCTGATCGTCAGTGCCTCGCCGCGTGACCTTGCCGAAGTCACACGTTTGGTGGAAGAAATCGACGTTCAAAAGATTCCATCGACCGCTGAGATCAAAGTCTTCCCTTTGACCAACGCTCGAGCGGAAGACATGGTCGAGGTGTTGCAAGATGCGATCTCGGGTGAGCCCGAAAACATCGCTGGTGACACGACGACCGCGGCAACTTCTTTGTCAATCGTTTCGCTCAATTCGCCCGGCAACCCGATTCTCGATTCGGGAATTTTAAGTGGTGCCGTGATCACTGCCGACAGCAATGTCAACGCGGTGGTTGTTCGTGCTCCGGCCGGCGGCATGCCTTTGATCGGCGAACTGATCCGCCAACTCGATCAAACACCCGGCATTGATTCGCTGGTCAAAGTGTTCACGATTGAGAACGGTGACGCGACGCAGTTGACCACCGCCCTGCAAAACTTGTTCGGCGATGATGCGGCGACCAATGGTACCAGCGTCGGTGCGGGCAACCTTGGTGAGTTGCCATCGTTGTCAGCGTCCGAGAGTGCTTTGACTCCGCTCGTTTTCTCAACCGACATCCGCACCAACAGCATCATTGCCAGCGGATCGGCGGAAGATTTGGAAGTGGTCGAAAGCATCTTGCTGCGACTCGACAGCGAAGGGTTTGCTGAACGCATCACCGAAGTGATTTGGCTGAAACACCAAATCGCTGAGAACGTCGCGCTGGCGATCACCAACTATGTTTCACAGCGGGCTCAATCTCGAAATAACATCACGCAGTTCCAACAGGGTCTTGGTCCGTTGGACCTTCCAGATCGTGACATCGTCGCGGTTGCGGAAGCTCAAACGAACAGCGTGTTGCTCAGCGTTTCGCCACGGATCTACGAAGAAGTCCGTCAGTTGATCGATCGTTTGGATCGACGACCACCGATGGTCTTGATCAAGACATTGATCGCCGAAGTCCAACTGGATGACGGATTTGAAATCGGCGGCGAGTTTGGATTGCAAGATTCGTTGTTGTTCGATCGTGGCAAGGCAACCGGTGCGATCGCTACGGGAAATCCAGCATCGACTCCGGGTTTCAACTTTGGTGGGACCAACCTTCCCAACGCCAACTCGTTTGGGCAAGAAAGCCTCGCGTCGCAAGGTTTGACCAGCTTTGGAGCAAACGCCAGCCAACTGACTCAGTTGAGCGGTCTCAACTCCGGTGGCTTTGTCTTCTCTGCGGCCAGCGAGTCAGTCAACCTGTTCTTGCGGACCTTGCGTGTTGCCAACCGACTGCAGATTCTCAGTCGACCTGAGATCATGACTGCGGACAACACGGAAGGCTTTGTCCAAGTCGGCCAGAGCTTCCCGCGTCCAACCGAATTGTCCTTCACTGGAGGAACCGGCGGCACGGCTTCGCAACCCATCATTGGGATCGAAGACGAGGAGATCGGAATCATCTTGCGAGTGACACCGCGTGTGGGTGCCGATGGAATGATCTTTATGGCCATCGATGCCAGCCGCAGCGACATCAACAACAACGAAGGCCAGATCATTGGTGCCTTCCAAGATGATGTGCCGATTTTCGTTCCTGCGATCGATCGAACCCAGGCTCAGGCCACAATCACGGCCTTCGACGGGCAAACAGTCGTCTTCGGTGGATTGATCCAAAAGGTTCGTCAGAACCGAACGCGTCGTGTGCCTTACCTGTCGAACATTCCTGTTGTCGGAACGTTCTTCAAATATGACTCGGAGATTGAACAACGCAGCGAATTGCTGGTGGTCATGACACCGATTTTGGTGACCGGCCACGAAGATCTGGAGTACGTCAAACAGGTTGAATCCAGCCGCATGAGTTGGTGCTTGGCCGACGTCGTCGAAATGCACGGCGATGTTGGATTGTCGGGCGGTTATGGATTGTGGGGGCCCGCGGTCGGGCCAACGATCTATCCCGATATCCATCCCACGGTCGATGTCTTCCCCGCGGCTGATATGCCCGGTGGTGGACGGGCGATGAAGGGAGGCATGGTTCCTCCTGGTAGCGTCATCAATTCAGTCGAAGGACAAGTCGTTCCTGGAACAACGAACCAGCTGCCATCGGACGTGACGTTGAATCCTGGCGAGTCGATCATCCACAACGATTGGATCGAGGCTCCTCAAGGATCGATGCCGACACCTCAACAAGGTGTGCCAGTGGATCAATTGCCGCCACCAGTGTTGTCGGCTCCCAATGAAATGTTGCCGGCACCCGTGTCAGGCAGCGTACCAGCGACGGGAGCAGGTTTCACCGGATCGGTACCGACCAAACAAGCCACGACGAACGGATCGTCCTCGCAGGTTCCTGTTAAACAGGCATCCGTTCGGACACCTTCCAAACCAGAGGCGGAGAAACCCGCTGGTGAAGAAGCCGCGACCAAGAAACGTTGGTTCAACTTCAACCGTTCGAAGTAATGAGTCCATTGCCATCGCACACTCGCGTGATTCGCGTCCTGCAATCACGCAAGTGTGCAGTGGCAAAGTAGAAGTGCATCCGATTGGGGCCGTCCCGACACGGATGAAAGATGACGGCGTCGTTGTCATGTCGACGAGAACTTTCCCGCAACTGTTCTCGTTGAAGCCAACTTCGCTTGTAAATATTTGTGTCGTCGTGAGTTTGAATCCGAACGCTTTCCGCGTTGGGAAAAAGATTCGCGGTCAACCCTCAAAGCAGAGACCCAGACATGTCATTGAAATCTCGCGCCCGAAATGCATCCCGAGTGACACTTGGGGCTTGCTTGGTCAGTTTGACACTCAGCACCGGATGTGCGTCAATGACGCAGTCCGAAAGTGCGGCTCCGAAAAAGAGCCTGCTGGAGCGGATGCCATGGGCGAAAAAGGACAAGGCGCCTGAGCCTTATCCCAACCCCGCTAAATTGGCTGCGGTATGGTCAACCGAATCGTTGACGCAAGTCGGCCGAGTTCCAACACGAGGATTCGGCGGACGGATCTTCTTCTACGACGAGAAAACTCGTTCGGTACCAGTCGACGGCACGCTGGTGATTCATGGTTTCGATGACAAGGCCGAAGACCCCAAGACTGCGGTCAAACGGTTTGAGTTCACACCAGAGCAATTGACCAGCCACTTCAGCCAGTCAGACGTCGGCGCATCGTACAGCGTTTGGATTCCGTGGGATGCGATTGGTGGCGAACAGCGTCACATCTCTTTGGTGCATCGTTCAAAACCAAGGAAGGCAAAACGTTGCAGGGACAACCGACCAACGTTCTGCTGCCAGGAACGAAAACAGACAGTGCGATGGCACTCGCCAACCGCTATTCACCTGACTTCCGGGCTTGGCAACAAGCTTCGTCAGGCAAGACATCGCCTAGCAGCGGTTTGACCACGACCACGATTTCGCGACCGACGGTACGAGAACGAGCGAGCGAGCTGCCGCCGTCTGTCGGGACGTGGAACATTGCTCGTTCGAGTTCATCCAACTCGGTCGACATCGCAATGGTTGACCGAAACGATGCACCGGAGAATGGTCAGGGTGAACCCGCCAACGCAATCGCCTCGCCTGCGAAAACTGGAACGCCACAAGTCATGCCGGCATCGACTCGCTTGAAGTGAATTGAACCCGGGTGTGTTGTGTGTAGGCCAGGTTGTACCTGACTGGGTGATTGATGGGCTGCGTTGAGTGTTGTGGCTAGACGCCTCGCTTTGTACCAAAGCATCGGTTGGTTGCCAGGTGAGACCTGGCCTACGTCACCTGGTGGCTGAGCTCTCCGGGGTTTCGTGTGGTCCCTCGCCTACGCGTTCGGGTTGTGAAGTGGGTGGTGACTGGGGAAGTGGCTGCTGCCATTGCAAGATTAAAAAAAGAGCCCGGTGGATACCGGGCTCTTTGCATTTGTCATTCTTTGATTGGCTAAATCGGCCGCGAGGCGGATCAGCCCAATTCCCAACCGTCGCGGTATTCGCGTTGGACGAATTGGTTGACGGCTTCGACGTTGGGGCTCATTAATTCCTTGGCGTTCCACTCGATGCGTTGGCCTTCGCCAGCACGCATGGCCAAGTTGCCGACCAAGATGGTTTCGGTCAGGCGGCCAGCGTAGCCGAAGTTCGACATGGTGCCGGGCTCGTATTCGCCCTTGATGGTGCTAACGAATTCCCATTTGTGTCGTTCGTCGCCACTGGCGTTGAATGGGATGCGAGGCAACCAAGGTTCGGGCTTTTTGAAGTCGACGTATTTGTCTTCGGGAAGCAAGTAGTACTTGGCTCCGTAATCGTCGGGTGAGAACACAAGGCCTTTGCTTCCGACGATGACCGCACCGGATTGTTTCCGTCCGCCGTCACGTTGTGCTTGGACGCGTTTTTGGAACGAAGCGGGCAACTGCGAGATGATGCTTTCCGGTGGCAGGTTGCCGCCGTCGTACCAGTAGAACTTACAAGGTGGCAGCATCTTGCCATCGGCACCTTCGCGTTCTGGGAACTCGAACATCAGCGAGCTGCTGCCGGGGTACTGTTCGCCTTCGACGATGCCGGGGTTCTTCACAGCGGTGACCGCGATGGGGTCCCACAACTGAAGAGCTTTGACAGGCATGTTGGTGGTGTGACAGGCCATGTCACCGAGAGCACCGGTTCCGAAGTCGACCCAACCGCGCCAGTTGAACGAGTGGTAGGCGCCTTTGACGAACGGACGCATCGGGGCCGGGCCGATCCAAGCATCCCAGTTCAACGAGGACGGCACGGGGTCTTCGCCTTCAGGACGTCCGCCACCTTGTGGCCACACGGGACGGTTGCTGAAAATGTGAATTTCGCTGACGTCACCGATCGCGCCGCTTTGAATGACTTCCACAGCTTCGCGAAGACCATCTTCGCTGGTGCCTTGGTTGCCCATTTGGGTGATGACGCCGGTCTTCTCAGCGGTTTCTCGCATCAAGCGAGCTTCGCGAATCGACCAGGTCATGGGTTTTTGGCAGTAGATGTGTTTGCCCATGTTCATGGCTTTAACACATGCCGCCGCGTGCGTGTGGTCAGGCGTGCTGCAGGTCACGATGTCGACCTTGTCGCCCAGTTTGTCCAACATTTCGCGGAAGTCGTCGAACTGTTCCGCGTCTTTGAATTCGCGACCCTTCTTTGCCAGTGTGTCACGGTCGACATCGCACAACGCGGCGATCTTGACGCCTTGATTGGCGATGTGGCTGGTGTCGCTACCGCCTTTGCCGCCGACGCCGATGCAGGCCGCTGACAGCGAGTTCAATGCGGAGGGCGACTCTTCTTGTGCCACGCTGGTACCGGCAAAGTAGCCGACTCCCGCGGTCAATGCGGCCGATTGGCCAATGAAACGGCGGCGGTTTGTTTTCGAGGTCATGGACAAACAGTTCCAAAGGAAGGGAAAGGTAGGTGGGCGAACAGGCGAACCGTCGTCGCGTCAGTTTGCAACAAGATATCGTAGACAGACGCGATGGGTGACGGAGATCCGTGAATCGAATTGTACTTCACCTGAGCGCCTAGATTAACAACTCAATAGAGGCAGGACAATCTTTCCGCAAGAACGATTGGCAGCGTCTTTGTGCGACGGATCGACGTAATTGACGATTCGTTCACTTTAGAAACGCCTTTGGGGGAACTCGGCGCAATGACACGAAAAAAGCCGCTTCCGTGAAGAAGCGGCCTATCAGGTGGCCTCATCGCCCGACTTTCGAGTGCAGTCCATCCGCCTGGAATGGCCGGGCACGCATGAGAGTCGTTGCCGGTGAAGCAAGTTCTCAATCAAGATGTTTCGATCAATTGCCAGTTGCCGGCGTCTGTTTCGACTTTCCAAATTTGTGGCAACGCTTCGTCCTTCAGTTGGCTGGCGACCAAGGATGCCAACGGATCAGGAATCACGAAGGCAACAACTTGGTTGCGATTGCGTTTCAAGATCCGACGCACTGCCTTGCCCACTCGGTGTGCGGCTTCGTGCAACGGTTCACCGCCGGGAGGACAGGTCGATTCCGGCGTATCACACAATTCGCGATACAGCCGTGGTTGGTTGCGACGAATCTCTTCGATCAGTTTGCCGTGCCACAAACCGTGATCCACATTGCGGAACTCGTCGATCACCTTGGGACGCAGGTCACGTCCTTCGGAAAGACACTTCGCTGTTTCGACCGCCGATTGGCAGGGTGCACAGTAAATCGCATGGAGGCGAATGCCAGCCAGTTCGCTGGCGAGCGATTCAGCTTGCATGCGGCCGCGTTCGCACAACGGCATGTCCAGGTTGCCCTTCATGCGACCTTGTTCATCAAAGGTGGTCGCACCGGGGCGAATCAAAACCAGCTTGGAAGCGGCTTTGGGCCAAAGTGAAATCATGACTGGTCTCCCGCTGAAGGAGGCGAACCATGCATGGCCTGCGTCAATACGTTGATCGCAGTTTCGTAATCGTGTTGTCCAAAAATCGCGGACCCGACGACAAACAGATCGCAACCGGCGGCACGAGCCTCACCGATCGTCTCGGCTTTGATGCCACCGTCGATTTCCAGCAGCAAGTCTGGTTTGCGTTCTTTGAGGCTTCGCAAACGGTCCAGCGACACTGGATTGAATTTTTGGCCGCCAAACCCTGCGTTGACGCTCATGACCAGGACCATGTCGACTGAATCAAGGCAGCAATCCAGTTTGCCAAAGTCCGTGTCGGGATTGATCGCGACACCGACGCCGACGCCCATGTCACGAATCTTTCCAGCGACTTCGACGGAGTCCTCGACTGCTTCCACATGGAAGGTCAGCATGTCCGCGCCGGCATCGACCATCGGTCGCGCATAGGCAACCGGATCGCTGATCATCAGATGAACGTCCAGCGGCATGTCCGTGTGACGACGCAGACCTTCGACAATGGGCATGCCGTAGGTCAGGTTTGGCACAAAGTGGCCGTCCATGACATCCAAGTGCAACACGCGCGTTCCAGCAACGGTCAGCTTCTCGATCTCGGTGCGCAAGTCACCAAAATCGCATTGCAAAAGGCTCGGCAAAATTGCCGGCCCAGCGGCACGGATGGAATCGAGCTTCGCTCGGCTCATACAGTTGTCTCATCGGGGAATGGATTCACCACACAGGGAACACGCGATGTGGCCCATGGAAACGTCCAAAGACGTTCAACCGAGATCACTCTGCGAACACGGCAAAAACCGGGTTCACCTCGTTTCTCGATCGCACCTCGCCGCCTTGGCAGCGAAATGCCCACATTGTGTTGGTGTGATGCGATCGCCGTGCCAATTTTCGCCAGCCGAAACCGATCCGATCGGGCGGCTGCTTGCGATTTGACGACACACGATTGCATCGATGGGGCAACAGATTGATCAAGTCCCCGGGCCGCTGTCAATTGGCAGGCCAAATTCAGGGGGACTCCCCCAAGCCACAATGGCGGACGCAATGCAGAAATTCAAAACAACCGGCATTTGCTAGCAACCGCAATGGCGTCGAATCCTCCGTAAAAATTTGCTTTCGGCAACAGCGATTTTCGCGGATCGGGCCATTTGCGGCTGGAGAAGCATTCTGAGCGTCTCGCTCCCACCAGGAGATCTAGCAGTTTTACATCACCTTTCTTTTCGGAAGGTCGGACCGGGGAGGGAAGTGCACGCCGTTTCCCATGCTCGGCCCTCACTCTCGCGTACGCCTGAACGGCGTCGCTCGAACTCTCCCCAAACTTTGTTTCGGGAGAGGTACGCCGTGTGTGAATCCGCCGAAAAGCGGCACTTTAAAACCGCGCGACCTCCAAGCCGACGAGTTTCGGCCGCGCACGAAAAAACGGCCGTCGTATGTTCCGAAGAACTCACGACGACCGTTGATGTGTTGAAGGAAAAGACCCTGGTTCACCGAACTCGGCGGCGGAAGGACGCCTCCGAGTGACCGATGTGGGGCGTTTTCTCGATCAGCGTCCCGGATCGAATCCGGTTTGAGCGATCTCTTCTTCTTCTTGGATGATGATTCGTGGTGTGACCATCATCATCAAACTGCTGGACTGTCGACCGACCGCGGTGTTGCGGAACAATCGACTGACGTATGGGATCTTGCTGAGGAACGGCACGCCACGTTCATTGCGGCCTTCGCTCATTCGTTTGATCCCACCCAGAAGAATCGTGCCTCCATCGGGAACACTCACCGTCGTGTTGACTGTGGTGAATGCGAACGTCGGTTGTTGAACCGTCGTACCTTGGTTGATGGTTTCTTCTTCTTGCTCGTCTTCTTCATCGATCACGCCGTCACCATTGGTGTCAACGTTGCGGTTCGAAGTGTTGCGAGTCGTCGAGTTGCCTTGGAACGTGAATTCGTTCACCTCACCGATCTGGCTGAAGGTCGGAATCAACGTCAAGCGAACGAATCGTTTGTCTTCACTGACAACACCTTGCACGTTCAGTCGTGTGCCTTCGTCGAGAACAACGATGACGGGCTGTTGTGCGACGGCGAAGTCACCGACGACGGGAACGATACTGGTCACGAAGGGACGCGAGGTCTGGTCTTGGATCGAAGCAATCTGACCATCGAACAACGTTACCTTCGGAGCTTGCATCACGTTTGTACGACTGTCCCCCTGAGCGGCCTGCAGGAAGAAGTACGCTTCGATGTCACTGAGGATGGCGAATCCGAGTGTGGAGATCGCACCAGGGTCAGGAGCACCGAATGGCACCGTGGCACCACTGTTTTGGTTCAGTCGAATGTCGAGGTCCGCCGTCGGAGTTCCGTCGGCGTCCAGCCCGATCGTGACTTCTGGTCCGCTGTCATCGCCTGGCAAACCAGGAGCGTTGTCATCGAACTGCAAGTCAAAGTCGATTCCGATTTGTTCGAAGAACGTGTCGGACAACGTGATGAAGCGAACTTCGATTGTGATTTGCAAGTTCTGCAGACGGCGAAGCGACTCCAACAAGTCAACGATTTGATCGTGCACATCACTTGTGGTGCTGACGACCAGCGACAAGTTCTGTGGATACGGTGCCATCGTGCCGACGCCACCGAGTTGTTCCCACGACTCAGGTTCAATCGTTGTTTGAATCAATTGCATCAGTTGGCTGAAGTCAGCCATCGACTGACCACCCAAACCGCCGAGGTTGCTGGGCGAACCCAAACCGCCGGCCGAGGCGAAGCTGCCGCCGGTGTTGTACTGGCCCAGCATATTGGGGCTCATCGATGCCGCATTGTTGTTGCCGGCAAAACCGCCCAATCCCGATGCCGAGACGGGCACGACTTGAACATCAGTTTGAGGGTTGATCATTTGGTAGGCGTTTCGCAACGCACCACGCAAACCATCATCGTAACCAGTGACAAAGTTCGGAATCGGTGTGACCAAGTCAGCGACCCGATAAGTGCGACGTTCCACCATCGTTCGGCGAGCGTCCTTGCTGGTCACGTTCAACACTTCGTTGTCGATGACGTGCGTCAGGTCGAGGTCGCCAAGAATGATGTTCAGAGCACTTCGCAACGAAATGCGAGTCGAGATGTTCTGCGAAACCGGAGTCTCGCGGTTCAAACGAATCGCAGCCAAGGCTCGGTTGTCGATCACGATCGGCACACCGGTCATGTTCGACAAATCATCCAGGACTTCGCCCAGCGGACGATCGCGGTATTTGACTTCGACTTCGGTTTCGAGTTTTCGCTTGATCTGTTGTTCGGCTGGCGTCAGGTTCGATTCGGCACCTTGGGCCAACCGACGACGCGACAGTTCTTCCCAGGAACGAATTTCAGGGAACTCGAACGGACGGTCGGGATTCAGTGGCACGGAAGCTCGGTCGATGGACAACATTTCTCGATTGAAGTTGTCTTCCTTGTCCGCACTGATCTCTTCATTCATTTGAAGACGAACGCCCATGCGGCTGCTGCTAAACATGCTTTGGGCGATCGGCGAACCTGGCTTCAGCTCACCGACTTGTTTGGCGATCACTTCGGCTTCGTGGAAGCGACGATCGTCCATTAGGTCGTTGAAGGTCTCGACCAGCGATGAAATTTCATCGTCGATGCGAGCTTCTTTGGCGGCTTCGGTTGCCATTTCAGAACGAACGGCTTCGTTGGCCAAATCCAATTGGATTTCAGCACGATGCTGTTCGACGTATGTCTTTTGATCCGACAAAGCTCGGTCGACCATGGCCGCCAGCGATGCTTTGGATGCTTCATCGATGCTGGCACCTTCGACTCGACGACGAAGTCGTTCGAGATCGTCGACAGCATCCATTGGAGCTTCGGTGCGTTTCTCGTTGGCCTTCGACAATTCCGTCGTGATCTCGCGATACAAGCGTCGGGTTTGTTGTTGGGCTTCGAGGTCCGCTTTGTCCATCGCCGACAGGGGTTGGCCTGCGGTTGCCGAAGGCAAACGCGACGGTTGCAACAAGGTCAATTTGTCTTGCAACGCACGGCGAGTTTGCGTGTCGAGCTCGGACTCAAACGTCCAGGCTTTCACGAATGCTTGGCGTGCCTCGGTCTTCTTTCCTTGCGACAACAAGTCCATTCCTTCACGGAACAAACGGTCGCCTTCGGAATTGCCAAGCGGCAGTGCAGCTTGGACCTGAGCAATGCCACCAGGCGTTGGGCTTGCGCCGCCGGCCTGTTGCACCATGGAAGGAGCACCCGCAGCGGCGTTGCCACTGGTTTGCATAATTGGGTTGGCTGCCTGTTTGACCAATGCCTCCAAATCCACGCCAGTCCGACGAGCGGCGGCTTGGGTATCGAGAAGCAATTGCCACGGACGAGCGTCGCCGGCTTGGAATTCATGCTCTTTCAATCCAAAGGATTGTGCCTGTTTGGCGAACAAGTGAGCGTCTTTGACATTGCCTTTGTCGAGCGCGGCACGTCCGGCGGCAACCAATCGCAACGTTTCCGTGCGACGGACAGCCAACGGCAACGAAGCAGGCGTTTCTTTCGAAGTCGCTGCTACTTTCGCGGTCGAGTCGGTTGGTGGCAATGTGAACTGGGCCGATGCATTCGGGACTGCGACAGCGGTCGATAGCAACGAAGCAATGGACAGCGACACCAATGGTCGGGTGACCTTGTGTCGCCATTGAGTTTCCAGCGTCGACATCAACGTCTCCTTAGCAGAGGCCGCTTTGACAGGGGCATCGGTCATCGCGGTCATCGAATGACCCAATTCATCCTTGGTCTGTCCCTCAGGACATGACCGGTTCCGCCTTAGCGGATGATACGAGCGGTTCAACGCGACTCTCCTTCTTCGCGTGAGACATGAAATCCATAAAGTGCAGGAAAGCTCTCGCCCAGACTCACCATGGGTGGACTGGTTGTCGGCCGTGAACACCGGAGTGTTCCGCGTTTCGAACTGGTCTCCTCGGTAGAATCCCATCGTCGTGACGGAATAAACCCAATGAGTCAGCACGAAAACCTTCCTAGCGAGGTTGGCAATACGAATTGCGGACAACCAGTGTCAACACGGCTTTGAGTGAACAAATCGAATTTTTGTCAACCTGAAAACGCGATCCTCGCATGAAACTCTTTGCCGAACTCTTCCAGCGACTGGATCAGACGACGAAGACCAACGAAAAGGTCGCCGCGATCGCCCAGTACATGTCCGCCGCATCCCCCGAAGATGCCGCCTGGGCCATCGCTTCGCTGGCCGGTCGTCGCGTAAAACGCTTGGTTTCCACGGGGTTGCTGCGAGGTTTGGCGGCGGAGTCGGCCGGGATTCCGGATTGGTTGTTCGAGGAGTCCTACGATTCAGTCGGAGACTTGGCCGAAACGATCTCACTGCTGGTCCCGGCAGGAAACTCATCGGATGCGGATTTCCGAAGTTTGTCGGATTGGATGCAAAATGACGTGCTTCCGCTGGCCCGCATGGACGAATCCGAGCAATCGGACGCCGTGCGACAAATGTGGGCTCAAACCGAGGGCACTTCGCGATTGATTCTGATGAAACTGATCACCGGATCATTTCGCGTCGGTGTGAGCTCGCGGTTGGTCGCTCGCGGGATCGCTGAGTCCAACGGGTTGCCGGCCGATGTGATCGCTCACCGGTTGATGGGCGATTGGGATCCGACGCCTGAATTCATCGAGCGGCTGCATTCGACGGATTTGAACGACGCCACCCACAGCCGGCCGTATCCGTTTTGTCTGGCTCACGCTTTGGCGGACGATGCCAACGCGGAAGGCGACGGCCCCGATTGGCAAATACTCGGCGACCCTTCGGAATATCAATCCGAATGGAAATGGGATGGCATCCGAGGCCAAGTGATCCGCCGTGCGGGGCGAACGTATATCTGGTCTCGTGGCGAAGACCTGATGGTCAATCGATGGCCCGAGATTGAACGTGCGGCGGAGTTTTTGCCGGATGGAACCGTGATCGATGGTGAGATCCTGGCCAGCCGTCTCATCTCACCGGCTTCGGATGATTCCGAGCAGGCGATCGAGGTGCTGCCCTTCGCCCAATTGCAACGCCGGATCGGACGCAAAACGGTCGGCAAGAAGTTGCTGACGGAAGTGCCCGTGATGTTCCACGCGTTTGATTGTTTGGAACTGGATGGCAATGACCTACGAGCGAAACCATTGGCGGATCGTCGTGACGCGTTGCTGAAGATGCTGAGCATCCATCAGCCACCCAGCGTCGTTTGGAACGAACCGTTGTCGTTTGAGTCTTGGGATGACCTCGCCGCGATTCGATCGACTAGTCGTGATGTCTTGGCCGAAGGTGTGATGATCAAGCGTTTGGATGCCCCGTACAGCGTCGGTCGCGTTCGCGGTGTTTGGTGGAAATGGAAGCTCGCGCCGCACACGGTGGATGCGGTTTTGATTTACGCGCAACGAGGGCACGGCAAACGAGCCAGCTTGTACACGGACTACACATTCGCGGTCTGGGACGAAGACAAACTGGTGCCGTTTGCGAAGGCCTACAGCGGTTTGACGGACGCCGAAATTCGCAAGGTCGACCGGTTTGTGCGTGACAACACTTCCGAACGCTTCGGGCCGGTTCGAAGCGTCAAACCAGAGCTGGTGATGGAGCTGGCGTTTGAAGGCTTGCAACGAAGCACGCGGCACAAATCGGGCATCGCAACTCGGTTCCCTCGCATTGTTCGCTGGCGAACCGACAAGCAACCGGCCGACGCTGATCGCTTGGCTGATTTGATCGCGATGTTGCCGGAGGCGGAGTCGAAAGTGATTGCGAATGGTTCGGAGGGAGGGGGTTGAGCTGGGTGGGGGTAGCCGACCGAGCGGCGTCGGTCGGTTACAGTATTCCTACCGAACGGCGTCGGTCGGTTACGGCATTCCGACCGAATGGGGTCGGTCGGTTACAGTACTTCGATCAAGCGGCGTCGATCGATGCTCAGGTTAGTCGCGGTTGTTCTTTGCCGAGCATGCGATCGAGTGAATCGGACGTTTGATAGATCAATGCTTCGGGGAAGTGGGCGTAGGGGTGGAAGTATTCAAACGTGAGGTAGCCGTCGTAGCCAATCGTGTCGAAAGCTTCCAAGACGGCGGGCCAGTTCGTGGTGCCGTCGAGCAATGGCCGGAATGCCTCGAGCGAATGGTCCGTTCCCTTTTTGGTGTACTCCTTCAAGTGAACGTTTTGGATGCGGTCACCCAAGATCGGAATCCAGTGCTCAGGGAATTGGTATTCCATGATGTTGCCCGTGTCGAAATGCACTCGCACGTGTTCGCTTTGGAAACTGTCCACGAAGTCAGCCATCTCCATCGGTGACATCAAGAAGCCATTGAAGAAGATGTTTTCCATGTTCAGTTTGACGTTCAATTTCTCGGCTTGAGGAAGCAACTTTCCGATCGCTTCACGAGCCCGTTGGTCGCAAACGTCGTTGGGCGTCGGGTCGTGATCTTCTCGCCATGGCATGTGAACCGCACCGGGCACGACCAGCAAGTTCTCCGTCCCCAAATCATGAGCCGCTTGCGTCATTTTGCCCGCCAGCTCCATTCCGCGAGCACGCTCGGCAGGATCGTTGCTGGTCAGCGGGTAGGGCCAAAACAGGAACGAACACACGCCACTGATTGCGATGCCGATTTCGTCGGCCATCTTGCGAATCTCGGTGAACTCTTTGGTGCCCGACTTCGGCGACAAATCACTGTCAAGGTCGTAGTTCAGCTCGATCCCGTCGAAGCCAGCGTCCTTGGCCAGTTGCAAACATTCCTTCAGCGACATCTTGTCGGGGTAGGGGAACGCCCAAAGATTGATCGACTTTTTGAACTTGTACTTCGGTTGCGTTTGGTTGGGCGAAGCCGCGGTGGCAACCGTCGCGGCTTGAGAGGATCCCGCTGCAATCGCGGCACCGCCAAACGCGGCGTAGCTCAACCACTGCCGACGATCGACGGCTGATTTGGAAGCGGACGATGGAGAGGCTGACAGTGGGTGAGACTTCGGGTGGGATTTCACGAGGTGGGCTCCTTGGTCAACATGGAGGACGACAGCATTCGGAGAGATCGAAAGGTGGAACCAGCCTAACCGAACCGCGTCCAACCGTTGTGGATGACGGCGGAAATCGTTTTGTCCACACCGGATGATTGAACTGGGTTCATGGTTGACCCCGCTCAACACTGATCCTTGACTCCTCCACATTTCGTATTCTTTTCGCCTCGCACGCTTCATGCCCGCATCCGCTTCCAAGACCGAACGTATCCAGCCCAGGGCGTTGGTGGATCGGTTCTTTGAAGTTCGCGATTCCAAACCGTTTCTGTTCCAACGATCGACCTGGAAGGCTTACTTGGACGGCAAAAGTGGGCTGGTGCATTCGGCCACGGGCACGGGCAAAACGCTGGCCGTTTGGATGGGGCCTCTGCTGCAGTGGATGAAAGCCAGCAAAGACCCCAGCAAATGGAATCCGAAACGTCCGCCAGGTCTGCAAGTCTTGTGGGTGACTCCGCTGAAGGCTCTCGCGGGTGACACGACCGCGGCGATGCAGGCGGCCATCGACGAGATGAATTTGCCTTGGGATCTGCAGGGGCGAACCGGCGACACCAAAGCCAGCTTGAAGGCCCGGCAAATGAAGCGGTTGCCGACCGCGATGGTCACAACGCCTGAAAGCCTGACGTTGATGCTGACTCACGAGCGATTGCAACCGCAGTTGTCAGAACTGAAGGCGGTGATCGTCGATGAGTGGCATGAGTTGTTGGGAACCAAACGCGGCGTCCAAACCGAGTTGGCTCTTGCGAGGTTGCGACGTCTTTCGCCCGATCTACAAACTTGGGGTGTGTCCGCGACGCTTGGCAATTTGGACGAAGCCTTGGAATCGTTGGTGGGACCCGCCGACACAGATGACGCGGTCATCATTCACGGCAAGAGCAAGAAGAAGACCAAGCTGTACTCAATTCTGCCGCCGGTCATCGAACGCTTTCCTTGGTCCGGGCACATCGGAACGCGAATGATTCCTGAGGTGGCCAAAGAAGTTGAGCAGGCCAGTTCGTCACTCATCTTTGCTAACACGCGGTCCCAAACCGAAATTTGGTATCAAAAACTGTTGGCTCATCGACCCGACTGGGCTGGTCAAATTGCTCTTCACCATGGATCGCTCGACACCAGCGTCCGACAATGGGTGGAGAACGGTTTGCGAGAGGGCAGTTTGAAAACGGTGGTCTGCACCAGCAGCTTGGATCTGGGGGTCGACTTCACCGCCGTCGACCTTGTCATCCAAATCGGCAGCCCCAAGGGAGCGGCACGGTTGCTGCAACGAGCCGGTCGCAGCGGCCACCAACCCGGCGCGATCAGTCGGCTCGCGTTTGTACCGACCAACGCGTTCGAATTGATCGAGCTGGCAGCGGCACAAGATTCCATTCGCGATGGAAAACTCGAGTCGCGTCCGTTGATCAAATCCCCGTTGGACGTGTTGACTCAGCACTTGGTCACCATCGCGATCGGTGGCGGGTTTGAATCAAACGAATTGCTCGCCGAAGTGCGACAAACACGAGCGTTCGAATCGCTGTCGGAACAACAGTGGCAATTCGCCATCGACTTTGTCGTCCGCGGAGGCAGCACGCTGGATGCCTATCCGGAATTCAAACGTGTTGAACTCGTCGACGGTCGCTATGTGGTGACTCAGAAACGAGTCATGTCCAACCACCGCATGAACATCGGGACGATCGTGTCGGACGCTTCGATGCGAGTGAAGTTCTTGAAAGGCGGAACGCTGGGAACCGTCGAAGAATCGTTTCTTTCGAAAGTCAGCATCGGCGACAAATTTCTCTTTGCCGGTCGGTTGGTCGAGTTGGTTCGGATCGACAACAGCGAGGCCTACGTCAAACGAGCCAAGGGCGCACCCGATGCGGTGCCGCGGTGGATGGGCGGACGAATGCCGCTGTCCAGCGAGCTTGCCCAAGGCCTGCGGAATAAATTACAGCAGGCCGCCGAGGGCGACTTCGTTGGGCCAGAGATGAAACGAATGCGTCCGCTGCTGCAATTGCAAGCGAAGTGGAGTCACGTTCCAGCCGCGAATGAATTGCTGATCGAGTCCATTCGAACGCGAGATGGATATCAGTTGTTCTTTTATCCTTTCGCCGGCCGGCTGGCTCACGAAGGATTGTCCGCGGTGCTGGCACATCGCATGTCGCGAATTGAAAAGATCTCATTCTCGTTTGCCTGCAACGACTATGGGTTTGTGTTGACGTCGCCGAAGCCCGCTCCGCTGAACCAGGCTCTCGATGCCGGACTGTTGTCGCCCGATCGGCTGGTGGCGGACATCGGCGAATCGCTAAACGCGACCGAGATGAGCCGGCGTGGTTTCCGCGCGATTGCTCGCATCGCTGGATTGATCCAGGGTGGCTATCCCGGTCGTCAAAAGCCCAACAAACATCTTCAGGCGAGCAGCAATTTGTTCTTCGAAGTGTTCCGTGAATACGACCCAGACAACCTGTTGCTTCATCAATGCAATGAAGAGGTCTTGGAGAACCAACTGAACGCATCGCGAATGGAAGACGCTTTGCGGCGGATTGAGGGCAGCCAAGTCGTCATTCGCGAACCGGAGAAGGTCACTCCGATGGGGTTTGGGTTGCTGGTCGATCGTTTGCGAGAACGTCTGTCGAGCGAAACGCTGGCCGAACGAATCGCTCGCATGCAGGCTCAGCTAGAGAAAGCCGCCACGGCGAAATGAGGTGGCCGCACCGTGCCGGTTCTGCTTCCGTTGCACGTGTCGACGAGGCCAAATCGGGGCGAACATTCTACCCTTTCAACGTTTTGGCAATCGCGTCACAATGCGGCATCTTTTGATCCCTTGTACCGGCGAATCGACGTGAACGCACCCGAACCATCTGACTCGGCCACACCTGAAAAAACGCCGTCCAAACACTTCATTCGCCAAGCGATTGATGCGGATCTGGCGAGTGGACGCTTTGACGGAGTTGCCACGCGATTCCCGCCGGAACCCAACGGTTACCTCCACATCGGACACGCGAAAAGTATCTGCCTGAACTTTGGTCTCGCCAAAGACATGGGCGGCACATGCAACCTGCGATTCGATGACACCAACCCCGTCAAAGAAGACACCGAGTACGTCGATTCGATTCAAGAGGACGTCCGTTGGTTGGGGTTTGAATGGGACAACTTGCACTTCGCCAGCGACTACTTCGACCAACTTTATGATTGGGCGGAGAAACTGGTCAAAGACGGCAAGGCTTACGTTTGTGACTTGAACGCCGAAGAGACTCGTGCCTACCGCGGCACGCTCACCGAACCCGGTAAAGACTCACCACATCGCGATCGCACTCCGGAAGAAAACCTGGAGCTCTTGCGTGCGATGAAGGCGGGCAAGTTCAAGGACGGTGAGAAAACGTTGCGAGCCAAGATCGACATGGCTTCGCCGAACATCAATCTTCGCGATCCGGTGATGTACCGAATCGCTCATGTGCCGCACCATCGCACCGGCGACAAATGGTGCATCTATCCCATGTATGACTGGGCCCACGGTCAGTCTGATTCACTGGAAAAGATCACGTTTTCGATTTGCACGCTCGAGTTCGAGCACCATCGGCCGCTTTACAATTGGTACTGCGAGAACCTTGGCATTCATCATCCTCGCCAAATCGAGTTCGCTCGTTTGAACATGACCTTCACCGTCATGAGCAAACGAAAACTCTTGCAACTGGTGAAGGAAAACCACGTCACCGGTTGGGACGATCCTCGAATGCCGACCTTGGTTGGTTTGCGTCGTCGCGGTTACACGCCCGAGTCCATTCGTGCGTTCTGCGCCGATATCGGTGTGGCCAAGTTCAACAGCACGATCGATGTCATTCGCTTGGAAAATTCGGTTCGCGAGCACCTGAACTCGGTCGCGCCGCGACGGATGGCGGTTTTGGATCCGATCAAGCTCACCATCACGAACTGGCCCGAGGGCAAGGTCGAGATGATGAACGCGATCAACAACCCCGAAGACGAATCCGCCGGCAGCCGCGAAATTCCATTCAGCGGTGAGCTTTACATCGAGACCGAAGATTTTCGCGAAGAGGCTCCTCGCAAATTCTTCCGTTTGAAGAAGGGCGGTTCGGTTCGTTTGCGTTCGGGCTACATCGTGGATTGTCACGACGTGGTGAAGGACGACGATGGGAACATCACCGAAGTCTTGTGCACCTACGATCCAGAAACCAAGAGCGGCGAAGACACCTCCGGTCGCAAAGTCAAAGGCACGATTCACTGGGTCAGTCGCGAACACGCCAAGAAAGTGACGGTCCGCAATTACGACCGTCTGTTCAAGGTCGAGAACCCAGATGCGTCCTCGGATACGGGATCGTTCCTGGATCACTTGAACCCAGACTCACTGACAACACTAACCGCCCACGTGGAACCTGCTCTGGCGGAGGCCGCAGTAGGCGATCGCGTTCAGTTCGAGCGACTCGGGTATTACGTTGTCGATCCCGATTCGACCGATGGCGAGCTCGTTTTCAACCGCATCGTTCCACTCCGTGATACCTGGGGAAAGATCGAGGCGAAGGGGAAGAAGTAGCTCGTCAGGAATTCGCCGTAGCCGAATTCACCAGAATTCGGAAGCATGTTCGCCGTAGCCGAATTCGCCAGAATTCGGAAGCATGTTCGCCGTAGCCGGATTCACCAGGGTTCGGACTCGTTTGCATAGCGGACAGGCGCCGAGATTGCTCGGTGCCTGTTGAGTGATCGTTCAGTGGGGATCACAGGCTGGAAGCCTATGCCACTCTTTAGGCGAGGTCGTAGACTTGGCTGTAGCGGGTTCGCAGGCTTTGGATCAGCGGTTCGGCGGAGAGCGGTTTGCCGCTGGCTTGTTCGACCAGTTCATCCGCGGTTCGCGTTCGTCCGAGCTCATGAACGTTCTTGACCAACCATTCTCGTAGCGGTGCAAAGTTCCCTTCCCGGGCCATTGCGTCAATGTCTCCGAGTGATTCTTTGGCAGCATCGTACAACTGTGCCGCGGCCAAATTCCCGAGCGTGTAGGTCGGGAAGTACCCGATCAGGCCCGCGCTCCAGTGGACGTCTTGCAGAACGCCATCGGCGGCCGATGGTGGGCGAACCCCGATGACTTGTTCGTAGGCATCCGCCCATGCGACTGGGAGATCATCGGTGGACAGCTCGCCGCTGATGAGGGCTTGTTCCAATTCAAATCGGACGATGATGTGCAGGTTGTAAGTCGCCTCGTCGGCTTCGACGCGAATCAGCGATGGCGAGACTGAATTGAAGCAGCGATGCAGTTCCGCAGCGGTGGTATTGCCCAATTGCGCTGGGAAGTGTTGTTGGATCTGCGGGGTGAAGTGTTCCCAGAACGGCAGCGTTCGGCCGACGAGGTTTTCCCACATTCGCGATTGTGATTCGTGGATCCCCAACGACGCGTAGCTTCCCGGTGGCAATCCGAACCAGTCGTCTCGCATGCCTTGTTCGTACAGTCCGTGGCCCGCCTCATGCAGCGTTCCAAAGATGCTGGTCGGAAGAAAATTGGGTTCGTAGCGAGTTAGGATGCGGCAGTCGGAGGGGCCGATCGTTGTGCAAAATGGATGCGAAGTCTCATCCAGCCGACCTCGGTTGAAGTCAAAGCCGATCGCTTCGGCGAGCACGTGCGAGAACGCTCGCTGTGCTTCGACGGGAAATTCCTGGGTGATCAGCGACGTGTCGACTTGTCGCGGTGAGTCTTTGATCTCGCCGATCAATGCCACCAGTTCGGTTCGCAAGTCGGCAAAGGTTTTCGTGAGAGCGGCCGCTTTTGCACCTGGTTCGAATTCGTCCAGCAAGGCTTCGTAGACCGTTTGGTCATCGGTCTTCAGAAGCTCGCCCGTTTCCCGTTTGAGCGAAAGCATTTCGTCCAGCACGGGCTGGAACATCGAGTAGTCGTCCGCTTTGCGAGCGGCGTCCCATTGGCCTTGGCCGCGAACGCAACATGACGCGGTGCGTTGGACTAGGTCGCTGGGCAGTTTGCATTGCCGGCGGTAATCATCAGCGAGGCATTTGAGCGTCGCTCCGATGTCACTGTGCGGATCGGATGCTGCGTCCCAGTCCGCAAGCGAAGCGAGTTGCTCTTCGATGACCGGGGCCGTTTGCAGGGTGTGCACCAACCCGCGCAGGTGAGCAACTTGTTCGGCGCGGTACTCCGCACCCCCGCGTGGCATTCCGGTGCGTTCATCCCATTCCAGCAAATCCGCTGTGGTGGAGAGCTTTGCCGCATCACGAAAGGTTTGGCAAAGGGCATCGAAGGTGGATGCGTGGTCGCTCGTCGTCTGGTTCATCTGCGTTTGGCTCATTTGAACGGTTCCCAAAAAATCCCCGGCACAAAGACATGTGCCGAGGACGTTGTCATGTTCGCTGAGCTTTGGCAAGACGGTCAGTCTTCACTTGGCGATTTATAGGACGGTGATTCGGAATAAAGAAAGAGTTTGCCGAATTGACCATGAAATTGGATCTCTCGTTCGTTCAAAGAACTTGGCGTTCGTTGATCCACCGGCAACGATCGCGACAGAAACCAATGCTTCGTAGTTAGTGCGTCCAAGCCGGATGATTGGATCGCTTGGCGATAGCCTTCCATCGGGGCGAGGGAACCGAGTGCGTGAAGAACGGCACGCTTGCCGGGTGAGTAAGGGCCTCTGGCGGGCAGGGTGAGGTAGGTGGCAAGCTCCGCGTCGGTGACCCGTCCGGTGATGGCGGGTTGTTCAATCAAATCGCCGTCAATCCAAACGTGATGCTGGATCTCGTTGGACTCATTGATATCGCTTGTTTCGGCCAAATCGGCGAGCCGTTGTAACGCGGTTCGCCAGTCTTCACCTCTATAAACCCAGTACTTCGCGATGCTCGGATGAATCGAATTTTGTGACCAGGTGATCGCAACGAAAGATGGAATCGCGATGAGAAAGACGAGAAGTCTGTAGTGAAATCGTTGGCGAAGAGTGGCAACCCAACCGCCAAGGCTGACGCAGCCGAGCGGTAGGCCCGCGACAAGGTAGCGTCGCTGCCAAATCGGGACTCCGCCAAACTCGGACAAAATGAATGCCGAGATGACGGAGATCAGCAACACGCTGAGCAGAAGGATCGTGAAAGAGGTTGTCGGATCGCCAGTGGCGGAAGGCTCGGATTTGAATTCGGCGGTTTCTTCGGATGGATTTTGGCTGGCATGGGCGGATGAACCTGCACGTGCCGGAAAAAGTTTGTGGCAAAGAACGACGATAGTCGTCGGAATGAGTGTCCAACCGAGCCAGGGCCACATATTCCAGACTGCAAAGATTGAATTTGGGCGACCGAATGAGGACCAGGCTTCTCGGCGGTCCCAAATCTCGTGTTGGTCGCCGGAAAGAAATAGCCCCACCAGAATCCACGTGGCCAACCAACCACCGTGGCGCCAGAGTTTGCGATTCGTTTGGGCCGGTTTGCGTTGCGAATCGAACAAGTCCTTTGCCGAAACCGCCGCGACGAGTGGGACCAGCGTCATCAGAGAGGTGATGTGCATCAGCGTCGCGAAAAGCACGCTTGCATGAAGCCCGATCCAAGCCCACTTTTGGTTGATATTGGGGGTTGCCCAGATTCTCGCCGCGAATCCGACGGCAAGGGTGCTTCCTAGTATCACGGCGGCGTAGGGGCGTAGTTCGACGCCGAAGAACGCGGCTTGCCGATCGATTGCCACGGCGAGTCCCGCAACCAAGGCGGCAAGCAAACTGCCGTGGCAACGCAGCGATCCCCAGGTAATCAGGGCGGCGGAAAGGCTAACGCACCAGAGACTGGTTAGCCGAGCCAGGACTTCCACGGGATAGCTGGCGAAAGGCTCGGGCCAGGGAATTTGTTGCCAAATCCACAGGGCCCAGAAGTACAGCGGTTGCTGGTTTCCCATTTTTGCTCGTGGAGCCACGTCGTCCCAGTCGTCGGCGACGCACCATGCCGTGTGAAGTTCGTCGATCCAAAAGCTTTCGGCCAAAAACGGCCATCGGAACGCGAAGGTCAGGGCGAAGACCGCAATCACGCACGCCCACTCGATTGCGGTGGTGCGACGTTTTTCGGGAAGCGATCTTGCTTCGGCTGTCTTCGGAGCAGGCGTGGAAAAGCGTTTCATGGGCCAAGCCTAGCCCAAGGTTGTTGGCTCGGTAAACTGACCGGCTGGCTTTCACCGTCCAGTCCAGTCTGTCGATCCCTTCCTCGTTCTTTTCCGCATCGTTGCCGTGCCTGAATTTTCCATCCAAACCGTTGACGCTCGCGATCCCTCTTCGAGCGAAGCTGCGGAAACGCTGGCCGCGTTGCGAGAAAAGTTGAGTCCCCGTGGAGACTTGGTCAGTCCGCGTGGTCGTGAGTTGACGTTGAAAGTGTTCGGCAAGGCTCTCTCGCCGATCGAAGTCGTGGAAACCATTTGCAAGGATGTTCAAACGCAAGGCACCGAGGCGTTGCTGCGATACACCAAGGCTCTCGACGGAGCCGAGTTGATGGCCGATTCGCTGCGAGTGCCGGAAGCAGATTTGAAGGCCGCTCACGCCGCGGCGAACCCGAAGCTGATCGAAACCATCGGCCGAATCCGCGACAACATTGCCACGTTCCAGTCCGCGATTTTGCACCGAGATGTCACCATCACGCCGCGTCCGGGAGTCTCGCTGACCCAGCGATATGTGCCGATTCCTCGCGTGGGAATTTGCGTTCCCGGTGGTGCGGCGGCTTATCCCTCAACGGTGATGATGACTGCGATTCCGGCTCAGGTCGCTGGCGTCGATGAGATTGCGGTGGTCGCGCCTCCGACCCCGTTTGGTGCCTACAACACGGACATGCTGGCGACTTGTCACGAGCTGGGGATCAAGGAAGTCTATCGGTGCGGAGGAGCACAGGCCGTCGCCGCGATGGCGTACGGATGCGATGCCTTGCCCGCGGTCGACAAAATCGTCGGCCCCGGCAACTTGTTCGTCGCATTGGCGAAGAAGCACGTGTTCGGCACCGTCGACATCGATTCGTTTGCCGGGCCGAGCGAAGTGATCGTGATCGCGGACGATTCTGCTGACGCTTCGTTCGTTGCCTCGGATTTGTTGGCTCAAGCCGAGCACTCTCCCGGATCGGCGATTTTGATCACTTGGGTTGAGACGCTGCTGACGAACGTTCAGTCAGAATTGTCACGGCAGCTTGGCGAACTGGAGCGTGGCGATTTGGCTCGCGATGCTTTGTCAGATTTTGGAGCCTTGGTGTTGGCTCGCGATGCCGACCATGCCTGCGAATTGACCGACTCGTTCGCGCCGGAGCACTTGCAGATCGAAACTCGCGAACCGGAATCGTTGATCGCGAAAATTCGGCACAGCGGTGCGGCGTTCTTGGGACACCACACCCCGGTCGCACTGGGGGATTACGCCGCGGGACCCAGTCACGTTTTGCCGACGGGTGGCACGTGCCGATGGGCGGCCGGGTTGTCTGCGAACAGCTTTTTGCGGTCCGGCAGTGTGACTCAGTTCGATCAATCTGCTTTGTCGGCAATCGCTCAGGATGTCATCACGGTGGCGGAGAAAGAGGGCCTGACCGCCCACGCCCGCAGCGTCTCGATCCGAACGGAATGATTGGCTGAAACGGAAAAGACTGCCCGCTCGGAATGGTTTGAATGATCGTCCGGTTTGGCAGACAATCGTGCCGATTTGGCTGGGCTTTTCCCCGCAATTCCGGGGGCGCTTCCGGCATTGCCCGTTGAGGAAACCTGGCCCGATTGCTACGTTTTTGGGTCGCTATCCACGCATCAATCGCCCATTTCGGCCGCAATATCAGTGATCGCCCCCAATCTCGCATCGAAGCTTCCCGACGACCAACGCATTGTCATCACCGGCGTCGGTCTGACGTCGCCAAACGGCAACGACTGGGCCACTTTCCGACAAGCGTTGCTGGAAAAACGCAGCGGTGTGCAGCCTTACGAAATCCGCTACTTCGGTGAGACTTTGGCGGGCGTCTGTGATTTCGACGCGAAGAAGTACCAATCCAAAAAAGACATTCGCCGGGGAACACGCGCGGGCAGCGTCGGCGTTTACACGGCTCAAGAAGCTGTCGCCCATTCCGGGTTGGATTGGGAAAACGTCGATAAGGATCGAGTCGGAATTTACGTCGGCGTGACCGAACACGGCAACGTCGAGACCGAAAATGAAATCCACGTGATCAAAGGGTTCGACTACGACACGAGTTGTTGGTCGCATCACCACAACCCTCGTACCGTCGCGAACAATCCGGCTGGTGAAATTGCGTTGAACATGCAAATCACTGGGCCGCACTACACGATCGGTGCCGCTTGTGCCGCTGGAAACGCGGGCATCATTCAGGGTGCCCAGATGCTGCGGCTGAATGAGTGCGATGTGGCGATCGCGGGCGGAACCAGCGAAAGCATTCACACGTTCGGGATCTTCGCCAGCTTCAACAGTCAAAACGCGTTGGCGACCCACGCCGATCCGACTCTCGCGTCACGGCCGTTCGATCAAAAACGCAATGGAATCGTTGTTGCCGAGGGCGGGTGTTTGTACACGCTTGAGCGACTCAGCGATGCGAAGGCTCGTGGCGCCGAGATTCATGGTGAATTGGTCGGTTACGCGATGAACACGGACGCGACTGATTTTGTGTTGCCGAACCCGGAACGCCAAGCTCAATGCGTTCAGAAGGCTCTCAAGCGTGCTGGATTGGAAGCGGACCAGATCGACATCGTCAGCACGCACGCGACGGGAACCAGCAGCGGCGACATTCAAGAATGCGCAGCTTTGCGGAGCGTGTTTGGCAAGTGCGAGAACGTTCGAATCAACAACACGAAGAGTTACATCGGGCACGCGATGGGAGCCGCCGGATCGTTGGAGTTGGCTGGTAATTTGATGGCGTTTCGCGATCAAGTCGTCCACCCGACGATCAATGTGGATGAACTGGATCCCGAGTGTGATTTGCCTGGTTTGGTGCTCAACGAGCCGCAAGAGAAACCTCGCGTGGATTACATCCTGAACAACTCGTTCGGAATGCTCGGCATCAACTCCGTCGTCATCGTCGGCCGAGTTTGATCTACGAGACGCTCGCCAATCACCGACGTCACGGCAGCACCCCAGCGACAAATTTGCACTTTGCAATTGTCAATTTGCAATCTCAGCGCTCGACCCTCCCCTCGCTTCGCTCGACCCTCCCAGAGGGAGGGTGAATCGGAACGAGGCCTTTTGTTCCTTGATCCACTGATCCCCGTGGTCCTGTGGACCTGAGCCACTTTCCCCTTCCTGCGTCGATCTGTCCCAATTCAATTGGCACAGGCGCCAAGTGGTGCCCCTTGTGTCGAATCCCATTGCCGTCGAAACTACTCTATCCCGCGGTGGCGGTTGCTCCACGGCGGAACACGGACGTTTCTTCTTCCCGTTTCTCTCGCATCCCTGCTTCCTTTCATGACTCCTGCCGAAATTCGCCAAGAAATCATCGATATCCTCGACGACATTTCTCCTGATGAGGACCTCGACAACCTGGACGATCAGAAGGCGTTTCGCGAGCAATTGGAACTGGATTCGATGGACTTTTTGGACATCGTGATGGAACTCCGCAAGCGTCACCGCGTGCAGATTCCAGAGGAAGACTACGGCCACCTCGCCAGCATGCACTCCACGGTCACGTACCTGGAACCCAAGATGAAGGATCTTTGAGAGCTCTCGAGCAACTAGCGACTAGCTTCTAGCCTTTCGCATTCCGATGACTCTCACCCAAATAGCTAGGGGCTAATCGCTAACAGCTAGCGGCTTTCGAATGTACGACACCATCATCATCGGCGCGGGGATGAGCGGGCTGGCAGCCGGCATTCGGCTGGCCCACTTTGACCAACGCGTTTGCATCCTCGAGAAGCATTACACGATCGGTGGGCTCAATTCGTTTTATCGAATGGGCGGTCGCGACTACGACGTTGGTCTGCACGCGATGACTAACTTCGCTCGCAAGGGCGACAAAAAAGGTCCGCTGGCAAAGCTGATTCGCCAACTGCGATTCGGTTGGGAAGATTTCAAGCTCGCGGAGCAAAACGGGTCGTCGATTCGTTTCCCCGGTGTCGAGTTGGACTTCAACAACGACATCGCGATGCTGGAAAGCGAAATCAAATCGCGATTCCCCGATCAGATCGACGGCTTCCGAAGTCTGTGCGGATCGCTGCTCGACTACAGCGACATGGACGGTGACTCGCCCGATTTCATGCGGTCAGCTCGCGAGGTCATGGCGGAACATCTGTCTGATCCGCTGTTGATCGAAATGTTGCTGTGTCCGTTGATGTGGTACGGCAACGCGCGCGAAAACGACATGGACTTTGGCCAGTTCTGCATCATGTTTCGTGCCTGTTACTTGGAAGGTTTTGGCCGGCCATACAAAGGTGTGCGGGTCATCCTGAAGAATCTGGTTCGCAAGTTCCGTGGTCTCGGCGGCGAGCTTAAATTACGAAGCGGCGTTGCCAACATCCACGTCGAAGAAGGCAAAGCGGTTGGCGTTGTGCTGGACGATGGGACTGAATTGCAGGCCAAGCGGATTCTGTCGTCCGCGGGCACGGTCGAGACGATGCGGATGTGTGACGACATCACCGAACCAGACGTCGCGAAAGCGGGCAAGCTTTCGTTCATCGAGTCGATCAGCGTGCTGGATTGCAAGCCAAAAGAATTGGGCTTTGACCGGACGATCGTTTTCTACAACGACTCGCCCAATTTCCATTGGGAGCGGCCGGATGACTCGTTGTGTGATGCACGTACGGGAGTCATCTGCAGCCCGAACAATTACATCTACGACGCCGAAGAAGGTGAATTGCCCGACGGTGTCGTTCGAATCACGACGCTCGCCAACCACGATTTGTGGTCCGATCTGCCGGAAGAGAAATACCGTGCCGCCAAGGTGACGCAGTATGACGAAGCCGTCGCGTCGGCCGTCCGGTTCATGCCCGATTTTCGTTCACGCGTGGTCGATACCGACGTCTTCACGCCAAAAACCATTCGCCGTTTCACTTGGCACGACAACGGTGCCGTCTACGGTGCGCCTGACAAACAGTTGGATGGGACCACGCATCTGCCCAATGTTTTCCTGTGCGGAACGGACCAAGGTTTCGTCGGAATCGTGGGTGCGATCGTCAGCGGCATCAGCATGGCAAACCGCCACTGCCTTCAAGTTTGACCGTTTCGGACGATCATACGCCCGCGGATGCGGTTTTTGGATGCAGCCTGGCCATTGAGGTCGCGCCGGCATTGACAATTGAGCGGTCGGGCAGCAGGCTTTCCAGTCGGAAATTCTTCATGATTCCCGTGATTTGGGGGTCTTTGTCCAGACGAGGTTCGAATGCCCAGCGAAACTGCCGCGATTGTTTACACGCACACCGATGAAGCTCCCGCACTGGCGACCCGTTCGTTGCTGCCGATCCTGCAAGCGTTCACCAGCGGCAGCGGTTTGTCGTTCGAAACCAAAGACATCTCGCTGGCCGGCCGTATCTTGGCCGGATTCGCGGATCGTTTGCCGGCGGACAAGCAAGTCCCCGACGCACTGGCCGAACTTGGCGAACTGGTCACGAAGCCACACGCCAATGTGATCAAGCTTCCCAACATCAGTGCCTCGATCCCACAATTGGTCGAAGCGATCACGGAACTGCAGACGCAAGGGTACGACATCCCTGACTTCCCGCAGGATCCCAAAACCGATGAAGAAAAATCGGTTCGAGCGATCTACGCCAAGGTGCTGGGAAGCGCCGTCAACCCGGTTCTTCGCGAAGGAAACTCGGATCGTCGCGTCGCCGCTCCTGTGAAAGCGTATGCCCAAAAGAACCCACACTCGATGGGCGATTGGTTGGCGGATTCGAAGTCGCATGTTGCTCATATGAGCGAAGGTGACTTCTATGGCAGTGAGAAATCGGTGATCATCGATTCCGATGACACTCTGCGCATCGAGCATGTTGATCAAGACGGAAACGTCACGGTTCTTCGTGATGGTTTGGCCGTCATCGCTGGCGAGATTGTCGACTCCGCTCGATTGAGCGTGCGTCACTTGCGAGCTTTCTATGCGGAGCAAATTGCGGACGCAAAGTCGACCGGCGTTCTGTTTTCGTTGCACTTAAAAGCGACGATGATGAAGGTCAGCGATCCGATCCTGTTCGGACACTGCGTTGCCGTGATGTACGATCGCTTGTTCGAAGAACATGGCGATGTGTTGACCGCCGCGGGAGTTGATCCCGATCAAGGCCTCGCATCGGTATTCGCGAAGGTGCAAGATTTGCCTTCCGATCAGCGAGCATTGGTCGAAGGAACCCTGGTTGAGATTCAGTCGAGCCTGCCTGAAATCGCGATGGTCGATTCGGACAAAGGCATCACGAATTTGCACGTGCCCAGCGACGTGATCATCGACGCCTCGATGCCCGCCGCGATTCGTGCCGGTGGCAAGATGTGGGGAGCCGATGGCAAGTTGCACGACATGAAAGCGGTCATTCCTGATCGTTGCTACGCGGGCGTCTACCAAGCCACGATCGATGATTGCATCGCCAACGGAAAGTTCGACGTCACCAAAATGGGCAGCGTCGCGAACGTTGGTTTGATGGCTAAGAAAGCCGAAGAATACGGCTCGCACGACAAGACGTTCCGCGTTCCCGCCGACGGCAAAGTGCGCGTGGTCAACTCGGCCGGTACGGAGCTGATGAGCCACGAAGTGGAAAAAGGCGACATCTGGCGAGCTTGCCAAACCAAAGACGTTGCGGTGAAGGATTGGGTGCGTTTGGCCGTCGTCCGTTCGCGTGCCACCGGTTCCCCCGCGATTTTCTGGTTGGATGAAAATCGGGCTCATGATCAGAACCTGATTGGCAAGGTCAACGAGTATCTGAAAGATCATGACACGGCAGGTCTGGACATCCAGATTCTGGCACCCGCCGATGCGACCCGTCATGCTTGCGGTCGCGCTCGTGAAGGCAAGGACACGATCAGTGTCACCGGCAACGTGTTGCGAGATTACTTGACGGACTTGTTCCCGATTCTGGAGCTCGGAACCAGCGCCAAAATGCTTTCGATCGTTCCATTGTTGGAAGGCGGAGGCTTGTTCGAAACCGGAGCCGGCGGTTCGGCGCCCAAGCACGTCGAACAAATCATGAGCGAGAATCACCTGCGTTGGGACTCGCTCGGAGAATTTCTCGCGTTGGCCGTTTCTCTGGAAGACTTGGCGGAAAAGACCGGCAACGAAGAATTCGCGGTCCTGGCAAAGACATTGGATGACGCGACCGGACGTTTCCTGGACAACGACAAATCGCCTTCGCGAAAAGTTGGTGAGCTCGACAACCGCGGCAGCCATTTCTATCTGGCGTTGTACTGGGCCGAAGCGTTGGCGAAATCTGGTCACGAAGGGTTGAAAGCACGCTTCGAACCGATCGCAAAGGCCATGGCTGAAAATGAGTCGAAGATTGTTGGCGAGCTGAACGATGCTCAAGGCGTCGAAGTCGACCTGGGTGGCTACTACCATCCCGATGAAGCAAAGGCCAGTGCCGCGATGCGTCCCAGCCCGACTCTCAACGCCATCATCGACGGCCTGGCTGGTTAAGCTGGCGTTCACGCGTTGTCCACCACTCGCGACGGTCGCCCAAGCCCGTCTTCCACCGGTACGATGGCCTTCCAAGGCCGTCGAGCCCTACTCCCCCGACGCCCGCTGCCCATCATGCCCGTTGATCCCACGCCAGTCCTTCAGTACATCAACGGTTTTCGTTTCTCGAAAGTCATGTTTGCTGCGGTTGAGTTGGGAGTCTTTGATCGGCTGGACGAGCAACCTCGATCGGCGGAAGAATTGGCGGCGGATTTGAAGTGCGAGCCCACGGCGATGAACCGCTTGCTCGATGGGTTGGTGGGGATGCAGTTGCTCGCGCGTGAATCGCAGACTTATCGCAACACAGAACTCGCCTCGGAATTGCTGACGACGACCAGTCCCAATCGGATGACGGGCTATATCAAATTCAGCAACGATGTGAGTTGGAAGTTGTGGTCGCATTTCGAAAACGCGATTCGTGAAGGTTCGCATCGTTGGAAGGATGCCTACGGTTGGGATCAGCCGATCTTCAGCAGTTTCTTTGCCGACGAAGCTGCCATGCGAGAGTTCTTGATGGGAATGCATGGCTACGGCGTGATCAGTTCGCCCAAGGTGGTCCGCGCCGTCGACCTGTCACCGTTTAAACACTTGGTAGATCTCGGTGGAGCAACCGGTCACCTGCCGATCGCGGCTTGTGAGGCCTACGAGTCGTTGACCGCAACGGTGTTTGATCTGCCCGATGTGATTCCATTGACCAAAGAGATCGTTGCGCAGTCATCCGTGTCAGATCGGATTGATGTGACGGCGGGAGATTTTTTTGCCGACGAGTTGCCGGAAGCGGATTTGATGTCGTTGGGCAGGATTCTGCACGATTGGTCCGACGAAAAGATCGATCGTTTGCTCGCGAAGATCTTCGACCGATTGCCGGAAGGCGGCGGTTTGCTGCTCGCGGAAATTCTGATCCAAGACGACCGTGGCGGTCCGGACTGGGGACAAATGCAAGACCTCAACATGCTGGTTTGCACCGAAGGTCGTGAGCGAACGTTGGCGGAGTACGAAGCGATTTTGCGTCGTGCAGGCTTCAGCAGCGTGACCGGTCAAGTCACCGGTGCACCTGTCGACGCGGTGCTCGCGATCAAGTGATTTGCTCGATGTTGAGAGCCGATTGCATTGACGAAGTGTTTTCTCTTCACCAAGTCATACCATGCTGGCTTGGGCGAGGCCTTCGGCACTGTTCCGTCTTCGTAAGCTT
>NZ_ANMO01000081.1 GCF_000338295.1 Rhodopirellula europaea 6C
CCCAACTGGTGAATTGGCTGCCCATCAAGACCAACATGTAAAGCCCAACAATCGCGGGCATCACCACCAGCCGAACCGCCCACCGCGAGACAAACCACCAGCGGCCTGACCAAACGCCAGGCGACCATTCGCCCGATTCCGCTTGGACACGCAGCCGCCGGCATCGACGCAGCGCCAACCCTTCTGCGATTCGAGCCGGCAGCATGAATGCCACAAACACTAAACACGGCAACCAAGTGATCTCTTGCGGCGTCGCTTCGATCTTCAGCAGATACAGCGGAATCGGCATCAGCACCAATCCGACCAACATGGCTCCCGCCCAAGACCACGGTGCGTAACGAAAGTCACTGCGGATTTGCCGCCACTGAAACATCGCTCGCCAATTGTTTTGGGCCGCGAAATGAGTCTGCAACATCGGCAGATACAGCAGCACAAACGCGAGCGTGAACAAAGCCAACACGCCCAGCAATCCGTCCGCGGCGTTGTCGCCTTCCCGTGTCACGCCCATGATCACAAACGCGGGAATCAACCAAACCGAAGTCAGGAACGCACCGCGGACGCCCATCCAAAACAAAGCGGGAATCCGCAGGTCTTTCAAAAACGCCCACACACGATCAGCAAACTGCGACCAAGTCGATGGACGCCACCCTTCTTTGAGAAAACGCATGGGTTGGGGCCACACGTAATGTTTCAAGCGTCCCCCACGAACCCAGGCCCACCCCAAGTAAACGGTCAAGAACGCTGACAACGCAATCGCTCCGATCCGAAGCCGAGTCGCATCGGGCGAGCCAGGATCGATCACCGCGGCCACGGATTCCCAATGAGCCAACAAGCGAGTCGGTGCCGAGGCAACCGCGAGCGCAAAAAAGGCCGCTCCAAACACACCCGCCGCGTTCAGATTCGGCAAAGCGTCCTTGAGCTGTCCACCCGCGGCCAAATGCCCGGCAACGGCCAGCAAATATCCCAACGTGATCAACTGAAACAGCGGCAGCGCCGTGACAAACGCCAGGATCAACGCCAAGGACGCAAGACAAAACAGCGTCCAAGTGGCTTTTCGAATGGATTGAAAGAAACGTCGCATACCCGGTGTTCGAAGTCTCGCGTGCGATCTTGGCAATCAAATACAGCGAGCCCGAAAAATGATTGAGTGGAAAGGGCCTTGGTAAGTGAAAAGGGCCACAGGATCACAGGGCCACAGAACTGCAGCCCGCAACGCATCCTACCAGCCCCAAAAACCTGTCGCACGGTGGTCCCCACCGTGACGCGCGCACCACCAGAGTAGAACAATTGTCCCCAATGGTTCCGCCCACCAGCGTTCTGTCCCAAGCCGCTCCCCACCCAATCCAAGCTCCAGCTCACCCACACCACAAGCCTCCGCATCAAAAGCCGAGAGCATCGACCCCGCGTCCCTTTGGAGGTCGTGCAGTTTTTTGATGCCGCTTTTCGGCTAATTTACACACCGCGTACCTTTCCCGAAACGAAGTTTGGGGAGATGTCGAGCGACGCCGTTCAGGCGCGCGATGGTGAGGGCC
>NZ_ANMO01000082.1 GCF_000338295.1 Rhodopirellula europaea 6C
CTTAGGTCAGTCGGGGAACGGTACGCGTAACCGGGAACGCGCGAAAGATTCTCAATTTCAAAACGCTTGGCTCGCGTTCTCCGGTTCACGCGATGGTTATCCGCCGTCTTGGGTCTTTTGAGTCGGCTCATCGGCCGCGTCCCGGCACGCCAGCAGCACTTCTTTGTACGCGGGGCGATCAGGCCAGCTCGTCACAACCGCAACGACCGAATCCGGTGTCAGAGCAGTCCAGTAACGGACCACCATTTGCCACTCGGAATTCTCCGCGAATCTCGTGAATGGACGATACCTTGCATGGTGCTTTTTGGCGACACCGAAAACTGCCTGTTTCAACGCATCAATACGTTTGGCGACAAATTCAGCACTGGCGTCATGTTTGATCGCGTTGAGCAATTCAATGCGGCGGCGTTGAAGAACGATGCTCTTGTCGGAATTCTTGGCCATTGTCTTGGACGCGACGGCGCCGCCGTGTTCCAATCAGGCGTTACCGTTGCGGTTGGTTCGAGCAAGTATTCACGCAAATTCAGTCGGATAACGGCTCGGATCACCGGGTACGAACGAACGATTGACCATCAGATCAGATGCGTTTGAGTACTCCGGTGCATCCGATGGTTACCGGCGTTGTTTGTCATCCACAATCGGTGTGGCACGCCACAGTAGCGTTGCCGTCAGTTTATCGCCCAGCAAAGGTCCGAGCAACCAATTTCGGAGGACTCTATTCGGGCATTGTTTCGCCGGCGTTGATTCGCACCACCGTGCGACGCAAACCGTTAACGAAGAACGTACCGCTGTCGGCCCCCAAGAGCGTCCAACGACATCGGAGTGGAGCGTGAAGCGAAATTCAGCAAACGATCCGAGGTTGAGTTTTGAACGAAGGACGACCGGGAATGAGCAATGTCAGCGCAATCTTTCATCGCTGCTAAGTGCCGGTAACGTCACGGATCACGCGGTCGCCGCGAGCGATCCTCCACTTCAAAAACCACGGCTCGGCGACTCGTCGTGCATCCGATGGTTACCCGCCATCTGCATGTGGTGCCGATTGAGTCATTGCTTCAATTTGACGACGTGCATCAGAATAGCCGATCCATAGCGCGGACGTGCCGGACGGAACGTCTGCGCGGTACGAATATGCATCGCGTTCCGTATTCATTTTGAATTCGCCGTAGCGATCCCAGTCCCAGATTGCGGCGTCCCATCCGCAACGATGGGCATCCAGATAATGTGCTTTCAGATCGAGATGCGTTTCACCATCGTCAAGCCACGATTCGAGCTTGGTGTCTGGTTCGGGCTTGAAGTGCGACGGCACATCGTCGGGAACACCCGGAGGCGTGTAGACCAAACCCAATCTCGATTCAGTTGTCGGTTGGCAACCGATGGCGATTGTGCAACTGACAAGCAGCAATAGAAAACACCCTCGCAACGTTTGGCATTCGTGAAGCATCAAGTTCAGTCGGGTAACGATAGATTGAACCCTACTCAGTAGGGTCGTATTCGGGAAAGTCCAGTATA
>NZ_ANMO01000083.1 GCF_000338295.1 Rhodopirellula europaea 6C
ACCCGGTAACGGCCTACGATGTGGAGGAATAGCAATGGCGAATGAACGCGGAAAGCGGATTTATCGAAAAACAACCGAGGAAGAGCGTGCACGGCACGCGAAGGTACGCGAGCAAATAGCCGATGAACTGCCGGATATCCGGCGACGCGCGAAGGAGCGTCTTGCCTTGTTGAAGCAAGAGGGGACGCCGTTGCGTCAAGCTGTCGCGGCATTGCGATCGGAGCGCGAGCGGCAGGGTTTGAGTCTGGCGGACATACAAGAGCGAACAGGGATCGACCGGGCCGCACTGTCGCGTTTGGAGAACAACGAGGATGCCAATCCGACGCTCGCAACATTGGAACGGTATGCGGAAGCCGTTGGGCGTCAAATGATCGTGTTGCTGTCTGAGCCAGCAGCGTAAGAAAACGAGCGTCCGCCAACGGAAGGTTTTTACGACACCGCCCCAAACGAAGCGAGCAATGCCTGAACCACCAGAAATTGTACCAACGGTAGGCGACTAGAACAATCGACAGCGGTGTGCCGAAGGCCTAGCGTAAAAACCATGTTGTCGGACCGTCGCGCTAGAAACCGCTTGGATCAAGAGTCTCTGCATCCGCGATGTCTTTAGGTCGTCCGCAGGCCCTTTTGTTGACGATCAGATCATCGCGCCCAATGACATTCAGTTTGATGTCATCCAGTTCAATGTTCAGCTTGTTCTCCCACGCATCATCAAATGCAACACCAGAGATAGCAGTCAATATGTCAATTCGAGATGGTTCAATACCAATTTGAAAGACCATTCCGGGCGTTGCCAGGTCATCGACGGTTAGGTCGTGCAATGGTGCGCCAAATTCGGCGAGAACACGATATACTTTTGGTGCCGTTTCAGCGTCGGGACGAACCCAAAGATCGAGGTCGCCGGTTGCACGTGGATGGCCATGCGCGGCAACAGCGTAGGCACCAACTAGTAGGAAATCAATTTTCGCGTCGGACAACGCGAGCAACATGTCTTTGAAGTCGGGGTTGAACAACGTTCGGTTCCTTGAATTTCCATGCGGTTAAAGTCAGAGGCCACACCATCAGCAAGCGTTCGGTCGGTGTAGCATCGGGAACCCCTGAATCGAGACCCTGCTGATCGAGCGTCGTGAGTCTTGCAACTGAACGGTCCATCGGTGGGAGAGAGGTCATGCGTTTCCTTTGGCTGAGGTCCGACAACGGAAGGTTTATACAACACCGCCCTAAACGAAGCGAGTGATGCCAGAACTACGAAGGATTCTACCACCAGAGGGCAGCTTGAACAAACGACAGCGGTCTGCCGAAGGCCTGGCGTAAAAACCATGTTAGACGCCCCGGGCCACGCGATTAGATGTAATCAAAGAATCGAATCCACCAAGTTAACTGAGAACCACAGATTGGATTATCAGGG
>NZ_ANMO01000084.1 GCF_000338295.1 Rhodopirellula europaea 6C
TTGCTCGAGAACATTGGACCGTTGTTGCAGCTCTTGGAAGAGAGCGTTCAGAAAGAATTGCAGATCGATCGTGAAAAGGCGGACGCGATCACCGATGCCGTCAAAATGCTTCAATCCGAACGGCATTCCTTGGCGAACGAAAACCCAGGCAACCTGTCCATTGAAAACGCAGACATGACAGCGCTGTTGGAATCGTTCGATTCGTTCTTGAAGCAGCAACTGAGCCCTGAGCAAATCGAACGGTTGCAACAGATCGCTCGTCAGCGTCGATTGCCGTTCACGTTCAAGTCCTCTGAAGTCGTCGCGGCTCTCGAACTGACTCGCGAACAACGAGTGAGGATCGATCAAATCATCGAAGAAACACGTCCATCACGCCGCGGTGGAGGCGACGGCGATCGAGGTCCCCGCGATCGCGAAAATGGCCGACGTGGTCCAGGACCAGATGGGTTCGAGTTTGGAATGCGAGGGCGATTTGATGGTGATCGGTCGCCCGATGGGAATGGCTCCCGTGGCGGCCGGCGTCCTGAATTCGGGCGACCTCCTGAGATGAATGGTCCACCTGAATTTGGTGGCCCGCCCGGTATGAAAGGGCCGTCAGGATTCAATGGGCCGCTGCACGACATGTGGAATTCGGAAGGGACTCGCTATACCGTCGAGAAAATCCTGGAGATATTGACACCTGAGCAACGAGAGAAATGGAACGAATTGATCGGGGAACCGTTCGTTCAGTGATCGAGTGAACACGATCTGAAGTTGCCTGTTTTGACAAAGCAGTTACGTGACACCTTGTTGGAATTTTGAATGCGGATTCTGGTGCTGACGGTGGGGACGCGAGGCGACGTGCAGCCGTACGTTGCTTTGGCCGTTGGACTGAAGGCGGCGGGGCACGAAGTGCAAATTTGCACCTGCCAGATCTTCGAAGACTTCATCCGTTCGCATGGGATCGACTACGCTCCGCTGAACAACGACATTCGCGATTTTATGGAATCGGAGGATGGTCGGGTGGCGATGGAAACAACCACCAATTTGTTTCAGGCCGTTCGGACGGGAGTTCGATTGATGCCGAAACTGACTGGCATGATGCATCGTCAGGTCAACGAGATGTGGGCGGCGGCCGAGTCCTTTCAACCGGATTTGATTCTGTTCCATAAGAAGGCCATCGGCGCCGAAGATTTTGCAGAACGCCTCGGTTGTCGTTGTGCCCTCGCGTTTTATTTGCCGCTGTATGTGCCCACGGGGGAGTCGCCTGCGTTTGGGTTTCCAAGGTTGCCGTTGGGTCGCTGGTACAACCTCGCGACTTATCTCTTCATCGAATTCATCACTCGGCGGAGTGGAGGTCGGTTTGTGGGCAAGTGGCGGCGGTCGCTAGGAATGTCAAAGAAGCGTCCGCCGTATTTTCGTCATGCCGATGGCAGTCCCGACGCCGCGTTGCATGCCTACAGTCCCGCGGTGATTCCAAGACCAAGCGATTGGCCTGAGTACGCGACGGTGACCGGGTATTGGTTCCTGGATGCTCCAAATGAGTTTGAGCCGAATCGATCGCTGTTGGAGTTTCTTCAGCAAGGCCCACCACCCATTTACGTTGGTTTCGGAAGCATCTTCGGACGCGATCCACGCGCGACGGCCGAACGTGTTATCGAAGCCGTCCGCTTGTCCGGACAACGTGCAATCTTGGCTCCGGGTTGGGGCGGAATGGACCTGCGGGAGTTTGATCTGCCAGAGACCATGCTTTCCATTGATGCGGTTCCACACGATTGGTTGTTCCCTCAAGTCTCCGCGGTGGTTCACCATGGCGGTTGCGGAACCACGGCCGCCGGGCTTCGCGCAGGTCGACGCACGATCATCTGTCCCTTCTTTGGTGACCAACCGTTTTGGGGCCAAGTGGTTCATGAGCTCGGCGTTGGCTCCCAACCGATCCCGCAACGAAAGCTCACGTCCGAACGGCTTGCCCAGGCCATTTCTCAAACGATGGATGATTGTGAGATGGCAGTCAGGGCGGACAAACTTGGCAAACTAATTCGATCGGAATCGGGCGTGCAGAACGCGGTGCGATTCATCGATGAACTGAATGTTTGATCGGCCCATAGGATAATCGGCATGGATCAGGCGACCGCTTCAACGTGTTAGAACCAGCCGTCGGTCTTGGTTCTCACAAGTGGTTCTCAACGCATGTAGGATGGGCACTCTTGTCTGTCAGAGTTGTGGATGTCGGCCAAGAGCGGACAACCTACAACAAAACCAAGAGGCTGGTGAGCGAGGGAATGGATGCAACTCCCTTCCTCGCTGACGCATCGGGTTATGATTGTGCGCTCGTTGTCGCGGTCCATGTTGGAGCTTTCGCGGTTGATCATTTCAGTCTCTCGTTGCTGCATCCCCTTTTGATGATCCGAACCATTTTGTTGAGTCTGTTTGTCTCGGTTCCTGTTCTGGCAATCGCGAGCGAACCCGTCCGCTGGTCGGCTGATTCGGCGCGAGCGAACGTTGTTGCAACGCACGGCAAAGCGGAGTTGTGTGCCGGGATCGAGGGTGAGAGTTGGTTTTTCAACGGGCAAACGGTGCTGGAGCCACAAGACGCGCGCGACGTTTTGAAATCGGGGCAGTATTCGCTCGTTGTTTGGGTGAATCCCCACCGTTTGAATGCAGGTCAACAAATCATCGCGGCCAAGAATCGCTATTCCTTGGGCGAACGCGAATGGTCGCTGATGCTGGATGGCAATCGCCAATTCAGCCTTTATGTGTACCGAAATGGATGGCGAACCATCTCTGGTCCGGAACCTGAACTCGGCAACTGGTATCAACTCTGCATGGTCATGAAACCGGAGTCAGCGGAGTTGTACGTCAACGGTGAACGGGCGGGATCATTGAAGCTGGATCGACCCGTGCAATCCACCGACGCGCCGCTGACTTTGGGTGGAGTGAACGACGATGGAAACATTCGACAAACCTGGAATGGCGCGATCGACGAAGTTCAGCTTCTTCCAAGTGCATTGTCGCCTGAAGAAGTGGCCGCGTCCTATCATCCCGTCGATTCAGTTCATGATGTTCCGGTTCCTCCTCAGGCGTTCCCGCTGTGGGATGAGAACGTATCACTGGGCCGAGCCGATGATCTGCCCGAAGTCGCGAACGTCGATTTTCACGTCATCAAAAAATGGGACAAGCCCCGCGATGGATACACCTTCTTGCATGGCGTCTCACTTGCGTGGCACAAGGGGAAGTTGTTTGCTTCGATCGGTCACAACAAAGGGGATGAGAACACGGTGACCGAAGAAGCTCAGTTTCGCGTCAGCGAGGATGAGGGAAAGACTTGGGGGCCGTTGGAGGTCATTGACGCTGGGGACGAAGGAAACTTGGCCGTCAGCCACGGCGTGTTCCTCTCCCATGACGAAACCTTGTGGGCATTCCAAGGTGCTTACTACGGAAGGATGGATGACATTCACACGCGAGCCTACCGGTTGAACGATTCCACTGGGGAATGGAAACCGCTTGGCGTCATCATCGAACATGGATTCTGGCCGATGAATCAACCTGTTCGAATGGATGATGGCAACTGGATCATGCCAGGCTTTCTTGGGAAACGCTATTCAGGTGACAAGGTGTTTCCGGCTGCGGTCGCGATCAGCCATGGAAATGACTTTACACGGTGGGATTGCGTGAAGATTCCGGTGGACTCTTTCATTCATCGCATGTGGGGTGAATCTAGTTTGTGGGTGGATGGTTCGACCGTCTTCAACGTCGCTCGCTACGGTGGTGACGCGAAAGCATTGGTTTCGAAAAGTGACGACTATGGTCAGACTTGGGCGCCATCAAGAGTCAGCAACCTGCCAATGGCGACGTCCAAACCGGCGGCAGGTGTTTTGAGCAACGGCCAAAGGTATTTGGTTTGTACGACGGCGGCAGCGAACGGAGGCAAGCGTTCGCCACTGACGATTGCCGTTTCGCGTCCCGGCGAAAATGTGTTTGCCAAGGTGTTCGTCATTCGGCGATCCATGAACGGGAACGCAGCGGGTGAATCTGCCGCAAGTTTGAGTTTGTCTTACCCGTGTGCCTTGGAACACGATGGCAAACTCTATGTTGGGTACTCCAACAATGGCGGTCGCCGCGCCAACCAGAACAGTGCTGAGTTGGCGGTGCTTCCAATTGAGTCGCTCCAGGTCCCTTGAAGTTTGCCTGGTGTCGATCAAATGGGTTTGGTGGCGATCGATTCGACCGTTGGGATCGCGTTCAGGGCGGCGATCAGTTGGCTGGCGTCGGTGTCGTCTTGTGGTTGATAGCGGTAGACGAGTTCCAACGAGCCGCCTCGACGAGCGGTTTCCGCAGAAACGATCTCGTAGCTTTTGGTGAGCCGCTTCAGTTCGGATTCCCAACCACCGATGGAATGCAGTCCGACTTTCATGGTCAAACGCCATGTCTCTCCGGTTAGCAGCGAGGGTTTCTCAGCCTTTGACGAGGGGCGTCCACCATTGAACTGTGTCGCCCAAGCCAGCGTGATCAACCCAAGGAAGGACACCCAGTATTGGCCGGCTCCGATTGCCATCCCAACGACCACCGCCGCGAGCACAAATGCTACGTCGCGGGTGGACGACACCGCGGCTCGGAAACGAACGATTGAAAGTGCGCCGACCAAGCTGAAAGCGCGGGCAATGTTGTCGCCGATGATCTGAGTCGCCATCGCGATCAAGACGCTCATGAGAACCAACGTCAACGTGAGTTGGTCAGCGGAGTCGGACGGCGATTTGATGCGAGCGATCATCGCCACAACCCAACCACATAGCCACGCCAGTGCGAGTCGGGTGGCGAGTGTCGGCAGGTTGGCATCGACTTCGGTGGAAACTTGATTGAGCCACTCAGGCATACGACACGGTCTCCGTGTTCCAGTTCCATTCCGGCGGCAATTCGATCGCAGAATCGAACACGGGAACAGGTTGATCCAGGTTCCAACAACGAACGGCGGCTCGGTATTTTGAGAACCCGGTCACTGGAATCGGAAATTCACGCAGCAGTTCTTTGAAACGATGGGGCATAAACCGGTGAAACTTTAGTTCCAGGATTTCCAAACCCGTCGCTTTCACACGTTGAGTCCGGTCAGAACCAGCCTCCTCGGATGCAACATTCCAACCCGACGCCGGGCTGGCGTGCAGTTGACTGTCGATGGTCAAACGCATGTTCTGCCCCAGTTCGGAACCCATTCGAGCGAACCGGCGATAGTGAATTTGCGTGGTCGGGCGGAGTTGCTTCTTGATGGCTTGTTTGAGAAACCAGTCACCCAGTGCAGGTGTTGTCGGATCTGCTGAGTCCGACTGGGTGGAAGCTCGTTCGAGTTCCAGCAGTGTGTTCATCACTTCGTCTTCTGATCCGACGCAACGAGTCTTTTGAACTTCGTTCTTTTTCTTTGATTTGCTTTCTAACCAAAGTTTCGACTCACAGCCATAGCGTCGAACCCGATACTTGCGACGCCCGATACTTCCAGTTTGATGGAACAGGTCCAATTGGGGCGTGTCGAGGTACAAACTGTTGACGTCGTAGCTGTCACCAGATTCGCAGTTTGGATCGACCTCCAAGTGTTCGCGAGCCCATTGTTTGACTTCCGATGCCAAGCATGGATCAAGTTGGTATTTCAGTTCGATTCGTTTGTCGTTCATGACGTGATTTGATACTGGAAATTGATGTCTGATCGCAACGCCTCGCGGTCGCAACAGTGGCTTCCGCGAGGCATTGGTGCAATAGAATCTTGGTGCTACTTCAGAAGGAATTCGCGACGACCATCCGCGAAGGCCTTCAAGTTCATCGCACCGTGTCCGCGGTGTGGTTCTTCTGCGTGGTCGGACACTTGTGTGTCGCTGGTCATCGATTGAAATGACTCAAACGTTCCCAGCTTTCGCGTGTCCACTTTCAAGATTGGTTCGATCAATTTGGCTTGTGCCTGAACAAACGGTCCGAGGTTTTCCCAGTTCAGCGAGTGCTCCGCGAGTTGACGAACATTGGCGAGGTAGGCATCCCGGTATTCTGGAACCGCCAGCACTTTGCTGCGAAGTGGTTTGGTGGGATCTTCCAATCCGATCAGCGGATCGAGTCCAAGCGGTGATGCCGTTGATTCAGGTCCAGGGCCATTTCCACCGCGGGGACCGTTTTGATCGGGACCGGCGAATCGACGAGGGCCATCGAATCCTCTCGGGCCACCGAACTTATCTGGGCCGCCGAATCCTCCGGGGCCACCAAAGCCACCTGGCCCGCCGCGTCCACGACCACCTCGTCCGCCTGGCCCACCGCGGCCGCCAGGACCGCCAGGTCCACCCGCTGCACGGAAGGCTTCGTTCATGTCGTGAGGAACGAAGTGGAACACGTTGTCTTTGTCCAGCACGATGCTGTAGTCACTCGCTCGGATCCAATAGCCGTCCGAGTTGATCAGGGTGTTGTCCAGTGCGAGGAACCAGAGCAAATTGTCAACGTCGACAATCGGTTCCAATGCCGCGGGCAACTCATCCGAAGGGGTTTCTTCCAGCACGCGGCAGAGGTCGACCAATCGTTGGAGGTCTTTGTCGTTGCCGGATTTTTGTTCGAAGGGATGACGGTAGTCTTCCAAGTTTTCGCCGTGATATTCCAAGCCCCCGCCACCACGTGGTGAGCCGCTGACTTTCCAACGTGCACCTTTGCCACTGCCGAAGTTTCGTTTGACGAAGTCCTTGTTGAATTGTTCAACGTTGGTGTACACACCCCAGTCTTCGCCGTTGATGACAACGCGAACGAAGTTGGCTCGTGGTGCAGGAATGTGTTGGTTGGCGATGTGCGAATACAGCACGGTGCTCATCATCGAATCGTCGCTGGCTCCGTTGAGCAGGTTCAACGTTTTGTAGCCACCAATGCGTTGGTCTTCGTTGGCCATGTCGACTGAGATATTCAGCGATCGTTTGTAACCACTTGGGACCATGCCGTAGGACGAGGCACCGCGGAAGCTGATGCCGCAGTTGGGATAGGATCTTCCGTCGATGGTGATGGTCGCCGGCACTTCCACGTCGGTGCTGTGGAAGGTTTCCATTTCTTGTTCCCAGTCGTCATTGCTGAAGTCCAGAAAAACGGTGCGGACGATTTGGGGATCGTACAAGTCACCTTGAAGTGGAGTGACGGATTCTTTGGTGATGGTTTGTCCCGGAGTTGGTTCGGGACGATCGCGATTCATTCCGGGAGGCCCACCGCCACGTTGGCCGCGGCCACGTACTCCTTCATCACCACGGGGTGGTCCACCACCGTCGGGAGGTCCAAATCCGGGGCCGGGGCCGAAGCCTGGCGGAGGACCAAAATCGCCCCCGCGACCTCCGTCCCGATCTCGACCTTCGCCTGGTCCACGACCCTCACCGCGCCCACGGCCTTCGCCGCCGTCGCGAGGACCACCGGGCCCACCAAAGCCACGCTGCGTCGGATTCGCAGCAAGAAATTCGCGAGCTTCGGCACGCTCCGCATCGTTCAGCCAGCCGTTGTCGTCGGAGTCAAATTTCTCAACGAGTTCTTGATCTTGTTGGTTCGGCCCCCCGGGGCCACCAGGACCGAATCCCGGCGGCTGGGCTTGGATGTTGGGTGAGCAACCGGGGCCGACGATCAAGGTGGCTCCCGCCATCAACAAGACCATGGAACGAACGTGTGGGATGCAGAGCATTCGAAATACCTGAGGAACGAAACGAGAGACTGCGGGCGAAAAGCCTTCTACCGACCAGTTGCGAACTCAATCCGCATCCGCCGCGAAAAATGGAGAATTGTTTTGGGATGGTTGCTGGCACATTGGTTGCGTTGTGAAGCGATGCATGGAGATAGAACGCTTTTCTTTCCCTACTTCCTTGAGAAACACAGATGCATTGGGATTCCAACCCTTCCGGACCAACACCCGCTCGCCGGAAATTCCGCCTTGGTCGCCGGATTTTTGTCACAACCTGTGCGGCTGCGATCATCAGTTTGCCTGCCTATGGCCAAGAAGCTGAAACGACAAATGCGAAACCGATCAGCGAAACGGAGCAGCTTCGCCAGCAGATCGTCGACAAGGGGCTCGCATTTCTGACCAAAGAAGGGCAATCCGAACAAGGAACGTTTTCAGATCGAGTCGGTCCAGGCGTGACGGCGCTGGCGATCACGTCGGCACTGCGCAACGGCCAACCCATCGACGATCCAATGGTCGCGGAGGGACTCAAAGCACTGGAACGTTACGTCAAACCGGACGGCGGCATCTACGGCAACGGTCGGCTGAAGAACTATGAGACCTGTGTCGCGATGGTGTGCTTCGCCGAAGCGAACAAGACCGGTCAATACAACGAAATCTTGAAACGTGCCAAGGAGTTCGTGACGGGAATCCAGTACGGCGAAGGAACCAAGGATCCCTCCGACCCCTGGTATGGCGGCGTCGGGTACGGCGGTGCCGGCCGACCTGATTTGTCCAACACCGGGTACATGATCGAAGCTTTGCGAGCCGTGGAGACTCCGGCAAGCGACCCAGCGATTCAACGCGCGCTCGTGTTCATTTCGCGATGCCAGAATTTGGACAGCAAGTACAACGACACTCAGTTCGCTGACAAGGTCGATGACGGCGGGTTCTACTACGAAATCCCGACGACCAAGATTGATCCAAGCACCTCGGAAGAACGCTTCACTCCCAACGGTGGACTTCGCAGTTATGGCTCGATGGGGTACACGGGTTTGAAGAGCATGATCTTTGCCGGTCTGACAAAGGAAGACCCTCGTGTCAAAGCCGCTAAGCAATGGATCCAAGATCACTACAGCGTTGAGAAGAATCCCGGCATGGGGTCCGCTGGGCTGTATTACTACTACCACACCTTCGCAGCGGCGCTCGATGCCGCGGGTTTGAAAACGGTCGCCGATTCTGATGGCAAGGAACACGATTGGAAAGCAGACTTGGTCGCGGAATTGGCCGAACGTCAGAACGAAGATGGCTCGTGGAGCAACGAAAATCAGCGATGGTTTGAGAACGATAAGAACCTCGCTACCAGCTTTGCGTTGATGGCACTGGGACACTGTCAGTGAGTGTTGTTTCCTGACGATTCATTCGCGGACGAACGAGGCACCTGAATGTCGAGACAATCGAAGTGGTTGTGGGGAAGCCAGATCGCAGCATTTTGCATGCTTGCGATTTGGGCGGCCGTGGACCCTTCGTTTGGATCTCTGGTTCGAAGTGAATGGTTTTCAGTTTCATGCATCCAAGCCAATCCAGTTCGCAGTGTTGGGATCGGTTTGATCGCGATTTTGGCCGTGGGAAGTCTGCTTGGTTTGCTGGTCCAGTTCTTTGCCAGATCATCGCCAGCGACTCAGCACCGATCGTTGGCACAGTTGTTGGCGGTGGTCACTTTGGCCGGGTTTTGGTTTGCTCTTGCGACCCACGTTGACTCGATCGCATGGCAAGGCAAACGGGCTCGGTTTGCCTTGCGTGTGGAGGGGCTGGAACGCATCGTTGCTCCGCTTCGCGAAGAGTGGCCGGAGCGTGATGGTGAGCTTCCTGTCATCGGGCCCTTCATGGCGTATCCATTTGGACGCCCGACGACGTTGGTTTTGTTGCAGGCTCCGTCAGTGGCGCAGCAATCGGTCTATGTCAGTGCGATTGAATTGCAGGACGGCGCGATCAAGTTGCAATTGACCGGAACCGATGGAGGCGACTGGGCGGAATGGCATCCACCATCCAGCCAACCGGCATCATTTGTGGGCGGTTTGTCCGACCCGCACGAAATGGAAACCGCCACACCGATTGGTCGCGGTTGGTACTTGGTTCGCTACCAAAGCTGAGTCACAGACTCGGTTGAGCGTTGCCGGCAAACTCTTCGACGAGTGCTTGCCAGGCTGACAACGCCAACGGATCGGCGTCATCGACTTCGATTCTCTCGTCGGCTGCCTTCGCGCCGCACTGTTGCAACCAAGCGTCGATTTGTCGGCCGAACGCACAGTACTCGTCGTAACTGCTGTCGCCGAGTGCCAACACCGCGTAGGTCAGCGATGACAAATCATGCTGGGAAGACATCACTTCCTCGGCAAACTCAAATGCATGAACGGGCGGTTCACCATCTCCCGCCGTGCTGGCCAAAAAGAATGCGTGTGGAACGGTCTGCAATTGCTCGACGGATAATTCATCCAATGGCAGCAGTTCGGCAACTTTGCCAGCCGCACGAAGCAGTTCCAATGTTTGCTGCGCCAGTTCTTCAGCGAATCCTGTTTCACTGGCGTAGACGACCAGCACCGAATCGTCATTGGCAGAAGTCGCCGGGCTGCTATCTGTCACTTGTTCGGAAGTGAGCGAGGTGACATTCGTCGTTGATGTTTTTGTCACCGAGTCATTTCGCAATGACCAGGCACACAGCAACCCGTAGGCGACGAGAGAACCCGCCGCCATCCACCAACGTGCGGCACTCGGTGGTGCGACCCACCAAGTGCCTTCGGTCCATTTTGCCAGGAACCAAGCGGCGATCATCAGCACCGCGAGGCAAATGGCGTTGACCTTTGAGATCATTGAGGCAGAACTTCGAAAGTGCCCGCGTAGCTCATTCGGCGGCCGACTGCGTTCTTGATCTTGGTCTCGTCGTCTTGGTGGCTGGTTTCGATCCAGTACATGCCGGGTTCATCCCAAGTGACTTGGAACTCGCCTTCTTCGTTCGTGGTGACGTTGATTTCTTCCTGCGAGCTGCGATAGCGGGTTCCGCCTTGGATCACAACGATTTCCATGTCCTTCTGAGGTTGGCCGTTGACCAAGAAGCGGAAGGTGGCGGTTTCGCCTGAATACAAGTCGTTGGGATGGGTGACGGGGATAAGTTCAATACCCTTTCCAACTGGTTGCAGTGCGTCGAGCGAAGGTGCACCGTTGGTGACGAACGTTTCAACCCGTCCGAAGCTTTCGGTAATGCGAAGGTTAGTCGCGTCGGCAGGAATTTCCGATTCAATCGCAGCGGCGCTTCCACGCCAACGACGTCGTTTGCCGTTCTCTTCCCAGCTTGCAAAGGCACCATCGTTGACGACAGCAACGCGATAGGTGCCACGCTGAGTCAGTGGCAAATCAAAGACACTGCGGTACTTTCCCTTGGCTTTGTTTTCAGCATCGACATGGGTTCCATCGGGAGCCGTGATGACCAAGTTGTCCAACCCCAGTGGAAAGTGATTGAAGTAGAACAAGTCATTCGAAACGGCCGCGTCGACAGTCAACCAGGGTTCGGGACCCGAGAACACGGTTTGCGATGGCAGCAACCAAACCTTGTGGGCATAGGTCGTGCTCGGGATGGCGGTCAACAGAAAGACAAACGATAGGAGCAAGCGATTCATGTTCATTCTCGTGTTTAAAAGGAAGTTCATTTGGTGGATGGGATGACGAAAGTGATTTCGCCGAGTTCTTCTTTGCCAGCGGCGTTCAATTTTTGTGTCGTCTTGGAAGGCCACACAAATGGAAGTTCCACAATTTCGCGGCCGCCGACTTCTCGCGAAGCCTCGACCATCAGGCTGTATTTGCCAGCCGGCAATTTTGAAAATCGTTGCTTGTGGTCGTCGAACGTCAGTTCATGTTTGCCGGCAGGGCGGGTGGCGCTGGACACACCATCCACGGGCATTTCCAGCGAACGTCCGGAACGACGCCACCACTGACGCAGGTCGGGCAACCACTTGGTTCCTTCGCCTTCGCCGGATTTGGTCAGTTGGTACCAAACGGCCAAGTTCGCAACGCACTTTCGGTTTTCGTCTTGGATCCAGATCGCCACATAAGGACGGTGGTATTCCGAGACATTCAACCGTGGGATTTCAACGGTGGCTTTCCAGTCTTCGGCGGTCGTCTGGCTGACGCCGAGCAGAGCGATACCGAGCATCAACGCAATTCGATTCATCATGGAAGGAAGTCGAGTTATCAAGAGGAAGGAAAGTGATCAGTGAATGAGCAACACGGCCAATAGGAACGGCAGGAAGAGTCCGAGTCCGACCAGTGGCCAAGTCATTTTTCGACGTCGTGCGTGTTCCACCAGCAACAGCAGACCAGTGAGACAAAACACCAATGTGGCAATCGCGAAAAGATCGAGGAACCATTTCCATGCCGCACCCGTGTTGCGTCCTTTGTGCAAATCGTTGAAGTAGGAGATCCAACCTCGCTGGGTCGATTCAAATTCGAACTCACCGGTCTCGCGATCGATCGCCAACCAAGCGTCGGAGCCGGGACCGGGCATCGAGAGGTAAACTTCATCTTCCGACCAATCCGCTTCTCGGCTTCCGATTGATTTGCCGGTTTGCTCGGTCAACCAAGCAGCCAATTCAGGCGGCAAGGCGGCTGATTCTGCTTCCGTCGAATTCGCAAGCAAGCTCACGAACTCCGGCGGCAAATCATCAATGACCGAATTGCGCTGCGGTTCGGTTTCAATTTGGGAAGCGTGGTTCAGCGTGATGCCGGTGATCGCAAACCCCAACATTCCGATCAAGCAAACTGCCGAGCTGGTCCAGTGCCACAACACCACCATCCGCAAAGCAGCGGATGAGAATCCGGTCTTTCGAATGGTGGGCGTCGCAGTCGTTTCGGCGGTTGGGTTGCTCATCAAGGAAGGTCAGCGAGGAGTTAGTTGGACGAAATGGTCTCGACCTCGCGTCCCATTCGAGTCCAGCTTGCGTGCCAGACTTCTCGTTCGACCGAATCGGTCACGTTTTGAACGCTGCCATCAGCCATCAGGATTTTCACGAGCCCGGTATGATAGCTACGTGGGCCGGTGATTTTGGCCGAACGGAAACTGAGATCAGGAATCTGGCTGTTCGGTGGCAAGTACCCGTTCATGACGGCTCCGTCAGGTACCGACCCACGAAGCCAGTAGTGGTTGCGGCTTCCATCCCAACTGTTTGTGACCGCTTCGACACCGGCGTATTGGTTTTGGGCCGCTGCTTCCAAGACCGTCGTGGCGATGGAGCTGACCGACGCGCGATTGGATCGAAGATCCATCTTGGGCGAGACATTGGCCACGTCGAGTCCGGACCCAATGCCCGTTTCAGCGAACAGGATGGTGTGGGAAGTTCCGTCGAGGATGTCACGGAATTTCAGCTTGGCGTTGACCCAGCACATGCCGTCCGATGGAGTGCCGTTGCCAGGGTGGAAAACACCATCTTGGCCGCTGCCCTGGTTCATGCTGTAGCTGGTTCCCGCGATCTGAATGGAATCACCCGATGGCATCGTCAATCCGTGTAGAACAGCATTGACATCGCTGGGGCATTCGAACGCTGGTACTCGTGTCTGAGCAGCTTCACGCAACTCGACAGGAAGATCTTCGCGAGCGGGGTGTCCCATCGGGATGCTGAAGTCGATCAGGTCTTGCAGTTGAGATTGCTCCAAGAACGGCAAGATCTTCGCGTGGGGCGAGAAGTCGTTTGGATAGGTCGGACCGCTGAACCCATTGTTGGGGAACGCACCGGCGTAAGTTGATGCATAGTTGTGTGTGGCCAGTCCGATTTGCTTGAGGTTGTTGCTGCACTGCATCGACCGGGCGGCCTCACGTGCGGCTTGAACGGCGGGCAACAACAAGCCAACCAGCACGCCGATGATCGCGATGACGACCAACAATTCGACCAATGTGAAACCGCGATGCAGCTTTGGAATTGCGAACTGTTTTGTCGATTGAGAGTTGATTGGCGTTGAGCCAGCTTCGTCTTGGTGAGTCATTCAGGTTCTCCTAAGAGGTGCACATGCTTGTGCGAGGCGAACGTGGCTGGCTATTGAACCGAGGTTCATGGCTGGCTTCGTAACAGTGAATTGAAAAATTGCTGAGCGACAATTGCAGTGAGCGTTGTGCGACTCAGCGACGTTTGAACGATTGATGTGTGATTGAGTTGAGTTGTTGGAATCGCATCAGCAATTCTGTGAAATCGTTTCCACTTCGCGACCCTTTCGCGTCCAGCTCGCGTGCCAGATTTGCAAATCGATTGAGTCGGTCACGGCTTGCACACTGCCGTCGGCTAAAGCGACTTTGAACAAACCCGTGTGGTTGCTGCGAGCGGCGGTGATCTTGGACGAGCCGCGAACCAAGTCGGGAATGTTGCTATTGGGTGACAAGCGGCCGTTGATGATTGGGCCATTGGGAACGGTGCTCTGCTGCATTGAGCGAGCGGCTTGGGCCGCTGGCAAGAGCAAGCCGACCAGGACGCCGATAATCGCGATGACCACCAACAACTCCACCAAAGTGAAGCCTTTGTGACGCGCGGCGGGGCGAGCGGAGCCGGCTTGAATCGTCTCATTTGAGATCGGTTCAAGGTGCATTGACGAAGAAACGAGATGCGAACAGGGCATTAAAACTTCAGCCGAAAGGCACACAGGGTACGGATCTGCTTCAGCGGATCAGGCCTCACTGCGGTGGTGAGAACGACCAAGAAGCGAAACGAACGTGGCTGGCTGGAGGGGGGACCCGTTGCTGGCTGCGTCGACGACTCTGTTATTGCGAGTCAGTCGCAATATGGTGCTGATTGATCCAAACGGTTACAAGGGGCAAAACGAGGTATGGGGTGAAATTTGAGCTTTTTCAAAGCGAGCCGCATTTTTCTGACGGGAAAAAGCGGCTCTTCGGCAATTTGAATCACCGCGAATGGGTCAAATCCAGGGCATCTGCCGAGACGATTTGTTGGTACCGAGCGGCCAGGTACTGGGCATCGGTGCACTGCTTTGTGAGGAATTGGCTCACGATTTGGCCGTCCTTGAGAACGACGACGCTGTCCGCCCAAACCGCCACGCTGGGTTCGTGAGTGACCATCACGATGGTCCGTTGTTGTTGATCGCACAGATTTCGCAGCAGTCTGCAGATCGAATCGCCAGTTACAGAATCCAGACTCCCGGTGGGTTCGTCAGCGAAGACGATGGCCGGATTGGTGATCAGTGAACGTGCGATCGCGACGCGTTGCTGCTCACCACCACTGAGTGCGTCGGGGCGATGGTGCAAGCGATCTTCGATACCCAATTGCTGAGCAAGTTCGGTTAGCTCGGATTCGTCGGTCAAGCTTTCTCCCGCGGCATAGAGCGGGAACAGAATGTTGTCTCGTGCTGATAGAGACGGCACCAAGTTGAACGCCTGAAACACCAAGCCGATTCGCCGCCGTCGAAAGCAGGTGAGCTCATAGTCCGACAAATCGGCGATGTTTTGACCTTCAATCAGAACGGACCCCGATGTCGGACGAGTCAATCCGCTCATCAAGTGCAGCAACGTGCTTTTGCCTGACCCACTGGCTCCCATAACCGCGACAAAAGATCCTGCTTCGACGTCGAGGCTGACATCACGCAACGCATCGACCTGGCGAATGCCTTGCCGATAAGTTTTGGAAATGGACTGAACCGTTGCGGTTGTTGTTTGAGAACGTTCGGGCACAGACATGGGTGGCGTGATTGGTGGCATCGAGTCGGGCACAAGAGCGGTTGAGCGAAGGATGGTGCTTTGATTAAGCACGAGCCGTGCCAGGGGCAACGCATACATCGATCGATCGCAACACAGACGGCGTCGAAGCCAACGATTTGCGGGGTGCGGCGACTTTCGCTGTTGGTTTCGGTCTGATTCGAGTGAACGACTTTGCAGGAACCGCCGGCGAAATAGCCATCGTCCGCGACCGAAATTCCATCGAGCCTGAAGATGTTGGTGCGGAATCCACAATCGGCACCATTGATTCCAGCGAGCAACATCGAAGAGGTCAGAATGATTCAACAAACGAAGACTTTGGCTTTTGCCACAACCGCGATCCTGCTGACAGACGCATGCTTTGTGTCGATGCGGTCATTGTGCGCTGGCGATGCGCTGATGCTGAAAGCAGGGGGTGTTCACCGAGCAATGTTGGATTCATGCGAGAACGGTGACAACACTGCGAAGACCGCGTCGTCATTCAAGCTGAAAGCTGAAAGCTGAAAGCGGAACGCGGTGACTTCGTCCATGGTCCGATTTGCAGCGGCGGTTTGTTTTTCGAAGGCACGGAAAGAGTGATGCACTCAAAGTGATTAGCGAAGCTCTGCATCAAAAAAATGAAGTCAGAGCGATGGGATCAACGACGGAGAATCGACAAGGCGAATGGACGTTGCGTTTGAACTCAAGGTGGCGATGGAGAATGCGTCGCCGCTGGCGAAATTTTCATCGGCCAGAACGTGCTGACATCTAAGAATGGCCGAGTTTCGCGAAAGAAATCGCATTGGTCCGGTGATTGCAATTGCCGGGCCTTCCTCGTCGATCCGCCAACCTTGTTGATGCTACCTTCATGAATTCACATCGTTTTTTGATCCAGTTTGTTGGTGCACACATGCGTCTGAATCCCGGACGCGCATGCATCACCACGCTGGGGATCATCGCTTCGACCTGTGCCGTGGTTTGGGTGGTCAGCGGTTACGACGCGTTGGTGTCTCAGTTCGATGAGAACAGCGAAAAGTACTTGGGGCGTTACGATCTACTGATCATGCCCAAGTCAGGACCGCCGGGATCGGAAACCCCACCTATTCAGTCCGCTTTGGTGGATGAGTTGAAACGAGACGCAGGTGTCTTGGAGGTCAATCCGATCGGTCAGTCGCGGGTCACGGTGATCCCAATTGGAAATCAGACGGAAGGCGAGAAGACATCGCTCGACTATGTGGTGGGGGCACGTCCGCCCGTCAACGGTGCTCCGCCGTTGGACCCGACTTTGGTCAGCACAACTGCGATTGAACCACCTTACGAATTGCTGCAAGGACGCTGGTTGACCGAAGACAACGAAGCAAAAGAAGTTGTCATCGGTGAGTTGGTCGCGAAAGACAAAACGCTTTCCGTCGGTGATGACCTAAAGCTGCTTTCGATGGCCAACGAAGTGGAATTGACCGTCGTGGGGATCGTCGAGCAAGCTCCGCAGGCACCATCGTTTTCATCGCGAGGTCGCGGTGGGCCGCCGTCTGGAAAGCGACCCAGCAAACCGCGAAAGCCAAAAACTGTTTCGAGTGAACCGAAGAGCGAAACGAATCAGACCGTGCTGGGGATGCCCAAGAATTTTTCACAGGGCATCGCGGCCAACGTGATTTATGTCCGTCCCGAACTGGCGGAGTGGATCAACGGCTACGTTTCGAAACCTCAGGTGTTGCAAGTTGCGATTCGCGACACGGTCACCATCCAGCAATTTCGCGAAGCTTGGGAAGAACGCCTGACCAGCGGACGGCCCGCGATGCAGTTGATCGACTTCGAGGCCGTTAGAGCGGGGATGGAGTCGAGTCGATCTGTATCGGGCCAGCGATCCCAGGCTTGGGCTGCGACCGGGATGGCGACGCTGGCGGCGATCTTCATCATCTTCTCGACACTCAGCATGGGCGTCACCGAACGCACTCGCGAATTCGCGATGTTGCGAGCGGTTGCTCTGACTCGAGGGCAAATCGCCACGATCGTCGCGGTTGAAAGCGTCTTGCTTGCGATCGTCGGTTGGCTGGGCGGGTTGGCGGCTGGCTATTTGATGTTGGTTGTCGGCAGTCACTACGTTCCTGGATGGTTTGGGACGGATGCCGTCTTGGGCTGGGGGTGCATCGTGTTGTCTGGAGTGACCGTGCTGGTTGGGGCCTTGGGTGCGGCGATTGTTCCCGCTTGGCGAGCCACTCGCATTGAACCGCTCGACGCGATGACATCCAAACTGTCGACACCCGGCATTCAGTCTTGGATGGTTTGGGGGATGATCGGGTTGACGCTCTCCGCACTGACACCGCTTCTCGTTTTCGCGATTCCAATGTCGGACGAATGGCGAACGTGGGCATATGGATTCCTGACTTATCCGACTTTATTGCTGGGCATGATTTGTTTGGCACCAGCTATCGTCGTGGGAAGCGAGCGGACGATTGGACCCTGGGTGACTCGCGCGTTGGGGTTGGACACTCGAATGATGAAGACGCAGTTGTCCACCAATTTGTGGCGGACTGTCGGGGCGACGTTGGCCTTGTCGATCGGTTTGGGACTTTATGCTTCGACGCAGACCTGGGGATATTCCATGTTGAAGCCGTTCACCCCGGGGACATGTTTGCCCGATGCTTTGGTCGCGTTCCATCCGGTTGGATTGGATGACGAAGGGATCGATGATGTTCGAGATGTGTCGGGCGTTCGGGCGGATCGGGTGATGCCGTTGGCGATCGAACAAGCCAGGTTTGATTGGGGCGATGCCGATCAGCCTTCCCGTGTGCAACGTGACAATGCGGTCCTGTTCGGGATTGATCCAGCGATGGCATTTGCCAGTGAAGACCCGTTTCTGACCTTCGCATTTGTAGAGGGCGATCGAGCGTCCGCCATCGAAGCGTTGCAATCCGGCGGCTCGTGTCTGATCTCAGAAGACTTTCAGATGAGCACAGGGTTGAGCGTCGGCGATGAGTTGAGCTTCACGCCGCCGACCACGGAAGACGAACGCGTGACCTACCGCATCGCTGGAGTCGTGTCGTTGCCTGGGTGGCACTGGGTGACAAAGTTTTCGGGAGTGAGGCGACACTTTGTTCGGACCGCAACCGTGGTGTTCGCAAATCGGGAACAGGTGCAACGAGACTTCCATTTGCATCAAACGGAATTTGTTTGGATGGACTTGGAAGATGATGCTGACTTGTCGTCGATGGAAGCCGATTTGCAATCGATCGCCGAACGAAAGTCTGGAGAAACCTTTGTAGCAAGCGGTTTGGGAAGCGTGAAATCGTACCGTCCGTTCGCTCGGATGACCGCATCGGAGAATGTCCGCAAAGCGATCAAGCTTCGAGCTGACGACATGATTTGGGGAATGAGCTATCTGCCGTTGATCACGCTCGCGATCATGTCGCTGGCGATTGCTAACACGGTCATCGCGTCGGTGCGATCGCGAACGTGGGAGTTTGGCATCATGCGGTCGATTGGCGTGACCCGAGGCCAACTGGCTCGCTTGGTCATCGCCGAAACGATCTTGATCGCGGTCGGTGCCTGTTTGCTGAGTTTGATCTTTGGATTGACTGCCGGATGGTGCGGCGTCGGGATGGCCCAGTATGTCGGTTGGTTTGCCGGGCCGCCGAACTTCATCATTCCGTGGTCTCACCTGTCAATCGGATTCGCGATGACGATCGGGCTGTGCTTGTTGGCAGGATTGTGGCCCGTCGTGCGAATCGGCCGGGCCGAACCGCTTGGATTGCTACAAGCCGGACGCGGCGGCCAAGGATGAACGAGACGGTGAGTCTTGTTTTTGCTTCGCGTCGTTGAGTTCATTCACTGATCGTCGATGCCGTAGGCCTTCATGCGATCGCGAAGCGTGCCACGGTGGATGCCCAGCATCTCCGCCGCCTTTGCCCGATTGCCTCCCGTGTGCTTTATCACCGATCGCAGCAACGTCGGTTCGGTTGCAGCCAGAAAATCGCTGTGCAACGTCACCGAGTCGGGGTTGGCTTCGATCGCGTTCTCTGACCAAACTCGAATGGATTTTTCCATCGCGAGAACGGGAGATGTGGTTGGTGCGTCGCGTCCAGGTTTGGGTTCGGGGAAATCATCGATGGTGAGTTTGCGGCCGCGGCTGACGACGGCGGCGTGCCCGACCGCGTTTTTCAATTCGCGAATGTTGCCGTGCCAGGGGCGTGCGTGAAGTTGATCTAGCAATTCATCATCGACCGCTGATTCGATGTCCGCGTACTTCATCGCCGAAAGGAAGTGACGGCAGAGCGGCCCGATGTCTTCCACGCGATCTCTCAGCGGTGGAAGGTGAATTTGCACGCCGGTCAACCGATGAAACAAATCTTCGCGAAAGGCGTTGGTCGCGACGTCTTCGTGCAGGTCGCTGTTCGTGGCGGCGAGGATACGAACGTTGGCGGTTCGTGGTTTGACATCGCCCACGCGGCAGTACTCGCCTTGTTCGAGCACTCGCAGCAATTTGACTTGCGTGCCCAACGGTAGGTCACCGATTTCGTCCAGCAACACGGTGCCGCCTTCGGCACGTTCAAACAATCCGGCTCGGTCGTCGCTGGCGCCCGTGAACGCTCCTTTGACATGACCGAACAGTTCGCTTTCGATCAAATCGGGATTCAGTGCGACTGGGGCGATGGGAATGTAAGGTCCATCGGCGCGGCGACTGTGCCGGTGAATCGCGGCGGCGACCAGTTCTTTGCCGGTGCCTGTTTCGCCGGTGATCAGCACTGACAGATCGCTGTCGGCGACCAAGGCGATTTGCCGGAAGACTTGTTGCATCGCCGGTGACGTGCCGACCAGCACCGACGGATCGACGTCCATTGGCTGAGTCGCGGTGGGAGCCGTTCGACGCGAAGATTTTTGGAGTGCCGTTCGGCAGGTGCGCAGAGCGTCTTCGAGTTTGAATGGTTTGGTAAGGTAGTCGGTTGCTCCGTTTTTGACTGCTGCGACAGCGGTTTCCAAGTCACCAAAGGCGGTGATGATGATGACCGGAGCGTTGTCAGTTGATTCCAAAAACTTTGGCAATGCCGAGATGCCATCTTCTTTGGGAAGACGCACGTCGAGGATGACCATCGAAACGTCGTTCTGGGCTGCCAGCCGCAAACCTTCCTCGGCGCTGGATCCCGTGATGACCTCATGCCCTTCGCTGGTGAGCATTTTTTCCAGCGCCCAGCAGATGGAAGGTTCGTCATCGACAACGAGAATGGTGTGTGCTGTGGTCATGTCAAAAACTGTGGTTCGTTCTGTTGGTCCAGCGATCAAAGAATTCGCGTGTCCAACTCAAAAATGGTTCGTTCGTTTTCTCGCCGCCACTGCACCGAACCGCCCAAGTATTCTGCGGAACGTTGGACAACGGGAAGCCCCAGTCCCATGCCTTCGGGTTTGGAGGTCACAAACGGTTCGAAGAGGTTTGCCGCCACTGCATCGGGAATGCCGGCACCATTGTCGGATACCGTGACTCGAAGCATGTTCTCGCTCAACTGTTGCAGGGAAACATCGACTTCGTCACCCGCCTGAATCGCGTTGTGGATCAAGTTGGTCACGGCCGCCACCCATGTTGGACCATCTTGAATTCGGCGTTGACGCAGATCGTCGTCCAATTCCCATCGCAGGTTCACTCGCAAATGATTTGCGATGGGCGACAGACTGGTGCGGACATCGTCAAAGCATGTTTGGACTTCGGTCGGTCGATCTTTGTCTTGGCGTCCGGAGGCGACCAGCAACAAACGACGAACGTAGTCTTCGGACAGCTCGATTTGATGGATCGCCACCCGGATCCCTTCGTCGTCGGTCGCTTGGCATTCTTGAGCGTGCAGTTCGACGGCCATGCGAGCTCCCGTCAAACTGTTTCGCAACTGATGAGCCATGCCGCCCGCGATTTGGTGCAAGAGCTTTTCGCTTTGCTGACGGTTGATTTGATTCCAAAGTTGTTTGAGCTGTTGTGCCATGGAATCCACCGCTCCGCCGAGTCGACCAATTTCGTCGGGCACTTCTTCATCAGACGCATCGTGCGAGACCGCTGAGTCAAAGTCTCCATTGGCCACCGCTTCGACGCGTCGTTGCAGTTTGCTGATTCGGCGAATCAATCGTGATGTCAACCAGAACGTTAACGAACTGAGTGCAACGATCGTCGACAACCCAGTTGCCAGCGGAAGGATTGCGGCTTGCCGGCGATTGGCGTTGAACTGTTCGTCTTCAAACAGAACCACCACCGCGGTGACTCGGTCTTGGCGGAGTTGGCTGCCGACGGTTTGAAAGGCGAACACTCGGAACCGAGTCCCGTCATCGTTAGGCACGATCGCCGCGGGCAGAGGTTGCTGGTTCTGCAGGTGTTCTTTGAAAGACGTTCGCGCGGCTTCGTCCAGGTTCAGCGTGGACGAGGTGACGTGACCGCTGGAGCTCAACCCGATCAATTGCGTCCGGGTCAGATCCGCGAGAGATTCCAGGACCATCGAGTTGAGCGGGAAGTTCGAATCCGACAGCGTTGACTGAATCGCGGAAAAACGTTGCTCCAGATCCTTCATCGCTCGTTGGGTGCCCAGCCAATACGAAGCGATCGCCACCAGCACCGCTGCCATCAGCGCCGTGGCGATGATGGGGGTGAGGAGGCGAAGTCGTAGCGAACGGAGAGGGGGAGATGTCACGGGACTCATTCTATTTGGATGTCCGAGACGAAAAATCCGCCGCCGGTGGCGAAAGACCCGCCGCGGTATTGGCTGAAACGAGGCAATCGGATCATCATGTTGCTGTTTTCACGCACTGTGTGTGGGTGGCACACCGCGTGCTTCTTACGAGTTTCGATCTGAACCTGATTGACCTCCATGCTTTACCCATTCGGGGGCCTCTGGGATGAGGCTCTCCCCACGAAGGAATCGCTCGATGAAGAATCGTTCTGCAACTCGCTCCGCTTTCACGTTGGTCGAACTGCTGGTGGTCATTGCGATCATCGGAGTGTTGGTCGGGCTATTGCTGCCGGCCGTGCAATCCGCTCGAGAAGCGGCTCGTCGGATGCAGTGCAGCAACAATCTGAAGCAGATCGCGTTGTCCGTCCACAACTACCAAAGTGCCTACAAAAAGTTCCCACCCTCCGCACTCGTTGATTTGAGCGTGACCTCCACCGGCAACAATGGGTCTTGGGGAGTGCACGGACGGATCCTGCCGTTTTTGGAACAGGGCAATGTTTATGAAAACATCGACCTTTCGTTGGCTTGGGACAACCAGGAAGCCATCGATGGCCTGAAGATCCCAACCTACGCTTGCCCGAGCGATCCCGGAACCGATCAAGAGCGAACGTTCAGCGATGGCCGGCCCACGTTGTATCCGACCACCTATGGATTCAACTTCGGCCGATGGTTTGTATTTGATCCCACGACTCAGAAAACTGGTGACGGGATGTTCGCTCCCAACCAGTTCTACAGCTTTCGAGATTGCTTGGATGGCAGCAGCCACACGTTGTTGACCGGCGAGGTGAAAGCTTGGACTCCCTATCAACGCAACGGTGGTCCATCCGACACGGCCATCCCCGCCAATCAAGCTCAAGCCGAATTGGTCGTCGCCAGCGGTGCCCAGTTCAAGAACACCGGACACACCGAGTGGCCGGATGGTCGTTGCCACCACACGGGATTCACCGTGACGTTGCCTCCCAACAGTGACGTGGAATTCGAGACGGGTGGGCAACTGTACGAACAGATGGATTTTAGTTCATGGCAAGAAGGGAAAGACGGTCAAGGCGGTAACCCGACCTACGCGATGATCACCTCCCGCAGTCACCACGTCGGATTGGTGCAAGTCGCAAGAGTGGACGGGAGCGTCTCGTCCGTCACCGAGTCGGTCGAACTCTCGATTTGGCACGCCTTGGGAACTCGAGCAGGCCGCGAAGTCATCCAGGGCGAATACTGATTTTGTCTTGAGACGCACCGCGGATGAGGTCGGCTTTTGGGGAAGTACGTTGCCCCTGAATGTGATTTCTCGTCCTGCGGCGGTGGTGAGCGAAGGCCCGAGAAAGTTTCTCGTCGAAAAAAAGGAATTTTGTTTGGCGGTTGTTGGGATGAGTCGCAACTGACTCATTAGCAGCATGTGATCAAGGGGTTGATCGCGGGCTTGCAATCATTCCCACACCACTGGAGGCCTCCGCGATGAAGGCACTGACTCAATTTTCGTTCGTTGTACTGACTGTTGCTGGCATGTGTTCCGCGGTGGCTCAGCCGCCTGAACGCGGAGACCGCGAAGGACGGGGCGGCCGCTCCGGAGCTGATCGCGGCCAACGTTCGCCCGTCGAGCGTTTGATGCGTTTGGACAAGGACGAAGACGGCAAGCTGACCGAAGAAGAAGTGGGCGATTCCCGGCTCAAATCGTTGATCACCCGAGCGGACAAAGACAAAGACGGCGTCGTGACTCGTGAAGAGCTCGAAGCGATGGTCGGAAGCCGCGAGCTTGGCGACGGCGCACGCGGTCCTCGCGGCAACGGTGACCGCGGTCCACGTGGCGACGGCGATCGTGGCCCACGCGGTGGAGGTGATCGAGGTCCTCGCGGTGAAGGTCGTGGTCCCGAAGATGGTGCTCGACGTGGCCCGCGAGATGGTGATGGTGACCGTGGTCCCCGTGCTGATGGCGACCGTGGTCCTCGCGGCCAAGAAGGTCGTGGACCTCGTGGCGAAGGTGACCGCGGACGCGGCCCTGGGCCAGGTTTCGGTGGACCAGCACGGGATGGCGAAATGCAAGGTCGTCGTGGTCCCGGCGGGCCTCCACAAGTGGGCCAAGTATTGCCAGCGTTTGTGCAAGAACACATGAGTTTGAGCGACGAACAACGCGAAGCGATTGCAAAGCTGCAGGCCAAGGTGGATGCGGAGCTCAAAGAGATCTTGAGCGAAGAGCAACTGCATGCGATGCGTCGTGGTCCTGGCCAGGGACTTCGCTCGGCCGAAGGACACGAGCATCATCACGGCGATCATCCGGAAGGTGCTGATCGCCCCTCGCGTCCAGATCGCCCAGAACGCGGTGACCGCCCAGGACGTCCTGGTCGGCGCGAACGCTAGTCGTCGCGGGATTCACGAACGGCAAGGTCTGCTAACCAAGTAGACTGCCCAAACAAGCAGACGAAACAGCCACTAAGCTCGCATTGCTCGGGTCGATTTCTTCGGAATTCGATCCGAGCTTTTTTGTGAATCGACTGCATCAAAACCGATTTACAAACACTTCAACATCCGATGCGATCCCGATTTAGTAGACCATTGGGACAAAGACTTCTTGAGGGAGCTCATTGCGTTTGTACTCATCGCTGTGCAAGCGATCCGGTAATTCCACCGTATCCTGTGGGACTTCGCGGTAAGGGATTTGCGAGAGCAAGTGATGGATGCAATTCAGGCGTGCTCTTTTCTTGTCGTTGCCTTCGACAACCCACCAAGGTGCCTCGGGAATGTGTGAACGTTCCAGCATGATTTCCTTGGCTTTGGTGTATTGCTCCCATCGTCGACGAGATTCCAAATCCATGGGGCTGAGTTTCCATTGCTTCAACGGATCGTTGATGCGGCATTGAAACCGAAACTCTTGTTCTTCATCCGTGATGGAGAACCAATACTTCAACAGGATCGTTCCCGAGTCAACGATCATCCGTTCAAAGTCGGGGACGGTTCGAAAGAATTGTTCGTATTCTTGATCGGTGCAAAATCCCATCACACGCTCGACCCCGGCGCGGTTGTACCAACTGCGGTCAAACAGCACGATCTCTCCGCCGGCAGGAAGGTGCGGTGTGTAGCGTTGAAAGTACCACTGCGTCTTTTCGCGTTCGTTGGGTGCCGGCAATGCGACAACGCGGCAAACACGTGGATTCAGTCGCTGGGTAATGCGTTTGATCGCACCGCCCTTGCCCGCCGCATCGCGACCTTCAAACAACACCGCGACTTTGACACGATTCGCGACCACCCATTCTTGAAGCTTCACCAGTTCCAGCTGCAGTTTCAGCAAACTGGCAAAGTACTCTTTGCGGCCAATTCTACCGCCGTCATCAGTGCTGCGTTTCGCGGAACGTTCCATCAACGCATCGCCGATCTCGGCCTCAATCTCTTCGTCGATGGAATCCAGGATGTCGTCGCGTATTCGGTCGTAGTCAGTGGATCGCTCGGATTCGGACACGGTCATTTCCCTCTGCGGTATTCTTCGACAAGGAATGCCAAGAATTCTCGGATCGATCGCAACGAGAACTCTGCACTCTTCATGTGGTTTTCAAGACCTTCGATCTGGATCTCTTGTTCGGCCTCTTCGCGGCGCTGCATTTCTGCTTTCAGTTGTTCGAGCGTCGATTCGGTGTCTTCGATCAAATTCCGAATCGTTTGCGTCGAGTAGTGTTGGAACCCGCTCATGGTTGGTGCCTCTTAAAGGATGCTGGAGATGCCCAGGCACAGCCCGGGGATGAGGAAGAACACACCAACGATGTACGCCAACGCGATCAATTTGTTTTCCGACGCGGTTGCACCCAGCCATTCGGCGGCGCGAACCGGCACGAATCGAAGGAAAGGGATGCCATAGATCACCAGGACTCCCAGCACGTTGTAGGTCAGGTGAATGAATGCAATTTGAAGAGCGGCAGATTGGTTCCCATCGACCGCCGTCGCGGCAAGCAGTGCGGTGATGCAGGTGCCAATGTTTGCCCCCAGCGTAAACGGGTAGATTTGTTTCAATCCGAAGGCACCGGATCCCGCCAGCGGCACCATCAACGACGTCGTCGTGGACGAGGACTGAACCAAAACGGTGACGAATGTTCCTGAGGCGATTCCTGAAATGGGGCCTTTTCCAATCGCAGCGTGCATGATGCTTTTCGCTCGCCCGACCATCAATTGCTTCAGCAGTTTGCCGACATAGTGAATGGTTAAAAAGATCATCACGATGCCGAGCAAAATCAGGATGATTCCGCCGATTCCATCGGACAGATTTTCAACCATATGTTTGGCGGTGTTCACCACCGGTGTTGTCGCGGCTTTGACGAAGTTCATTCCCTTCATCGAAGCGTTCTCAACGACGAAGAGACTTGCCAGTGAGCTGCCGAGTTTCTCTAGCAGCCCAAACATCATTTCAAGTGGCAGGAAAATCACCACCGACAACAGGTTGAAGAAATCGTGCACCGTCGCCGCGGCAAAGGCACGAGCAAACTCCTTTTTCTCGCGAACGTGACCGAGTGAAACGATCGTGTTGGTGATCGATGTGCCAATGTTGGCTCCCATGACCATCGGGACCGCAACGGAAACCGGCAAGCCTCCCGCAACCAACCCGACGATGATGGACGTCACCGTGGATGAGGATTGAATCAAAGCGGTTGCGACCGTTCCGACAACCAGCCCCGCAAAGGGATTGGTTGCGAACGCGAACATCTCTTCGGCTTCGTCACCGGTCGCCGTTTTGAAACCACTGCCAATCAACCCAACGGCGCAGATCAGCAAGTAGACCAGCACCGCAACAGTGATCCATTGCAGGATTGGGTTGCCGCTTTGAGTGGTGGTCATCTCTTCAGACACCGCTTCGTCCAAAGCGTCTTCCATAACGCTCTCGCTGGCTACATTCATGGGGAAACCGTGGGGGGTGAGAGCGAAGGCTCTTTCGATGAGGAGGGCCCGTTTGGCTCGGAACCGACCCGTTTGGAATGGTATCGTCCGAAGGCTGAGTAGGTTATGAGAAGCCGACTCGAATCGATCAAGCGTCTGATTCTGGTGTGTCAAATGGGACACTCCTCACCTCCTCATGCGAACCAGCGGCTTTTGCGGACGAATCATGAGTCCACCTGCCGGGCGCATTTCGATCGCGAATTAGAAGTTCATCAAAACTTCATGAACGAGCGAGGCTTTGAATTTTGAAGCCCCCGTGTCATCCGACCGATTTGACCGGCTTACACGTGTGGGCGAAACGGTTTCGAGCCAGTCTCTTTCCCAATCCGCTGAGAATCCGTTTCAACGATCGGCGGATGGTTTGGTCGCCAATGGTTTGCTGATCAGGCACCGCAGTTTTGAGTTCGGTGAAACCAGCTCCTTCGCCTCGATGTCGGCTTCCGTGAACCGAGCCATCAGCACTTCGCCGTCGGTGGCGCGATTGCGATCGTAGGAGATATAGATTGAACCGTTGGACGACTGAAAGCCATCGGGGTAGCTGATCCCTTTGCGTTCATCCAACATCAAACCGCCGAACCAAGTTTGCCCTTCATCGTCGGACAACCAAGCACTCAGGGCCACTCGTCCGCGATGTGAGTCAATGGCCTCGCCATGTTTGATCAGCAGCAAACGACCTGATTGCAAACGCCGGACATGGAATCTCGCGTTGGGATGTTTGACCTTCGATGCGACTGCCGCGGACCAAGTCTGACCGCCGTCGACCGATGTGCTTTCCATGATCCCTTTTCGAGTGCGAGCGAGCATCCAAAGTGAGTCATCATTCCGCTGGACGATCATGTGTTCGTGCCAGTCTGGATTGGGGAATGTTGCACGTCCTCGGCGATGCCAAGTCTCGCCCTGATCTTTCGAGACAAAGACGTTCGCACCTCGCAGGGGATCGAGGTTTTGGAAGCAGTTGCGAAACGCTCCCAGTCCACCACGCTCGTCCAGCGAAACCGGAAGCATCCAGTCTCCATTGGAAAGAACGGTTGGTTTGTTCAACGTCACTCCGTGCCAGATTCGACGAGGTGTGGACCATTCCGGATTGTCGGCATCAGGGTTCTCGCAAACAATCGCCCATACGCCACCACGTCCGTCGAACATGTCCATCGATTGATCGAAGAACAGCCAAAGTTTGCCGTTGGGGTCAGTCCACAAATTGCCGACCAAGATGCTGCGAGGACGCGGCAGTTCACTCGAGTGAGAATCCAGCACGAGCCGCGGCTGAGTCCAACTCTCTCCGTCGTCGTCACTGGTCGCGACCACGAAGAAGGCTTTGGGACTGTCACCACCCGCCACCCAGCACGCCCACAAACGACCGCCGGGGGTTTGCGAGATTCCTATCGTCATTCCGTAGTCCAAGTTCTCATAGCTGTACTCGGGTAGCGGTGACAGATTGGGCGTTGGTGGTACCAGAGCAAGGTCTGCCATTTCTTCGAGTTCGCGAATTTTGCGTTGCTCGTCGGAAACATCTTCGTCGGCCAATTTTCGCGGCGCAGCGACCATCAATTCCTCGATCTCATCTGCCAGCTGTTGAGGCGAGGATGCGATTTTGACGTAAGAATGCGCGGCCAATTTTTCGCGTGGTGGTTCCTGCAACCAAGAAGTGATGCCAGGTTCTTTCACCTCGACTCGACCGTTTTGGATCACTTGCCAGACCTTTGGTTCTGCACCGCGGACGGCGTACAACGCAGCGGCTTGGTCATAGCTCGGTTTGCCATTGTCAATGGACATCTTTTTGCCCGGCATCGGACGCAACTCATATGTGCGGCGGACCGGATTGTTTTTGGGTGTCGTTTTGAGTTTCGCTCCGGTCACCAACTGTTGGCCGACCTCGAATCCGTGCCAGATGATTTCGCCGGGCCAGTGATCCGCCACATACTGAGCAGCTTCCACATGGGTGGCGATGTTGGTTTCTCGTCGGTTCGATTTTGGGAAGTGACCACCCATCACAACCAGCCGTTGGACTTTGGTTCGAACCAGCTCGGGGGCCACTCGAACGAGTTCAGCCAAATTCGAAAATGCTCCGATGCTGCAAATCGTGACGCTTTGATCGGCCTCCGCGATCAGGGCTCTTCGATACACATCGATCGCATCTTTGGCATCCTTGTCTGCCGGCGCGTCGTGATCAAATTCGTCTCTCAAAGCAATTGTGTAGGGACTGGCTCGTTGCAAAGCGGTTGGCCCATTTTTGTCGGTCCCAATCGGGATGTCACCGCGACCGTAATAGGTGTTGATCGCGTCCACCGCAGCGGCCGATGCATCAGTGAGGTCACGTCGATTGGTAACGACCGCCAGGATTTCGCATTCACCTCGATCGGCCAACGCATGCAAAAGGGCCAGAGCACCCGCATCGTCGCAATCGCCCGACATATCGGTGTCGAGGATTAATTTCACGGGCTCGCGAATCGCCGAACGTTCATTGACCTGCGACACGCAAACAGCGGGAGCGACCGCAAACACGACAAGGGACGCAAACAGCAAACGAGGCATCGGTGACAGCATGGGAAAATCTCGGTGGGATCCGTCACGACAACCGGGGTCGCCTGCGGATCGATGGGACGGTGGGGAGGCGAAACGCGATCGGATTCGGACCTGGCTCATCGACCGAGTGGCGGTCCGTTCAATCGTTTCGGTGGGAGGTGGGAGGTGGGAGCGGTGACATTTTAATCCGATCCGCCGCTGGCTGAGGCCGGTCGGACCAGCGTAACAATCGCCGGTCGAACCAACCGTCAACGTACATGGTCGTTGCAGGAATGAAGCCAGCGAGGTTGTTCAGTCGCCTGCCGGAGCAATGTTTTCGGCGTCGGTTGAAAACTCGCCACCGGAACCGCTTTCGCGAATCGGGACAGCTGAGGAGGTGAACGAGATGCCTTGTGTATTGCTGGTGTCGACCATCACCGTTTCGACGATCGGTTGATTGACTTCGGTACCGGCTTTCCATTCGACGATGAAACTGGCTCCGCTACCACCAAATTTGTCGTTCCGTTCGATCACGAATTCAGTGGCGGCGAGAGGAGCGATTTGAAGCGGTTTCTGAAGCAACGAACGCAACTCTTTGCCGCTGGTGTCGAAGTACCGAACGGAGGTAACGACGATCTCATTGTTCACATCCGTGTTGCGAACGTTCAACGTGACCGTCAGCAAATAGGGTTCGCCCTTTTGATGATAAACGTGCGAATAGGCGGGCACGTACAAACGTTGTCCGGTGACGGGACGCCACGGCATCGTGTCCAGTTCCCGCCGAGCTTCGTCGCGAACGCTGGGCGTATAGTGAGGTAGGTTTTCTTCAATCGAGCGAAATCGAAATTCGATGAAAACCACCAACAACACGATCGGCAAGATCACAAATAGAAACGTCAGCAGCTTGAGATGCCGCGAAATTTGTTCTGCACGTTCTTCGCTGAAGGGAGTTGGCATTGCGGGTGCAAATGGGTTGGGTGGATGGGCGTGAATATAGTGTTCACGCCCATGATCTTTAAAGAATCTTTGGACGAATCGGTCACCTGACGACGTTCGCCCGAGACCTTACCCAGCCACGTCCGCCGCTTGGCCGGACGATGATTCGGGCACGGCACCCGAAACGCTGTCCCCGAGAAACTTCGTTTGACCAGTCTTCACATCATACAGCGCGCCAATCACCTTCACTCGCCCTGCTTCCACCGCTTCACGGATGATCCGGCTGCGTTTGACGATCTCATCGACCGTGTGCATCACGTTGTCTTCAGCCACCTTGTCGACGTACTGTTCCAGAGCGTCTTCAGTCAAATTTTCAATTGCTCGGGCAGCATCACTTGGGACACAAGGTGCAATCTCGTCGACGATCGATTGCAGGTG
>NZ_ANMO01000085.1 GCF_000338295.1 Rhodopirellula europaea 6C
CTGAGATGACTCCTGTATTCGTGATCGTAAAGAATCCTTGTTTTACCGAGTTGAGAATCATTCGCATGTCGTTATTGCGAGCCTCTACTTCGGCTGTGCGTTGAGCCACCTTCTTTTCTAGTCCAATGACATTGTCGAAGAAACTGCGAGCGATGAAGCATGCAGCAATCGACTCAAGCACCACGAAGGCGGCGTGTATTGCTACAACCCAGAATGGTGCTTCATAGTTGAAAATGCTCGAAGGAAGCAGCATCCATAGCAAGGCATGGTGTAGGGCCGCAGTCACGGCAGCGGCAACAATTACCATTGGGTTGGCAAAAACCGCCAGCAAAGCGATGAGCACGAAGAAGTAGAAATGCATCTCAATCTGCACGGGGCCCTGCCCAAAGTGCACGAGAAGTCCACCCATGAACATGGCGGCGATGCCCATCACCGTCGAAATTGCTCTTTTGGAGCTCCATGTTTTCATCGCGAGCAGTGGCCCGAATAGCACCGCCGATGTCAGCACAAACGCCATCAACGGACCGGTGTCATTTAGGTACGCAATCGCGACAAAGACGGGTAAATGCAAGATGAAGAAACAAGCAGCGATCTTGTTCATTCGCTCCAAATACGTTTCTTCGAATTCCGAAGTGACGTGCGGCAATTTCAAGTATTGCAGTGTCGACTGGATCATTTCTTTATGCCCCCGATTCGTTTCAGTATTTGATGTTTAGCGGATCTACAATTGCTTTTAGGCTTTTTGAAACCGCACACCCGTATAACGGGAGTCCGGCAACCTCATTGCCCTCAAGCGTATCTTGGATTATCTGATGGTCTTGGATGTCCAGGCCTCTTTTGCGAGACGTATAGCCGCCGGAGTATTTGATCTCGCCTGCATTGTTTGTGACTATCAATAAAGGTGCTGATTCGACGCCGTACTTTTCTTTGAGTTTGATGGGAGTGACAACGTCAACTTGGTATCCCTGCGTTAATGCTAAATCTTCCATTGCCTTGTCCTCGCCGATCAGGACGACTCGCTCGACCGCATCGTCAACTGGCTTCCTCTTTATGACATGCTTGAGGACGCGGCGAGAACAAGGGCAGTCGCCATATAAGAAATGGAAGGCGAACACCTGGCGATCCGAGTGAGCGACGTTGCTGACTTGGGACGCGTATTCGAAGTCTTGCCCGATTTCGGGATGTGGCAGGTTGACCCAATGTCCTACCATGAGACTTGCTGACACCAACAACAGGGCGGCAGCCCATATCGGTATCGCTAACCGACTTGCGGCACGAATGAATGTGAAATTGCCCATTTTAGATCCACTGTCTTTCAACTAGTAGCGACGTCGCCGGCCCCAATCAGGATGCGGTGTATTCCGCAGCCATTACCCCTCAGTCAATTTTGGCGACAGAGAACGCTAACCCCGAAATGTTCACGGAGCATGAAATGGAAGGGAATCTTTTTGGATCAGGTCAGACGAGCAGGGCAACTTTGCTCATCTTGACGTTTGTGCCGACTGCCGGCGGCAGTCCTGATCGATTGTCCGGGTATTTCCGCTTGCGATCCTATCAATCACTCTGACTTTTGGATGGAGCGGCACTCATTTCGAAACCGGTTCTCTTCTGTTGGTTCCATCCGCAAACGCGAGCTTGCGGACGCTACTGATTGTAGTTTGCGGCCAAAACCGCACCGTTGGCTCGGGGCAATTATGCCACCATCGACCAGATTCAAGTCTGCGGACGAGAATTGACAAGCAATCGCTTTTGCGCTCGCGTTTTCACTGGCCCGATCACGTGCAACGGCAATCGCATCAAAGCATGCCGTTCAAGCAGGAGTTGCCGATGAAGTTCTCTGATTCTGTCCGACTTGTTTGCACACGGGGCGGCCGGATCCATTGGTGAAGCCAAGCGGAGGAGACGATCTATTCAGAGACTTTGTGGATGTCGAAAGGAGTCAGAGTCCCGGGTTTCCGGTTGGCGGTGGGGCGTGATCGATCTGAGATGCCGGTCCCAAGATTTGTGTCAAGGCGGGACGTAATGCGGCAGCCCATACTTGATAGCCGGCTTCTTCTAAATGGATGCCATCGGATGAAACATTCGGCAATAACTTACCTTCCGAGTCGATCAGTTTTTTATTGATGTTGATCCAGTGTATTCGTTCGTCGGCCTCGCTGATCGCCTGTAATTTTTGATTGACGGCATCGATAGCGTCGACTAGCGCTGGGTTTTGATCACGAGGAAACATCGCAGTCAGAACAATTGGCACGTCGGGAAATCGACCGCGGAACTCACCGATGATTGCCTGGATCCCCTCCACGACGTCTTCGACGTGGGACTGATTGGCCGGGCCCACCCAAGGCAGGTTGTTGGCTCCCGCCTGCAGACAAAGAACCTTCGGCGAAACTCCATCGAGTTCTCCGTTTTGCATGCGCCACAGTATGTGGTGCGTGTTGTCGCCTCCCCATGCGAAGTTGGCCGCGTTCCAGCCATGAAAAGATTTTTTCCAATGCGACAGTAGTTTGGGATAGTCCGTCGCGGCCCAGCGTCGGGTGATCGAATCACCCTGGAAGTAGACATCGATTTTTCCCTGTTTTGTCTTGGCAGCGAGCTGCCTGTGTGCTTCCCGCGAGTTTTCATCGTCGGGACGCCAAGGATCATGAGAACTGGTTTTGTTTGAGTTTTTCGATTCTCTTTCGTTGAGCAATTCGTAGACAGCATCGAAGGCTGGCTTCGGCTGGCGGTCACGGTCGAACAGCAGCGGATAATTCGTCCGATCCCACGGAAAGTAATTGAGCCAGCTTTGGCCGTCGTGCAGATTCCAAAACGACACACGAGCAATCACGTCGCTGTATTCGTCAAAGAGCTGAAATAAAGCAACGTACTGGTCAATTGTTTGTTGTTCAATTTCGGCCGGCAGTCCGTCTTTGTAGGGATCAAAAGACTTGAGTTCGTCACGGTACTTTCCGTCTTCAGCCCACCAGCGGCCCCGTTTGACGACATCGATGTCGAGTTCCGACACGACCACCTTCAGCCCCAGATCGCGCAGCGCGTCAAACGTTTCGCGAAGTTGTGGCAGGGAATCGTCGCCGAGTTCAAAATGTCCTTGCATGCCGTAAGCATCGACGGGAGCACCAGCGGCTTTGAGCTTGGTGAGCAGCTCGATCAGCTTTTCGCGCTTGCCGGGTTTGTGGCCGTTGTAGTCGTTGTATATCAACAACGCATCAGGGGCGGCGGCACGTGCTGCCTTGAACGCCGTGACGATGAAGTCGATCCCTGTTGTTCGTGAGTAGACGGATTCGCGAAGCAGATCACCGTCCGTGTCTCCGATCGCTTCGTTGACAACGTCCCACATCGTGACGGCGTCACCGTATCGACTGACAACGGTTTTTACGTGCGTTTCAATCCGGCGGAGCAATGACTGGCGTGAAACGGGCCGATTGTCTTCTTCCATCATCCACGGATCGGTGCGATCGTCTTTGGCCCAAACGAGACAATGGCCAACAACTTCAAGTCGATTTTCGCGAGCGAAGTCAATGAAACCATCCGTGGCATCAAAGTTCCACTCGTCCTCAGCAGGGTGAATGCCTTGCGGCTTCATGCAGTTTTCGGGCGTCAGAATGCTGAAATGCTTGCGGATCAATGCGGCATCGCCTTCATTGGTAAGGATGCGATGACTAACGCCGACCCCCAACTTAAAACGATCTCCCACGGCTTCTTTCAACGAACGCTTAGTTGTGTCGTCGACGCCTGCCTGTGGCTTTTCGACCCGCGGTTTCGTTGCCCACTGCGATTTGGCCCAGCGGATGAAATGCTCGACATTCGGCCCGTCGGTGTGACCGCCATCATGTTGTCGCCACGCCACTGCTCCATCGAGCAGGTCGACATTCACTTCTGGCATTTGCTCGTTCAAGTAGTCGTCGCTGCGACCGAGGTCCTTCGCTCCGAGCAGTCGATAGACCGGTTGGGCAGCGACGGCGGCCATGAAGCTGCCCTGATGGTCTAGCCAATGGGCGTCGCCTCGCTCGGGAATGCCATGGCTGATGAAGGTCAGCCGCGGAGCACAAAGGGCCAGCATCATGTGGGAATCGACGGGCAAGTCGCCAGGGGTTTTGCGTCCAAACGACGACTCCTCGGCCGCATACTGCAGATAGTTCCCGCACATCCAGTGGTAGGCTCCCGAGCTGGCGAGGTTTTCGAGGCTCTCGCCAAAGTTGCGACGATGCAGCGCCGTTCCGCCGGCACCCGAGGAAGCAATCAGCCCCATAGCGAATCGTTCGTCGAACGCCATCGTCACCAAAGCCGCTTTGCCGTAACGCGAGACGCCCGCGATTCCGACTCGGGTTGCATCCACCTCAGGAACTTGTTCGAAGTAATCCAGCGCACGCGAGGCCCCCCAGCCCCACGCTCGCAGCGAGCCCCACTGATCGGGCTGACGCGGCTGACCAAGGTTCGTCAGACCGATAATCCCGCGAGTCAGGCCCACACCGGCCGGTTCGGCGTCCTCTGGTTGAAAACGCCGGCTTTGCCATCCACCGACATCCTCTTGAATCGTCGACGGGTTGATCATTGCACAGCCCCAGCCTGCAGCAATCAAAAGGTCGCGTTTCGATGGCGGTCGAGGTCCGTCGTCGCCGTCATGCTGAATGAAACGTGCGAATGGATTTGGGTCAAACGGAGTCCAGCCAAACGTTATCAGCACTGGCACGCTTCCTTTCGCGTCTCTGGGAAGCGTCAGTGACATCGAAATGTTGACTTCGATCTCGGGGCAAGCGGTATTGTCGACCTTACCAATGATGTGCTTTTGGATCGCAGGCTTGCCACCGGCTTCAACTTCGCGCGTTTCAACGACTTCCCATTTTACGTCCGGGACAGTTACAGGAATCCGACCGTACAAGTGCGTTTCAAGCATACGGACTAGCTCCGGCCTTCGCGTTTCATTCCACTGCTCAGGCGTCGTGACTTCTTCGCCCGCGGTCGTGACGAGAACTTCCGGCAATTGTGGGTAAGGATTCGCTTGGGCTTCGTCGTAATTGGCTCCGTTGGGGGCATTGGCGTCGCTATTGCGCCCAGGACGCAGCTTGGTAATGCCCAACTGATCGAGCATGTCTTGGTGATCTTGCTGAGTCGTGAAAACAACGGGCTTCGACTCCTGAGCCGACGCGGACGTGTCTTGGGCACCGTACAGGTATTCTTCAAAGAAGTCTCGCATCTTCTTGGCGTAGGGAACCCCATATTTGTCGAACGTTGCTTTGACTTGTTCGTTTGGCTTCCAATCAAAGAACGCGTGGCCGGCTCCATCGACTTGTTCGTAGATGGCTTCCTGACTTTTGGCTTCCAGCGTCTGAACGAAAGCTTCAACGCCTTCATGCCGAATCAAAAAGTCATTCGTTCCTCGCAGCAGGTACTGCGGAACCTTTCGCGTACTCGCTTGAGGAATGTTGTCTTGAGGAGCCACGGCCTCGCTCGCCTGATCACCAAGATCTTGTACAAATCGCCCTAAACCCTCGCTGGAAAAAACTCCATAGCTAGGTGCGGCAGCCCTGATCGAGGTGCTTAACTGTTGTCGAATATCAACCGAAGTTTTGCCGTCAGGTAAGTAGATGGGCTTGAACTGGAAAACTCCTGGTTCGACACCGAATCCGCCATCGCCAATTCGGTCGATCAACAACGAAGCCGCCGCGCTGAGGTGCCCTCCAGCACTATCACCGGTCACTCCCACACGATTCGGATCGCCACCGTAGGATTCCGCGTGCTCAACAATGTGAGCGATTCCACCAAAAACGTCTTCGATCAGATCCGCCATCGAGTTGGGGGCGTCGTCGCCATCGGCATCGCCGATCCAGCGATAATCCAGGCTCGCAACCACGAATTTACCTCCCTTGGTCAATTCGCGTGCCAAGCCTCTCATGATGTCTTCGTCATTGGTGGACCACCCACCGCCGTGAATGATCACAATGATCGGCAAGCGTTTGGCGTCCGTCGGCGAATAGACGTCATACTTCAGCGGCTTTTTGCCGGGTTGAGCGTAGACGACGTTGTGCGTGACTTGGACGTGGTCCACTTCGTCTGATTTGATGAACGACGCACCAAGGTGTTTGTCTTGATCGACGACGACCTCAAACTCTCCCGTCAGCGACTCGTGATACATGGCTCCCCATCGTCCTGGGACTGAGTAGTAGACCGAATCGACGGCATAGTCATCCGATGGAGTCGCCGTCAGTTTGAGCTTTGTCCCCGCGGGTACACGACCGTCTTCAGGCAAGGGTGGCTCGATGGAGATGGAGCCGTTGGTTGTCGAGTCAACGGTAACCTGATGCATCGTCTCCTGACCGATGGCCCAATTGCCAATGAAGCAAAAACCCAGCATTAACAAACGTAGATTCACGTCTTTGTTCCTTGTCGTGTTGGCTTTGAAATTGGCAAGCCCTCGTCATTGGAATGCCAACCAGTCAATTGTGCGTTGATTGTCGCGCCGTCAGTCATCTCTAGAATTCAAGCGGATGCCTAGGAAAGTTAGTCGCATTGTCATCGTGAACGAGGTTATTCGTCGAAATTCTTTGTTTCGATCGTCCATGCGTCGTCGTTCGCAAGTTGACTATTCTCACCAACAAACATTTTCGCTGCATCCTGCTTTTCTTTGAGTTGCCAGTCGAGCCAAGCGATCGCTACCGGGGAATACTCGCCGCCGTGCGGTCGACGGTAGGTGCCTCCATGACCGACATCTAGGTTCGTCATCACGAGGGGTACGTGCTCGACTCGCGAGAAATCGTCCATCGCGTTCTTGTAAGCGATGTCGGATGGACCACCCATGATGTACAAGACCGGGGCATGGAAATTCTTGAGGTCTTCCTTGGTTAGATTCGGCATGGCTGGCATCGGAGAAAGTCCCGGTAGAACGCCGCTGTTGCAAACAACCGTCGTCGTGATTCGTGGATCGCCTGAGATTTCGATGGCTTGTAATCCACCACACGACATCCCCATCGCGGCGACTTTGGTCGTGTCGATCTTTCCAAAGTAAAGGCTGTCGTCTTTCGTGTTCTGTGCGATGATCCAATCCAAGGCAGCAATCAGTTGAGAAGCATTCGTCCGCTGACGCGATGACTCATCTCGCTGCTTTAGTTGATCGAGTGGCCCGATGCCGAGCACGATGTATCCGTGCGATGCAATTTCATTGAGAAAGTTTTTGTGCTCCTCCGTAGTGTTTGCACACGCTCCATTGCCCCAAAGAAGCACAGGAAGTTTTTGCTCGTTTCCAAACGCGGCGAGATCGTCGGGGCGGTAGATCGTCATGCCAGCCAGCGTGGGTGATTCCGTAACGATTGCCGAATAAGGGCCCTGGCCGCCGTCTTCGATCTCCACCTTCTTCGGTGACTCGGGGACTTCCTCGGAGTTGTCTTTTCCCGTTAATGCGACAATGCTCGCGTAGGCCGGTTTGGGATTGTTGTTGCTGTCGAAGAGCAGCGGGTGCTGCCCCCATCGCCAGGTGCGTCGATCGTTCAAGCCCCAAAACGTAATGCGTTCAATGGCGTCTTCGTGTTTCTTGAAGATGGCAAACAGCTTGGCGTAGTCTTCGGCTTGTGTGTTCAAGTCTTCGACCGAAGGCGGCGCACTGCTTCGAAAGCGACGCCTGCCGAATTGACCGCCGGACTCACCGCGAATGGTAACATCGAGTTCGGTGATACTGACTTTCAGCCCCAAAGACGCATAGTCGGTGATGGCCTTCTCGATGTCCTCAAAGGGAACGCGTCCGCTACGCCAATGCCCTTGGATGCCAACCGCGTCGATCGGTGCACCGTCGTCGATCAGTCGCTTGAGAAGCACCATCGAACTGGCGTGCTTGGGGCCCGATTCGATGTTGTAGTCGTTGTAATACAAGACGGCATCGGGATCGGCCTCTCGGGCGAACTTGAACGCCAACGTGAGAAACCCTGGACCGAGCGTTTGTAACCAATTTGAGTTTCGGAGATTCTCGGTCTTCGCCGTTTCCGAGTCACCGCCGTCGTCGATCGCTTCATTGACCACGTCCCAGCTCTGCAACTTTCCTTTGTAACGCCCGGCAAGGGTGTCAATGTGTTCCTTCATGCGTCGCTTGATCTTCTCGGGATCGCGGCCGTCGAAAAACCAATCTGGAGTTTGAGCATGCCAAACCAAAGTGTGGCCGTGGATGGTCATTTCGTTCTTCTGAGCCCACTGCACCAAAGCATCGGTCCGCTCGAAATCCCAGCGATTTTCGCTTGGATGAACTCGCTCGGGCTTCATGCAATTCTCGGGAGTGATGGCAGCAAAATGCTCCGCGGCCAGCTCCAGTTCCTTTTCTGAATAGCGAGACGGTAGGTCTCCCGCCATTCCGACCAAAAATGAATTCTTGAACGCATTTCTAACGACGCGATCGATTTTGACATCGACCACCGGGGCGGGATCTTCTTTCGGCGGGGGCTTGGGAAGATCGCGGGTGGCGAGTGAATCCTGGCCGCCCCTTTGCCCAAACGACCGAGTGATCGCAAGGCTCTTTCCCTTAAGTTCGCCGTTGTACTCGATGCGAAACTCTCGCTCGCCAAACTGAAGAACCTCCGCGAATGAGATCGAGTCTTTGTCGACATTCACATCGACGAAGTCAACCTTTCGCTCTTCGTCGCGAGCGTCCACTTCTCCTTTCAATGTCGCGTCGCCAGCGTCATTGATTGCGATGTGAAAGTGGTACGTTTGCAATCCGAATTGTGATTCAAATTGGCAGTGCCATGTGCCTGTCAAGACTTCCGAATTTTGCGTCGGCTCTTGAGCCGGCGTGAACGTGGCGGACAGGGCCAGGCAACAAAAGCAAGAAAGCGTTTTGGGAAACATGCGACAAAATCCGTGTTGGGTTTGGAAGTGAATGGAATCGCTTGGCGAAATGATCTACTCCGATTGAAACAAAAGCGGAGCGAATTCTTTCAGGCTGCGGCGCCAAGACTGCCATTCATGAGCAGTTTCCGGTGAGAGGTAGTAGTGGGCGTCGATCCCCATTTCTCTCAATTGCTCGACGGATTCGGCGGGGTCGCCACCGCGGCGCCTCCGCCCGCCCGCGACTTCTTTGCTCCCGTAGCTGACAAAGACCAGATCGACTTTGTCTTTGAAGCCATCGGTGTTCTCAACGTCTTCCTTTCCAATCGTTGCTCCACTGAACAATCCGATGTGAGAGAACTTGTCGAGGTTGCGAAGAGTGATCGACTTGGTTTCCATGCTGCCCATCGACAGGCCCGCCATCGCGCGATTGGGCTGATCGGTCAGGGTGCGGAAGTTCTTATCAATATGGGGAACGAGTTCGTCAACAAGGACGGTCTCGAAATCTTTGATATCGAAGTTGCGGAGGCCTCCCATGCGAATTTCATTCGTCATCCCGTAGGTCATCACGATGAGGAACGGTTTCGCTTTCCCTTCGGCGATCAGATTGTCCATGATCAAACCGGCGTGACCTTGGGCGCTCCAACCGTACTCGTTCTCACCCCAGCCGTGTTGGAGGTACAGTACCGGATAGCGTTCTTCTTGGCTGCTGTCGTAGCCGGGCGGCGTGTAGACAAAAACGCGTCGTTCAGAGTCCGTACTTTCTGAATGAAAATAGATCTCGCGAACTTGACCGTGTGGCACGTTTTTGAGTGCGTAGAAGTCGCGGTCATGTGCCGGAATTTCGATCCCACTGCCCCAACGCATCGCGCCGAAAAAGTATTTGCTATTCGGATCCGGTACGTGAGCACCGTCGATGATCAATTCGTAGTAGTGAAATCCTTCATCTAACGGACGTGAGTAGCCAATCCACGCTCCGTCATCACCTTTGACGAACTCAGTGCTATCGCGAAAAGTTGTTGCCACGCTCTTTGCTTCCGGCGCGACGACACGGAACTTGATGCGGCCTTGGGAGTTGACTTGCGGATAGTCCTTGCCGGCTTGGTTGGTCGGTGCCGACTGGAAGTCGTCTTTGATTCCATCGGGGATGTTGTTGCCGGCGCTATCATTTTCCGATGGCATTTCCTCCGCTTTGGTCGCTGGCTCTTCGTCCGTGGTCGAGCTTGCCGAATCGTCATGGAACAGCATTTGAGCGAAGTGGTACAGATTGTTTCGCCAGTGAGTTGGATCGTGTCCGTAAGAGTCGACGTTCCAGACGTGTGGGATGTTGTTCTCTTTTAAGTATCGTTGCATCCGCTGACTGATTCGGATCAAGCCGTCTTTGTTTCCGCAGGACAAGTAGAGCAGTTCCAGTTGCTCTTTGGTTTTCTCCGGCTCCGAAATCAACTCCTCAGACGCCTTGGTGTTCGGCGCCGACGAAAAGCCTCCAACCCAAGCGAACGTGTCCAGGTTCGTTAGGCCAAAGTTCAGTGATTGACCACCACCCATTGATAGACCTGCCAATGCCCGATGCGAACGTTCTGTCTTCACCGAGTATCGTGATTCGATGGCGGGGATCACGTCGTCAAGCAAGTCTCTTTCGAACACAGTGAAGGCAGGCGCACTTGCCATGACATTGCCTTCAGCGCGATCGTTTTTCTGAGCACGCCCGTTGGGCATCACCACGATCATGGGGACTGCCTTGCCATCGGCGACTAGGTTGTCAAACAGCACGTCGGGAGTCGCAAATCGTTGCCATTCGGTTTCGTCACCACCGATGCCGTGCAACAGATACAGCACCGGGTACTCCTTTTCATCTGAGTAGCCAGGCGGAGTGTAAACATTCATCTTTCGAGTTGTGCCGACCGTTTTCGACTCGTACTCGATCATTTCCAGTTTGCCATGCGGCACATCCTCACGTTCTTTGACGATGTCGTCCGCAGGGTCCGGATAAGTTTGCTTGTCGTCGGGACCGAGTTCGATTGGTCCTCCAAATCCACCGCGTCCGCGGCGGGGTCGCTCAGGATTTGCGTCGTCTTGTGCTGGCGCTTGCACAGCCTGAAGCAGACACAACGCGAACAATACCAATATTCGTTTCATCATTTCGACCTTGCTTGTCAGATACTTGGAGAAGAAGAGGAGGAGTTTTTTGATACAGGCTTTCAGCCAATGCGAATGGCTAAGGTGATTCCTGAACGCGAACGCGAAAGACGCGCAGTCGAATCGGAGACTCGCGATTCCAGTCGACATCCAAGGTACCGACGAATGTCGACTGGTTAAGCCAATCGTATTTGCCTACAGGTGCAACGAATCGAGGGGTCGTAAAACGCAAGCCAGACGGCGGGGCACCGACACCGAAATTGGAGACTCGAATCAAGACTCCGTCGTCCGTGCGGAGAAAATACGTCGCATCCGCTTCAGTCGCTCCATCGCTGCGGGAGAGATTCCAGTCTACGCCACCGGGAACCACTACGCCCTGGATATCCGGACCTCGAAACTTCCCACCCACGATCGGAATGATCCGCCGTTTCCCGGCGGCGACCTCACCAAAATCGAGTGCTTCGCCTATTTTGATGTCGGCGGTGTAAACAAATTCGAGTGCTGGATAGTCAGTGGGCTCGGGTGCATCGAGAGCCGTTGATTCTTTTTCCTCGTCGATTTTGGAAAGCCCCGATCGCGGATATTGTTGTGCTGTCTGCCAGGCGATTTCTTGAAGTGTTCTGGCAAACGCCCCATTCCACAGCGGCCGATCGGCTTGATTGAGCTCTTGTGTGGCGGGCAAACCAACGGGGCTATGCTGGTACAACACCGCAAAGTGCAGATAAGTGTTCAACGCTTCTAGCGGAGCCGACGGATGAGCCGGGTCAACGAATAGCTCGTCTTGCTTCTCCAGTCCCGGCACTTCGTTCTTAAAGATCCGTGAGCGCAATTCGGCGGCGGCTTGAGACGTTGGAATGAGAAAGACAATGTCCTTGCCATTTCCATATTTCTCATTCAACGCATCGACTTGAGTCTCTCCCGCGCGGATGTTGCGAATGTTCATTTGAGCAAGTTGCTCGGGCGTCTTGTTGCGATCGGGAACTTCCCAAGCCCCTTCCGGGAAGTCCTGGTTGTCGATGTCCCCACCACCCCAAGACAGTTGGATAAGAAATCGCATCTGTGGATTGTGCTTCAAACCCAACTGGATGAAGTTCTCGACGCCTTCATCAGGAAAATGAATAGGTGACATCACGAAGACGTCGACATCGCCTCGCTTGAGAGCTTTCTTGGCTTGATTCGTATCTTCGGGCAACTGCCAGTGCTGCAACGTCCTCGACGCGCCGATCTTTTGCAAACCAACCAGCCAATGGTCTTTGATTCCCTGTGCCGTTGCCAATTCTTGCAATTGGTCAGGCACATACCACATCAGGCTGTGCGACGCGTAGAAAACTCGTTTACCTTTCAGCTCGGTTTTCCCGGCAACGTCAGCGAGTTCCTGAGCATTCAAGCTAGGAAGCACGCACGCAACAAACGCAAGCAGAAAGGTGGGGAGTTTTAGCATCGAGTCATCCTAGCAGTCGCTATAAAGTGGTTCGCTCCGGAATTTCGCCATCGAATCAGTGGCCGCCGCCCGCGAACTCGACGGTAACGGCGAACACAAGTGGGATCGAAAAATCACCGCCTTTGAGGAACTCGATTTTTGTCAGCTCCTTGTCGGATTCGGCGGGGATTTTCAGGTAGCGAACTTGTTTGCCGTTGGCTTTTATGGCTGATGTCGACTCAGGCACGTCTTCACCCGCCTGATAGGTCACGATGTGCTTGCCATTGATCAGTTCGTAGTCACTTCTCGTGCCATCGCCGTAGTGCCGACGCACGATCATGCTGGTCGTTTCGTCCTTGAACCTCGGGTAAGCCGCCCAGGCGACGCCGCCGAGCAAATGGATCGCTTCGACATTTCCAGAACAATCAATGCTGACCGATTCCGGCAATGTGCTTGGTCTTCGTGGTGAAGCTTGCTGCAAGCCAATGATGTTGGCGATGCGATCTCCCTGTGGGTCGATCAGCTCGAAGGGGATGCCTTCGACTTCCACTCGACCGTAGGAATCGAGTTCAAACTTGTCTCCGGGACGACCGCGGAAACCGGGCAAGCCATTGCTGCCGTTGATGGTTGCCACACTTGAAATACTCAGTGGTGCGTGCGTGCCTCGCTTTGCCAGGAATGACAACAAGTCAGCCATCTCGGCTTTCGTCATTGCACTTTCAAACCCCTCGGGCATCAGCGATTTGGCCGACGATGTCATTTCTTCGATGTCTTCACGAAGGACCAATTTTTCCTTGCCCTGCGTGTCGATGATACGCAGCGAATTGGCCGACTCACCCGCAAGCATTCCCGATAAGACGTTTCCGTCGACGGTCAGGATTTGATAGGTGCGGAAGTTGTTCTCAACGCTCCGCGATGGATCAAGAACATTGATCAGGATCTCTTCCTTGGGGTGCACCGACATTCCCGTCAGATTGGGGCCGATCTCGTTTCCCATCTCACCGTGGATGTGACAGGCGGCGCAATGCTTTTTGAACATGGCGATTCCGTTGGTGACTTCGCCTTCTTGCTGGGTTACCGGCATCCACTGATCAACCAAACTTTGCCGATTGGAAGTCACCATGGCGCCGCGTGACTCCATGAGCTTCTTCGCGCGAGCGGCGATAGAATCGGTTGGATGATTCAACAGAGCCTGACGTTGATCCAATTGCAAATCGTTGAACTGCACTTGGCCCTCAGCGATCGCGTTGAGTAGGTCTTCGGTGCTCTCCGCTCGCGAAAGTAGCAGTGTGAGAATCTGGCTTCCAAGCTTCGGCCCCAGCGATGTCCGCAATTCCAAAAGCGTTCCGGTCAACCCTTCGGTTCGGGCGGTTTGAAGGGAGCGAAGTGCCTCGACACCCGTTTCCGGCGAAAGCTGGGGCGTGAAAAATTCCTCCGCGGCGTCCAAAATTTTCGGACTATTCGGGGCGAGTCGGATCGACTGGTCCCACGCGCTCAACCGGGCGTCTGCCTCGGCGCCCGAATCCATCGCGGTCGTCAGCAATTCATCTTGGATTTCGCCGACGATCTCGTTCAGGTTCTCGACGGACCATCTGTCAGCGACGGCAAGAATGGCAGCTTTGCTTTCCACGGAGGTGTCGTCAGCAAGGAACCGATCACGAACCAACATTTGCGATGCTTCCGGCAGGCTGATCGTCAGATCTCTTGGCCAGCCATTGGCAAGACCTTCCCAAACCGTTACCGCCAAAGACGAATTCGGATCGATCAGAAGTAGTTGACCAATTTGTTCCGCAGTCGGACGATTGCGTGCGAGGTGTTCTGCCAGCACCGAGACGCGTTGGGTGATCGCGTCCAAGCTCGCTTGATCCATCTTTGTGATCGCGACGATGGCCGAAGTCGGATCGGTGGAAGCGGCTGACGTCCATGCATCTAGCAAAACGTCATCCGTTTGGATCGAAGGCAGTAGGCCGGCGAGACCATCACCGTCGATCGCATTTTGCGCATTCCCCTCGGCGACGCGAAGCAACACCGTCAAACGGACTTTTGGGTCGACATCCTTTTGCAGGCCAGCTTCAATTGCTTGGGCGAGCTGATCTTCGTGACAGAAGCCGACCGCTGCGTTTCGCACTGGGCTGGAAACGTGCTCGAAGCCGGATTTGCAAGCGGCAGCGAGCGACTCGGCTGCGGCCACACTGTCTGATTCCGCTAAACCCGAAAGCGTCCAAATCGCGTGCATTGCGGCGGGATTCAAGCCGATCTCGTCGACTTCTTCGCGATTGACCAAAGCAACCAGAGCTTTCAGAGTCGATTCATTCGTGGCTTCTCGCTCGACCAACAAACGCTGGGCAGCACGACGCCAGAAGAAATTATCGCTCTTTAATGCTTCGACGAGATCTTCGTTGCTTGCACTGGCAAGTTCCATGGTGCGCGACGGCGAAGGACTGCCGGACTCGTCCGCAAGCAATCGATACACACGTGCAAACCGTTTGTCTCTCAAGTCACTTTCGTAGGCAGCACCCTTGCCGGTCTGGAATCCGTTGGGCGTCGGGTTGTGCTGGACAATGTAGTTGTACCAATCGAGCACCCAAACATTGCCGTCCGGACCAACCTCGGACATGATCGGAGCGGACCAATCGTCGATGCTCGCGACCGTGTTGAACGCATTTCGGCTGCGATAGTTTGCACCGTCTTTTTCCAGAACGAATGAACCCACCAAGTGTCCCGTCGGACCGCAGACCATTTGGATACGGTTCCACCACGTTTGCGGATAGTTTCGTGCGGTATAAATCGCTGATCCACAAGCGGCGGTGTAGCCACCGTGGTAATCAACCTGGCGAATTTTGTCGTCGATCGGGTTGAATCGGAAGTTCTCCGAAATGGGCCCCAGAGTTTCCGGCGACCAACCCCCGACTTGATCGTAGTAGCGGTTGGGGATCGGCATGTGAACGCTAGGGCAACCGTTGGCGGTTGAACCGAAGACGTATCCTTCTTCGCTGAAACCAAGTCCCCAAGTGTTGTTGTTGGTACCACGAATGAACTCCAGTGCATCGACGCGAATCGTGTGTTCGTCGAATTCGTTGGTCGTCTTCTCGGCAACGGCACCGGAATTAGCATCGATCGCGAACGCGGGAGCCGTCTGGTCGGAAGCTCCGGCTCGCACTTTGAATCGCCAAAAACCTTGGCGGAATCTCTGTTGCGGTTCGCCGTTGATGACGGGCTGTGAATTGTTGTAGCCCTGCATGCCCCAGATCCAATTGTCGGGGGCGTACTGGAAATTGCTCACGCCGCCGTGCGTGTCTCCCATCGCCCAGCCGGTGATCAGCGACTGGCGAAAGTCAGCCTTGCCATCGCCGTCGGTGTCTTTGAGATAAACGGTGGTCTGGCCGTCTTGAACGATCACGCCACCGCGGTAGCAGACGAGAGTTGAGGGGATACTTAGATTTTCGGCGAAGACCGTGAACTTATCCGCTTGGCCATCGTTGTCGGTGTCTTCACAGACTTTGATTCGGTCGCGTCCGACGGCCGGCTTTTCTTTGAGCTCGTTCGGATAATCCACCGTTTCGCAGACCCAAAGGCGACCGTTTTCGTCCCAGTTCATTGCGATCGGTTTTCCTCTTAAACCGGCAGCTTTCTCGTGATCGATTTCTTGGTTGGGCCAGTTCTCGCCCGACTCTTTCGCCCAAATGGCGAGGTTTAATCCTTTCGGTGTCGCGTAGGCATCGATCGACTTTTCGGCCTGCTGCGGATCTTGCATCATTGAGAGCGGCTCGGCCTGAGTTCCCCACTGAGCGCCAGGCGTGTAGTTGGGAATCTTTGCGCCCACGTCGGTCGCTGAAAACGTTTCGTCGTCCACCGATGGCGGGTCCATCTCGGGCGTGGAGAACGGGCGATTGGCGGCGGTGACCGCCTCGGCCTTTGGTTGATCGGAATCGTCATCTCCAACGAACGCCGTCAGCGTTTCCCCGCACGCCCAGAGCGTGCCGCGAGCGATGAGCCGCTGGAAATCAACGTTGGACCAAGTGCGATGGTCGTGTCCCCAAGCGGTGTAGAACACTCGGCCTTCACCACTGGTTCGCACCCACGTGTAAGGTTCGCCATCGGGATTGCTGACCGGACCCGACTCACTACTGCGGGTCTCCAGCACCGTCTTATCTGGGTTGAGTTTGCTGTGTCGGTAACTCTCGTCCATCGATCGAATGGGATTTAGACCATTCATGATCGGATGATCGGCCGCGACAATCTTCGTTTCAAAGCGGGTGAATCCGTGACTTTGAAATTGTCCACCTACCAAGTCGATGTACTTCGGCGAATTCAAAAAGCAGAACGACGCGCAATGAACGGTAATCAGCCCGCCTCCCTGATTGACGAAATCCAGCAACGCAGATTCGGACTCAGGCGTGATGCGTTCGATGTTCGCGAAGATCATCAGACCGTCGTACTTCTTCAAACTTTCCGGGCTGATATCTCCCAGCTTCTCGGTGTACCGCAGCTCGATCCCTTGTTCGCGAAGCGGCTCGGCTAAGTGGCGGTAGAACTCGGAGGGTTTATGAAACCCAGAGTCGCCAAGCATCAATACTGAGACAATTTGCTTTGCGGCAACACGGGAGCCTGAGGGAGAAGAGTCTTCTGCTGACGCGAACGGGCAACTGATCAGAGCAGCGACCAACATGATCGTCGCTGGTCGAGTTTGAATGACGGCCTTCATTTCATATTCCGATTGTGTGAATTGTTGTCAATGCATGCCTGTGATCGCGGCAAGCAACGCACTCGAGCAAGGAGCGAACGAGGATGCGATGCATTTCATCGGCGGCAGGTCCGCTGTCTAGACCAAGCGACTCTACTTCCTGCAAAGCCCGTTTCCCGTTGCATTTCTTAAGGAACCGCATGTTGGTATTGGGGCCTTGTGCATTTTGGCGTTGGGCGACGCTCGTCGAAACGTGCGTGTACGCACAAACCGTTTCCGCGAACAAAAGTTTCGCACATTCGTGTGGGTTTGTCGATTTCGTTCAGCCACAGAGCGATGTGGATTCGGGTTGATGCACAAGAAACCGCCAAACCGCGGCAAACAAGCGATTTACTTTCAGGATCGATATGCAATTTGATTGCTCCATCAAGGATCGCTCTGTTGTTACGAATGCGGGCTACGTTTTTTCTGCGGGTCGAGATAAACTGCAATGAGCTGGAGGTATTTCACGCGGCGAGAGGTGATTCGATTGTGCGACAACTTGATCGATATGCTTGTTTGTGATGAAGCTGACCAACGCAGACCGGCCGGAACAGCAGCAATTCCGAATAGGATAAGTCGCGTAGACCATGACAGATTCGATAGACCAAGAGCGTGGACTGCCTCTGGCCCTGCGTGCTGCGTACATGGCACTTCACCGCAGCACGGATGCGAGGTTTGCACCGCATGGAGTGACGGCGGATCAATTCGTATTGCTGCTTGCTTTAAACGAGAGCAGCACGCTCACTCAGCGAGAGCTGGCAGACCGGATTGCATCCGACCCAAGCACGGTCCGAGCGATGTTGGTGCTTTTGGAGAAGAAGGGATTTGTCCGGAGAGTAGCTCATCCAACCGATTCGAGAGCCAAGTCGGTGAAGCTGACGCCGAACGGGAAACGTAAGCTTCGAAAGCTATGGGAAGTCGGGCAATCGATTCGTGATGAAATGTATCAATCGATGACGACGAAAGAAGCCGACATTCTAATTCGGTTGCTTCGTCGAATACCCGACATACTCAGCCGCGGAAGGACAACCGTCTAAGTTGCAACGAAGCAAGAAGTCTCAGTTGCTTCGTTAAACACAATGTTAGGCACAGAAATTTACATCCTGTTGGGCAAAGGAACAGCAGAGACTCGATCGATGATCAGTTCCGCTGAGCATCTTGGTTTCAAATGCCTGGCTGAGAATCCCGGCCACAAGCGTCGCCAATCGGCAATCCGATCAGCACCGTCGAAGCCGCCGCAAGTACCCCCGACAGGATTCGACCAGGGCCGTATTTCTCGGGAAAAAGTAGGCTCTGCGGCAAAGTCGGGACAGAAAGCGGGACAGGTTGAAAAGCCTCGTCGAGCTTTGGCCTGGCTTCTTCATCGGCGGCGTATCCGCCCATCAATTTCCGGCACGCACTCTGGCGTGATTTCGGTTGTCGCATCACGCGGCGACTTCTTCCGGCGTGTCTCCAACGACAGCGACATACGGGAACATCGGAGAGTTCGGAAGTGCACCAACGATCGACCTCGCTTCGCAACCGACCATCGGATCTAGCGTGGGCGCTGCTCACTTGGATTGGTTGCGTCGTTCTCAATCACTCCACTTCCTCTGCGGATCAGGTTTTGATCCGTCGCCTTCGCGTCTTCTGACTTGAGGCGGCACCGAGCCACTCTGGCTGCGATGAGGGCGTGCACCGAATCGACTGCAAATTTTCCTCGCTCAGCCGCCGTTTTGTTCCCTGGTGCAACAAATCGGGAATAGCCGTTTGCCAAATTCAGTTTGTACTTGACGCATTTACCAGGGTGAACGTCGGGCAGTTGGTCAACGTGGCCACTCGATTTTCACCTGATGCGTCGCCTCAATTGCAAGTTTTTGGCGAGCACATGAGTGATTCTCCGAATCGAAAGATCTCCGTCCCCAAACGATTGGACGCCCGTTCAACGCGGATTGAACTGCGGCGTCCGAAAACCGACCGATCAAGCGAACCCCTCGCATTCACGTACCAGCAAGCAGCGGACGCGTTGCAGGTCAGCGTGTCGACGATCAAGCGTCGCGTCGAATCAGGAGATCTCCACGTCGTGATGATCGGCACGCTCCCCCGGATCCCCAAAGCCTCGATCCAGCAACTGCTGGGCGAAGCGTAGCCGTCGGCTGCTCGCTCCTGGAATGGATCCAAATCCTAAACCAATCAACTTCTTAGAAAGGGCATCATGCCAAACCCCATTGCGTACAAAAAGTACAACAAGACAGCGTACCTCTTCCGTTTCAATCGACCTGATACAGGCAAGCGAACCACCTTGCGTCTGGGTGTCGTTTCGAAGTTCGTTGCAAATGACTTCGGTCAAAGGATTGACGAGATTCTGGAATGCAACAAGTACCAAACCGATTTGAGCCCGAAGCTCTATAGCTGGCTCTCGAAGCTGGAAGACGAGACCTACGACTTGCTCGTCAAGGCCGGGCTCCTGGCTGCCCGTCAGGCATCGACCCTGCCGCGATTGAAAGTCTTCCTTGATGACTATCGAGAACTCAAGAAGGGCGGTGGCGGACGAAGCGGCGGCTGGAAGCCTGGCACCTCGAACAATCGCAAGCAAAGCGCGGATGACTTGGTCCGGTACTTCGGCGAAGACAAGGCTCTCCACGAAATCAGTGCTGGTGACGCGGAGGACTGGTTCCAGTGGATGCAGAAGCCAGGTCCCAAGGGACGTGGACTATCCGCGGCCACCGCATCGAAGAAGCTCAAGGACGCTCGCCAGTTTTTCCGTTACGCGGTCAAGAAAAAACTGATCGAGGAAAATCCATTCGAAGATCTTCGAATTCCAACCCAGGACAATCCTGATCGGCTGGTCGAAGTGACTCGCGAGACGGTGCAGAAACTGATTGATGCGTTCGACGATCCTGAGTTCAAGCTGGTCCTTGCGTTGGCCCGGTTTGCTGGGCTGCGTGTGCCCTCGGAGGTTTCTTGCCTCACCTGGGATGACATCGACTTTGATGAAGAGACGATGCGTGTCTTTGCTTCCAAGACGGAGCACCACTCACGTGGTGGCCACAGAATCTGCCCGCTTCTTCCTGAGCTCGTTCCTTACCTCCAGGCCGTACGGCCAGCCGACGCAAAGCACGATGACTTCGTGTTCAGGCAACTACGAGGCCCGAAGTTGAATTTGCGGACACCTCTGCTTCGCAAGATTGAGTCGCTGAAGATGGAGCCATGGCCAAAGCTCTTCCAGAATCTACGAGCGAACGCACTGACCGACTTGGCTGAGGAGCACCCGATCCACAAGGTTTGTCGTTGGCTTGGCAACACGGTCGATGTAGCGATGCGACACTACGTGATCATCAAGAAGCGAGAATATGACGGGCCCCGCCAGGACAGGAAAAATCGCTAATCGATCAAGTGACACCCATTCCAATTTCCCTCGTTCCGAACAAGGAAAACAAGATGAAGAAGCCCAGCAAAAGTGGGAACGTTGAAAGACCTTGTCCTTCATCCATTTGGTTTGCTTATCACAAGCAAGCCACCACTGTGGAGATCAACCCCGTAGCTTCCGGCACGCATTCTCGCGTGATCTTGGGCGACGTATCACGCCGCCCCGCCGTCCGGCTCGTCGAGGCCAGCAGCTGACCACATCATTTTCGATGCAATTTGGTACGTCCTTCGAGGATTCGGAGGACGCACTTCTTCCTTTTACTATCCACTCAACATGGCGACCGTCCAATGACGACTCAGCCATGCCGACAGAAAGAAACTCTCATGTCAAAAAACAATTCTTTTCAATCAATGTTGGCGGACTTCGTCAACGCACCGATGCCCAACGAATCGAAGCGTCCCTGCGGACTGCCGAATCGTGCCGACCTCCTCGAATTGACGATCACCTACCTGACGCGTCAGGCTCAGCATTGGCCTGAACTGGTCGGGAGAGAGCTTCTGCCTGAGCATAACCCGGAGTCGCTCACCCGGTTGGTGGTCGAGTTCGAGAAAAGTTACGTCTCGGGTCAGTTCGTTTCTTCGAATGTTCTGGCGACCCTCGGATCCGACTCCCCTGAACTTGGTGCTGCCTACATCCGCTACAGCGACGCCAACTCGAATACGCGGTCGCTCGATCAACAGCTAATCAACGTTCTGCAAATCGCGCGGCGGGAACAGGTCTTCATCCCTTGGAACCGCGTTTTCGCCGACGCGGCGATTAGCGGGACGACGTCCGCTCGAACGGGCTACCAAATGCTCGGGAACTTGATCCAGTCCGATCAAACACGGGTCGCTCGTCTGTTCGTCGACGACCTTGACCGACTGAATCAAGAGCAGATCGAGTCGCTACAGTTTCTTCAACTGATAAATCTGAACAACATGCGTCTCGCAACCGCTAACGGCTTTGACTCGTCACAGGGAATGTCGAAAGTTGCCCGCTCGTTCAAAGCTAAGCAGAACAAGTTCTTCGTTGCCCAGCTAACGGGAAAAGTGTTTCGCCGCATGATACACGAAAATACCCAGAGACAGAAACTCGGTCTGCCGCCAACGGGACTCAAAGTCGTGCCCAAGCGGGAAAGAAAGCCGGAACGTTGAAAGACCTCGTCCTTCATCCACTTGGTTTGCTTATCACAAGCAAGCCACCTCCGTGGAAAACAACTCTGTACCTGACGCGTCAGGCTTAGCATTAGCCTGAACTGGTCGGGAGGGAGCTTCTGCCTGAGCACAACCCGGAGTCGCTCACCCGGTTGGTGGTCGAGTTCGAGAAACGTTTCGTCTCGGGCCAGTTCGACTCTTCAAACGCCCCGCCGACGCTCGGAGCCGAACTGACGCAAACATTTGGTTCAGCACAGCCCGTTCGCCACTGCGAATTTGATGCGTGTCACCCCTCGTGCCTAAAACGCTCGATCCGAGGTGATCGCTCCCATCCGCAGCGAACGGGCCGCTGAATCCAACGCCCAAGCTGAAGAGCATCGAGACTCTTCTTTAGCTCCCAAACCGTTTTCAAACTTCGCCACTGACCGAGTGCAGTTCGATATTGCCGGTCCCCTTTTCTTCAAAGAGAACAAATCATGACGAACCAAAACCAAAACCAAAAATCCATCTCCAAGACTCCGCCTGTCGCCGGCCTGCCCAGCGACGACGCACTCAGAGAACTCGCCAAAACCTACCTGAACAAACAATACCAGCACTTCCCCGAATACCATTCACTCGGACTCCTGCTGGACCGCACCGAAGCGTCCCACGAGAAGATGGCTAAGCAGTTCAGTAAAACCTACCGCTCGGGCAGCGTGCATTCATTTACGCCAACTTCGCAGGTTCCCGAGAACATGACGGTGGCCGCGTGCTACGTGCGTTACAGCGATGCCAACTCGAACACTCGCTCGCTCGACCAACAACTCACCAACGTACTCGAAACAGCCAGACGCTCCGATGCCTTCATCCCCTGGGAACACGTCTTTGCTGATGCCGCGATCTCCGCGACGACGACTGCTCGTCCCGGATATCAATTGCTGCGGAACATGGTTGAATCGACGGAAACCATTCCCGTGGTCATCTTCGTCGATCAACTTGATCGACTGCATCGCGATCTAGTAGAAGCAAATCAGTTCAGGAGGATCCTCGAGTCGCGGCATCGCCGACTGATGACAGCGGACGGCTACGACTCCACGAACGGGTTTGCAAAAGTTGCCCACGCGTTTTCGTCGCTGGAGGGCGAGATGTACATCGACCAACTTAAAGTGAAAGTCGATCGCGGTATGACCGACGCGTTCAAAAACGGAAAGCACGTCTCCGCACCACCAACGGGATACAAACTCGTCGAATGCAAGGACGCCGAGGGCAACGTTATCATCAATTCCAATAGCAGAGTGGAGAGAAAAGTTGTCATCGACGACGAAGCCGCTGAGGTTATACGGAGAATCTTCAAAATGTACGCCGAAGAGAAGCTCAGCCCGGCGAAGATTGCGAAGGTACTCGACGGCGAGTCCGCGCTCGAAGGCTCCAGATGGGGCCAATCTAGCGTGACACAAATGCTCAAGAATGAAAAATACATTGGACGCTGGACTTGGAAAAAAACCACGCGTGTCCAGGATCCTGTCACAGGGAAACAGCGTTCGGTGCCCGTTCCTGAGGAAGAGCGATTGGTAGTCGAATTCCCAGAGCGCCGAATCGTCCCGCAAGAACTTTGGGAGGCGGCAGTTTCCCGAATGGCGGAGGTATCTCGAGACACCAATCCGCCCAAAGGCCAACGAAAAACATCGCGGCAAGAAGCCTATCCAACGATGCTCTTCGATCTTTGGTGCGAGAAGTGCGATGCTCCGTTGCGGCGTTTTCGGTCCGTCGGGGACTATGTCCAAATGAGCTGCCCTCATGGGAAGGACGGCTTGCGGGGCTGCGACCTCAAGTCGTCCAAATCTCTCCGCATCATCGAAGAGTGTCTACTGACGCCCATCAAGCAACAACTCTTTGCCGACGGCTATGCCGAGCGACTCTGTAGCGAAGCCAACAAGTTCCTGGCGGAAGAGGCCTCCAAACCACCTGTCGACACGAAGAAGATCGAGCGGAAGGTCGCGTCCCTTACGGCGAAGTTGAAACGAAACGGACAGCGTCTCTCTAGCCTCGATGAGGGTGTGGCAGCCGACAGCCTGTTCGAGAGTATTCAGATTGATCAAAACGCTCTGACTGATCTGAGGGCAAAACTCGCACTCACGGCGAAAGCGAACTTCCGCCCCGAGCCGCTCGACGCCGAAACGATCCAAGAGTTTCTCGCAAACTTGCGTGAACTGCTGCACGACGACATCGTCAAAGCTCATGGCGTCCTTTCGAAGATGGTCGGTCAGGTACGCGTATCACTCGGTGAGAAACAAGGGCGAACTCACACGTGGCGAGCAAAGCTCAATCTAAACTCAATCCCGGCGCTGGTCGAAATTGGAAAGCAAAGGGATTGTCCAACCACACACTCACTGGAGTTCCTTCAAGTGTGTAGTTGGACAACGGACGATCAGCAGCGAGTGACGATCGTTGACATCCCCAATTATCAGCGAATTGCGGCAGCTGCGATCAAAATGTATCGTGCAGGGTCGCCGGTCAATCGCATTGCCGTGGCTCTGAAGAGCGATCCATCGACCGTCAAAAAAGCAATCGAGTGGGCGGAAAACAACGACACGGGCTTCATTCCACCCGCCGACTTCAGCGTCCGTCGGAAGCTTGCGAACAACAAAACGGCAAAGATCGGCCCCGAAGTCGTACGGCTGCGAAACCAAGGCCTCAGGTTCGAGGAGATCGCCGAAAAGCTCGGTACAACGGGAGGCACCGCCTCACGAGCCTACAAACAATTCCATTCCGAGAAGAACATCGCAGCTGTTGAGAAGGGAGAGCTTCTCGACACCGGAAAAAACAAACGAAAGATTTCGCCTGATCAGGTGAACCTGATCAGGACGATGCTCGCCGACAAAGGCCATAGTCAGAGAGCGATTGCCAAGGCGGTCGGCGTCTCGCCGTCCACCGTGCGTGATGAAATCAAACGCATGGCGACTTCGATGTGATCAACTTTTTTAGCCCACAGCCGGCCGAATGGCCGCGCTGAAGTGCCTAGGGGACGAGTGGTTGAGTTCTGTCGCTTCGCTCAAGCCTCGTCGCTCGACGATTCCGATGGCTTGCTCGAAGGCGGCGGCATGTTCCGGCGGCACCTGACGTACAAAAGCCTTGACGATGTCGATGCAGAGATCGTGAAGCGATTTTGCAAAGCCGCCATCAAGCGGTGAGATGATCGAAAGGTTTGGTTTGCTTCGTTGGTATAGTTCGGTTCCCGCCCCGATCCTCTCGCCGTGATCACCAAGCATGAAACCGCTCTTTCGATTTGCCGCCGTACTCTTGTTCGCTGTCCTCACTGTACCGGCCGCGGAAGCACAGACCATAACCAGCCTCTTCGAGTTCGCCCAATCCAGTGAAGCGGCCAAGTGGCAGATCGTCAACGACGGCGTCATGGGCGGCCGATCAAGCAGCCAAGCGTCGATCGTCAAATTGGACACTGGGGAAGACGCGATGCGGTTCGCCGGCAACCTGTCGCTCGAAAACAACGGTGGGTTCGCATCAGTACGCTCGCGGCCCAGCGGTTCACTCGGTCTCGATTCCGGCGAAACGATAGTTTTACGCGTCAAAGGCGACGGACGTCGGTACACGTTCAATCTCTACACCCCCGATCGCCGCACCGCTTTCTCGTACCAGATGCAATTTGCCACGACCGCCGGCCAATGGACGGAAGTCAAACTGCCCGTCGACCGGTTCGTCGCTCACTCCTTCGGCCGACGCATGCCCAACATGAAGCTAACGCCTAGCCAAGTGCAATCCATCGGCATTTTGCTCGGAGACAAGAAACCGGGACCGTTCGAGATCTTGATTGACTCGATCACGGTTCAGTGAGATGGGTGAGAAGCAAAAGATGCTCACCGGCGAACCTTACGGCCCGGCTGATCCAGAACTGACGGCCGATCGCCTGCACACGCGGAAGCTAATCCACACGCTGAACCACGCCGAACCGGGCGACGCCGAACGCATGAGAAACGTTTGCCGCGAACTGTTTGGCTTGAATCGTCTTCTAGATGGGATTACGGAACCAATATCTTTCTCGGCGAGAAGGTGTACATCAACTTCGATTGCGTGATTCTGGACGTGTGCGAAGTTCGGATCGAGAGCCTTGTGTTTGTTGCACCTGGCGTGCACATCTATACCGCCACGCATCCGCTGGACGCTGGCCTGCGCCGGACTCAAGAGTTCGGTAAGGCCGTCACGATCGGAGACGATGTGTGGATCGGCGGCAAGGCAATCATTTGTCCTGGATAACCATCGGCGACCGGAGCGTCATTGGTGCCGGCAGTGTGGTCACCAAGCACGTGCCGACTGATGTCGTCGTCGCGGGCAATCCTGCCAGGATCATTCGCAAGCTCGTCTAGCTCCGAACAAGTCAAAAGCAACGTTTCCTATTTTTGATGAGGCAAATCGGCCGCGGATTCCGCCTGTATATTCATGGCGACCAACTTTGACCCCTGTGCGAGAATAAGATGACTCCATCCGAACTTGATCTTCTTCTGGAAAAAGCTCTTTCGATGGACTCAGGGCAACGCGACGAACTAGTCAAATCGCTCCAGCCGGAAATCGCTCGCCGTCTGTCAGAACTTGTAGCAGCGTCGGAATCGCTTCGCGAGCGTCCGTTCCTGGCCAAACCAATTGCCGGTCAGGACATTGATGCAACGCTCGGCAGTGGACAGCTCGCCGAAGAATCAGCTTCTCTCTCTGGTGAATCGCTCCCATCGGGCGGTCAAGACAAACTCAATGACGAGAAGACCCTAGGTGCGGCTTCGAGTCAAACACAATTTTCCAATCTCTCTGGTCAGCAGCTTTCTCAAAGCCAAATTGGTCCTTACCACATCCTGAAACCGATTGGCGAAGGGGGGATGGGAACGGTCTTCCTCGCCGAGCAGCGCGAGCCCATTCGTCGCCGAGTGGCACTCAAGGTGATCAAGACCGAAACGCCAACTGCCGCCGTCGTCGCAAGATTTGAGGCGGAGCGGCAGGCGTTGGCGTTGATGGATCACCAAAGCATCGCTCGCGTGCTTGATGCGGGTACGACTCAAACGGGTAACCCCTATTTCGTGATGGAATTGGTCGATGGTAAGCCGATCACCGATTTCTGTGATGCGAACAAACTCTCCCCTGACGAACGGCTCAATCTATTCGCTCAGGTCTGTCGCGCGGTCCAGCATGCCCACCAAAAAGGAATCATTCATCGCGATTTGAAACCATCCAATGTGTTGGTAGCACGTCAAGACGATCATTCAATCGTCAAGGTCATCGACTTTGGTTTGGCCAAAGCTGTGGGAAACCAAATGCACTTGGCGGGCGAACGAATGCTCACCCAGTTCGGCCAAATTGTTGGCACGCTTGCCTACATGAGCCCCGAGCAGGCGAGATTGAATGCGAACGACATTGACACACAGACCGACGTTTATTCGTTAGGCGTCATCTTTTATGAACTCATGACCGGATCGACACCGGTGACTCGGGAGCGGATGCGTGCCGAAGCGTTTGATCGCGTACTGCAGTCCATTCGCGAAGAAGAAGCCCCGAAACCAAGCATCCGACTGAGCGAGTCGGGCGAGGCGATCGCTGGAATCTCCATGCTCCGACGTACCAACCCCAAGCGTTTGGGAATGATTCTTCGCGGCGAGCTAGATTGGATCGCCGTGAAAGCTCTGGAAAAAGAGCGGTCGCGTCGGTACGCCACCGCGGCGTCACTGGCCGATGATGTCGAGCGATACTTGCGCGGTGAGGCGATCGAGGCCAGGCCACCGAGCGTGGCCTACCGAACCAGGAAGTTTCTACGAAAGAACTTTTTGGTCGCTGCAAGCTTGCTCGCGGTTCTGAGTACTTTGACGGTTGGGATCGTGGGGGTGAGTTGGTTTGCTTATTCGGCAAATCAAGCGGCGAAATCTGAACGCGAACAACAGCGGATTGTTACGGAAAAATCCCGCGAACTGGAGGCTACACTTCAGTTAGCCGACGCAAACTTAGCGCGGTCGCAATTCTATCTCGCAAATGCCCGACTGAATGAAAACCGAACCGAATTGGCTTTGGACACGCTTGAGAAGGTCCCGCCTCGACATCGCAAGATCGAATGGCACTTTGCAAAACAGAAATGTACAGGGGGATTTTGCACACTTTCCGATAGCGAGTACGCGATCAACGCTGTTGCGATCAGTCCCGACGGAAATCGAGTTGCATCGGGTGGCGAAGACGCGACCATTCGTATTCGCGATACATCAAACGGAAATTTGGTGAAAACTCTCAGCCAGCATCGACACCGTATTGAAGACCTCGTCTATTCGCATGACGGAACCATGCTTGCTTCCGCCAGCTTTGACGGCACCATCAAACTTTGGAACGCCGAAACTTTTGAACTGGTCAAAACCTACAGCGACCACGGATCGCCGGTAAATTCCGTCGCGTTCAGTCCGGATGGTACCCGAGTCGCATCTGGTTCCGATCAAGAGCTTGATCGAGATGCCAGACGCCGTGGTGAAGTGAAAATATCGACGGAAGGAACCGTCAAAGTTTGGGACATCGAGACTGGGGAGACAATTCGTTCATGGACTGACCACAGCAACCATGTCCACGATGTAGCATTCAGCCCAGACGGAACCAAGCTAGTGTCGTCGGGAATGGAGGTGATTGTTTGGGATTTAGAAAACGGAAAGAAACTGAAAACGCTCGAAGGTCACGAATTTCATGTTACCAGTGTGTTGTATTCCCCCGACGGCAAACGCCTTTTGTCTGCGGGGGATCGAGGAAGAACTGCAATCATCTGGGATGTCCAATCAGGCAGCCGACAACATACTCTTCGCGGCCACAATGAATTTCTGACCGGGGCAATATTCAGCCCAGATGGCATGAGTGCTGCGACGGCTAGCGCAGACCACACGATCAAGATTTGGGATAGCCAAACGGGAAAGCTCGTCCGAACACTCAAAGGACATCAGGGCTGGGTAAGAGACATCGCGTACTTTAGTGACGGAAAGACATTGGTGTCCGCAAGTCGCGATAGAACGCTCAAGTTTTGGGATCTTTCGGTGACCGACGAAGAGGCATCGTTCTCATTTGACGGGCCAGTCAATGACTTGGCTTGGTGCGATCATTCTCAACGGCTTGCGGTTGCTGGTCCAGGCACGTCGATTCAAATCCGCAACCTGAAGAGTCGCAAGCCGATCAGAACGATCGCGACGGACCACAACCGAGAAGTAAATTGCGTGGACATCAGTAGCGATGGACAAAGGTTGGTTTCAGGAGGTTGGGACGCGACCGCGTGCCTATGGGACACAGAAACAGGCGATTTGTTATTGGAACTCGATACAAAGACAGATTCCTCGATCTCCGATGTCGCTTTCACCGCCGATGGAAAACACATTGCAACGACCGGGGACTCGGTTAATATTTGGAACGCGGAAACCGGTAAACACGAACTCGCGTTTGCGGAGCATAGCGACCATGTGTTTGCCGTGTCATTTAGTGATGACGGAAGATGGGTCGCCACCGGAGGGGCAAAAGATAAAACAGCCATGGTTTGGGATCGAGAAACCGGTGAGGTCAAGCTGAAGCTGCCCGATCATCGGTTCTGGGTTTATGACCTTTGCTTCACGCCAAACAACGAAGAGCTTGCAACCGTCGCTTCAGGTACCGTGACCATTTGGCGGTTGAGCGACGGCCAGATACAACGTCAATTCAAGCACGATGGGGTTCGGCGTGTCGCATTCCTCGACGTCTCGCGAATGCTGACCGCAAACGACTCTGCCGGCGAAAGCACGATCAAGATATGGGATGTCCAAACCGGCGAAGAACTGCTTTCGATGGATGGGCACCAGAATCGAATCGAAGCAATCAAAGTGGTTGCCGTGGAAGGTCAGGCCAACTACTTCCTGAGCGGAGGCTACGACCAAACCATAAAAGTGTGGAGGCCGATTGTCGCTTCAAAGAACAAACTGATACGTCGAAAGTTAGCAACCGTCCAGACGCCTCGACTAACCGACTGATTCGCCGCCCTTGCGTGCCTTGCGAATGATCGCGTGAAGCTTGATTCGCGCCAATCGCCAGTCTCGCTCGACCGTCGCCGGTGATACCCCAAGCATCTGTGCCGTTTCCTGAATACTCGCTCCGCTGAAAAACCGATGCTCAACCACCTCGCGTTGTCGAGGTGATTCTTCATTCAGTTGGTTCAGTGCTTCATGAAGGTCTTCAAACTCACAACCATTTTCGCTCACGAACCCTTCGAGCAAGGTATCCCAAGGCTCACGTTTTCGATCTCCGCCGCGTTTGCTTGAATCGCGTTTGCGAGCATGATCGACCAACACTTGCCGCATGGCGCGGTTGGCCGATGAGTAAAGGTGTCGCCGGTTTTCAGCGGATTCGATCGCGTTCTCGCGAAGCAATTTCAAAACGACTTCATTGACAACCCCGCTCAACCCGAGCGTATGTCCGTTCCGTTCGTTCTGCATCACCGAAACGCCACAACGCCTTAGCTCGCCTACCAGGACGCTGAAAAGATCTTCCCTCGCATTTGGGACATTCGCTCGAGCCAAATCCAGCAGATAAGTCACTGAGTTTTCAGACGAGTCGGAACGAGTGAGGCGTGATTGGTTCAAAGGACGGCCAATGAAAAGTGTAATTCTGATGCCATTTGCGCGGCTCGATTCTTCGCGATCCGTCAATTGCATCGTAAGCAACTCATGGTCGAGCAAGCAAAACCAAAATGCAACTTCCGTCGTCAATGACGTTGATGACGGCCTCGCGTGCAGATTCGCTGGCCTGTTCGTCTTCCGCGCCCGGCTGCATTCAGATGTGCTTTACTCCGGCCGCGATCGCGTCGGCGACGACTTGGCGAGTGACCTCGGGTGGCGTGATGATCGACAGCGATTTGGGAACGACGGGTGGGTCAGCGATCTTCAGGTACGCCTTGTGCCCGTCAATCTCTTCGGTGATGGGGTTGAGTGGATAGGTTTTGCGGTCGGCGGGGAGCAATGCTTTGAAGACCTTGTAACCATACTTGTGCGTACGAGCCGATGCGCCGGCGACGGCGTAGGTTTGCAGCAAGAAGGGATTCGATTTCGTTCATGCGGTCGAGTACTTTTGCAGAAGCGTGCGGTTCTGTAGTTGAGGGCGGAGACCTCGCAGAGAAACACTTTCGCGAAAAAACGATTTCGTGCGAACCCTGCTGACGCCAACGCGTCTATCTCTCCGAACGCACAAGTCACATTCATAGACGAGCGAGTAACGAGCTTTCTGATGTTAACGAATATTCAATCCAGTCGACTCGAACAGATACACGAAGGCAATCTCTTCGGCGGGCAACCGTTGAATACAGATAATGCCCCGGCGTATCCGCGTCTGATGTGACACTCGCTTTTATTAGCGAACGACTTCTTCATGAAGGCTCGGTGTCACACAGGCATCGAGCCTTTTTTCGTGTCCGCATCGAACGGGCAACTCCAATAGCGAACCCAACATGGGCTGGTAGCTGAGACGGTCTAGCGGCGGTCTGAAGAACCGCAGACGAGGATTCGAGCGCCTCCCGGCCCACTGACAAGGAAGATATTCGCCGACGGCAACTGCTGCGGCGATGGAAGCACGCCTGGTTTGGGACCAGGAGGCTGTTTTCATTTGTGAGTGGCTCCGCCACGGGCGGTTCGACTCCGAGGTGTCCGACTTTTGAAACGACAGATGGTAGTCGAGGGCTGGTTGTCCAGGCCTTGCTGATAACGAGGTTGTGCCGAGTTCGATCCTCGGGGCTACCACTTACGACAACGACACGAAAGAAAACCAACATGCTGCCTGCACTGCGATTGAAACGCATAGCCGCGACTGAAAAAGCGGGGCTGTGGTGTAACTGGCAGCATGACGGACTTTTAATCCGTTCGGTGAGGGTTCAACTCCCTTCTGCCCCATCGCTACACATCGGCGTGTAGCTCAGGGGTGAGAGCGGCGTCCTTATAAGGCGACGGTCGCGGGTTCAATTCCCGCCACGCCGACTGAAACGAAACAACGACGACACATGGGATTGTGGCAGACAAGGTAATGCATCGGACTCTTAATCCGAGCGATGTGAGTTCGATTCTCACCGATCCCACTTGGAAATAGCAAATAGCTATTAGCCGTTAGCGATTAGCTCCAGCACTGGAAAGCTAGTTGCCAAGAGCTAACCGCTAAATGCTACTCCAGCACTGATGGTCTAACGGCAAGACTCCTCCGTCGTAACGAGGTGATGCGGGTTCGATTCCGGCTCGGTGCTCTTGAACGCTTCGGCGTATTGATCTTTGACAGTTTGGTAGTGATGCATTTTTGCGCCCATGATGTAGCGGTAGCCTGCTGCCTTGCCATGGCGGAAGTGTGGGTTCGACTCCCACTGGGCGCTTTGTAGAATCCGGCGTGGCCCAATGGTAGGGCGGCTCCCTGTTAAGGAGACGAGTGATGGTTCGAGTCCATCCGCCGGAGCTTCGCGAAGTTTGAAGGGTGAAGCGAGAAGTGTGAGATAGCTCGCTTCGTTTCACACCTCGGCCTTCAAGCTTCCGCATGTTTCGTGTCCTTGGCCGAGCGGCAAAGGTTCCGGACTTCCAATCCGGCTAGGTGGGTTCGACTCCCACAGGACACTCTTTTGTCTTGAAAAACTCTCTCTCCGGCGCGTCGTCGCGACGTGAGCCTTTGAAGCTCGCAGGTCGGGTTCAATTCCCGGACGGAGTGCTGATTTATTGAAGACCAAACGCCGGAGTAGCAGTTGTTGGTCGCTGCACCTGACTCTGGAAGTGTTTTCCGCCGAGGGGGTCGTTCATTGGTTCGATTCCAGTCTCCGGTGCTGATGTTTTCGGGTATAGCTTGGAGTAAGCGGTGTGGTTTGGGACCACGCATGGACAGTGTGCGACTCACTGATACCCGACTGTGGCCAGATCTGGTGTTGGTTTCCAGAGACTCACTGTGAATGAGTTTGTCGCCGGTTCAATTCCGGTTGGTCACCCTCGTGAACATTTCCGGTGGCAATTTCCTTTGGGAAGGAAGCTTGATTGTCCATCAAGTCGCTGCGGGTTCGACTCCCGTTGCCATCGCTTTAGTTCGCGGTAAAGACATCCAGATCGCTGTTTATGACGCCGAGTTGCTACGCTTCAAACGTGCGTTTCCCTGGAATCCTGAGTCCGGGCAAGTGGAAGTGAGTGCTTTGGCAGTCGATGCCGCCAGCGGTCTCGTCTGGTCGACGGACTGGGTGAGTGGCAACTATGTCTATCGTTACCGGCTCGCCGACGGAGAATACGCCGGTAAGTTGCACTTGCGACCGGTCCCTCAGTGGCAACAGGGCATCGCGTGTTACCGTGGCAACCTTTTCATCACTGCTGATGACGGCGATGCCGACAACCAGGAGGCCGACAATCTCTGGAAAGCGCCGGCTGATGCCACGGGGACGGGGGGCACTGTTAACCGGTTTCACAGCAATGACTTAGGTCACTGCCGTGTCAATTCCCGCGATTTTCCTGGCATGGCGTGAAGGATTCGCTTTCTCGCCGATCTAATAACTATGAACAGTCATGAAGAATTCGAGAGCGTGGTGAATGCCCATTGGGTCGACGTTGTTCGGCTCGGCATCCTGATGTTCGCTGATGAGACCGAAGCCGAGGAAGTCGCCCAGCAGACGTTCTTCAAGGCGTATACCGCGTGGGATTCATTCGAAGGTCGCTCGAGCGTCCGAACATGGCTGTTCCGCATCGCCATCAATGTTTGTCGGAGGAATCTCACCACTCGCAAACGTTTCCAAGGCGAACGACTCGACCATCACATCGAGCTAACGCATCCCGAGCCCGACCCGCGTGAACAACAGATGAAGGATGAGGTGAGGCAGGCCTTGAATCGACTACCGCCGCCTCATCGCTTGATTCTGACGCTGTTCTGCATCGAGGGCCTGAAGCATCAGGAAATCGCCAGGATCTTTGATGTTCCCGAAGGAACGGTCTGGTCGCGATTGCACAAGGCCAAACAAGAACTGAGAAAAGAACTTCAAGCAATCGAGGATTGATCATGGATACCAAAGAAATCAGAACACTATGTCTCAAGCGTGTCTACGGAGTAGCACTGACCGAAGGCGAACGGGACTTGGTCGCTGACTACGCACAAACTGCTGACGGCAGGGACTACCTGCGGGAGTGTCAGGAGATGAAAGACCTTCTGAAAGATGTGGCCGACGTAAACATCAAGCCGGCCGATCATGAGGCGATGGTCGAGAACTTTGAGCGTACCATTCGCCAGAAGTTCAACGAGACGGTGTTCCAACCTTGGTGGCGAGCTAACAGCGCGCCAGTTATTCTGGGAATCATGGCTGGGTTGTTCATCGTTCTCGATGATGGTTGGAGTGTCATCAATACTGTGCTGCTGGGGATTTGTGCCTTTTGGCTGATCACGGACTGTTTCCAGCGGTACTACTATGCGAAAGTCTTGAGCATGCCTGACCTTTACGAATACGCCAAGGCATCAAGGAGACGGTCAGACCGGATACTCCAGAGCCTGCCGGGTCGAGCGCTGTTGACCATGTTCTCCGGGCTGGCCATCGCGGCCGTGTCGTACGGTGTGTACTGGGGCTATCGGCAGTTTGGCTTCATCGCGCCGGCGATCGTGGCCTTTGTCCTGATTGATGCGATTGCCGTTGTTGCCATCGTCGTCTACCAGTACCGCAAACTGAAACGCTCGGATCCCGAAGTCTGGGACTGGTGGGCGGAAGAGATCAAGGAGTGATGGGCAAGAAATGGAACTCCGGCGCGGCTCACTCATTGTTGCAATACCACTGCTGCTCGGCCTTCCCACCATGCTCAACGTTGTGTTCGCCGCGCTGAATCTTCGCCGGCTTGAAAGATAGGTTACATGAACTCTGAAACAGGGAAAACGAAGAAAGTCAAAGGATTGAGGTTCAGTCTGGGGCAACTGCTCGGCTTCGTGTTGCTGATTGCATTGTTGGTATCCAACCTGCTTCTCGTTCAGCGTGTCCGCGACTCGGGACGTGAACTCACACAATTGCGAAGAGAGCAAGGTAAGCTCGTGGTCGACGACCCAGGCCAGATGAACATCATTCCTGTTCCAGGGCCCCAGCTGGATTGGCAGAGAAACTGGAGCTGGAGGGTCTATGCTCCGCCGGGTACGAAGATTGACATTTGCTTCTGCAACCGATTGATCCCAGCGGATGGGCTGCCCGATGAGAAAGCGAACTACATCTGGCGAAATACGATGGATGCAGAAGACTTCATTGGCTCGTTGCCGAATGGCAAACTGCTGTCCGTATCGCTGGTCAAGAAATCCAAGAACGGCACGACAAAATCATATCTGGATTTTACCGATGGCGATTCGATCTTCTCGTACCCGCTGGAACATGATGTCGATGCCAATCGAGCCAGTACGACCGACGTCGCGGCGGACGACGGTGAAAAAACGAGTGAACTGGGCAAACCCCTCGTATTGCTTCGTCACCGGTTGAGCATTCAGGAGGAGCCAATGCCAGATGGAACAACAAGTGAACGGATTCCATTTCAGCAGCCGTTGGAAGGATTCATGCTGTGGCTCGAACCCCGGAGTAAGAAGTAGTCGAGACCAATCCGGCAAGGACGCGGGCTCTGCCCAAAACGACATGCGATCAGCGACGATTTGGGCGCGTCGGTTGCATCGAACGCCAAATCAATTTCCTGGGTACAGGTAGACTTTCGGCTAGAATGCGATCATGAGTCGGGAAAACAACCCCGGGGCGCCAACCACAATGCACGGATTGAGCGGAGTCACGAAGTGCAGGTCCAGCTCTGCTAGCTCTGCCAGCCCAAACCCAACATGAATGAAACGTCGCTTAGTTTGCTGCACCGCCTTCGAGAGTCTCCCGAAACGGAGAGTTGGGATCGGCTTGTCGCATTGTACGCACCGCTCATTCGTGCCTGGCTGCGGAAGTACGACGTTCAAGAGAGTGACGCGGACGATTTGGTACAAGAGGTGTTGCTGGCCGTATCGAAGGATCTCTGCAAATTTGAGCATGGTGGACAGCCAGGTGCTTTTCGCGGGTGGCTGAAGGGAATTCTGGTCAATCGGCTGCGAAATTTCTGGCGAGCACGAGATCGCCGTCGGGAGGCTCGCGGTCATTCCGATATCGATGAGAGGTTGGCTGAGCTGGAGATTCCGACCAGCGAGTTGAGTCAGCTTTGGAACGAGGAGCATGACCGGTACGTCTTGCGAAAGCTACTTGAACTGGTCAAGCCTCGTTTCGCCCCCAACACGTGGACAGCGTTCGACCGGGTCGCCCTCAAGGGGGAAAAACCACGTGATGTTGCAGCAGAAATGCAGATTTCGCTGAATGCCGTTGTGACAGCTAAGTCCCGAGTGCTAGGCAGATTACGTCAGGAATCCCAAGGCCTTGTCGACTCATCTTCGGGTTTTTCGGCCCTGCGCTAACATAAATGTTCGGCTGCGGCTCTTTAAAGATAGCCGCACGTCACTCGCGGAAGGATCCGTCTGTGCCCGAAAGACGAATGCTGAAAATCTAACGATGGAGAGCCCTCCCGGTGCCTGAGCTAACAACCGTGCCTGAGCAAACAACCCACCCAAGCCCTACCGATTTGCACGCTTACGGACTTGGACAACTTCCTCCTGATGAAGCGACTGCTATCGAGAAGCATATCGGCGAGTGCGAACCTTGCTGTGAGACCATTGCCGATCTGTCATTTGCTGACACGTTCATTGAGCTTCTGCAGAACTCAGAGCAGGAACCAGACGCTCAGACAGTGGATCATCAGACGGGCACTGCCAATCCAAATTCGGCGGGCGTTCCCGAACCGCTCGCTCAGCACCCGCGATACGAGATCATCAATCTGATTGGCAAAGGCGGTATGGGCGATGTCTATCAAGCTCGCCACCGGAAAATGGAACGGACGGTGGCGTTAAAAGTCATCAATCGCGGACTGGTTCGAAAAGCTGAAGCCGTGGATCGTTTCCATCGTGAAGTGAAGGCTGCCGCTCAGCTCTCACATCCCAACATTGTGACTTCGCACGACGCCGATCATGCCGGGGACTTCCATTTCATGGTGATGGAGTTCGTGGACGGAGTCGACCTTTCAAAAGTCGTTAAAGACCGAGGTGCCTTGCCGGTTGCCGACGCGTGTGACTACGTCCGACAGGCAGCAGTCGGGCTGCAACACGCTCACGAACGCGGCATGGTGCATCGCGATATCAAGCCTCACAACATGATGGTGACTGCGGATGGCACGATCAAGATTCTCGATTTCGGTCTCGCCTCACTCGCACCTGAAGCGATCCCAGCCTCCGACACTGTGGCAGTTCGATCTGACTTAACGGCAGCGGGCGCCCTCATGGGGACTCCTGATTTTATTTCGCCAGAACAGGCCAATGACGCCCGCAGCGTTGATATTCGAAGCGATATCTACAGTCTCGGCGCGACATTTTATTTTCTGCTGTCCGGCCGTCCGCTGTTCGCTGATGGAAGCGTGATGGAAAAACTGAAGGGGCACGCACAGTTCGAACCTGAGCCGCTGAATTCTCTACGCGATGATGTACCAGCTGATCTCGCGATCATCATTTCAAAAATGATCGCAAAGGATCCAGGAAAGCGATTTCAAACGCCCGTCGAAGTGGCGGACGCCCTTTCAAAGTTCAAGGTTGCCGTCGCGGGAGACGTAGTATCGGCGAACACCGAGGTCGAAAAGGCCAGGCCTGCCTTCGTTGCTTTGACGCTACGAAGATTCTTTTCATTGTTGGCCGTGGCTATCTCGTCAGTACTTGCGATTGGACTGTTGAGCGTGAAGGGCTGCGGTGATTCTGCTCAGGAAACGCAGCATGCCTACACCGATCTCAGTTCGTATCTCCAAACGGGAAAAAAGACGAAGCATAACACCTACTCCGTAAATGCCCTGAACGTGCTGACCGACAGCAGCGAGGGTCGGAAGCTGCTGGCAAAAATCGATGCAGATTCAGAGGAGCTTTCCTTTGCCAACTTTGAAGATGCGGGAGCGAAACACGCCATCGACTGGGCCGCGGCACTCATTCACGACGACCGTGTAACTCCACGGCAACGTGAACTCACGGTGACGGTACAGCATGAGAGTGGGAGCTACGGACCGGTTTGGAGTGCGCCCAATCAGTTTCATCTGGAGAGTGTCCGGATAGCGAAAGGTGGAGGCTTCTCAGGGCCTAAACTTGTGATCGGTTTTACAGCATCGGACCGGGCCAACGACCGACAGGTCGTGCGGGAGACATTTCAGCTGAAACCGGGAAAGCGTTACGAAGTGGACGTTGACCTCGTCGACGTGATCGACGGTTCGATTGACTGGATCGATCTATGGCGAAATGGAAAAGAAAAGGCCGGCGACGATCAACCAGCGACTGTCGCAGCATCGCCAAGCAAGCCCGAACTCAAAGTCACCGGCAAGACTGTCGACAAGGGCACGGCTGGACTCCCAAGTCTGTACGACTGGAAAATCAAAGGCCGTGACGTCGGTGATCTGAAAGTGCGAATGCTGCTCGCTCAGAACGGAAAGACCGAAGTCATGCAGGAATTTGATTTCGAAGAGCTGCCAGCCGAGCTCGCCAACAAGGTTCGGTTGGAGGTCAGAGACGCTGGGACAGGTGCGGACCGCAAGCGCAAGGTGAACGCTATTCTCTTCGTTGAATCTCCAGTCCCTTCGCGCAGCACAACCCTCAATGAAGACAAAGGGCTCTCGATCAGCGTCGAAGCCCCGTTCAGTAATACAACGGAACTAGCCGATCTGGAACCGATCGAACCGGGGCAGACAGAATTGCTGCTTGCCTTGAGCTACTGGAAAGGGGACATGACCCACGATCTCACGATGGAGTCGATGACCGAAGCGACAAACGACGGCAATGCCACCTTCCTATTTGTCACGGTTGACTGGTCGCCCGCGAATCCGGACGTCACACAACTCCAGGGCGACTGGGAAACCTTGTCGGTCACCGAAAGCGGAAAACAGCTTGCCACCGAAAACGGCTTTGGCGGCCTCCTGCTCCAGATTAAGGGCAACAGGTTTGTCATCAAGGAAAGGACGCCCAACGGTGATATTTCCGACGTCGACAATGGTCGGATCGAGATCGGCAGTACGACGACCCCCAAAACCATTGACTTCATTGACCGCGACCAACCCAATCAACGATCTCTCGGCATCTACGAACTCGACGACGGTGTGCTGCGAATTTGCCTTGCCGAACAAGGCGGGACCGATGCCTCTGCGGGGGAACGCATTCCTGACACGAAACCGTTAAAACGTCCCACGACGTTTGATTCCCCGGCTGGCAGCAACATTATGTTGATGGAGTTCCGGCGGACGCCAGATAACACTCTCAAGACTGTAACGCGACGGGCGGACGTTCTGGGCATGGGCAAGGTGGTGTCCTTCTTTCCGCAGGAGAGCGATCAATTGGCCACGATCGATCTCAATAAATCGGAACGGGCAGTTGAGCTATGGGTGTCGGGCGATGATGCGAAGCTCGTGCAGGAGGGCAACCGTGTTCGACTGGAGTTTGAAGGTTGGCCAGCCGCGGAACCCGCTGACTTTTTCGGAGGTAAGGTGATCAGCCTCTATCCCACGGCTGACGTCGCAGGAATGTTTCGCGTTCTGATCAAAGGAGATGACAGCGTCTCGTGGCCGGATAAACGGTATCTGCGGCCCGGTGTGCGCGCAAATTGCTGGATCTTCACTGCAGCTCAGAATCCTGCGCAACAATCCGAAGCCCGGTCGTCTAAGCCCACGGTAGAAGAAGACGCTTCGGCGCCAGCGGGCGACGTTCCAGCGAAGGAGAATGACATTCCCAACATTCAAGGCACTTGGCAGGTGACTTACTCTGAAGACGGCGGCAGAATCGCTCCGCAGGAGATGCTGAAACAAATTCGCTTTGTGATTGACAAGCAAAATTTGACCACTGAATTTGGCGGTCGCAAGAGCGTTTCGACATACAAACTCGATCCGTCGACCAATCCCAAATCGATCGATCTCACCGAGAACGGTCGCACGAAGCGAGCCATCTACGATCTGGTAGGCGACACACTACGAATCTGCATCGCCGAAAGCGGCGACCAGCGTCCAACAGCCTTCGACTCCCAACCGAACTCAGCCAATGACATTGTCCTGATACTGAAACGCGTGAAACCAGACAATGCTTCCGCAGACGGGACCGAGGATCAAAACCACAATGGTCCACTATCAGAGGAACTCGCTTGCTCATTAATCCCAGAAGCGGCGTCGATCAGCAATGAAGACTTCCAGAAGTTGCAGACAAATCCTGCAGCTCAAACCATCAAGAACAAGTCACTGTCATTGGTATTGATGGCTCTCGACATTCGCGATCAATCACCTGAAGCCGCCAATGAATTCCGATTTCTCGTTGAGGGGTATCCGAAGCCGAGCGAGATCGCTGCTGCAATGTCTCCAAGCCGCTCGAAAGGCTACTTCAGCATCATTCAGCCCGATTACATCACGGAATGCAAAATCACAAATTCGACAGACGAGATTGCACGAGGAAAAGTCACGTTCAATGCCCCCAAGCTCTACATCGGGTCAGCAACATTCAAAGCCCGAAAGCACGATGGGACATGGCAGATCGAAAAATTTCATCTGCCCTCGCGCCAAATCTCCATCGAGCTTGGCGAAGATGAAAACTGGCATCACGAAGGGAGAGAAGCTGAAGGGAACCACGCTCCGGTGGTTGACCTCAAACAAGACAATAAGTGACTGCTGCCAATTCTCGTGACGTCATGTGTGGGACGATGCTTGTTTTAACTTGGAACCAGAATCTACTAGCATCCCATACAATGGGCAACCTGCTGCCCGGATTCCTCTTCTTGGCATTCATGTGGTGTGGCGTGCCGATTCTCGCCTGCGCTCTACTGGGGGCGAGAGTTGGTTTGGCACCGTTTCGATGGAAACGGATCGGCGGTGCCGCACTGGGTCTGCTGATTGGAGCGGCGACGCTACCGCCGGCCTCGATTCTTTCAGTCTGGGTGGCAGCCCGGATCGATATGCCGCCCATGCTTCCGAGACTGATTGCGTTCATCGCTGGAGGATGTTTGGCCAGTTCGTGGGTTGCCTACGTCGTCGCCCGGATCGGACGGCCCGCGACTCAAGTCCCGACGATCGAAATGCTAAACGAAAACTGCGAAAAGCTTGAACGGATCATACGCGGAAGTGTGTCCGAAGGTGGGCTGGAAGTTGGTGCTAACTCGGACGCCGGCGTCATACAAGCGGCTGGAATCCTGACGCATGATCAAGCTGTTCGCCTAGAAGAGATTCGCCGAGAGCGGAACGCCCTGCGGCAAACCAGAACAGTCCTCCATGAGGACGTGGCTTTCTGGGTCGGCAAGTCCAAAGAGTTGCTTGATGAACTCGACAAGCAATCCAAAAGGCACGTCACCAGACGACTTCGAATCGTGAATTAGACGGCAATTCACGCGAAGACGAAAACCCCTATAAACCCCCGGCGGCGGGTGCTTCATCCCATTAACTGATGTACCGCGCCCTAGCGACTCATCACTTGAGCCACTCAGGGAGCTACCTAAACGGCATTGGTCCTCGACCGCGACCTGAAGATCAGGCTTGCGACCAAGGCGCCTATCATGCCGCCAACGATCCCCGTGACGTAGTGGATCAAATCGATGAACTGACTGTTGTCGTCAAGGAACGAGTAACCTACCAGGACGGAGGCGACGAACCGTCCTCCATACCAACCCGGCAGCATGGCAATCAATGCGAACGGGATGATCGCGACTCGCTGAAGCGAATACTCCTCAGCAGTCACCTCATCGTCCTGCGATGCAAGTCTCGCACGATGCAGACGCGAAGACGCGTTGATCCCACCGCCGATTGCCGCACCAAAATACGCAATTCCAATCAAACCAGCGATCAGTCGCGAGTTATCATCCGTCAGACTGCCTGTCAGGAATACCAATGCCAGGAGCAACGCAGGAGCAAGTGCGGCACCTACAGCGGCCCCAATCAAGCAGCGTGCTCCAGACTTCAGCACGATCAGATACAGGATCACCATGGGAATTGCCAATTGGATCCAGCTCATCGGGTCGTGCCATTGAATGACTGCAAAGGCAGGAGCCATCACTGCCGCCAGCGCGAGCAGACCAGTGATCGTAAATTGCGGCTGCGGTTTCAATGGTGTCTCGATCTTTATGTGAAACGTCTTCCCAATGAGCTGGCACCGGGCCCGAATTCAAAGCTCATCGCCGCAGTTCGGGCAAGTGTTGTGCATCCGAAACGACTTCAAGCGGACCCTATGTCCACAGGCCGTACAAGGACGTCCCGCGCCTTGGAGATTCCACACGATCTCTTCGATGACGTAAGCAAAGCCCACAGTGCAAGCCAACACCAACCCAACATACCAGGGTACAGTTTCCTTCGCGAAATTCTGCAAACAGGCGTACGTGATTGCAAGCAGGATCGACGCAACAGCGTGTTTCCATTTGCGATATCGGAACCACATGTTCTTAACTTCGTCTTAACCTTGCTCGGAAACGATACTGTTAAGCGGCGGGTTTTTCAGATGTCGCGTCCAATCGTACGAAGCACTTGGTAAACTCGCTCGTTATTCTAAAACCCGTTTCATTTACGCAGTGAAGCGATTTCAGATTTGATTGTCCGAAAATGGTGCGCCCGGCAACCTGCGGCACTGTGCCCTACCCCAACGTCATCTGTGCTTTGGAGATCTTGATGAGCCCTGCTCAAGCAATCGTGTGTATGTCCCTGATATTTGTCTGTGGGATAAGCGGCAGAGCCCATGCCAACGAGACATGGGAAGACCATCCTCCATGGCTAGGAACCTGGCACGCTAATCCGGAAGTCGCCCGAATCCTGGGGTTTACCCAAGAAGGATCCGTTGAAAGGGAGATATTGAAGATCGAGTTTTTCGCGTCCCGAGATGACGCGATCGCGGCGGCCGGAAGGGATACCATCCAGCGAGTGGAATCCATGTTCTCCGAGCGGATGGGCGGCAGGCATCAGATCATTGCCGCGGGGCGATGGAACGAAGAAAGATCCACGGTCGACTCCTTGTGTTTCGTGACACAGATTCAGGGGGCAAGATTTCTGTGGTTTGGTGACCCGAGCGTCGCCTTGAACGGTGGCGAAGTCAGCTTTGTTCGCGGAGTGGATCCGGACCATGATTTGCTCGTACTTGATTCGCACATGCCCAGCTTCATCAAACGACGCTTGCGCCGCACGGAACAGACGGCAAGCTTTTTCAAGGCGGTGGGTTACCAGCTAAAAAAACCGAAGTAGAGAAGTAGTCGAGGCCGCCTCTGACGCGAGTGAGACTCTTCCCAGCCGGGAGACGCTCGCGAACGAGGTTTCATTAACCGATCGTTGAACGGTAGACCCAAATGATTCAATTCAAGATTTCCAAGCAATGGCGTCCGGTTTTCCTGACGTTACTGGCTGTCGTGGCACTATTGTTTCGCGACGCTGACGGCGATGATTCGACGAAATCACGAATCAAGATCGATCGGGAGACGACTTTTTTGACAAGCCCGCTACGAACCGATGGAACGGTGGACTACGCGGCCGGCATCAATGCTCGAATAAAGCAGGGCGTCACCCCAGAAAACAACGTCTGCGTTTTGCTCTGCGAAGCGATGCAGCCGCTGCGGGTTTGGGACATGCCGCCGGAGTACTTCAAGGAAATCGGAAGAACGCCGCCACCGAAAGATCGCAGTCATGTCCGCTACCTTACTGCCGGAATCGCGGATCCCTCGTCCGAGGCCGCGAAGCAACGACTTTATCTTGTCGTCGAGTTTATCCAAGGTGATCCGCGTCCGTGGAAGCGATCGGAATTCCCGGAAGTTGCCAAGGTACTCGATGGTGATGCCGAGCCTCTGAGAATCGTTCTTCAGGCGACCGAACGCGACCAATTCTATTCGCCAGTCATCACGCGCGGTGTGGACGAAGTGGATCCATTGCCGCTCGTTGCGGCGATGGATCCGATGACAACCCAGTTGCCTTACCTGGTGCATTCTCTGCGGATGCGTGCCATGCTGAATCTGGGAGAAGGCAACCACGAAGCAGCCTGGGAAGATCTACTTGCCTGCTTCAAACTCGGAAGACTCCTAGGCATGGGGATGAGCAAGACACACGCGCAACACAGTCACATGCTCGAAGAACAGAACTGTGCCGCGATGGAGGCTTATATTCGTACGGCGGACCCTTCTCGATCGCAAGCGAAGCAGTATCTCAGAGCACTTCAGTCTTTGCCTGCCCGCGTAAGACTGAGTGAAAAGATCGACTTGTTCGAACGTTGTGCCTATCTCGATGCACTGCTCGTCATCCGAACGAATCAGGAGGAAGCAATCGCCTATCTCGACTGTGAACCAGGTCTCGCCGCGGCCGGCAAAATGGTGAATCGGTTTTGGAAAGACGCCATTGACTGGAACGAAACGCTTCGAATCGGCAATCGGTACTACGATCGTCTGGTCAAGAGCCTGGAAAAGACGGATCCTGCTCAGCGCCGTGAAGAGACGACGATGCTTCATCAAGAGTTGAAGAGTCTTGCGGAGAGAGCCACTGGCATTCGAGTTACGGACGACACAGCAAAGGGTAACGCGGCAACTGAGTCAAAATCGATGCTTCTCGCCGCCATCATCGCTGAAAACCTGATGTCCGACATCGACAAGCATCTGGCTTCCGAGGCTCGTATGAAGCAGCGGTTCGAAAATCTCGAAAAGACGTTGGCACTTGTCGCGAACCGCAATGGCTTTCGTGAGGAATAAGAGAAGCGAAGACAAGTCGGAGCATGTGCAAATGAGCAACGCAATGCGTTTGGTGGCGGCGACAATCTTGGGCGTTCTGTTCATTGCGGTTGTCCTATCGGTCGCACAAGAGTCGACACAGGTCCCGGCTTCTGAGCGTGCGTCATCGCCGGTTGCGGAGTCACGACCAGATCAGTCGGAAGAAATCGCCAAAAGAATAACGGCGAGCGATCTCAATCAAGATTCCAAGTTGTTGTATGAATGTCTCGTGATGCAACCCGAGGCCTGGAGGTCCGGCCTGGTCGAGAATCTCGGCGTGAGTTCCGTCGTCGGGCCGAAGCATGATCCGAAACGTGTCAGGCAGGTGTTTCGGTCGTTCGACTTAGCTGACAGCAATGGAGAGAAGTACAAGGTTATCTTGGCGGACAGGTCAGGGCTGCGGCGAAAGCGAGTTCGTTCGACGTACATCGTGACAGATCACCATTTCGCTTTGATCGCTTGGCAATGGCCCCCTATTGACGGTGAACTTGTATCGAAAACCAAACTCCAAGGGGACTCGTTCCCGGCGGTCCTGCAATTGAGCGAAGCTTCCAGGCACAACGGTGACGTGGGACACTTCGAGTTCCGGCTGACAAAGCGAGGAATTGAAGGAATTCGAAATGGATTCGGTGGGAGGCGATGGCCTCCGTCACCCATGGTCCTCAAGCGTCGCGTGAAAATCCTGGAGCAGCGCGAGCGACAATTGATCGATCAGCTACGCTCTTTTCTGTCGCTTCCCGATGACAGCATCGAAAAGGTTTGTTCAGAACTCGCCAAAGATGCGAAAAGGCGCCGCGAACAACGTGCGGAACGCGAACAGCGGGCCATTGATATTGGTCCTACGGACTCGGAGGACATGCAAATCGCACTCGGCGAATCGGTGGACAGATTCGAGCAGGAAGTTCAGGAGTTGAGTTCAGCTGAGGGGGACGCATTTGACGGCCGGCTGGAACCACTCCTCCGATTGTGTATTCAACGCGGGCTGTTGGACTCGGTTAAGATTGCAGTCGCTGCAGGTGCCGATGTAAATCGATCCGTCGGCAGCGGGAGCGCGCCGTTGCACGAAGCGATGTTCAGCATGATCCCAATGCCGCTTCAAACGAGGATCGTTGAGGCACTGCTTCAAGCTGGTGCTGACCCGAACGAAACCATTGCCGAGGGAGCGAAAGGTGGCGTTTCTGGGGGACGCTCTCCGCTGATGGCGGCCTTGAATCATCGTCATCCTCCCATGTTGAAAGCGCTGTTGGACGCTGGGGCGGATTGCAACGTCACCGATAGGATTGGCAGGAACGCGTTACACCTGTTGGCGCATTCACCGCATTTCGAGGAATCACCGGCGATGGCCCAGTTGTTGATCGAAGCAGGATGCGATGTCGACAATGCCGACAATCATGGTGAGACGGTGATGCACGTGGCCGCGATGTCGGCCGCATCGTATCCAGACGGAATCGAACACAGCTTAAGATTTCTCAGGCTGATCTTAGATCAGCACCCGGACCTGTCGCTTCGGGACACGCATGGATACCGGGCCCTCCAGTCAAAACGCAAGCATCATGTTCCCCAAGACTTTGAAAAGATACTCGCGAGCCTGCGTGACCATGAGGTGGCGAAACGCTGGATCGACAGGAAAGATCAGTGATCGATAGAAGGATCCGTCAAGCCAAAAGGCTAGTGCAGATGGCCAAATCGATCTCCTTCGCGTGTCGTGCTGGCAGATGCACCCGTCTACGCGAGTTCGTAAAATCGCGTCCGGGCTTTCTTTACAAGATCTCGGACTCGGTTCTGATGAAAATGGGTAGAAGCGGGCAACTGCCAGCAGTGACCGAAGCAGTCGAAGGGATCGGTTTCGTGCAGGCACTGGGAACAACCGTTGGCTTCAAGGGGCCATGCCAACGCTCCTACTTTTCGGCGAATCTCGCGCACTCGCATCATTCGATTTTTGCGTTCGTCTCCGTCCGACGGAGCACGATCAAGTATTGTTTGTCGCCTCCCACAGAGACGAATCGATTTGGTCTACGCTCGTCCATCCACGACGATTTACAGATCACCAATTGCTCCTCGTCGAATTTGTAGACCCATCGATCAACAAAGTTGACTTTGCCACCTTGGGTAAACTGTGTCAGCCACTTTGGGCTCTTCGTCGAATTGATTTCCCAGGTTGAAGTACTGACAAGGTTCCCATTACGTCGAAGCGTCCAGCTGTCTTCGGTTAAAGTGATCGTTTCATTTTCCCTGACGTCCATCGGCTCTCCCTCATAAGTGGCCGAAACGTATTCCCACGTCCCCAGCAGCTTTGTGATTTCCTTTGGATCAGCCGTCTTCCTCAAGGCCGGCGAACTGACCGACCGTCTCTCGAGTTTCTTTAGCCTATCGAGGTGCTTTAGGCCTTCGACGGTGAAGTGGTCTGATGTGATCGAAAGCGACTTCAACTTTTTGCACCGTTCTGAGATGAGTCGGAGTGATTCGTCCGTCAATTCCGCCGAATTCATCATCAACTCCTCCAGTTCTGGCAAGCCCTGGGTAATTTTCGCGACGAATTTGTCGGTGAACTGCCCATCGTGGATCAACAGGTGTTGAAGCGTCTTCGCCGAGCAAAGATGGTCGGCGCACTGATCCGTGCAAATCGGTCTGTCTTCACCGCCGTTGTGGGCGTTGAATTCGAGGATTCGTATCTTTGGCAGCGAGGCGATGAATTTGAGATCTTTATTATTTATCCCGTCCTTGCACAAACGAACCTCTTCAAGGTTCTTTAGTCGCCGCAACTTCCAAAGAGTATCTTCAATTTCGACGTATTCTGAGTCGATACCCGCATTTCCCATGACGATTCGAGTGAGGCTTGTATAGCTTGAAAGTTCATCGATTTCGCTGCGCGTCAGTACCGTGCCGTACCAGAAGGTCACGCTTTCTGGTTTTCCATCTCTGTACGTCCAATCTCCCTTTGAGATGGCTTGCTGAGAAAAGGTCTTCGGTGGCTGGCTAACGACGGTCAGTGTGGCCAATGAGATTGCTAGGATAAGTCGCATGAAATCTGGCTCGTGGAGCACTCCTCTTCGAACTTCTGCGGGCTTACCCGTTCGAGTAAGCTATTCATAATCATCGTACCGAGTTCGTCCGCCGGCTGACACGCAACAACTGGCAGCTTGTCGGAGAAAGAAGGTCAACTTGCTTTGCGGTTCAGAAGCTAGATAAGCCTTTAAGTATGAACCGCCGAGACGGGGATATTTCCCAGCTCTGGCTCGTTACCCGTTGCGACCGAGTCGACGGCTCATCTGGATCCATTATTCCAAGGCTTCACATTGTCCGACAATCCATACTCGCCTACCAAAAGCGAACGCGTTGCAACGTCACAGCGATCACTCACCTGTATGTTGATGTTCTGGCTGACTGCATTGCTCGGGATTGGCTTGATCATCATAACCGCATGGAATGGGTATCAGAATGCTCGATTGCTCGTGGAGAACGAGATGGGGCTTCCGCCCTATGTCGTTGCTGCCACAGCACTGTACTTTGTATGCGGAACCGGCTTGCTCTACTCTGCTTCGCTCTGGCGGTTACGTCGCGTGCGTGGCGCCTCGGTATCTTTTGCTTTGTCAGGTTTCTCTGTTTTCCTGGGGCCTTTTTTGCTCCTAAAGCTGCTGGGGTAATCGCATTGGGATTGATTGTCACGAGGAAGTGCCCCTTCTGATCGTTTAGACGATCGCACAAGCCTTCTGTTCCCCGACGCCCCATCGTCACGGTCAACACGCACCGCATCTACGCACTGGATAACTACCAATTTGATCCGATAGTTGTCGCGAGCTAGGCAGCCGTTGGCGGTCTACCGGTGATCTATCTCTTGTAAAATGATGGGTCACCAAGGCAAATGTTCCTTTCAACCCACACACAGCCGTCCGGGGCAACAGACACTTCACTCTTTTTTAGGGAGCGGCCAAGATACGTGACTAAACGCTGAAGCACTGGCTGTAGTCGTTTGGGTGCTGGATAGGGCTTGATGCCGTACGCGGCCCAATCGACCTTGTAGGTTCGCGATGTGAGCGTCACGAAAAGAAGGATTCTAGGACGCAATCTTCCTTTGTCAAAGTGACGCGACATCAGTTTAACGAGCTCGGCACGAATCTCTTCCGCCGTTGTGTCATTGGTGTCGGGCTGTTCAGGGGCGTGTTGTTCGATCCATTTCTTGAACTCACGACGCTTGGCAGTAAGAGGTGTGAGCTTGCGGCCGACTCCTCGAATGGACGGAAGTTTTGCCAACTCGCGATCGTCAAGATCGGGAATGCCTGTTTTGCGTTTCGACAATCGCGTTAGGAAATCTGCCCAGGTCGCGCCGACAACATCCACCGCCCCCTCGCTGTCGCAGCAGATTAGTGCGGGCGATCGCTTCGTGCAGAACCAAAAAGCAACGAATCCTCCGTCTGGCAAACGGAGAATCGGAACAACTTGGTCTTTGGGGTCGAAGCCGAGTAGTTCCTTGGTCGGACCAGTCTTGATCGCAAACCATCCCAGGTCACCGCGTTGAGCTTCGCAACAGCGATCCGCAAAGCCCTGAAACGATGCCGGCAACCGGAAACCCGCTGGAAGCCTTTTCTGGATGCCGTTGAGTTGAATCGCGTACTTCATAAATGGTGCTTGTAGGTTAGTCGTCCAGCTAAGACGAATTGAGGGAAACGCGTGGCAGCGAAGCATGTTGCCGGTTTTTACATGTATCGCCAGTGAGACCACCGCTTGTGAGAAATGACTACAGAGACGGTTGAGACTTCGGTCGATTGTTCCAATTCCGCCGTGACAGGCGACATCTCCGGAACTCGGAGTTGCCCGGACGTCCCGTTGGGATGCTCCACGATAAATCCCAAGTCGAATCGGCCTGTGATGTAAACGCGAATGCATCGTTCCGACATGGGTCAAGCCTCATTCACGACCCTGGCGATCGCATCCAGTGTTGTACCGTCATAGTGACCCGCCTTCGGGTTTCGTTGGCGCTTGATTGCGACGTGGAGAAACGGTTTGGCGGATGGATCAATGACTCCTTCGTCCATCAGTTGTCCGAGTCCGGTGGCGATGATGGTTGTGTCGAGCGTAAACATGTCATATTGGTCCCCAAGTATCGCATCATCAGGGTTGTCCACATCCATTTCGATCTGGGCAACGGATGCGAGCGACTCGTTGTAAGCGTGAAGATTGCCAGCAAGAATCCAATCAAAACACTCGGTAAGTGCGGCCTTCGGATTTTCCTCTCGCCAGCTTCGCCACTCATAATAGGCCTCGTTGCCTTCGTCGCTGCCAAACGGAGCGGCCTCATCCACGCAGTCCCAAAAGAACGGCTCACGCATCAATTCGCGCGCCCGCGGGTGAGCGGACTCAGGTTCGTTAAAGGGATCGTGTTCAGTCATCGAACCTTCTGGGACCGAATTCGCGTGAAAACACAAGAGATTGCGTCATCGGGAAATACCTTGCCCCAGCAATCAGGAGCGTGGAACCGATCCGTGCCCGTCGCAGCGTGCAACGATCGCAGTCGATTCAGCAACAGACGACACAGCTTACGTGTTTCCATCCGAGCGACGGCTTTGGCTTCCGCATCGCGTCGGTTGTCGCCTGTCCGATGCCAGAACGTGATGGACGCTGTTCCATTACCATCAGACGTCATCTCGAGTACGTGCCAAGCGGGTTCGAGCCAGAAGCCAACCATCTCTGTGCATGGTTCCGCCAGTAGGCGAGAGGTTGCCACCACGAGTTCCGTAACTGGATCGTTGCGAACAGCCGACGCATCAAATGCCCAAGACCTTTCGTCAATTTGGATCGTTACCGGGAGCCATTTAAATTTCGGCGGCTCAAAGGCGATGTCAAAACCAGGCAATGTTCAAACTCTCCGCGGGCAGACAATGCCAATATCGATGTCGGACTAGGGTAGTTGAGAAATGAACCGACGTTCAAGGAATTGCATTCGATCGCCCGACGTCGACATCTTAACTGTTTTGCCGAGAGTCTTTCGCGCTCCTCTCGAATCTGCTAGCAGTTCGATCATTGCGTCAACCGTTCGTTCCTCGATTGTCGTGCAAATCGCCCAAGATACTTGTTCCTGAACGCGAGCGTTTAGACGCCGATCCAACAAGCCTGCCAGAATTGGTTGCAGCTTTCGTTTGATGCTCAAGGGAATCGGCTCGCCCACGTGCTGAAGTGCAGCGGAAAGCAATGGCTGTGTCGAACCGGGATCACTGAGAGCGTCCATGACGGGAGGCCACTTTGCAGGGTTGCGAAAGGTGGAGGTTGCCCGCAGCGCGGCAATGCGTTGTGTTTTCTCGGGACAATCAAGAAAGGGAAACAGCTGGTCAAAAATCCGATAGTCTTCAAGATGGCGAAAATAGACCATTCCCAGTGGGTGCAGTCGGGCTGGTAGCAGCGATCCGGATGGAATAGGTGCCGGATTGCTATTGGAGAAAAACGGCGTCCGTGTCCCAATGCGTGTTTTTGGTTAGCAGGCCAAACACCTCACCAGGAACGGACGCCATGAAGAGTTCTACCAGATCTTTGAATTCACTCCAACGACTTTGCAGTGCTCTTGATCCCAAGTTCATCAGCCAACTGCTTGCTTT
>NZ_ANMO01000086.1 GCF_000338295.1 Rhodopirellula europaea 6C
TCGCCTTCACGCTGGCCTCAACCGCTAGCGCAGGCCAACGTGAAGGCGACGCGAAAGGGACTCGCGGCAACGCTTTGGTGGATTAGCGACAGGATTGCACCTCGGCCATGGAGGCGTACTTCGTCGCGTCAAAGGTTTCTCCGTTGCGAACCATTTGATTGAGCGTCGAGAGCATCTTCCGCATGCAAGCGACCATCGCCACCTTGAAGGGTTTGCCTTGGCCGCGAAGCCGTTCGTAAAACGCCTTGGTCGCCGGATCATGTCTGCGTGCCGAATTAGCCGCCATGTACATCGCGTTGCGAACATCTTGTCGTCCGCCGCGAATCGGACGCTTACCATCCTTCCTGCCACTCTGGTTGGCGATCGGACTGACGCCAACAAGCTTGGCCACCTGCTTTCGGTTCAGCGTTCCCAACTCAGGCAACCGNGTGAGCAGCACGCTCGTGGTGACCTTGCCGACACCGGTGTGACTGAGCAGGATATCGACCTTGGGATCCTCTTTGGCAAGCTCCTTGAGAATCGCCTCAAGGCGTTTTTCAACGCTTTGGAGCTGCTTTTGGATGTTTTCCAACATCTCCTCAAGGAACTTGATTGCCTCGGCGTCATGCGTGTGTTCCAACCGCATCCGCTCTTGGCCACGCATCTTCAGCAATGCCTCGCGTCGATTGACCAAGGCGGTATGGTTCTTCTGCTGAGCAGTGCGAGAAGCCGTCAGATGAACCTTGACATCCTGACCGAACTGGCACAACACACCTGCATCGATCTGGTCCGTTTTCTCCAGCCGGCCCTGACCTTTGGCAAAGTCTCGGACCTGTCTCGCGTTGACCACCGCGACGTCAACCGATCTGTCGTGAGCGGCGTCCATCATCAGCAAGTGGTAACTTGCTGTCGACTCGCAAATGATCAAAGTGCGAGA
>NZ_ANMO01000087.1 GCF_000338295.1 Rhodopirellula europaea 6C
CGTTCTGCCTTAGTACCGAGGCTCACATCTCAATGATGTTTGGCGATCCAAACGACGTTGCAATCGAGGCGATGACAGAGTCGCACCTCGTCGCCCCGTCGGTTGTTTGGGGCAGAATGTGTTTACATATCGGCGATTTAGTTCTCGGCGATTTCTCTGACCCCCACTGCAGCTTGTACGGAGCGTACTGTGGATTCAAGGAATTGCTCGACAATCCACATCCACTGTGGGACGAATCGTTTGATGGTTTGTCTCGCGAGCAAATCCATGATCTGGTCCGAAATGCAATTTACGGCGACGACGAGAGATCAATGGAGGCAATCCTTGCGGATTCTCAGCGATACCGTGAATTTGATTTCTTGACCAATTGGGGTGAACAATTCGACGGATTTGCATCGGTGATCGTTCAGGAGGATGACCATACAACCACAATTCTGCATCGCCCCCACTCCGCTTGGACGCGTCAAAGGCAACCGGGACCATTTGTCGTCGCGATTTGCAGTACAATGGGACTCCGTAATGCGTGTTGCGGCTTAATTGAATGGTTCGATCGCGAAGCCGCGAGACTCACGCCGACAGAAGGCAGAACAAAGCGGTGAACGGGAGCCGCCGATGTCGCTGGTTTTGAAATCATAGTTTTGTGGCGGCGGCCCCGTTACCGCGGTCGTTACCCGACTCAAGAATCATGAACACTAACGTCGAACCAATTCGTGTTTTCACGATCTTTCTTTTGGCGATCCTGTTGCAAGTTG
>NZ_ANMO01000088.1 GCF_000338295.1 Rhodopirellula europaea 6C
GCCCTGCCGCTAAGATTGGTACCGGAGGGATCGTGCGCTGCAGCTGAAGTTGGTAGCGGAACGGCGCGAGCCGTCCGGTCTCACGCTGGGCTCCTCACAAACCGGAGGGCTTGCGCCCTGCCGCTAAGTTTGGTACCGGAGAGCTCGTGCGCTGCGGCTGAAATTGGTAGCGGAACGGCGCGAGCCGTCCGGTGTCACCCGAAGTTGCTTCCTTGACAAACCACTCGCCAACGAGCGGATTCAAAAGCCCCGGCGCCACCCAGCCAATTTAGAATTTACAATTGTCAATTTAACTTTTTCAATCGCCACGACCGATCTACAAGCTGACACCCGCTGACCAGATCTCTCTTCCAAACCGCACCAATCTGCCGATGGCCGCTAGGCCCGGTTGCGTCAAATAGCCGGTGCTAACGCACGTCAGCTAACAATCGCAAGCCGATCAGTGTGCCGGTTGAGCCAAGTGCTCGATGGCTCGTTGCAGCACATCGTCTTCCAATTCAGTGACCAATCGTCCGTTCTCATCCGGGCGAGCCGCGATGTAGGTCGGGGGCACGGACAAGTGCGGTTCGACACCGTTGCGGCTGATCGCTCGGCCGCTTGGTGAATAGAACTTCGCCGTCGTCAAACACAGCCCGAACTGGGCCGCTTGCATTCGGAAAATTCCCTGCACGCTGCCTTTGCCATAGCTCTTTTCGCCGACGACCGTTCCTCGGTTGGAATCGCGAATGGCACCCGAGAAGATCTCGCTGGCACTCGCACTGTTTCGGTCAATCAAAACCGCCAACGGAACATTCCACGTGTTGGCGCGGTGAGCCGAGTAATCAAAGTTTTCGCGAGCGTTGCGCCCACGGGTGGTCAGAATTCGACCGCTGTCGATGAACCGGTCCGCAACTTCCACCGACGCGGGCAACAACCCGCCAGGATTGTCTCGCAGGTCGATGATCAGCGAACGCATTCCTTGACGACTGAGTGCCCACAGTGCCTTCTCGACTTCAGCGGGCGTCGACTTCTGAAAGTTCGTCAGGCGGAAGTAGCCAATTTTGGCATCCGTGTCGACCAAGTGAATGTTTTCAACACATGGCACATCGACTCGGCGTCGTGCGACACTGATGGAACGCGGTTGTTGATCAACAGATGCGATCTCCAGCGACACCAGCGATCCCTCGGGACCACGCAGCAAATCGGCGACGTAGTCAGGGTCTCGGTCGGCGGCGGAAATCGCGTCCACTCCCATGATTCGATCACCAGCGACGATGCCGGCTTCATCGGCGGGACCACCCGGGATCACTGACAGAATTTTCAAACAGTCCTCGCCGGGTTTCAGCTCAACGCCGAGTCCGACAAAGTTGCCATCGATGGTGCTGAACATGTCGTCCAGTTGTCCGGGCGACAGCAAACGAGTGTACGTGTCCAGCGTCGACACCGCACCCGACACGAACTCTAGCACGGTCGCGGTTCCGCTCAAGCCGAGCTCTTGTTGAGCCATGGACGCGACTTGCGACACGGTGGCACGCAGATCGAATCGGCTTTGGGTGGACCGTTGACTGATCCGATGATGAATTTCCATCCGAAACTTTTCAATCTGTTCCGGTGTCGCATTGGGGAGCATCGTTTGTACGAACGTTTCATCATCGAGCGCGGTCTCCAGAGCCGCGGTTCCGTGCAGCAACACCCGTGACCACTCGATCGTGTCAACATAGTGTGTTTGCAAATTCGCCAAGATCTCACTGTACAGATCCAGAGACTGCGACGTCGTCATGTCACGCAGCGATCGCAAGTAAGTTTGATCTTGATAGCGGCGATTGACGTCAAATCGCAACCGGCTGATCAGCAGTCGTTGATACAGGATGCGGTCCTGCGGGAAACGGCGAGTTGCCGATTCGTAGTGGTCGATCGCGTCGCTCCACTGACCGGCATCTTCCAGTTCAATGCCGTCGGCCAACGCCCGGGCACGCTCTTGTTCTTCGAGTTTGCGTTCGGCATCGTTGGTGGGAGCGGATACGGAAGGGCCGCGGGAAGGCACGAAGCCTTGTGCAAACGCGGGCATTGAAGATCCGCCAACGGTGATCGCACCGACGACCAATGCAAACGTCCGCATGCGGCCAGCGACTCGTCGTCGACGAGCGTGCTTGGCAATCGCTTTGCCTTCGTTTGCTTGGTCCGCTTGCTTGTCAAAAGCAAGGCATCGATTGATCGTCGTTAACAGGTCCATGCGCCGATTCCATCGTGAGTGTCGTTGGAGGGGGATTGCTGGACGGGGTGAGTCCAAGCCCCACGGAAGACACTCCGAATCGTGGGGCTGAGCAAACTTAGGTCACAAAACGTGCCGGGTCAAAAAACCATGTCGATGAAATATCACCCTGTTTGCTCCAAACCGCACGACCCGGTGAACAAGCCGTCGGTTGTCGCGACGACAGAAAGTTTGCCGGTCAGGGCGTGTCTGTCGCTGGGATGACTCGTGCCGATCAGGCACGACTTTCATCGCGTGGTGCGCCTCCAGTGCGCAGAAAGAAACAACTTCACTCAATGTGATCACAGTACGGTGACCGAGTTGTTTCACGAGCAGGCTCGTGAAACATTTGCGACGTTCCTCATCGCCAGTTGTTTCTTGGCATCGCGATAAGAATAGGCACTGTCCCACACGCGGGCAAGCAATGGAGCCAGTCCGTCAATGAAGACTCGCCAACTTGGTTGCTCAGAAGCAACACAACCAATCCGTACGATGACCTTCCCAGGTCGTCGAGCTCGATGTTTTTTGGGGACTTCCCGAGAATGATGACCCACGCCGGTCAGGCCACGTTGTTCCGGCGATCGAGCTCCTTCTCAGCTTGGACGCCGCTCAGTCGCCAACCGCGTCGAGCTTTCGCGTGACCCACCCAGTTCTCCATCTTTTCGCAGGCTTGGATCCAGTCACGAAGCTGGTGGTCTGTCATGTCTGCGATCTTGCGGCCCCGAAGTGACTGCTGTGATTTTGAGAGAGGTTCGGCCATCGAGCAGCGTTCTCGCTATGGGAATCTGTTTGATCAGTTTCGGTGCAGTGACCAACTCGCAAACGCCACTTCCCTACAATTTTTCCTCGGTACTGAAAGCATAGACGATGCTCAGTCGATCAACAGCTATAGGGAGCACTGCAGGCAATTCGATCTTCCTTCTCTGTATTCGGATGAGCCGTTCATTCGCGGTTAAAACGCTCGCCCGCTCGCTGGCAAAATCATGGCACTCCAGCGCGATGTCGAAACAAAATCGTCAGAAGTGCTCTCTACCGTATGATTTCACAATTTGGAACAGCTTTCTGAAGGTTCTTGATCGCAGATTCTGAAACGTTTGTTTTGGTCAACTTCAACACTTTGATTCTCAATGGGAACGAGCCCTCCTCCTGCAACGCGATGAAGCGGAGGGCGTCGTCTGTGATGCGTGTATCGGATAGATCCAGTGTGTGGATATGCTGGTATCCGTCTTGGCCGTTTGAACGCAGGCCGCTGATGGAATAGATGTCACCGTCCTTCATTTTGGTGCCGGACATATCGACGTCGATCATCTTTTCGCCGCGCGGGATGACTTTACCGTGAAGTTGGGACACTCGGAGTGCTGGCGTGGGTAAGCATCCGGAAATGAATGCAGATAGAAGACCGAATATGGTTCCGAACCAAATGTGCTTGCAGCATCTCGAACGCGCATTCGCAATGAGCTCTGTCTTGTGCATGAAATGCTCTGTTTTGCAATTTGAGAAACGTTGTCCGTCAGCATCCAGGCAAGCAACGGTCGTTCGATTCGCAGGCTGAGAAGTGGGGATCAGCTGCGACAATGGCTTAACGACGGAGCCAATCTAATTCAGTGTGCCGGTTCAACCGATGACGGAGGCGGCGATGATGATGGAGACGCCGAGCACGATGGCGGCGACGACTATCGAGACGGCCAAGTTGTGTTCTTCACCGATCTCGTGCAGGATCGAGAAAGGTGTGAGCTTTTCCATCAGCACCAGACAGCCCATGAAGACAACGATTCCAACCACAGAGAACACGCAAGCAGCGATCAGATGCTGCAGCAGCAAATCCAGGCTCGTGCCAGTCGCGGGTACCGGATCCACCACGACGGAGTCGGATTGTGCCAAGCCACGTAGTTGATCAATCATGCTCTCTACCTTTTCGTTTGGTTTGGATTCGTTGGAGTGTTGTGTGTTGATTTGATGAGTGCCGCGTGTCGCTGCGATACACGTCGCGAGTGGGCCGGGTTTCGTTGGCTACTTTCCGCCGCCCCACGAACCACCGTAGGCCCGACCGCCGCCGCTGCTGCCCATGTTGTCGACAATCCCAAAGTTGATCGCTTGCCAACCTCGGAACGCGGCGACGGAATACCAGCAGCAAACGAGCACGCCGATGATCAAATAGATTCGTAGTATTTTCATCAGTCATCACTGCTGGCGTAGGGACTGAAGTCGCTGTCTTTCCAGCGGGAAACTTCGAAGTTGTGTATGAACACCAGGCAACCAATCGGAATCGCCGAAACAAACAGCAACCCGTAGAACAGCATCCAGCCGTCAGCGGACGGTGTTGCGGATGACGCCGAGCGATGGTTGCCGAGGTAAATGATGAACATGTAGAAGCAGAACCCAGCCCAGGCGAGCCAAACTCCAAAGGGGATTTTTGGCGAAGGTTGGATCACACCGACGCCCCATGGACGCGTCAGGTTCTCGACTCCGAATGCGGCCTCAATCTCCCTGGGCTTCATGTACGTCCCCAGAGACACAACACGTTCGTGTGTCCTGCCTTCAAAACTGTCTTCAATCGACAGCATTCTTGGCGGGGCAATGAAGTCCGCAGTCTCGACGCAGTTCCCTTGCTGAACCTTCCAATAGAACTCGCCGATCACGTGACGCACAATCGCCGTGGCCCGATCGTAGATGCGGAAAGAATCGCCGTCGTATCGAAGGCGAGTGGACAGAGGGTCCATCGCGTGTCCGGTGACGGGCTGGACGAATGACCAATGCCGATCGTTTTCAACCAACCATCGGAAGCCGACGCCGGGCGCGTAGAGCAGGTATTCCGTCCAAGGATACGTGGTGCCCGCATAACGAACGAAGCGAGCCATGATGCCGATGATGATGTACTCGGTGCCTTCGATGGTTCCTCGAATGCCGAGCGGCAACGACGTGTGCATCTCACGTTGTTCCAGCATCGTCAGCAATTTCAGCCGCCCATCATCGTTGGACAACAACGCACCGCAATGTTGGCAACCAACTCGCAATGTTTCCTTTGGTGCATGAAGGTCCAGCGAACCGCCACACTTTGGGCAATTCAAATGCAGCGATGCGACCGCGATCGTTCCTGATCCAGGATCAGGCTGCCAATCGGGAGTCGACAGGTTCAGTTTGTCTTTTGTGACCGTGCGGCCGATGTACGTGTGCTGCTCGCCTCGCGAATAATCGAAGGTCGCGAACCACGCTCCGCCATCGGGTTCAGGAGCACCGTGTAGATCCACGTAGCGATGGTCATCGTTGGGACGAAACTGCCAAGGGATTTCGCCTTGAGCAGATCTCGCTTTCGCGACGCCTAACTCAGCGACCGTCAAATCTTGTCCGCCGTAGTGAACGACCTGGCCCAGCGATAGCGAATCGAATTCCGGCAAGGGTGACTTCGATCGCACCGGCCGTTCAAACGTCAGGTGCAACTGGCCTTGAGCCTCGGCCAACCAAGCCATCTTGTCGCCCGGGAACCGCAGGTACCATTCGTCCCAAACTCCGCCTGCCGCATGGTCGTATTGAACACGGCCGATCACTTCGAAAGGCTTGCCGCGAAAAGATCCGGTGGAACCGAGTTGAACGACCGAGTCCGTCTCGACGAGATCGCTGACTTTGCCGTAGTCCTCGATGTCTTTGTCACCGCGAGCGACCGCGGTATGGCAAAATTCACAGACGCTGACCATCGAGTTCCCAAATCGGAATTCAACGGGAGCCCCACAGCCGGGACACGAAGCGCGGCGAACCTTCATTCGTCGACCTCGATGATTGCTTTCGGAATGTGTGCGGACGATGCGTTGCAGCAGTGTGTGTCTGAGGCTTCGTTGGTCTCCCAAGCTCCTCGACGAAGGTGTCGGACTCGCACGTTGGTCGCGTTCAAACGAGATTGCAATTGCGTCTGCCAATCCCACTCGGCGGTTTCTCGGCAGCAAACCAGATTGAACGTGGCAACGCCGTGTTCAGGATACGTGTGCACTGCCAAGTGCGATTCAGAAAGCAAATACAACGCGGTGACACCGTGTGGCGGCCCGAAGATATGCGACTGAGGTTCGCCGACCACTTTCAGCCCCAACGAATCGATCACGTCGTTGCAGATGGACTGGATCGTCGCCAATGACTGGAGTGATTTGGCGTCGCAGCCCGACGCATCGACGATCCATTGCCCACCGACGCTGATGGACGGCGCAGCGGCGGATCGATCGCTCGTCGTTTTCATCGTTGCGTTGGGGGGCGTTGCGGGCACTCAGTTCACTCCGTTGTCATCATTCCATCACGGTGGCCGTGAAAGTCAGTCGCCTGGATCAGTTCGCTGGCGGCGGTGGTGGAGGACTGCCAGCGGCCAGCATCGATGCCAACGCGGGAACGTCCTTGGCCATCAACCAGCCGCCCATGCCCGACGACCAAACCATCGATTCGGCTCCCATCTCGCCACTTCCGATTCCGGATCGGATTTGATCGGCCGAGAATGGACCGTGCGTCACGCCATCCTTTGCCACGTACCAAGCCGTTGCCGCGGGCGGTGGTGGAGGTCCGCCGGATCCAGCTGCTGCACCGGGATTCATTGCACCCGGGTTCATGGCTCCGGGCATCATCCGACCGGCCATTGCGACGCCGAGTCCCAGTCCCAAACCTTCGGCCGCGCCACCGCCGCCACCGTTTTCGGCGGCCGACGTCATCGCTTGGCCCATTTGGTATTGCTGGAACCGATTCATGTCGCCAATCACGCCCATGCTCGTTCGCGTGTCGAGGGCTTTCTCGACCGACTCGGGAAGCGAAATGTTGACGATGAAAAGCTGGGGGCAATCCAGTCCGTACTCGTCGTCGATCTTTTCAACGACACGTTCGCGAAGCTGAGCGGCGAGCTGCTCGTAGTTGCTGGCTAAATCCAACGCGGCGATTTGCGAGGAGCCAATCAGGTCCGCGAATGAGGATTGAATGATCGATCGCAACAAAACGTTGACGTCGTCGGCGCCAAACTCACCATCGGTACCGACGATCTCCAGCAACAATGCTTTGGGATCAACGGCACGCAAAGCGTAGGTTCCGAAAGCGCGAATCCGGATCGGACCGAACTCGGGATCTCGCAACATGATCGGATTGGGTGTGCCCCATTTCAGATCGGTCAGCTGGCGGGTGCTGACGAAGTAGACTTCGGCTTTGAACGGGCTGTCGAATCCGTACTTCCAACCTTGCAGCGTTGTCATGACGGGCATGTTGTCCGTCGTCAGTTGGTAATGCCCGGGTGGGTAGATATCGGCGATTTCGCCTTTGTAAACAAAGACGGCCGTTTGGCCCGGACGCACAATGAGTTGTGCTCCGTTCTTGATTTCGTTGTCATGCCGAGGGAATCGCCACACCAACGTGTGTTGTGTGTCATCGATCCATTCGATGATGTCAATCAACTCTGAACGAATCAGATCAAACAGTCCCACGTCGCATCTCCTGTGTACGGTCTTGAAATCGTTGCAAAGCCTAGGGTGGTTGGGGGGCAAGGTCAAACGGTGGTCAGGCCGAAACCCCAAACGGATTCAAGGAAGCGGAATTTTAGCGTTTCGGATCAATCCGGTGGCTCACCTGCATCAGTTCTTTCGCCTGGTCGATCACGCTCAACGCCAAACCCAAACGTTTTGTCCGGACCATCACGATCCAGGCCATCAGGCGGCAACGATCGAGATCCCAACCATTTGGGCTCCCGTCAGTAAATCAGGCTGGAACAATCCGCGTTCGGGGCGCTGTTTTCGATCGATTCATGCGGCCGCGTCACGTGCCGAGATACCACTTTCGGTTCGGTCACTGGCTCTATCCTACAACTGCAGGCGACACGGCCAGGTCGCACTGCCGATCAGGGCAAAATGCGAAGGCGGTTTGTAACAAATGTTGGCAGTGCGATAGATCGGAGGTTTGGTGCGGCGGCGAGAGAGCAGAGAGCCACGGATCGACGCGTTTTTCGGGGTAAATCGCGTTGTTTCACCGCGTGCGAATTCTCGATCGATTTCGTGAAAGGTATTCGGTCACGCTATAGAATCTGTTACAATGGACGTCGCTGCGGTTCGATATACGCCCCCTCCATGGACGGCTTGCTATCGTGTTTTGCAGTCCTGCCTCACACCATCCCACCTATCGCAACGATTGAGTCAATCGGCTTCGTGATTGGATTGCATCCAATTTTGCCGTCGATCGCTCAGCCTGCCTATGAAATCCGATTGCATCCTGCCGGGAACTCGCTGGACTCGCGTACTTTGTTCGTTCGCGGGCACGCTAGCGTTGTTGACGACCTCAACCATCCACGCTGACGAACCCGAGTCAGAGGTTTCGGCGAAGGCCGATTCCAAAATGGTCGAGCCGACCACCGATGATCTGACCGCTTGGGAGAACTCCGGTTTTCTGAAGTTGGAAGAGTTCTGCATCGATTGCCACAACGCGGACTATCAAGAAGCCGAAGTGGATCTGACGCTTCTCAGCACCGCCGAAAAGATTCGCGAAAACAGCGAGTTGGCAATGCATTCGATCAGCATGATTCGTTTCGGTGCGATGCCACCGGAAGATTCCGCGTTGCCAACGGTCGAAGAACGACGTCAACTCGCCGATCAACTCGACGATCTGGTTTATCACGCCACTTGTGACTTGCGTCCCAAACCCGGTCGCATCACCGCGCGTCGTTTGAACCGCGCCGAATACAACAACGCCATTCGCGACTTGTTCGGAATGGATCTTCGACCCGCCGATCAATTCCCCTCGGACGAAGTCGGTGGTGGCTTTGACAACAACGCTGATGTGTTGTCGCTGTCGACCATGCTGATGGAAAAATATTTGAAGGCCGGCGAATCGGTTGCTTCGACTGTCATCGTTGATCCCGCAACTCTGCCATCGCTCAACAAGACGTTCGCCGACCAAACCCTGCACACGATCGGCGAAGCAAAGTTGGCTTCGTTTGGCGAATGGTTCATTCGCGGCGACGGCATGGTGTGGTGCGAGGTCGATGTTCCCGTCGAAGGCGAGTACTACTTCGACATTCGTGGCGGCACGAACGTTCGTCGATCGGAACTGATCGCGGCGAAAGAGGAAGAGTCAGAAGAAAAGGACGCCGATTCGAAGGATGCCGATGCGAAAGACTCGGACGATAACCGCAAGGACCGAAAGCGAGATCGTAGGAGGGACGAAGACAAAGAAGAGCCCAAGGAAAGCGACAAAGTCAATCGTTGTGTGATGGTGCACAACGAAGAGGGACTGTTGCTTGAGATCCTCGATTTCAACTACCAGGAAAAGAGTGGCCCGACCGACGGTGAGTCGTTCCGAGCAACGCTCAAACCCGGCAAACACAGGTTCTTCTTTTCGCCGACCGATACCTGGATCGATGAGCTTCCCAAGTCAGAAGATCGCAAGGACCCATGGCGTATCGGCGAATCGGTTTCAGAACGTGTGAAAGCATTGACCGACGAGGAACTCGCCAAAACCGTGTTGCCCGCCGGTGAGAAGGTTGAAGTCTCGCGTCGGATTTCCGATGACGAGTTCAACTTCAAATTCAAGACCGTGTCGATCAAAGGTCCTGGGCCACAAAGCCGCAAGGATTTGCCCGCCACACAGTCGCAACTGATCATCCGATTGGCTCGCGAACGAAGCGATCATTGGGAAGACGTTTACAAGGCGGCCAAGGTAAATTTGGAACCGTTGATGCGTCGAGCTTTTCGCCGCGAAGTCAGCGAAGAAGAAGTCAAGCGGTACGCGACTTTGGTTGAAGCAGCCACGGACCGACGGGAGTCGTTCTATGTGGGCATGCAACAGGCCATCACTGCGATTCTGTGCTCGCCGAGTTTCTTGTTCCGTATCGAACTGCCCGAAACAGACGAAGCCCGCGAGTTGGCGGCGACCGGCGAAGCGGTTCCGTTGTCGTCGACTCAGCTGGCCAGCCGATTGTCGTTCTTCTTGTGGAGCAGCATTCCCGACAAGGAACTTTTGCAAGCCGCGAAAGAGAATCAGTTGGTCGACGAGGCCAAACGACGTCGTCACATTCACCGAATGTTGGATGATCCGAAATCGATGTCACTCGGCGAACAATTCGCCACTCAGTGGTTCGGGTTGGGCAACTTGAAGGCTCGCGACATGGCGGACTTCGGCGGCAACGAAGAAGGTCCCGCGATCACGGTCGATGACTTGGCCGGCGAGACTCACGCCTTGTTCGACCACGTGCTGAAGAACAATCTGCCAGTGACCGAATTGCTGACCGCTGACTACACGTTCGTCAACGAATCATTGGCGGACTGGTATGGCGTAAAACTTCCTGAATCCAAAGAAGTGGACGCTTTTCAAAAGGTGTCGCTGGCCGACGCGGGCCGACGCGGGATTTTGGGCCATGCCGGCGTGCTGACGCTAACCAGCTATCCGACTCGAAACTCACCGGTTCTACGCGGCAAATGGATTTTGGAAAACGTCCTCGGATCGCCTCCACCAGAAGCCCCGCCGAACGTGCCCGAATTGGAAGAAACACGTGCGGCCTCGGCTGACGCGACCCTTCGCGAACAGTTGGAATTGCATCGTGCCGATCCTGGTTGTGCCTCGTGTCACCGCGTGATGGACGCCCTCGGTTTTGGTTTGGAGACAATGGACCACCTCGGACGGCTTCGACCGCCCAGCGATCCATCGGTTGCCGACGCCAACGGAGAGCTTCCTGGCGGCCGTTCGTTCCGGGGGGCGATGGAATTGAGCGAAATGTTGGCCAGTACCGAAACACGACGTTTTGCTGACACGACCGTCCGCCGATTGTTATCCTTTGCTATTGGCCGCGAACTGCGTCCTGCCGATAGATGTTTTGTAGAAGCCATTTTGGATGAAGCTGAAGGCGAAGGTTACCGTTTGCGGGACCTCGTCGAAGGCGTCATCAACAGCCCTCCGTTTTTGACCACCAGCGTCCCCGCCTCCTGATCGTTCCTTCCTGCCTGCCCAAGGCTCCTCGCCTGAACTAAGGAAAGTCACATGAAAGACTCGATGAACGTCCCCAACGCTCCCAACCAGCCCAACTCGATCGTCCAAATCGGTTCGTCCCGTTTGAGTCGCCGCACGATGCTACGAGCTTCCGGGTTGGCTCTCGGATTGCCGTTGCTCGAAGCGATGACGCCAGCCGGTCGCAGCGCATACGCAGCCAAAGAAGCGTTGCAGATGACCGACGTTTCGCGTCCGGTTCGCATGGCATGCGTGTTCTTTCCCAACGGTGTGATTCAGCCAAAGTGGCGTCCCAAGGTGGACGGCGATAACTGGGAGATGGGCGAGACGCTCAAGCCTCTCGAAGCTTTCAAAGACAAACTGAACGTCATCTCGAACTTGGCTCACGAAAACGGACGAGCGGGCAAAGATGGTGCGGGTGACCACGCTCGTGGCGGTTCGACCTTCTTGACCGCGGCACGTCCGGTCAAAACGAGCAGCAACATTCGATTGGGAATTTCGCTCGACCAAGTCGCCGCAACCGCACTGGCCGGCCAAACTCGTTTGCCATCGATTGAACTTGGCTTGAACGGCAGCCGGAACGCTGGCAGTTGTGACTCCGGGTACAGCTGTGCTTACTCGTCAAACATTTCGTGGAAGAACGAAACGCAACCGATGCCAAAGGAAACCATTCCTCGGCTCGCGTTTGAGCGAATGTTCGGTTCCGGTGATGCAGCAATGGAACGCAAGCAACGATTGGCCCGAAAGAGCATCCTCGACGTTGTTCGTGGTGACGCAGAGCGGCTGATGAAACAGGTCGGCAAGACCGACAAACGCAAGCTGGATGAATACTTTACCAGCGTGCGTGAAATCGAGACTCGGATTGAGCAAACCGAAGCCGAAGATCGCAAGTCACTGCCCGATCTCGAAGTGCCGATGGGCCGTGTCACCGCATTCCGTGAGCACGCTCGTTTGATGTATGACTTGATGGTCGTTGGATTCCAAACCGATACGACCCGAGTCGCAACCTTCATGCTCGACACCGCGGGCGGCAATCGCACGTATCCCGAGATCGGTGTCAAGGAAGCTCACCACGGTTTGAGTCACCACCGTGACAAGACCGAGACGGTTGAGAAAATTCAAAAGATCGATCACTACTTGGTCGAACAGTTTGCTTACTTCCTCGAGCGACTGGATTCGGTCGAGGAAAGCGGCGGCACGCTGCTGGACAACTCGATGGTGCTGTACGGCAGTGGACTGGGCGACGGAAACCGTCACACCCACCATGATTTGCCAATCGTGCTGGCAGGCGGTGGCGGTGGTCAGATCAAGACCGGACGTTACCTGCAGGCAGCAGAAGAAACGCCGATGGCGAACTTGTTCCTCAGCATGCTCGATGTCGTCGGAACGCCCGCGGAAGAAATCGGCGACAGCACCGGCCGCCTGAGTCTGTCCTAACCGACGCCAGACTTCATCCAGATGCCCACGAGGCATCTCTGCCCGTAAGTTGGGCTTCCAAGCCCGATGATCCCCTCCTGGAAGCCCCGCCTGTCACGACGCAGGCGACTCTCTGCATCAAGCGGGCGAACTATCTCGCCCGCATCGACTATCACCGTCACGGGCTCTGATGATTGCTGGCAAGCGTCACTCAACGCAGCCCGCTGACTCGCATCGGGATTGTGTATACCGCATCTTTCGCGGTGATGAAGAGCTCACGGTGTCCTTCGCCGCCGAACGTCACGTTGGCCGTCCAGCCCTTTGGAACGGCAATCGTTTCGAGCTTGTTGCCGTCCGCACTGAAGATCGTCACACCAGCGCCGCCCGTCAGGTACAAGTTGCGTTGTTGATCCAGCGTCATTCCGTCGCTGCCCATTTGGCAGAACAGTTCGCGGTTGGTTAGCGAACCGTCTTCGGCGATATCGTAGCGATAGGTTTTCTTGTCGCCGATGTCCGCGATCCAAAGCTGGCGGTTCTCCGAGTCGCCGATGATGCCGTTCGGTTGAACCAAATCATCGACGACCTGCGTCAGCTCGCCGTCTTTGGAGAGTCGATAAACGCCGCGAGGGTTGTCAGACGGGATGGTGTGCTTCCAGTAAGGTCGCATGTAGAGAGGATCGGTGAAATAGATCGTTCCATTGGTGTCGACCCAGCAATCATTGGGGCCGCCGAAGCGACGACCGTCCACTGAGTCCACCAAGACCTTGTGTGACTTGTCGTTCAGGTTGATCGACCACATCTCGTTGTTGGCGTCGGCGCAAGCGATCAGCTTGTCAGGGGCGACAAAGAACAATCCGTTGCTGCGTCCGCAGGGCGACAACCAATCGGTCAGCTCGCCGGATTTCGCGTCGTAACGAACGATGCGATCGTTGGGTTGATCGGTGAAGTAGACGTTGCCGTCGTCGTCCGCGGTCGGTCCTTCGGTGAACTTGTACGACTCACCGATCAGCTTCAGCTCTGCTCCCGGCTGAATAACGGAAACTGGTTCTGCGGTTGCTGCGGCAGACGTAGTGTCATCCGCGAAAAGGCTGCAGCTCAGGATGGAAGACGAGGTGATTGCGACCCATGCCAATAGCCGCCGACGCATTGGATTCATCTGTTGATTCACTTTCGGGGACTGGAGGGACAATGTCCAATCGCGGCATCCAGTCCATTCCCGCGACGGTCAAAGAAACCATCGTAATCACAACGGCGGCGATCAAGTTGAGGAACAAGCCGTTGCGAGCCATCTCGTCGGTGCGGATGCCTCCCGCGCCGAAGACGATGACATTGGGGGCGGTGGCGACGGGCAGCATGAACGCGCAGGAGCAACTGATTGTTCCCGGCAGCATCAACAACTCGGGCGGCAGTCCTACTTCCAAAGACAACGCGGCCAAGATCGGCAGCAACAACATCGCGGTCGCGGTACTGCTGGTGATCTCAGTCAGGAACGTGACCAGCATGCAAATGGACAGGACGATCGCCCATGGTGGTGCTTCCTTTAGAAACGCGAGTTGTCGTCCAATCGAGACGCTCAATCCCGATTGATCAAACCCGGTGGCGAGCGCCATGCCGCCGCCGAACATGATCAAGATGCCCCAAGGAATTTTCGCGGCGGTGTCCCAATCCATCAATCGTTCTCCGTCGTTCAGTCCACTCGGACAAATGAACAGAAACAACGATGCGGCCAAAGCAATGGTCGCGTCACCAATCAGGGTACCGTCCCAAGGCAGCAATCCCGTCCAGCCACCAAGCGGGCTGGATCGAAAGACCCAAAGGAATGCCGTCACGGCAAACACGATCAACAAATAAACTTCATTGCGTGCGATGGAATCCATCGACGGCATCGAGACTGGGCGGACGTCATCGATCTTGCGAGTCAGCCACCACCAGATGATCGGCAGCATGATGATCGTGACTGGCAAACCGAACATCATCCAAGTTCCAAAGGGAACCTCGACGCCGAATTTCGATTCCATTTCGCCCATGAAAACAACGTTGGGCGGCGTTCCGATCGGAGTCGCCATGCCGCCGACGCTGGCCGAATAGGCAATCCCCAGCAGTAGCGGAACTCGGAGTTTGGGATCGTCGGCTTGCGAGAGAACCGCCAAGGCGATGGGCAACATCATCAGTGCGGTGGCGGAGTTGCTGATCCACATCGAAAGCGACGCGGTGGCAAGCATGAACCCCAAAACGAGTCGTTTCCCACCTCGACCGCCGACCAATTTGACCATGTTGATTGCGATTCGGCGGTGAGCCCCACTGCGTTCCATCGCGGCGGAAAGCAGAAACCCTCCCAACAACAGCAGGATCATCGTGTGCCCGTACGCTTCGGCCACCTCGCGGTGACTGACGACTCCCAGCGTTGGCAATGCCACGAACGGCAACAGCCCCACGACGGCGATGTGCAGGCATTCGAAGATCCACCACAACGCGCAAACAATCGCAACGCCGGCGCACATCGTGGCGGGAAGCGACAGCCCATTGAGATTCGCGAAATAGCAAATGACGAGAGCGACCAAAGGCGCTATCGGCAGCATCCAGCGGGAGATCTTATCGAAGTTCATCCATCCATCCGCACACCGAGGGTGAGCAGAAGGTTGGCATAGCGTTGTTGGTCACCGGTTTGGATCGTCAGCACATGGTCATCGGTGATGACGTGGTCGTAGAAGGACCATTTTTCGAGCGGTTGCAGTTCGACGCTGCTGCCGGCATCTTTGAATGACTTGCGGTACTCTTCCCAAACCGGTGGATCGCCATCGAGAGCGTAGGGGCCGTCGGCCTCGGTTTGCATGGTCATTGCGGCTTCCACTGGAATCGCCGATAGCAATGCTTTCAGAACTTGATCGCATGAAACCAAACCAGGGCTCAAGTTCAGGCTAACCAGTTTCGCGTTGGGGCCGCGTTTGTTCAGTGCTGGATAGTTGCCATCCGCGATCAAGATGGTGCTGTGGTGACCGGCAGCGGCACAGACCGCCGAGATTTCGGGGTGGATCAAGTTGGACAAAAGCATGGGGAGAGCCTCGGTCAGTGTGGTTCTAAAAGTGGGGATGAATGATTGTTCGGGCAGTCGGACCTAGCCAATGCTGCTTTTCAAATTGGCGATGCTTTCGCGGGCCAGGGTTTCTGCACCAGGCGAATAGTCGAAGACTTCGACGCTGACCCAACCGTCATAGTCAATGTCTGACAGTGCCTGCATGATTGGCTGGAATGGCACGTCGCCCATGCCGGGACCGAGCAGATTGGGGTCGTTGGCGTGAAAGTGGATCATCGAATCGGCGTGTTCGCGAATGACGGTTTCAATCGGTTTGGATTCGCTGCTCATGGCTTTGACGTCCAAGTGCAAACCGATGTGGTCATCGTCAATCATTTCAGCCAGCCGAACGCCTTCGTCGGCGGTGTTGAGAAAGTCGCCTTCTGCTGGTCCGAGTGGTTCCAGTGCGATTCGAACGCCATGCGAGTGAAGCGCCGGCACAACACCTCGCAGGACTTCCGCTGCGTTTTCCATCGCCTCGTCGATCGATTGGCCTTCGGTGCGATTGCGTTGCTGAGGCGACCCCAGCACCATGACTTTGCCGCCCAAGTCGGCACACAATTCCGCCAGATCGCATAAATACGCGGTTGTGCTGGCACGAGTGATCGCGTCTCGCGTCGTCAGGTGATAGCCCTCGGTTTTGGCCAGCAACCAATGCAGGCCAACGCACTGCATTTCCGCGTCGGTCATTAAATCGCGGTAGGTGCGACGTTCGGACTTTGAGAACGACGAAATGTCATCGGACAACATGAATGGGGCCACTTCCCATCCGGTGTAACCCGCGTCCTTTGCCAAGCGAAGGGCGTCTTCCACGGGCATGTCACCAAACGTTTCGTTGCAGATTGCGTAACGGAAAGGCATGATTCGGGGCTGTCTTCGATTCTAGAGTTTTGGGTCGGGATCTGGTCCTGTCACGGTCTGACAATGTAGGCTGTCACGCCCCAAGATGGCAGACGTGCAACAAAAATCGCTTGCGAGAGCGAAGATGGATTCGTCGCAGTCGTGCTTCTTAGGAACGGTCCGGAAAAGAATCGTCAGGCCGCCGTCGCCAAAGTCGCCCGGCCGGTGATTCGCAAAAAGACGCCTGACACCCGCTTCCGGCCGACCGGTAACCGTTCACTTCGCTCTTCCAAGTTGCGTTTCACTCTTTCAGTTTGATCGAACCGATGAATCTTCCGTCCAAATCCACCATGGCAGCGCTGGCATTGGCTTTCGCGATGTTGCCAATGGGATGCAATCTCTCCACGCGGTCCAGTTCACCCGGTCCGGAAGACCCCGACGCTCCGACCGAATTCACGACGACTGATTCGGGATTGAAGTACCGTATTTTGCGAAAGGGAAGTGGAGACAATCCGGGACCCGAAAGCTTTGTGACGGTGGACTACGTTGGATGGTTGGACAGCGGTCGCGAATTCGACAGCTCATACAATCGCCGCGAACCAACCAAATTCAATTTGTCGAGCGTCATCCCGGCTTGGACCGAAGGAGTTCAATTGGTCAGCGAAGGTGGCATGATCGAATTGGAAGTTCCGTCCGATCTTGGTTACGGGGTCATGGGCAGCCCACCGGAGATTCCACCAAATGCGACGTTGCACTTCAAAGTCGAACTGCACGACGTTCGCTAGACGAGTTTGCTGAATGCGACCCGCAGGGTTACGCGATCATTCGAATGCTTCGGGCTGTTTCGTCTTCCGGACAGCCTGAAAGATCGTTGCCGAGCTCACTGCGGGCTCGGTCGTTCGATGTCGATCCAAACCATTCGGTGGTCAGTCGCTCGGACGCGTTTGCCCAGGTCGGTTTTTGCATCAGGCCAGACGACGGCGGAGCGAAGTACATGGAGGTTGCTGGATGGCAACACATAGTCCACGCGAATTTCGTTGCGGCCAAACTTCGCGGTGGAAATCCCATGTTGCGAACTGGTTGGCATCGCGTCTTGCACTCGAGGGTTGCTGATCAAATTGGCGATGCCGCTTCGCAGACTGTCGCCTTGCTTTGGGTCCGAGTTTAAATCGCCCGCGATCACGAACATCGCATCTGCCGCCGAGTCACTCTGCAATCCACCGACGGTTCCGGAGTCGTCGATGATCCATTCGGCGTCCGGTTTGGAAATGTACTCGTTCCAAAATCGGATCTCGTCATGGTTGCGTTTTCCGTTGCGATCTTCCTTGCCGTCAAAGACCGGCGGAGTCGGATGGCTGGCCAGCAAATGCAAGGCTTGTGGATTGGAATCGCCATTGCCCGCGGATCCTTCACTTTGACTGGCGGGGATCAAGATCGGAACGTCCACGTGGTTCTTGCTGGACAACCGCAACGATTGCCAAACCGTGTCGCTGTAGTAGGACCGTCCGGTGACAGGGTCGACCGGCTTCAACGCATCCGGCATCGTTGACCAGCGGAATGTTTGAAACGTTCGGATGGCATCGCGATCAATCTCGAATCGGCTGAGAATCGCCATCGCGTACTGACCGGGATACTGGCCGAAACCGTGAGCATCGGTTGGGAGCTCAACGTCGCCGTCCGAATCCAAATCAAGCTTGCCAAGCAGTCCCGTGTTGGTGGGAATGGACCAGCGATATGGATAGTCAATCGCAGCGTCGCCTTTTGCCAAGTAGCCGTTGACGAATGCATCGAGCGTGCGACCGTCGGCGTCGTGATCGATTTCACATAACAGCAGAATGTCCGGTCGCACGGCCTGGATCACCGTCGCCAAATCGGTGGCTTGCGAATCATCACCAGCCAGCAGCCGCTCGGCGACTTCACCGGCTTTCTTCCCGTAGAGCGATACGTTGAAGGAAGCGACGCGGATGGCGTTGGGTGATTTCTCCACGGACTCTTCTGTTGCCGATGAATCGGAGGTGGGCGGGTTGTCCTGGCCGCGGCTCACATTGGGAACCAACGCGATACACGCGACAAAAACCGTTGTGGCGAGACGCAAATTCATAAACCACCTACTCGGGGGAACGCTACAATGCTGGTCAGTCCAGGGGACATTGGTTTTCGCAGGGTAACACCAGTGTGGCAATGAGTGCTTTGCTCGCGATTGAAGTTGTGCTCGGCAACGGTCCGCAGATTGCATTTGCTGATCGCGTGGCGGCTCGGTGACGCGAATCGACGATTGTTCACGATGTTGGAACCTTGTCCGGAACCAGACGTATTGAGTGATGTGGCGGGTAACGTTGCGGTTTGCCTGTCCGTTCGCGGAACGTCAATTCGAATGCCATGGACGTGATCGCATCGAGCCAGAGTTTCCAGGGAACCAGTGAATACAGAATCTTCCATTCGTGCAGCGGGACGAACCGACGTTGGTCAACGTCGAAAAGACAATCAGGATCAGTTTCTGATCGCTGAGCTGCGGAAGTCCATGCAGATTCACTCCACCAGTTTGGCGTTGGATGAAGAATGCATGCTGTTCGGAGGTAGAAGCGGTGAGCTTTTGGTGGTCGCCGATGGCATGGGTGGCCACGCGGCGGGACGACGAGCCAGCAATTTGGCGGTGGATCATTTGATCTCGCAGTTGCTCAATAACATTCACTGGTTTTTACATTTGGACGAGGACCATGACGAGGCCTTCATCGAATCGTTGAAAGCGTTGTTGCAACAGACCCATACCAAATTGCTCGCCGAAGCGAAGGACGCGACCGAGCATCGTGGGATGGGAACGACGCTGACACTGGCCTATCTCGTTTGGCCTCGTATGTACGTCGTGCACGCTGGCGACAGTCGTTGCTACCTGATCCGTGACGGCAAGTGTGAGCAATTGACGACCGATCACACGCTGGCGAAACAGTTGGTGGATGCCGGTGGTATGAAGCCCGAAGACGAAGCGGGCAGCCGTTGGTCGAACGTTCTTTGGAACGTGCTCGGTGGTCACGGCCACAATGACTTGATCGCTGAGGTCCGACGAGTCGAGTTGCAGAAGGGCGACACGGTGGTGCTGTGCAGTGACGGACTGACTCGATACATCGATGAAGCGACGCTGCTGTCCATCGTTCAGCAATATGGTGATGACGTCGACGAGATGGCGGATCACTTGGTTGCGTTGGCGAACGGATCCGGCGGGATCGACAACATCACCGTCGTGGTCAGCCGCCCGAACGGAAACGGAACGTCAGGCGGGGAAGGCGATCTGCCGCGATCGGTGCCTTTGGTTCAATTGGATGACGAGAGCGATCTGCAACCCGATTTGAAGGAATCGATGAGCCTGCAGGAACTGCAATCGTTTGCAAACGAAGACACACTGCCGGATGAGCGTTCCAAATCGGATTGATGGGCGGGTCAACAGGCGATTCGCAACTTGGGCGAAGCATCGTCGATAGCTGAGCGGCCGTTCACTCGTGCGAGGCAGTTGTGCATCAGGGAATTCCCCGACGCGCGAATTCACTCCGGGTTCACTCGGGGTTCGAACATGCGTTCTGGACCGGTTTTGATCGTCCGATGCTGGAATGCGAGGATGCTGTGACTGTACATCGGTGAGGCAAAGAGTTCCGGTTTCGCGGGTTTTTCGGATCGCGTCAGGTGGGGCTGAGACTTGTCTTCAATTTGATCGGCGAAGGGCCCGTTCCCCCCGAAAAAGGCAGGCATGTTTGTAGCGTGCCCCAAAATGCAATCCGACTCCCAGGGTTCTTCACTGACCTGAAGGAGTCGGATTGCATTTCCTTCTGCCCCGTCTGATTCTCTCCATGTCCCCGCCCGATCGAATCGACGTTTCATTGGCACATCCAGGTGCAACCGGTCTTTATCGACTGAGTGAAACGGGACGACTCCTGGACGCCAGCGACGAGCTTCTGAAGATCTTCGATGTGGCTTCCATCAAGGAACTCCAAAGCATCGGTGGTTCATCGGAACCCAGCCGGACGCAGATTGTTCCGTGGCATTCGCCACAAAGCACCAGCGGGCAAATGTTTGCCGACTATTTCTCGCGGCATCTCCCGATCAGTCAGTGCCAAACGGATATCGAGATCGCCGGGCAGCAACGAACGATCGTGGAAACACTGGTTCCGATGCGCAATTCAGCCGGGCATTTGGAACAATGGCTGGGAACCGTTCACGATTTTACCGCGACGCAGTCACAAAATGTCGCCGCCTTGAAATTGGCATGCGCACAAGCGGACGCGAAAGAGTCTCAACTTGGTGAGTTGTGCGATCAAGTCCGTTGGGCACTCGGACGAATTCGCGAATCGGTTCGTGCTGGCGACTCTCCGTGCATGACCAACGCTTTGTGCGACACGATCGAACACTTGGTGAATTTGGAATCCGAATGCAACTTGGATGGTGAGGCCGCTGCTGACTTGGAGCTGCAAAGCCTCAAGGATCGACGGCAAGGGTTCCGGTTGTGTGAGCTGGTGGAGGATTTGGCTGAGTCGGCCGCTTCCGAAATCCATCGAGCCGGTCGTCGCATCACCGTGCAAATCGGTCACGATTTGCCTCCCGTGGTTCGAGGCAACCTGCAAACCATCCACTGTGTTCTGGCGAACTTGTTGCATCACGCGGCATCGCATTCGGATTGGGGCGATGTGAAATTGATCGCTTCTAAAAATGGAAAACGAACAACATTCGCGATCCATGTTGCACGGCATTCGTTCACCGACAATGGTGCGAATAGTTTTGCGCCCGAGCAATATCCGTCGGAATGGCGAATCGCGTCCCGCTACGCTCAGCGATTGCACAGTGATCTGAAACCGCGAATTTTGCCTTCGGGTTGTTTGGAAGTTGCTTTTGACACGACTTTGGTCGAGGACACGGATCTCCGGTCCAGCCAACACCCGGAATTGGTGCTTGGTGAAAACACTCGCGTGTTGATCGTGACTGCGCACACAGCGACACGAGATGCATTGACCGAGATTTTGGCGGGATGGCGAATCGCTTCCTCCACCTGCGACGAATTGGATGTCGCTTTGCAACGCATTCGGATCAATCAAAAGATGGGACGGAGTTTTGATGCGATCCTGATTGACGAGTCGATCTTTGCCACACGCCAAACGTTGTCAAAAGAGACGTTGGAATGCCTGGCGACATCAGCGAACATTCGCATTCAGTCACGCGGGACGACTTGCCAGTCCAATTTTCATCATCGATTGCGCGCACCGGATTGGGTTTGGACGGTATCCGAACCGATTCGCCAAAGCTGCCTTCGCACCGCTTTGATTGGTGCGACGAAAACGGGCGAGCCTGATGAATCGGATTCGTGTCATCAGTGTCATGCTGGTTCGTTGCACGCGCAAATGGACAACGGTCCCGTCGTCATCTCAAAGATCGATCCGCCCGCGAATATTGTTTCTCGGCGGCCGGTCGAAAGCGAAACGACTATTGAACCGGAGCCCGAGCCAATCGAATCGTCGTTGTTGATGAGCGTCGAGGATTTGCAAAAGGAGTGTGGTGGAGACAAGGCTCTGTCTGCGGTGGTGATGGAAGTGATGTGTTCTTCCATGCCAATGCGTTTGCACGAGATGCAAACCGCGGCGGATCGCGGCGATCTAGAATCGGTGACTCGGCTTGCTCATCAGATGTCCGGTGCCGCGAAAGATCACTCGATGACCGCGGTCGCTGAGGTGACATCGCAACTGACCGCACATGCGATCTCCAAGAACAACGAAGGAGTTCGGACGTGTTTGTCGGCATTGTCCAACCGGGTCGAACAGACGATTGATTTGATGCAATCGTTGTTGGAGGAATCGTTGTGAGCACGTTTCCATCCAACCCAATGAACGATCTGCAGGCGTTGCAGTCCGTCGAGAATCTTGCTTTCCCCGGTATCGCGACCGCGAATGGGACGCTTGATTCCACGGAGTCCTTGTATGGCAGTGCTGAAGCGCCGGCCAAGTCCCGGGGCAGTGATCCCCAAACGATCTTGGTCGTGGAAGGTTGCGAGGAGACTCGCGAAAAGTTGTCCCAGATGCTGCAGTACCGGCAGTACCGCGTTCTTCCCGCCGCGACGGGGCGAGAAGCGATCGTGATGGTTCAGCAACAGCATGTTGATCTCGTGTTGTTGGACGTTGATCTACCGGATTTGGATGGTTTCCGAACGGCGCGGTTGCTGCGGCAAATGATGGACTTGAGCCGCTTGCCAATCGTGATGGTGACATCCGAGAGCGATCAAAACGAGATTGTGCGGGCATTCGACGCCGGCGCAAATGATCACGTTTGCAAGCCACTGGATCCCGCCGTCACCATCGCTCGCATCGCGACGCAGTTGCAATTGAAGTCCGCGTTGCAACGTCTCAGGCAGAGCGAAGAACGCTATGCCCTGACCGCTCGTGGCACCAACGACGGGATGTGGGATTGGAACCTCGTGACCGGCGAGTTGTATCTGTCTCCGCGTTGGCGAAGCATGGTTGGTTTGGATGGTGTCTCATGGACGCCGCATGGGTCCGAGTGGATGGATTTGATCCATCACGAAGATCGCCGACGTGTGCAGTTGGATCTGGAGGCTCACCTGTGCGGTGAGACCGACCATTTCGAAACTGAACTTCGGATGCAAGACGGACACCAAACCTATCGATGGATGCTTTGTCGAGGGTTGGCGGTCAAAGACTCACACGGCACCGCCTATCGAATCGCAGGTTCGTTGACCGACATCACCGAAGGCAAAGTTGCCGACGCGTTGACGGGACTTCCCAACCGGATGCTGTTCAACGATCGAGTGCAGCGATGCGTGGACCATCAGGCTCGCAATCCGCAGAACCGATTCGCCGTCATCTTCATGGACGTCGATGACTTCAAATTGGTCAACGATCACTTCGGTCACGATGCGGGCGATGACTTCCTGGTCAGTATCGCCTCGAGACTGGATACCTCGCTTCGCAAATCCGACGCAATTATTGCTCGAATGGGTGGCGACGAATTCGCGGTGTTGCTGGAAAACATTCGGCACGTCGATGAAGCAGTCGCCGTCGCGATGCGGTTGCACGACAAAATGCGTGCTCCGTTTCCCGTCGGAGATCGCGAAATTCTGACACGGGCGAGCATGGGGATTGTTGTTTCGGAATTTGATCCGGAATCATCCGTCCCTCAAGCGACCGGCGAAGAATTGCTGGTGCGTGCGGACACGGCGATGTACTTCGCGAAGAATCAGTCTGAATTGCCGTATGCGATTTTCAACAATGACATGTTGGCCGAAAACATGTTGCGTTTGGAACTCGGTTCGCAGTTGCGTCACTCGCTGGAACGAGACGAACTCACGTTGCTTTATCAGCCGATGGTGCAAATGTGCGATGGGACCACGGCGGGTTTTGAGGCTTTGCTGCGTTGGGAACATCCGGAGCATGGAACCGTGTCGCCCAACACGTTCATTCCGATCGCCGAATCCAACGGACTGATCATCGAGATTGGCAAATGGGTGCTTCGCAAAGCGTGTCAACAAGCGATGCGATGGCAGGCTGAGTTTGGTCGCCCGATCATGATCAGCGTCAATGTCTCCGTTCGCCAATTGTCGTCCACCGGTTTTGTGGAAGCGGTGACGGAAACGCTCGAGGCAACAAAGTTGCAACCTGAGTGCCTGAAGCTGGAAGTGACCGAAAGCTTCCTGATGCAGGACCCGGAAAGTACCATCGAGTTGCTGCATCAATTGCGACGGATCGGCTTAACGATCGGCATCGACGATTTTGGAACCGGATATTCGTCGTTGTCTTATCTCCATCGCATGCCGCTGGATATCTTGAAGGTCGATCGTTCTTTTGTGGAGTCGATGTTTGACTCGGAAAAAAATGCGTCGCTCATCCGATCGATTCTCGCGCTCGCGAAGAGTTTGGAACTGAACGTCGTCGCCGAAGGAGTGGAGACGTTGGCCCAGCTTCAACGTTTGCAGGACTTGGGCTGTCACTTCGTCCAAGGGTTCTACTTCTCACAACCGGTGAAGCCGGAATGTGCGAGTGAACTGATCGATCACCGATGGCTGTGAGAAACGTTTCAACGCACGAGTGACAGTCAGACAGGTCGGATGGAATAACCGACTATGGCTTCCACATGCGGAAGTCGTGTCATGCAAGTCTACAGCGGTGCGGGGAGGTCACGACGCGTGAACACCACCAATGCGACACCGTAGCAAAACAGCCCCAGCGCAATTAGCAGCAGCGGATATCCCAGCGGAGGCAGCCAACCGTCCTCGATCGGGAGGGATAGATTCCACGGGGACCAGAGATCGCCGTCGCGAACCAGGGATGTCATTCGTTGAGGTTTGTAGCAGTTGAAAAACGACATGCTCTGCAGAAAGGACAGCGATTCGGCGGCTTTGCCCAGCCCATACATGATGAGCTGAATCACATACACGGTCATCACCGCACCGATTGTCCGCCATCGGTATCGGTCCAGGCTGCTGAAGCAAGCACTCAGTCCCAGCAAAAAGAAGCCGAACGCGAACAGGTGAAAGACGGACGAGGAATAGGTCCGTAGGTCGACTCGGTCGCTCATCGGGAACGATTGTTCGACGGGGGCATCGTCAGTCAGCGGCAGCTCAAAACCGAAAAATGGCACGCGAACTGATGGCGGCGGGACGACTTCCGTCAGTGTCGTTGCGTGGACGCCAACGCCCATGCCGGCCCAAAGAGCCAGACACAAGGCGATCAATCCGCCGATACTGACCACCGCATGCGATAACAAGAATCGAGCTCGACTGACCGGTTGGCTGAGCAGCATTTCAAGTGTGCCGCGACCAAGTTCGCCGCTGACGACATCGCTGCCTCGAGCGATGCACCAAACCACGGTGCAAAGGATCACAATCGGTTCATCAAACGTCATCCCGACACGTCCGGAATACGTGAACAAGGCATCGAACTCAATTGGCGCGAATTTCTCGTAGTCGCGGAACTGTTCCAGGATCGTTTGGAACTGGCCCATGTCCAATAGTTTGACCACCCACACACGCACCCAACCGAATGCGAACAAAGTCACCGCCAACGCGGAAAACAGCAGGCTCGATTGCCCGATGAACTTTCGGATCAGCATCCGGTCGATCCCAATGTCACGCCAATGCATCAGAGCACTCCTTCGGACTTCGGTGAGTCTGTTTCGCTCGAACCCTGAGGCTGCAATTGGGGTAGTTCTTCACCCATGTGGACCGACTGATAAATGGCATGCAATCCCAGCGGCTCAATACGGACTTGTTCAATCGGTAACGTCGCCAACCAGGGTAAAACGGGAGCCAGGTCACCGGCGGTGCTGATTTGGATTCGATTGTCGGTTTGACTGATTCCGCCAATCCATTCTGCAAGCTCCACGGGAATTGGTATTTCGCTGGAGGTTGCATCGGTACGCCGGGCGGTCACTCGATGGCGCTGAAAAAGATCTTCCAAGGCCAACTCGTGAGCCAAATGGCCTTTCCTTAAAAACGCGACTCGATCGCAGGTTTGTTCAATTTCACTCAGAACGTGTGAAGAGAACATCACCGTCCGACCGGTGGCTTGTTCGGACGAGACAAGATCCAGCACGGTGGCTCGGACGGTCGGATCCAAATTGGCCGTTGGTTCATCGAGAATCAGCAGCGGGGTTCGAGGTCCCAGAACAACCGCCAAAGCCAGCTTTTGACGCATTCCCGTCGACATGAAGGCAACGCGGCGGGTGAGGTCAAGTTCCAATTGGTCCGCGACGGCAAACGATCGCTCACGATCACCAAGCGGATGCATTTCGGCGAAGAAGTCCAGCAATCCTTTGCCTCGCATGTGACGCGGCAAGCGAGCGTCGCCCGGCAAGTAAGAGACTTGGCGGCGAACTTCGACCGGATCATCCGCCGGATCCAATCCATCGATGGAGCAACGTCCCGAGGTCGGATACAGGTATCCCAGCAGGGTGCGAATCAGCGTGGTTTTTCCCGCACCATTTGGGCCCAGCAGACCAAACACTTCGCCACGTCGGACGTTCAGCGTGCAGTCGGAAAGTGCCGTGAAGTCGCCGTAGCGTTTGGTCAGATGCTCGCAACGAACCAAATCGCCGGATTCGGGGTCTGGCATGGTTGCCTCGGACGGTTTCAAAACGGCGTTCACTGGCGACTTGTGGAAACTGTTTGGTAGGACGAAACTTGGACGATCAACGTTCGAGGCTTGGAATCCCACTGGAATCTGGCACCGCATTGTCGATCATTGTCAACAACACCTCACCCACATCCCGCTCACCAACCCAACTCACTGAATAGCATGACGGATACCGCACCGCAGAACGACCCGCCGACATCGCACGTTCTTCCCAAAGGAATTCGTTTTGCCGGAGTGGCGGCCGGTATCAAGGCCAGCGGAAAGCCGGACGTTTCAATGATCGTTACCGATCGGCCCTCGGTCATGGCGGGAGTTTATACCACCAATCAAATCGTTGCCGCACCGGTTGTTCTGACTCGGGCAAAAACGCCAACGTCAACCGGACGCGTGGTATTGACCAACAGCGGCAACGCCAATGCTTGCACGGGCGAAGAAGGCATCCAGAATGCCAAAGCAATGTGTGAACTGGCCGCAAAGTTGACCGGTTGCGACTCGGCCGATGTGATGGTGATGAGCACGGGTGTGATCGGCCAACCGTTGCCGATGGAAAAGGTTCGTGCGGGAATCGAGGCCGCGGCGGGGAAGCTTGGCGATGCGGAAACGGACTTCATTGCGTCTGCGGATGCGATTTGCACCACGGATCAATTTCGAAAAACCGTCAGCGAAACCGTGACCATCCGCGGTCAACAATTTCGCATCGCGGCGATGTGCAAGGGCGCCGGAATGATCGCTCCTAACATGGCAACCATGTTGGGTGTTGTGATGACCGATGCCCCGATTGGTCCCGAGGCGGCCCAGGCATCACTCAAACAGATCGCTGGCCAGACGTTCAATCGCGTCAGCGTGGACGGGCACACCAGCACCAACGACACGGTGATGTTGGTTTGCACGGGCATGTCGGTGTCGGAGGACGTGCAGGAATTCAATTCGGATGAACTGGAGATTTGGCAAGAAGCCGCCACGCAAGTCGCGTTGAGATTGGCGAAGATGTTGGTCGCTGATGGTGAGGGTGCGGCAAGATTTTTCGAAGTCCGTGTGTCGGGTGCCGCTAGCGACGAAGACGCCTTTGTGATCGCAAAAACGGTTGCGGCCAGTCCATTGGTGAAGACAGCCATTACCGGCGGAGATCCAAACTGGGGCCGGATCGTATCGGCCGCCGGATACGCGGGCCCAAAGATAGATCCCGAACGAACCAGTCTCGTGATTGATGGCGTGATGGTCTTCGAGAACGGGACGCCGCTTTCAATTGACGCGGCGAAGCTGAGCGAATCGATGAAAGCCAATTCGGAAGTGTTGGCCGATTTGACCGTCGGTGAAGGCCCCGGCCAAGCATCATTCTGGGCCAGCGATCTGACCGAAGCCTACGTGCGATTCAACTCGTTGTACACGACCTGATTCGTGCGAGGAGAAAGCAGAATCGCTCTCACCGCCCTCCGTTACTTGCACTGAGCCTGCAAACCGAATCCAAATGGGCTAATATCGAGCCCAATTCTTCCCACCTACCTTGCATGTACGACAGCCTGTCGTCCAAAACCCCGTTAGGCGACCTCAGATAATGCGATGGCTACCATTTGTTCTGCTCGTTGCGCTGTCGGTCGGTTGTAACTCCAAGCCCGAAACCAAAGCGGAGCCTCAATTGTCCGTCGATCCATCCATCGCGAATTCCGGTGCAATCGTCTGCGCGCACGTCGCCACTGGCGAACCGATCCTTCGTGCAACACGTGACAACCCGATGGACCCCGATGACTCTGGTTGGCAATTCCTCTGCGATTCAGACGTGGACGAGCGTATCGAGGATGCCCAGATTTGGTCCGTCACTCAGGTCGCCGAACGTGAACCTTCGCTCCTTCCATTCATCAACTCGCCGGTCGGCACAACCATGTCTCGGACTGACGCCGATTCGGAATGGAAACCGTCTCAGTAGCGCAACGGTCGCCTAACAAGGTTTTTACGCTAGGCCTTCGGCACACCGCTGTCGTTTGTTCTAGCCGCCCTCCGTTGGTAGAATCTTCGATG
>NZ_ANMO01000089.1 GCF_000338295.1 Rhodopirellula europaea 6C
CTCACGCAGAGTCCTTGCTAACGCGGCGGATTATGAAGATTGGCAAGATGTCCGAATTTGATGCGATTCCTGATCGTGTTGGGAGGCCGATTCAGAGCCTGAATCGGCTACGACAGGCGATGTGTTCGAGCTTTTGCAGCTTCGGCGATGGATGGTCGCCGTGAAGGCGCTGTGAAGGCACACACGTAGCCGACTTAGGCCTCTAAGTCGGCAATCCTACACACACGCGAACCTCGCTGAGCCTCGATACGGAACTCTCAGCGAATCCGGCTACACGTCCGAGCGTTCTTGCTCGACAGATGCCGTCGTCGGCGGCACCGCGATTGGTCTCGCACTTCTAGCCGCAGACCCGCGTCCCGAAACGACCACAGGACTCCGTCGTTGTCCTGCTTTGGCACCGTTGTCAGCCGTCTTGCGATAGTACCGATTCGTGTGACGTCCATAGCGGTAATAACCGTATCCTTTGTAGCCATCATTGTTGCTGCCTTCATCGGAGGCATTGATCACAACTCCAAGCAGCTTTGCACCCACGTTGCTCAAGATAGAGGCGGCTTCTTTTGCGTTGGGACGACTCTTTCGTCGAACCTTCAGTGCCATCACAACGCCGTCAGTCATGCTGGCCGTGATACTTGGGTCGGTCACCACCAAGAGTGGCGGAGTGTCCAGAATGATGTAGTCATACTCTTCCCGAAGCACGTCCAATAGCTCGCTCATTTCGGGCAACGTTAAAGCTTCGGCAGGGTTCGCTGGGATCGGCCCCGAAGGCATCATTTTCAGCGTGCTGAGAGGCGTGTCATGGGCCGCGTCCACATGTTCACATTTCCCGTTGAGCACATCGACCAAACCAAGCTGATCCGCCATGGCGAAGTTGTCGGTCACCTGCGGCCGGCGAAGGTCGCAGTCGATTATCAAGGTGCGTTTGCCCGACTGAGCGATGCTGCACGCCAAGTTGCCCGCAATGGTAGATTTCCCGTCACCAGGGAGTGGGCTGGTAACCTGAATGATTTTCCCGCCCGGGATGCCAGCCATTTCAAACAGCACCGATGTCCGGCAAGACCGAATAGATTCCGAGGCCACGGAGGACGGAGCATGGACCACCGCCAAGTGTGGGTCCAAGTGTTCAAACGGATTGGACTTGTCGCCCTTCTTGTGCCGCACCCGTCCCTTGAAGAATGGTACGTGTGTCAAAATTGGAGCACCAACGGCGGTGACGATCTCCTCTGGGTCGCGGAACGTGTTGGCGTTCTTTTCCAAGAGCAATGCAAGACCGCAGCCAAGTAATAGGCCCGCCCCCAAACCGATTCCAAGCATCAGCAACATGTTGGGGCCCACTCGATAAGCACGAGTTGGTGCCCGCAGTTCGGTCAGGCGGAGACCACCTTCTTCTTCGGTTAATTCAACGCGAGCCATCTGCTCTTCCAATTGATTGATCAACTCGCGGTTGCGATCAATTTCACGCAACAACGCGGTGTTGTCTTGCTCGAACTTGGCCAGCTTCACCGCCTCGGATTTTTCCGCGTTGACTTGAGCGTCGATCTCGCTGATTTGCTGCCTGAGAAGCTGAACTTCCGCATTCGATGCAGTCAAAATAACCGAGACGGCCTCCATTGCACGTTTCGCGGGATCCACGCCTTCCACTTTGTTCTGCTCCATTAATTCTACGAGGCGTTCGGACTGCTCTTTCACCAAACGCTTCAGTTCGCTCTTCATCATGGTCAGTTCCGCGTCCAACGCCTTGACCGTCGGGTGCTGTTCGCCGAACTCAGCCGCGAACTTGTGTCGCTCAATCATCAGCGGTACGAGTTGCTGGTCGAGCTTGATTTGTGCCAGCTCCTCATCTCCCTCACGAACATTCTGGTTGAAGACTGCTTTTCCAGGGACTTCGAAGGTTTTGCCAATCAGTTGACCAATGATCGATAGTCCGACGATGGGATCTTCCGCCTCATCCGCGATGCTCTGAATGGCTGTTAGTTCGATCGACTTCTGGCGGAGGTGCTCAAAGAGTTCGCTGCGACGTTCAGTCAGATACAACTGGCGTTCGCGATGGGGATTGATGGCCGCTCCGTTTTGATCCCACACCAATGGTGCATTGGTCCGAAACTCACGATAACGTTCTTCCAACTCGGTGAGTTTTGGTTGCAACTGGTCCGTTGCAACCGAAATCAAGCTCATTAGCTCCGAACGTGAGCTTTTGTGGCGGTCCGCAAAGAACTGCTGGAATGAGGCGCTGAATGCGCGAATCGCCGCTTCACAAAGTTCTGGATCGGTGTGTTCAAATGTCATGTTCGCGACAATGGAGGAAGCGCCTCGGACACCTTGCAGATCGGTCTCAAACTCAAGTGCGCCGTTCGCCAAGCCCGCGAATAGATTTGCATTGTTCTCAAATCTGTCGCGAAATGGTCGCATGTTTTCGTCGTTGAAGGTTTTGTTAAGAACGGTGTCGCTGAACAACTGAGACCGCAAAATATCGATGGATGGAACGCCACCCACCACATCACCCGTCATCGTGTCCATCACCGCCGGCCGGTCTGATTCGAACATCAGACGTGTTGCCGATTGGTATGTCTCTGGGGTTTTGACGAAGACGAGAAAACCTGCGACCAACCCGAGGATTGTTGGGATCAGAACGGCCCAGCGATAGCGCCAGATGGCGGCGGCGATATCCGCCGTTTCGTTGGTAGCCTGGTGTGTGGGTTGCCAGCCCGTGTTCATCGCGGGATAGGATCCCTGCGCAGCCAATCCCATCGCACCGGGATTGGGGCTCGGGTAGGAGGCGAATGCTTCCTTGCCACGCGTGGAAGCACCTTGCGAGCGAGAATCAGAAGACGCGTTGGAGGGCAGTTCCATCCGAAATCCGTCATTTAACAAGAGGAGGAGCAGCGGTGAGAATAGAACGTTCCCACCGAAGGGCTATTAAGTGTACGTATCTAGCCTCAGACAGGCTAGGAAAAGAGGGGGGCAAGAAGCGATTTGCGAGGCTGCCGCCCTTACGACCTGAGTGATCAGAATGATCAGACACCGTCTAGGAGTGATCCGAATTCTCGGCGAATCCGGCTACTGAAAGATCGCCTGTCGGGCAATCACAACCCGCCGCGTTAGCAAGGCCGAATTCAATCGCCGAAGCCGGTGTGTAATCCTTGCTTACGCTGCGGGTTATGAGGGTGATACCGGCAGGACGGGCCAACTCCTGCCGGAGCTCAACCCGCCGCGTTAGCAAGGTCGAAGTCGATCGCCGAAGCCGGTGTGTAATCCTTGCTTACGCTGCGGGTTGTGAGGGGGGAGATAAACAGGATGGTTCCAGTCCTGCCGGGGCTCAACCCGCCGCGTCAGCAAGGACACGATCGATTTGTCCTAAGGTTGTAGCTGGAATCGCCAGATTCCAGATTGCTCGAATTGGGAGGTGTTCGAGTCGCTGACGATTCCTAGTGGTGTATTAGAGGCCAATTCAGGGCCTTAATCGGCTACGACGCTTGGGTGTGTGCGAGCAATCGCTGCCTCGGCTATGGAAGGACGCCGCGATGCCGCAGCGAAGGCATGGGCACGTAGCCGACTTAGGCCTCTAAGTCGGTGATCCAGTACACGGCTGAACCTCGCTTCCGAATTCTTAGCGAATCCGGCTACGAGCGGAGGACATCTTGGTAGACCTGCAACGTTCGAGCGACCACCTCGGTCTCGCTAAACCCGTCAACAATGATTTGCCGACTGGCCAGTCCAAACCGACGCCGCATGCCTTCGTCGTTGATCAACGTTTCCATCGCGATCTGCAACGGTTCTGTTACGCGTGGGGGAACCAAAAAACCATTCTCGCCGTCCTCGACAACGCCGCGGCACCCGGGAATATCCGTTCCAATCAGCGGTTTGCCGCAGGCACCCGCTTCCAACAAGACTCGAGGCGTCCCTTCGGCGTACGTGGGCAGCACGACGACATCGGCGTCGTGGAAATGAGGTTCCATGTCATCGATATGGCCAAGATAGGTCACGTCAGCCTTCATCGACTCCAGGTCAGCCGGGCTGAGTGAACTCGGATTACCAGGATAAATATCCCCTGCGACGACCAGTTCAAATTCGCAACCCATCTCTCGCAAGTTTTTGGCAGCCTCCAGCAACTCATACACACCCTTTTCACGAATCAACCTTGATGCAAAGAGGAGTCGGCATGGACCGGGCCTTCTTGCTTCATCTCGTGGTCGAAACCGTTTGCAATCAGCTCCCGATCCACGGATCAGCTCCGTATTCGATTGCTCAACCAATTTTGATTGCAGAAAAAAGTCTCGGTCGCCGGTATTCTGGAAAATCACACGGGTCTGTTTGCCTCCGAGAGCATGTCGATACATCGGACGGATGAGATTGCGGATGCCTCGATTGATCACACCATCATCAGTGAAGATGTGCCCGAGTCCGGTGACGGCCTGGACCGTCGGGATACCCATTTGCCGCGCAACCAAACCGCCGTAGAGCACGCACTTGATCGTGAAATGGTGCACCAAGTCAGGGCGCAGTTCTTGGTACAGCGTTCGGACACGGTTCAAGGCAGCTAAGTTGCTCAGTGGGTTCTTACTGCCGCCACTCAGATCAAGTTCTCGCCAAGCGAATTCTGTCGCCAACCGATCGGTGTAATGCCCCGCAGGCGAAACCATGGTGACTTGGTGCCCCTGTGACTTGAGTTCACGCGCCAGTCCACCACGGAAGTTGTAAAGGTACCAATCTGTGTTGGCAAAGAGCACGATGGATTTTGAGCGATTAGACCTTTCCTCGGATGGCCTTTTCGTACCGTCGCAATATGGTCGGCTGTGAATGGGATTTGAAATTGGCGGTCACATCATGGTGAGGCAGGGGACGATAGCCAAGTCATCGACTGAGGGCCATCGCGATGTATTCGCGAAGCGTGTAGGTGTTCATCATCATAGCTCGGTGTCCCGGAATGAAATCTTTCGTCCGGGCTCGCCAGTCGCGTTTACGATTCAGATTGCAGAGAAAACCGCATGGGATTGGCACCGCATCAACACCAGATTGTTTCGCCAGGCGGAGCACCCGGGGAAGATGCCACGCAGAGCTGACGATTCCGACCGGCTCTCCTGCGGAAATGGCGCTGACCGCCATCATTTCTTCCGCTGTATTGCACCCACCGATCTTCTCTATGATTGAATCGGGCACACCGAGTTCTAGCAAGATGATACGAGATTGTTCCGCTTCGTCAGTCGCAAACCGACTGTTGTCAGCTTTACGAATCCCCGAGCAATAGATTCGTTTCGCTTTGCCGCAATGAAACAGTCGAGCGGCCATCACGACCCGGTCGCCGTTTTCGTTTACCTGTAAACCGCCGGCATCTGTTTCACCAGTCGCTCCACCCAGCAATATGACACGTTCGAAAACTGGACCCTGAAGCGGATTCATCTCGCGGAACTGCTTCTCGAGAGTCCCCGCCAACCAGTCCGCACCCATGCGATTGCCATAGACGAAGATCGCCGCCAGCGTCGCGGCCAACAGCACCCAGGCAGTCAAATGTGACTTTCTTTCCAGCTTTGGAACATCAGGACAGCCCAAAGCTGATGTTCGTTTTCCTGTTTGCCCGACAGATGAGCGTTCCACAAGCGATGGACTGCATCGACATCGAAATGTCGGTCTGCCGACAGCCGGTCTCGATCTAAAAGATTAGCTGACCAATCCCGTAAAGGGCCTCGCAGCCAACGTGAAAGCGGAATCGAAAAGCCCATCTTCGGCCGTTCCATCATCTCCTTGGGAACATGGCGATGAACAATTTGTTTGAGTGCCCACTTTCCATCGCCATTGCGAATCTTCATCGAAAGCGGCATTCGCCAAGCGTGTTCGACCAATCGATGATCCAAGAGTGGAACTCTGGATTCCAAGCTCGTCGCCATGGTTGCCCGGTCGACTTTGGCCAAGATGTCGCCTGGCAAGTAACTCACCATGTCCAAGAACATCATCAACTCTTCAAACTGCATGCTATCGATCAAATCGTTTGATTCCGATAGCCGATCTTTTGGTTCTTGACCACCTCGGAGCAAACTCAGCGGCTGCTGGTTGACAGATGCAAGACGTTGATAGAGATCAATTGGTGAGTTTGAATGCAAGACTCCCGCTAGCTTATGAAGCTTGACACCCGGCAAAGCAAATTCGCCACGTCGTCCACGCAAAAAAGAGAATCGCTTGTAAAGTTGGTCCCACTGCGTCGCTGAAACGCTCTGGATGGCGTGGGCCAGCATTTTGCGAGACCAAACGGGAGCTCGTCTGATTCGGGACCAAAGACTGCCGGCCCGGAAATGTCTGTTGTATCCTCCGAACAACTCGTCGCCTCCATCGCCCGACAGTGCCACCGTCACATGTTGCCGGGTCATATTCGCGACAAGGTAAGTTGGGATTTGGGATGCGTCAGCAAACGGCTCGCAAAACATCTCCCCCAGTTTTGGAATGACTTCCAATGCATCCTCGGGCGATAGTATCCACTCGGTGTGATCCGTCCCCAGGTATTCGGCGACTGCGCGAGCGTGATCGGCTTCGTTATAGAGTGGATCCTGCTGACCGATCGAAAAAGTTCGAACGGGTTGATTTACCGAAGCCGCCATCATCGCCACGACCAAGGTTGAGTCGTAACCGCCGGACAAGAAAGCTCCCAGGGGAACATCCGCAACCATCCGTGATGCCACCGATTGCCGGATTTGGTCCTCCAACCCGTCGAGAAGTTGCTGCTCGGAACCAACCAATGGATTTGCGAGTGACTGCTCGATTACCTGTTGTGCATCCCAGTAAAGATGCGATTCCGCGAGCTCAGCATGCCCCTCACCGAGATGGAAAATCAGATGTTGACCCGGTTCAAGTTTGCGGATTCCCTGGTAAATCGACCTAGGAGCGGCAACATAGTTGTAGCGAAGATATGAAGTGAGGGCTTCGTCATCGATAGGATTGGAGAAGCCTTGAATGCAAGTGAGTGCCTTCAACTCGGAAGCAAACGCAAAAACGGGTTCGGCCGTTCCTTGCACCTCGCCGTAGTAAAGTGGTTTCTCTCCCAGCCGGTCGATGGCTAAGTGAAGTTGTTTGCGATGGGTGTCGTAGACGGCAAACGCGAACATGCCATTGAGCAACGAAAGCGTTTCGCAAACACCCAGCTTGGCAATGGTCTCCAGCAACACCTCCGTGTCCGACTCGGTGCGAAAAGGGTGTCCCGACAACTTCGCGCGTAGTTCCCGGAAATTATAAATCTCGCCATTGAAAACAATGACGTAGCGTTCGCATCGCGAACGCATCGGTTGCGCGCTGACGACTCGCGGATCGATGATGGACAAACGTCGGTGGCCGAGCGAGAGGACGCTGTCGTCGCTAGTCCATGTCGCCCCGCCATCGGGGCCACGATGAATCAGCCGATCCGTCATCTCGGCAATTCGGTCAGCCGAGCGGAGTCCAACGAGGCCAGTGACGCCACACATCAGCTTGCTTGTCCCCGGAAGCTGATTGATCTTCCCAAGCGGCAAACCACTCCACTTTTGTGGCGTTGGGACCTGGGCAATCCGAATTTCGCAAACGAGCTCATCGGCAAATCAACGAATCAAAAATCGATTCATACGCATCTGCTGCAACCGGGAGTGAATAGCGTTCCACCGCCGTTTGGCGAGCCAACGTTCCCATGCGTGCTCGCAAGTCACCATCAGAAAGAAGTTGATCGAGTGGCTCTGCCCAATTTTCATTGTGTGCCAAAAAGCCGTTTTCGCCATCGGTGACGACTTCCTCGTTCATTCCAATTGCGGAACTGACCGTGGCAATCCCGACCGCCTGGTACTGAATCAACTTGAACGCACATTTTCCTCGCGACCAATCTTGGTTGGATAGCGGCATCAGACCAACTTCAAATGATTGGAGTATTTCGATTTCCCGTTCGGGGCTCCAACGTTCGAAGCTCGCACCAAGCTTGTTGAGCAGCCCATCGTTTTGGACATCGCTGCAAAGACAAAATTCAAAGTCATGCTTTTTTCGAAGCTCGGTGATCGCAGGAACCAACTGTTCCAAGAAACGAAGGTTGGTTGCGGTCCCCATCCATCCGATCCGGATCGGTCGATCGGTATGACTCGAAATCGGCACGTATCGGTCGGTATCAATGCAGGTCGGAATGACCGAAACAGGAGTGTCTGCCTTGACGTGGCTGGCTAACCATTGATTTCCTGCTACGACATGAGCAGAACGATCAAATATTCGGTTCAGTGCCGACCGGCGTGATCGGCTTTCACGCAGGTAGGGGTCCATGAAGATCGCATCGTCAAAATCAAACACGATCTTGTTGTTGCGTCCGCAAAGGATCGATTCTGGCGTTCCCCAGGTCGGAATCGCCAAGCGTTGCAGGAGCACGGGGCTATCGGACGGAAGCATTGCGGTGGTCACGGCACGCTTGGCTCGACACGCGAAGCGATAAAGCTTTCGCAGATGCCAAGCTGGAATGCTTTGGTCGAAGACGCCATAGCCATAGATGGATCTAGTTTGCCACCCGCGCTGGCACAGCAGGGATGCCACAGGATCCACTCGAAATCTCGTGGTTGGCGCAAGGGTGCCATCGCTAACAAATGTTACCCGTTTTGGACTTAGTTCAGACAATAGAAAAGGAATTGAGAGAGATTGAAGAAGAAGTTGCTTTTACCGAACTTTTCAGCCGGTTGGCGTTGGCCACGGTTCCGGCCCTGTGGTCCGAATGGGCGTCGAATGATGCAACTAAGCACGTGAGCAGGAGTCCTTGGGCTTGATCGCGTAGCGGCGTCTCTTCGAGACGCTGTCATTTGCGAGTCTCAGAGAGACTCGCCTAAGTGAGGTTCTACCCGATCATTCCTGCCGAACTGCTTAATAGCGACTGCCGGACGGGAATCCAAACAACCATGTTTCGTACGGTAGATAGGCCAGCTGAAAAATCCAAGACTTCTGAGTCCAAACTGCAAACATCAATAGCAATCCGATGTAGGGTGCGGCACAATAAAATCTTCGGTAGCGATCGGTCTGCAACAAGTAAGGCATGCGAGTGAAAATAGTCAATTCAATCGGAATTAAGTAGTACCCAAAACGGTCAGCAATCACGGTGGAAGCAAGTATGACAGGAACAACAGTCAGCATAATCAAACTACCAATGCTGACCAATTTAAATTCGTCGGGATAAAGTTGACGCCAGGTTCCTTTTAGCTTCCATTGAAAGAACAGTCCTGTTGCTAGCAATATCCCCACTCGAAAGACTGCACCCGCTGCTTCCGTATTGGATTCGATGTAGCGGGACTGCATCACTTCCGCGCTACGTGTGCTCGCCAAAGCAACAACCCCGGGAATTGCCAAAAGCCCGGAGAGGATCAACCGGTTGCGCGTATATTGGCCTCCGACGAGCGGCACGAGCAGCAGGAACACCAAGATGCTGTTGTGGAACGATGCACCAAACAGAATCAGGGTCACGAATAAAACCGTTTTCTTTTCGGAGAAGGCGATGTAGGCGAAACATAGCATCCCAATTCCCATCGCCTGCCGCACCGCCGACATCGGCATGTTCACGATCAAAATCGGGAAGGAAAGTACTAGAAACCCCAACGGGTCGGGTTGTCGTTTCGCGATCGTGTGCAGCCCCGCGAAGAAAACTAGTGAAGAAAACACATTGACCCAGGGATATGACCATCCCATCTCAAGGATGAATTGATTGAGTATCCAATATCCCGGCTCACTTCGTGTCGATGCCTCGAGGTAACTCGACCAACGCTGGATATTGAAAATGTTCAAGTAGCCGGTCCAGTCCGGACCAACCTCAAAACGAAACGCGCTGAAAAGAAACAACGCCACTAGTAGGCAACGATAAGCAAGCCGATTAGCCGCTGTCGCAGTTCCGGAAAAATACCGCAACGCGAGCATAGCACTGAAGAGCAATACGTAGATCATCGGCGGTTACCTAAGATCCACTTCGCGCGGATGTCAAGTTGACGATTGAAAAAGCGGACAGCTGGTGATTCGAAGGTCGAGTGATAGACGCACCCTGCGATCATGCACGCCGCTGCAGTCAACCCAAACGCGCCCCCCAGCGACGACTCAAAGCGATGGAGGAGTCGCAGCGATACCGCCATCACTGGAAGGTGCACTAAATAAATCGAATAGGACGCATTTCCTAAGTAAACCAGCGCCCCCGGGGACTCGTATTCGAGCTGAAGTTCATTCGTGACGATCAAATGAAGTAGGAATGCAATCGCCAACCCAAAGATCCACGACTCCGACCGCTCCGCACCTAGAAAACACCACACACCGAGCATGATTGCGGCACCTAGAATACAGCGAATAGGTCGCATAGACTTATCGTGTGCGATTAGGCGGGCGACGAAAAACCCGAACACGAATTCTAAGTTGATTGGAGAAAGGAATTGGTCCAGTACTGGGGATTCAAAATCAACATTGCTGGCAACCATCGAAAGAACGATCATTGACGCCCAGACAATGAATCCCTTTTCCAATTTACCGATCCTCAAGCACACGGCGAAGAATAAATAGAACATTATCTCGTGCTTAAGCGTCCATGCAACGCTGAGCGCCGGTGGCAGCTCCGTTGGTATCAGAGTCACTGTCGTTAGCCACCCCCAACTCCGAGCACTGTTAGATAAGCCGGGCAACATTGTGTATGCGACGGCCATAGCCACGCCGACCGGCAGATAGGGCGTGAAAATGCGATTGATCCGCATCCACGCGAATCGAATAAAAGTGGTTTCTCGCTTCGAATTTATCGTTGAGTAACATATAATGAAGCCGGACAGAACGAAGAAGAAATCAACTCCTAAATAGCCGAAGTGGAAGACTTGGAAAAAGCGAGGTTCATCAACGCCGAGGAGGGGTGGCGCATCCACCGCTAAGTGGTGGAGCAACACAGCGACTGCCGCCACCGCCCGGCCGACTTGCAGGCTGTAAATTTGTCTCGTTTTGCCGGTCGTCGTAACGCAGTTGCCATTTCGAGTAGCATCCGGTCGATCAGCGTTTCCCGCAACTATCATTTCAGACGCAACTGCGAAATAGAGAACGAGGTAAAAGTGGAAGACGTCTCATCCTCTTTCGTTCGCCCCATCCAAGTGACGATCAGCAACGATCTCATGGTAGATTTCGCGATAATGACGGGTTCCCGCCTCCAGAGAAAAGACTCGTTCAGCCGCGGAGCGACAGCGTTTTGAAAGCTCAGGGTCCGCTCTTAGATTCATAAGATGTCGCCACGCAGCAAGCATCGCTTCCGGTGTCTCATTTTCTACGATAACACCAACGCGATGTTCTCTAACAATCGAGGCGACGTCGCCGACTCCCTCGTTGGCCACCACTGGGATACCACAGCCAAGGATTTCAGCCATTCTTGTTGGAGAACGCCCCAGCTCAGATGTTTCGCCGCCCGCGTAGAACATGACCGATGTAGTCTGGCGCTGGACGGTCCTGGGCATGTCCTGCGGTGTGCGAGCAAAGATTTGGAGGCGTGCACCGAGCGTATTCGCTGGATCGATTGCATGGCGGACTTGTTCCGCGTCATCACGGGTAACGATCTCAAACAATGCGGAGTCGTCTTGCTCAGAAGCAACCTGGAGAAACTGTCGAAGCCATTCCGTTCGGAACCAACCGCTCAAGACAGTGCCAATGCAGGAGAAGATGGGGGGACCGAGGGGTGGAGAGAGCGGTGGCGTAAAACGGTCAAGGTCGGCACAGGTGGGAATTACCACAATACTTTGACCATCAAGTTCATCAGGGTATCTTTTCTTCAAGTAGATCACCGCTGCCTGTGTCAAAGTAACCACGGTATCGGCCCGTTTTAAACAAGTCCGTTCGGCCCAGACAATTGCATGGTGGATCCACGAATTACGCCTCAGCCTACCAGCCGTAATCATTTCTTCTGGCCACAATGCTCGCATATCAAAGATGTAGGGGGTCCCCGTCAGTCGCCGCGTGATCATCGCCACAAACGCGGGAATGTAGCTGCGAGCATGGATTAATTCCGCGTTTCCACGACGTACCTCCCTTAAGCACAACCAAAGGAAAGTCATCATGCTCCAACCCGGAGCTAGTATCTTGGGCCGATAGTGAAACCGTTGCGGTAACCATCGAATTCCCTTCAAAGCACAATCCGCCCTCACTCTCGCCACCGCCTCCGTATCCGCCCAATCCTCCGGCTTCTCGAAACTGATCAGCGTGATCTGATAGTCCGTTGAAAGCCCCCGCAAATACGAAAGAACCTGGGATTGTCCCAGTGGTTCCAGCATTCCATTGCGGGTAATGTAGAGCGTCGGGGTCATAGCAGTCCGAAGGCGTCCAGGTAATGATTGGCTGCAAAGGATGGCAAGAAGTCACGCGCTCGCTTCCTAAGCGCTTCTTCATCATGTTGCCTGGCGAGTGAAGCGTCCATTGCCGCTGCAAGGGCCGGTGCGTCACCGACGGGGGTCAGCTCTCCCCAGCGGCCATCTTCCAAAATCTCTGCCGGTCCGGCGGGGCAGTTCGTCGACACCACGGGGGTACCAGATGCGAGCGACTCAACGATCACATTGCCAAACCCTTCGAAGTCTGACGACAGAACAAACAGATCCGCAGTCTGATAAAAGGCCGTTGGATCCGAATGGAAACCAGCAAAAATAACGCGGTCTGCAACTCCAAGTTGATTGCTGAGTTCCTGCAGTTCCGAACGCAATTCACCGTCACCAAGAAGGAGCACCTCCGTTCCCGCGGTCGCCATCATCGAAAACGCCCGAAGAAGTAGTTCATGATTCTTGACTTTTTTCAGCGTCCCCACCGTGATGATGCGGCCGCCCTTGGGGACAGACCAGAACGCACTCGCTTTCGCTAACTCATCGGGCGTAGTCGCTGCACTTGGTGGGATCGGGTTGTTGATCACGCGAAATCGGTTCACCGGCATACCTGACAGCTTGGCCATGTCTCGTGCCACACCAGACGAAACACCAACGCGTTCGTGTGCCATGCGATAACCAGCAGCAGTAGACGAACGCAAGCCCAAGCGGTGCGTACTCCCCCAACTCCGGTATTGTGCCGAAAGAATTCCGTGTTCGGAAACAACCACACGAGTTCCGGTGTTAAGGGCAGCAAGCGGTGCAATTGCGGTCAACGGCCACATTGCCGAGCAAAGCACCGCTGGCTTGCGTGTTCGCAGATATCGCCGAAGAGCAACGGGCACCGATCGCATACGGTTGCATGCGAGATCAACCACGGGAAAGTCGCGTTTCGCTTCCTCCAGCAAGTCTCCGCGAGCTTGAGCAAGAACAAACTCAACGTCATATCCAAGGCTTCGAAATTCCTTAGCCAACGTGAGCCGTATCCGTTCAACACCACCTCCCCTCAAATCAGGAGTCAGGAGTGCAATGGTATTAGATGCCTTCATCACACCCAGCCAAAAAACGAAATAAAAGAAGTACGCATCGTTTGACTTAATCAGCAATGCTCGCAACGTAAGCTCCATGCCGAAACTTCATCGCTTCAAGATCATGCTGTGGAAATTTCTCCCGCACCGGGTTTATGCGGAAACGCAACCACGCCGTGTACCCCAGGCAACCAAACACCTCCCAGTCCCTTCGAATCCTCTGTCTCTAGACATTGGAATTCCATGCCACCTTATTGTTTTTGTCCAACATCTCTGTTCGGAATCCGAGCGCATTCAGCCTCAACGTCAGAGGACAATCTAAATCTTCACGCGAAAGATCCTCAAAGATAAGACACCTTGTTTTCGCAAGAGCCTCTTCACCGCCTTGAATAACACGTTCTTCGACACCCTCGACATCGATCTTCATGACCTTGATTTCCTCTAGACCGCAACAGACTTCATCTAGTGTCTTCGTCGTTATCAAGTGCGTTTGCTCAGTCGCTATCGAAGACTGACTGTTAATTAAGCTCGCTTGGCCATACTTGCCGCCTGGCAATTGCACAGGCACTTCCAAACCCGAAACTTCTGCCAGTCCTGATTCAATGACCTCCACGTTTGCAAGCTCATTCAACACAATATTCTTTCTCAGCTGCACGAGGGTCGGCGGCATCATCTCGACCGCGAGGACACGTCCGGATTCTCCAACGAGTCGACCTCCCAGCACCGAATAGCACCCAATGTTCGCACCAACATCGACAAAAATATCGCCTGGCCCAAGCTCCTCGTTCAATAGGTTGCTGATTGCCTGTTCGCGCATAGGAGCAACATGCCACAGGTCATCGCAAAACGCGCGGACTTCAAAAAGCCCCAAGGACTGAACGGATAGAGTAGCAGAGCGAACGAGAACGGGATCACGCCAGACACGAACATCCCGAACTGAATCTGCGAAGGAGAAAATCGCAGAAGTGTATAGTGACAGACAGTCTCGCACGGACAAGCCACGCATGTTGCGAAGAATATCGAACCATCTCCTCAATCGGGTAACGTAATGCAGCCCTGGCGTCAATACCCACTTCAGTGTGTTCCACATATATTCAATCTATCCTAACTGAGTGAGCGAATTCGATAATCGCTTCAGATTAACATGCAGATTTGCTCTGCCCAGACACTTTGCATCATTGGATCCCGCATCACAATCAAGCAGCGAGTGCCGGACGCCAGCCGCTAAAGCAAGACTTTGGAAGCACTGGTTCCAAGTTGTCTTGCCCTCGATCGGCGATCGGCGAAACTCCAAAACGCTTGTACCAGGATGCATAAACAGCAGATTTGTTAGTCCTGCTCCATGGATTCCCACGAGTGCCTTGGTCTCAAAGAACATTCTAACTTGATCATCGAAGCTTAGATTCTCCGTGTGCACGATCTCAAATCCTTCATCGCGCATGAAACCCTGTACCTCTCGCTCATTCTCAACACGACGCATTTGCGCAAATTGACGACTGATGTAAACCCGTCTGTGTGGAACTACATTAAAACGGTCCAACTGTGACGAATTCCAGACCCAGTTTCTTAAACTCTCCATCGTCTGCGGATCAAAAATCTTGTAGGCCGGATTTGGCACTACCAAGGCTTTCGGGATCTTCGCATTTGAGTTAGCTGGTATGAACGCGATTTCGTGCCGGCCACGTAACATTTCGAGACATTGATGGGCGAACCCTGGGTAGTCTTCCGGAACTAAAATTGTTAACGGCCGAGATGCCTCATCGTGGAGTTGCAGCAGACGGACCAGGGACTCGACAATCCAGTGATGGTAGCCGCGAGACCAATGATTGTGCACGAATGAGTAGGTTCTCTTGTCGTCGAGGCTTACCGTCTTCGACAGGAGACGCTTGGCCATTGCGTATCGATAGAAATGTCCTGTTGGGTGGTTCGGCCACACGGATCCTGCAAGAAGACGCAGCGGCCACTTCAGGGCAACTCCAGATCGGCTCAGGAAAACATTCTTATGTAATTCAACGGTTCGTTGTGAAGTCGCTATCTGCATCTTACAAGTTACTCGTCATGCGATTGAACCGGCGAAAACCGCTCAACTCGAAGCAATTGACCAGATCTGCTATCTGCAAAAATCGAAACGCTCTTGGACCTAGCCATCTCTATTTGCTCGATCGACTTAACAACCGAGCGGGTGGGATCAACAGAGAAGCGAACCGTGCCATGCCTGCGATCGGTCCCTTGTGGTAATGAAGAGAATAGAACAAGCACAATACCAAACTCTCCAAGTAGTGAAGCAGGCTTTTAGCCGCTGGTTTGATCTCGAGAAGTGCCAACGAAAACAGAAACGTTCGCGCGGCGTGTCGACCATAGCGAAAAGCAGCGAAGGAACGGTATTGACTTGAAATCCCAATAGTGATTGCACGCTTGGAAGCCATCGCGGCTAAACGTTGCTGGCATTGGGGCATTGAAGACCAAACTCCCCCTCCGTGTCGTCTATAAGATCCTCTGTTGCCTTCAATCTTGTACGCATTGCCATATTCAGAAAGCATCGAGAAAATGTAGTTATCTTCGTTCGTAATAGAAAAGTACTGCCTGACGAAGCGGATAGGACGATTGACGAACATTGCAGATAGGGTGGGGATCTGCTTGCCACCAATAATGTCTTCCGCAGTGTAGACGGGCGTTTCCGCCACTGCTCGGTCGAGAAGTGAACCCGAGATTAATTTACCATCCTCGTCAACCATGTCAGTGTCGTGAAAGCAAATTGCGTACTCTTGGTTTTCAGCTAGAAATTTGGCTTGATCTTGCAGTTTCCGTGAACAGTTCCAGAAATCATCGCCTTCACAGAAGGCGATATAGTCACCTTTGGACTGTGCAATTAGCCTTGGGAACGCTCTTTCTCCCTTTGAATACTGGTTGACCTCTTGGCAGATGCACTTGATGAGGTGAGGGTATTGTTCCGCGTAGCGCCTGACTATCTGGCTGGTGCCATCGGTCGAGGCGTCGTCGTGTATTAAGATCTCAACACGAAAATCTGTTTCCTGCGTAAGAATCCCTGCGATACACTGTTCGATAAACTTGCGATGGTTATATGTAATGCAACACACCGATACTTTAGGGCGTTCCGATTTATAGGTGTTTTGTTGAACTAGAGGTAGTGAGTTTGGCATAAAAACAGTAAAGATGCTTGAAGGTTCGGCAAAACGGCGTCATGTATTGCAAGCTTTGGATTGCGGGGACCTAATGCGATCGATGAATGTGCACCAAGGCCTTTTCGAATACGCCTGCAGCACTTTTGCGATTGTCATCGCTAATCGAATTCGAAGATGAAATTGGTCTCGCATCGCACTGATATTTTGAGAAGTTGCGATTCTAAGAAGTTGATTTCTCTGTTGGTGAAAACTAGGTGCTCATCGCGCGAGATATCACTGCCTTGCTAACTCGCGTTGGTTTCGGTGAAGAAACGACTTGGCGATTGTCCAACCCGGCGGTTCTTACGGCTGAAAAGGGGAAATCTAAAATGCGATAGGTCGCCCCAGATCAATCTACGACCTTTAACTAGGCCGTGAAGCGACTTGTCTTACTGTGCGGATTTGATTAGGGAGAAGAATTAAACCTATCCCAGCATAAGAAACAATGCCTATCGCAACTAAGAGAGGAAGTCGGGCTGCGTCAACAAGATCAATTTGGTGATCTAGCGACTTGATAATTGCTGCCATTATTCCTCCAGTCAGCACGACTGGCAGCACATCCGCAAGTTGTTTTTGAAACCCGTAATTCAAGTGTTTGCCTGTGTAGAACGAATTAATCGCGAAACCAACGCAATTAAAGAAAATGTGGCTGTAGGCAATGCCCATCACGCCAAACGAAGCTCCGACAACTAAACTGGCTATGCCGATTACTTTCTTGATCACCTCCAGACGAAAGAACAGGTCTGAATGTCCGGTTGCCTTCAAGAGATTTAGATTGATTATATGCAGCGGCCAGAATAGACCAGCGATACAGAGCACTTCCAAAATTGGGGCAGCGGAAAGCCATTGCTTTCCGAAAACCACCAATACAAAAGGATCAGCAACCGCCGCCAGGCCCAATAACGCTGGCACCGAAATCATCGTGATAGATTGAACCGCAATTTGCGCTCCACGCCGAAGCTTTGCCGGCTTGGCATTCGCGGCAGAGAACAGTGGAAACGCAACCCGTGAAAGGATGTTGGTCAAAATCCCTACCGGCATTTGCTGGGTCGTGTTGGCTCGGTTATAGAAACCCAGTTCTCTCACACCAAAGAATCTACCTATCAGGACTGCGTAACCTTTGGTGTAGACGGCATCCATAAGCCCGGAGGCGAGCAGGTAGCCACCAAAGCGAAAGAATCGCCGGAGAGAATTGGTTTTGAACACAAAGCGGGGGCGCCATGAATGGAGCATCCAGAGCAAGCCGGTTGACGATGCAGTGCCTGAAAGCGTCATGCCAACGAGTGACCACACACCAAAATTCCATAAAGCCATCGAAATACCTACAACGCCAGAGCTGATCGAAGCAATCAGCCCAACCTTCATCAGCGTTCGAAACTCAAGTCTTTTTGTCAGCAGCGTCGAATGAATGGAGCCGAGACTAGTCAACCAAATATTTCCAGCGAGTAAATACGTGATCGGTGTGAGTGATGGGACCTCGTAGAATGAAGAAATTGAGGGTGCGGCAGTGATCAAAAGCAGGCAGATCACGAGTCCCATAGACAGGTTAAACCAGAATATTGTTGACTCGTCATCGTGACTCACATTCTGGCTTTGGATCAACGCCGACGAGAATCCGCAATCGGTAAAGATAGTCGCGACAGCCAAAAAAATTGCGAGAAGCGCTACGGTCCCGAATTCTGCTGGCGACAACAGTCTCGCCATTACAATTGAGACAGCGAACGTCACACTCTGTCTTATGAGAATGTCCATCCCGCTCCAAAGGACCGCGGAGCGTGCAGTTTTCACTATAGACAATCTAGAAAGCCAGGTTACACTTCCAATAGGTCAACTTCGAACCACGCATTACGGCATCCAATGGAAGCGGTCGCCGGTGAAGTTGGTGTTTTCGGGGATTGAGGCGTTTTTTATTTTGATGCAAGTTTTCGATGGAAGTTCTGCGGTTTTGGCGGCAATATCTTCGCACAGTCGAAGAGCAAGCATTCAAATCGAATTCTAGAGCTCTTTCCTGGTCACGGCACTTGACGCGTCGATTTGTTTCAATTGGGTCCGCAGGTCTTGATTTCTTTTGCCAATCTTTTTGCTGGGAACGCCGACATTGATTGTCCAGGGATCTAGGTTCGTTTTAGCCAATGAATGCGCTCCTAATACGGATCCTTCAGACAGGATTACGCCTGGAAGGACCGTGCTATTCGTATATATGACAACATGTTCTTCCACGCAAACTGACCCGCAAGTTTGATGTGTTTTCAAGGCATTCGGAATAGTGGGGTTGGTCAGCGTCGCGCCCGTGTGATCATCAGACTCAGTGAAGATGGAAACACGTGACGATATATTCGCGTAGTCTGCAATGGTAATGCCGAATTTTCCATAGAAGGAGGAGAACGCGCCCACATGTACGTACGAACCAATTTCGATGTATTTGCCGGCGCTCAAAATGCTGAAGTCGTCTACTCGCACATTGCTCCCGAGTCGAATCGATTGCGGGTTGTAAAGTCTTGCATACCGACTTATTAGCACGTTACTCCCGAAATCTGCCAGCCCGATGGATTCTAATTCGGAATTAGTCAGAAAGGATCGTTCACGATCTTGGGAGTAATTCATTGGATTGCGGGGAGCTCAACAACCAAGGGTGGAAATAGAGGTGTATAGATTTGTTTGACTCTGAACTGGGGTGCTTCGTGATAGCGTGTGAAAATGCTGGTTACCTTCCCAAAACGGCTGCGGCCACACGTTCGATGTCGAATTCGCTGGTGCCGTGTGAAAGTGGCAAGCATAGGACACGTTCGGCGATACTCTCCGCCACCGGCAAGGAATGCTCACCTGTTAAATTAGGAAAAGCTCGGTGTAGAGCTGGGAAGAAATATCGTCTTGGATAAATCTCCTCTTTTCGCATGATTCTCATTGCCCTCAGAAGGTGTTTTTCGGAAGAGAACAAAACGGGGAAGTAAGCGTGGTTTTCGGTCGCCCCGGTTACAGGTGCTAATAGCTGCACACGGTCTTCCGCTGTAAACAAGCGTTCACGATAGGCTTCACAGGTCTTCCTTCGGTGCTCGATGATTCCATCCATATGATCAAGCACACATAGTCCCATTGCAGCGTGAAGCTCCGACATTTTTGCGTTGATTCCTACGCCATGGAACGCGTCATTGCCCCGATGCCCGAATCGCCGATGCCATTCCACTTGCTCATGTAATTCCGGATCATTAGCTACCAGCAGGCCTCCCTCGCCGGTGTGAAACAACTTGGTCGCATGCAAGCTGATCATTGAGATGTCGCCAGACTTTGGAAGCGGCTGATTTAGATAGTCCACGGCGAAGGCGTGAGCGGCGTCATAGATTACACGTAAGTCGTACCGCTTGGCGATTGCTTCGATTGCTACCACATCGCAGGGCCGACCATAAACATGAGTGACCAAAATGGCGGAGGTGCGGGACGTGATGGCCTGTTCGATTTTTGTGGGATCGATCGTCAGCCTCTCGGAGTCGATGTCGACAAAGACAGGCTGCAGGCCCAACCATAAAAGGCTGGAAAGGGTCGAGATATAAGAAAACGGAGTCGTAATAACCTCTCCATTCAGTTTCAGAGCTCGAATCGACAACTGCAGTCCAGCATCGCCGTTGCTGACCAACAGGCAGCGATCTATCTGCAATCGTTCACAAAGTCTTTTCTCGAGCAGCTGGACCAGCTGTCCGTTGTTGGTCAGTTGTCCGGTTTTCCATATTGTGGCAAGGCGAGCAACGTATTCTTCCTGGGGTGGTAGGAAGGACTTTGTAACGTGAAGCGGTATATTCATCAGTTCAAATTTCAATGGCCGACAATAGACATATTCGCATGCTTCTCCAACAGTTCTTTCGTGCACGCGTGAACGGCATGGGGGTATACTGCAAAGAAAGAGCGGTTGTTAGTTGCGAATTTTCGTCATTCGTATTCCGTATATCGATCCTTCTTCCATGGCTACGGCAGCAGAAGATTACTGGCCCAAGGCTTGTTTTCGTTGTGCCAGTCGACACAGGCGGTCAAACCCGTTTCGAGGTCGGTTTGGGGGTGCCAGTCGAGCAATTGATTGGCTTTGCTGATGTCAGCTTGGGTGAGCTTGATGTCGGCTTTGTGAAAGGTCTTGTGCTCGAGCTTGGCCTTTTTGCCGACTCGCTCTTCTAGACCGGCGATGACGGTGTTGAGGGAGACCGGTTGGCCTCCGCCACCGAGGTTGATGACCTCGAACCCAACCGGACGGATCGCGGCGATGGTGCCGCGGGCGATGTCATCGACGTAGGTGAAGTCGCGGGCTTGCTCGCCGTCGCCGAATAACTCAATCGGGGTTCCTTCGTCGATCCATTTGATGAACCGGAATATGCACATGTCCGGCCGGCCGGCCGGGCCATAAACCGTGAAGTAACGGCAGATGGAAACGTCGATGCCGTAGAGATGGTGATAGGCATGGGCCATCATCTCGGCTGACTTTTTTGAGGCGGCGTAAGGCGAGATCGGTGTGTTTACAGGAAGCGATTCGCTGAAGGGCATGGGTTGGCCGGCGTACAGCGACGAGGTCGATGCAAGGACGTATTTTTGAATGCCGTGTTTCTGCATTTGGTCCAGCAGATTGAGCGAGCCCATCGCGTTGGTCGTCATGTAGACGTGCGGGTTTTCCATGCTGTATCGAACCCCCGCACGAGCGGCGAGGTTGATGACGGCATCAAAGTCGTGTTCGTCAAACACTGCGTCCAACAATTTCCGGTCTTCGATGTCACCTCGCACGAACTGGAAGTTCTCATATTCCAGTTTCTCGAGACGGTGTTCTTTCAATCGCACGTCGTAGTAGTCATTGACATTGTCGATGCCGACGACGGAGTGGCCTGCGTCCAGTAGCTGGGCGGCGACTCGGTTGGCAATGAATCCGGCGACACCGGTGACGAGGTATTTCATGAGAGGCGAGAGGCGAGAGGCGAGAGGCGAGAGGCGAGTTGCGAGAGGCGAGTTGCGAGTTGCGAGTTGCGAGTTGCGAGTTGCTAGTTGCTAGTTGCTAGTTGCTAGTTGCTAGTTGCTAGTTGCTAGTTGCTAGTTGCTAGTTGCTAGTTGCTAGTTGCGTTACCAGTTTCTGGAGTCTTCGTTTTGGCACGCCTGCAGAATTCTTTGGAACTCTCGCAAGTAGCGCGTGGGATATTTTCGCAGGTGCTGGACGACCATCGCGATCTTTGCTTCGTCCATTTGTTTGACGGCCTCACCGAGGTGGTATCGGTCTTTGTCGCGATTGGCGACGAGTTTCATCAATACCCATCCGGTCAGGTTGGCGTAGCCCAACCCTGAGGATACGCCCAGTTCTTCTGGTTCCGGAATCGGCGGTGCGTCTTCCGCGTCGCGGGGCGAGTTTTTTCCGGCAGGCAGGCACTCGATCGATACTTCGCCTTCGACATCATCCATGACGAATCGGTGCCATCCATTGTCCGAGCGATTGATCCATCGAAATCCGGCGGTTTCAGCAGCACATCCGAACTCATCCGATCGCCCGCTTGGGATCACAAGGTCGATGTCGAGCGTGGTCACACCGGTCTGGTGCTGGATGCCGGCCAAGCCACCTGCGACGGCGATTGGCATTCGCAATTGCCTCGCGATACCGTCAATTTGACGAAGTGCGCGAGTGAAACGATTGGTGTGGCCCGGGCTCATGGCGTCAAGGCTGCTGAGATATCTGTCGAGATGTTCGGTGGCTATTGGCAAGGAACTGCGAAAGGCTGGCTAGCAGAGTCAGGTTAAGTGAGGCGGGCAGTTGGGGTGGGAGCTTTGAAAAGAGGCCAGAGGCGAGAGGCGAGATCGCTTCGCTTCGAGTGGCGAGGGGACGGATTTTCTCGTTTCTCGTTTCTCGTTTCTAGTGGCTAGTGGCTAGTGGCTAGTGGCTAGTGGCTAGTGGCTAGTGGCTAGTGGCTAGTGGCTAGCTTTCAAAACTCGCCACTCTTTCCAAGTATTCGCCATAGTCGTTGCGGTAGGATTGGGCGAGGGTTTTGAGTTGGGCCGAATCGATGAAGCCTTGCTCGTAGGCGATTTCTTCAAGGCAGGCGATTTTGAGGCCTTGGCGTTTTTCGACCGCGGCGACAAAGTTGCATGCGTCCAGGAGGCTGTCTTTTGTGCCTGTATCGAGCCAGGCAAATCCGCGTGAGAAGAGTTCAACATTGAGGTCGCCGCGCTTGAGGTAAGCGTCGTTGACGGCGGTGATCTCGAGTTCACCTCGCGGTGATGGTTTGAGCTTGGCGGCAATGTCGACGACGTCGTTGTCGTAGAAATAAAGGCCAGGGACCGCGTAGTTTGACTTTGGTTGTTCTGGCTTCTCTTCGATGCTGATTGCTTTACCGTTTTTGTCGAACTCGACGACACCATAAGCGGTCGGGTCGGTGACTCGGTAACCGAATACGGTTGCACCTGACTCGCACTGCGTTGCATTGGCGAGAATCTTGCGGAACCCTTGACCGTAAAAAATGTTGTCCCCCAGGACCAAGGCAACTTGGTCTTCTCCAATGAAGTCCGCCCCAATGATGAAGGCTTGTGCAAGTCCTTCCGGTTTGGGTTGTTCGGCGTAAGTGAAATTCAGGCCGAGTTCGTTGCCATCCCCAAACAGGCGCTTGAAGGCGGGCAGGTCGTGGGGAGTCGAGATGATCAGGATATCCCGGATACCCGCCAACATCAGCGTGCTGAGCGGGTAGTAGATCATAGGTTTGTCGTACACCGGAATCAGCTGCTTGCTGACTGCACGCGTGATCGGATGAAGTCGCGTTCCGGATCCACCAGCGAGGATGATGCCTTTTCGCGGCGGGACGCCGCGAGTTGCGAGAGACGAGTTGCTAGTTGCTAGGGACAGTGGGGAGGAAGTTGCGAGTTGCGAGTTGCGAGTTGCGAGGGCGAGTTGCGAGGGGCGAGGGGCGAGGGGCGAGGGGCGAGGGGCGAGGGGCGAGGGGCGAGGGGCGAGGGGCTCGCTATTTGTTCCGGTGCCTTCGGATGAGAGCACCGAGAATTCTGCCAATCTGTTGGGCTTCGTCTGCCCAGCTCGTTGCAGTTTCTTTGGGGAGGAAGCCGGCCTGGATGCCGATGAGGATCTGTGTTCTCAATTCACCCGCCGATCCTTTCGCGATCGTCAGGAATCGAGCAATTTCTTTGTCGCTATCTCGTTCGTAGCCTTCGGCAATGTTTGATGGGATCGAGAGTCCGCTTCGTGTGAGTTGATCACGAAAACCGAAATCTCGAAGGTCTTTTGTTTCTTGATAGAGCGTTACGGAAAGCCTTGCTGCACGTTTCCAAACGTCGAGGTTCTCGTAAGACATTGCTAAACAGTTGCGAGTGACGAGACGCGAGCGACGAGTGGGCGATATTTACTGAGTGGTCTCCAATAAGTGGTTTTTACTCGCTACTCGTCGCTCGATGCTCGCCACTGATCGAGCGAAGCGACGATTGCATCTTCGACGTTTCGCATTTGGATTCCGGTGGCGAGAAGTTTGCTGTTGTCCATCACGCAATTGGAGCGTGGAGTCTTGGCGGCGATCTGCATGAACTCGGCTTCGCTTTCGAAAAAGTCGTACTTCTTTTCCGGTAGCAGGTGTTCTTGTATCAGCTCGGTCACACGTTTGGTGGTCACGCTGCCGGTGTTCGTGACGTTGTAAGTTCCAAACGGGACCCGTTTTGTCCAGCAGGCAATGCAGGCGGACACAAAATCATCCAGGTGCGAGATGGAGTTCTCTGCCTGAAGCAGGCGCTCGTATCGAACTAGTTTGGAAAGGTAGTTGCGGGGTGAGTCCTGATGATTGAATGGGATTCGCAGTCGCCAAACAAAGGTGTTTTCAGCGTCCTCAAGGACTTCTTCGCCCAGAGCTTTGGTGCCTGAATACCAGCTGCAGTTATTGGTGCGGAACGAAAAGTTCGGTGAGTCCGCTTCGGTAAAACCTTGTCCGTCGTCGCGGCGACCGGTGTAGATGCAACCGGATGAGACGTGGCCCCACGGAATGCCGGTGTGTTCGCAGGCGGAACGCACGGTTCCTGGGAGGATGGCGTTGCCATCGAGGCATTCCGATTTATGCAGTTCGCAAGCGTCGACATTGGGTTTGCCCGTGTAGCCCGCGGAATTGATTAGGAAGGTCGCTTTGGTTTCGCGGATCACTTCGATCAGTGTGTCGAGGTCGGTGTAGTCGTGTTGTGCTCGCGAGAGAGCACGGTAGGGCATCTCAAGTTGGTCGAGGCGTTTTTGAAATGCGCCGCCAACGTAGCCGGTGGAACCGAGGAGAAGGATCATGTTGCGAGAGGCGAGAGGCGAGGGGCTAGTTGCTAGTTGCTAGTTGCTAGTTGCTAGTTGCTAGTTGCTAGGACGTTCCTAGGCGATCGAGCTGATAGTCGCCGGAGAGGATGTCTTGCCACCAGGTTTGGTTGTCGAGGTACCACTGGACGGTCTTGCGGAAACCGCTTTCGAAGTTTTCTTGTGGTTCCCAGCCGAGTTCGCGCTTGATCTTGCTGGCGTCGATCGCGTAGCGGAGGTCGTGGCCGGGGCGGTCGGTGACAAACGAAATGAGTTGCGAGTGGCGAGTTGCGAGTTGCGAGGGTGGAGCTTGGTTGTTGTTCCCCCTCACCCTAGCCCTCTCCCCCGTGCCCGGGGGCGAGGGGACTTTTTGACTCGTTGCTCGTAACTCGTTGCTCTCGCCCCGAGAGGCGAGCTCGTCCATGAGGTTGCAGATGAGGTGGACGAGGTCGATGTTGCGTTGTTCATTGTTGCCGCCGATGTTGTAGGTCTCGCCGGGTGCGCCTTTTTCAATGACCTTGAGCAACGCTCGGCAGTGGTCTTCGACGTACAGCCAGTCGCGGATGTTTTCGCCTTTGCCATAGACGGGGATCGGTTCGCCTCGCAGACACTTGAGGATCACGACTGGGATCAGCTTTTCAGGGAATTGATACGGGCCGTAGTTGTTGCTGCAGTTGGTGACCATGACGGGCAACCCGTATGTGTCCTGCCAGGCTCGGGCGAGGTGGTCGGAGGACGCTTTGCTGGCGGAGTACGGGGAATGGGGATCGTACGGAGTCGTTTCACTGAACAGGCCTTCCTCGCCGAGGCTGCCGTAGACCTCGTCGGTGGAGACGTGCAGGAAGCGAAAACGGTCTTTGGCATCGCCATCAAGTGAGCGGTAGTGTTTGAGGCTGGATTGCAGCAGGTTGAACGTGCCGATGACGTTGGTTTGGATGAACTGACCGGGGCCATCAATGCTGCGATCGACGTGGCTCTCGGCGGCCAAGTGCATGACAGCATCAGGTTGGTAGTCGGCGACGGTGGCGTCGATCGCATCGGCGTTGGTGATGTCGACGTGGGCGAATTGGTAGTTGGGGGCTGACTCGATGTCAGAGAGCGATGCGAGGTTGCCGGCGTATGTCAGGGCGTCGACGTTAAGGACTTGGTGGCCGGCTGTCAGGGCCATGCGGACGAGGTTGCTGCCGATGAAGCCTGCGCCGCCGGTGATGAGGAGTTTCATAGGATATAAGTGGGAAAGAGACGCAGGTGAGGAGGGCGACAAAGGGCCTTTGTCGCCTACAGCGTTGGAGGGCGACGAAGGGCCTTCGTCGCCTACAGGTTGTGGGAAGTTTGGGGCGGTGGGGGGTGGTGGGGATGACAGGCTGGAAAGCTATCCCACACTTAGGCTTGGTGAGTCGGTGGTGTTTTGGGGTGGCGAC
>NZ_ANMO01000090.1 GCF_000338295.1 Rhodopirellula europaea 6C
CTTCCACCAAACCGTTCGAGCCTTGTTCTTCCATCGACGCAAATTTTTGCGAAGCGTCGTGATCAGCGCAATGAAAGGTCGCTTGGACAAACCGACGATCGACGAGATCCTCGGGCGACTAGGGCACGGCGAAACAGCACGTGCAGAAGAACTAAATCTGGAGCAGATCTCCAATCTAGTAGAAGCCCTTCGTCAGGCGGAACAGGCTAACGAGTAAGACTTGCTGCCGGCGCAGGCGAAATATAGAACCCACGCTCGGTCACCGCTGAATAGATGCTGGCGATACGCCCGTTCGGCGAAACCAAACTCGCGTTTGATCAACGTTGGCGAGCGTGAAAAAAGGGCGCTTGCCAACTCGGTGCGAGCGACGCGTCGTCGATGTTCACGCCTGCTTCCGGGCGACCGTCATGATTGACCAATGGATGGTCCATCAATTGGTTCAAGGACTCTCCCGGGATGAAGCGAACGCGGCCGTCTTCGTAGAGGACATTGATCCCGCGGCCACCGTGACTGATCAGTCCATCCTGCGACGGCGAAGCGGCACGAGCCCAGCCTTCCTCGTCGACGACACGGTCCACGACTTTCATCACAGCGGCGTCACTCATCACAGCAAACGATGAACGCCCTTGAAACCGCGGGGATGCAAACTCTTCGCCGTCACGAACACCGAGTGTGTAGGCGTAGTGACCACCAGCGGTTTGTTGCAGCCATTGCAAACGAGCGATCGCTCGCTGCCATGCCGCTTGCTCTTCGACGGTCGTCGCACCAGCGACGGCGAAATGATTCAAATCACGAGCGGCTTCGTCGAGCATTCGAAGCGTAACCATGGTGTGCACTTCCTCCGCGGTACCTTCGGATACGAAGTTGCCATCTTCTGGGTGCAGTCCGCCAGCGGACCAAAAATCGGTGGAACGAATCGAAGGGCAAAGTGTGGAGCGTGAATCCATCATCAAACCGGCCGAATGCAACCGTGGTGCATAGACCCCAGCGAATGCTTGATAGCCGGTCGACTCGACCGAAGGCAGACGTGCTTCCGCATTGCGAGTGACGTACTGGGTCATTGCCGTGCCAAGTTGACGTAGATTGTCCTGACAAGCCTGCTTGCGAGCCATGAAGCGACCTTCCACCATCGACGGCAATGCGATCGCCAACATGATGCAAGCGGCGGTGACCGAGCCCACCCAATCTCGCCATGTCCACGCGAGCGAATCAGAACCTTCCATCACCGGAGACAATTTCGGTATCACCGGCGCGGACACTTTGGATTCGGCGGGTGTCGTCGATTGATCGGGTTCGGCGCCGGGCATCGGCGGAAGTGGCGGCAAAGCGTCGAGCGTTCGAGCAACCAGGTCAGTGGGCGGCGGTTCGACGATTTCACAATCGTCATGAAGAGGCCCAAGTTTGCGTTCCAACTCGGCCAGCATTTCTCTGGCCTCAGGGCTTTCCCGCAAGAGTTTTTCGACCCGTTGCATTTCGTCCGCTTCAAGCGCGCCTAGCAGATATCCAAGAAGATCTTCTTGCATCACAAAGGACGTTGCGTAAGCGGAAAAAGAAACGCGAGAAATGGAGACAGGCTTCGAACCAATCCAAAAAGCTCAACTCGAACGGCATCGGCCGCGGCTTGCGTCGCAAAACCCGGGGCCTATGCCCTTAAGCGCAATTTCGTGCGAAAGACCGAGCACAACGCCCAGCAGATTTCGACGAGACACGTTTCGGATCGGTTCAGAAATAATTACGCCCGCGGTGGAGCGAGTGTTCGGGTAGGTCAGGTGCGAACAGGTTCGTGCTCCACTTTTGTGAAGAACATTCTATCGCCTCACGACCGAGTCAAACCCAATCAATCAGACGAACGGATGCTTCCCATGGTTCACTCGAACCCCAACTTGGCGCAGAAAAAAAGCGGCCCCGAAGTGCCGCTCGTGTCCAGTTCGCAACCAAAAGGCCGCGAAAAATGAGGTTTCGCGATTAGACGCCCGGTTGGTCTTCCGCGTCGCGTTCGCCGTCGTGGCTGTCGTCCCACAAACCGCTCAAACGATTGACTGCGGCGTGCAAACGACTTTTGACGGTCCCAACGGGAATCCCCAGAATCTCGGCTGCCTCGCGGTATTTCAGGCCTTGGTAGTAAACCAATTCGACCACTTGCTGCATTGGCTCGCCCAGCGATTCGACGGCGTGATGCACCCAGCGTCCGTTTTCTTCTTTCGAAGCAGCTGCCAATGGATCCGTGATCGCCCCTTCGAGCTTTTCGGACCAACTGCCTCCACGATCATCTTCTTGACCGTTTGCGGGGCGGTCCAAACTGACCATTCGGTGACGCTTGTTACGACGCTGCACGTCGATCGCTTGGTTGGTAGCGATCGCATACAACCAAGGCCGGAAACGACGCGTCAGATCAAACTGGTTGCACTTCAGGTGAACCTGCAAAAAGGTGCCCTGAAAGGCATCTTCAGCCATTTCGGCGTTGCCGATGTAGCGACGCAGATACGCGTAAATCTCGCGTTCATATCGGCGCATCAGGGCTTCATAAATATCGCGACGTCCACTGGTGCGATATTTCGCAACCAGTTGCTCGTCGGTTTGATCAGCGATGGATTCGCTGGTGAAAACGTTTCCCGAATCCACCTTCGAATCAGCGACCGCTGCGGAAGTTGAAAAGTTCATGGGGGATCGATCACAAAAGAGTATGAGTAGCACTCAGTCTAATTAGAAATGCGTTGCGCCACGGATGGAACCGCCAAAACAAAATCACATTCACAGAGACGAGTGATGATGAGGGCAACCGCCAAGGCAACTTCAAACGCCCTTAAAAGGCATCAAGGGAAACCTGCTCCACGTGCGTATTATCGCGGTTTCGCCTGATTTGTCAAAGTCATCTTCGCGTTGAATTCACATCCTGCCTCTTTGGCAGGGAGCGAATCCAGGGCCCTATAGGGGCAATTCGTGTTCCAGTCCACCTGGAATCGTTGTGTCAATCACTCGGGTTGGTCCGATTGTTCCGGAATTACCGAATGTTTGCTGGAAGTTGTGCCGATAACTCCGCCTGGAACGGTTTCTTCGTTCGAGATTGAACTCCTTTTCCGCGGTGTTGCCCCCAATTTGGCGGCAGTCTTCCCCGGAAACGCTTTCAACCTCGGTCCACGGCGGAACGGTCCACAACGGCGGGGTCGTTGGATGCGAAATCCTTTGGAGCATTCAGCAACTCAACAGCCACAGGACATTTTATGGCTGGGCGTCCTCGCGTGAGCGGGACCCCCGGGGGGATTTTGGGGTCTTTGTGACCGCGGAGACGATTGCAATGCGACGAATTGCCAGGCAAAGAAACGAGCAACCCATGATGGCCCAGACCCCCGATCCCCAAATCAAACCCGGACCCAACCAAAGAACCGGACTGCGTGTGACCCTTGAGGACAATGGGATGACGGAATCATTCAGCGAAAGCGTGACGGTTAAATTACGAAAGCTTCGTGACTTGGTCTGTGGTGGCTTGATCGCCGCCGCAGTTGCCACGCCAGTCGCTGCAGCACCACCCACCGCGGGTGATGAAATGGACTACGAGGCGAGTGGCTTCATGCTACCGCCCGGTGTTCAACCAGCAGGGATGGTCGACGGCATGCCAGCCATGTCGATGCCACCAGGCTCCATGCCAGGTGCACAATCGATCGCCACCACCTTGCCATCGGCTCCGCTGATGATGCCTGGTGGATACGGCTCGGCTGGCTACGCTCCGGCCGGTTACCCACAAGCCGCCTATGCACCTGCTGGCGTCATGCCGGTTGGCTATCAGAGCGGTGGTTTCCTCGGCGGCGGATATGCTGCCGGATGCGACACGATGAGCTGCGGATGCGGCGACTCGGGTTGCACCAGTGGCCAATGCGGCAGCAACTTCCGTGGCCTATTGCCAGCTGTGATGGGCGATTGTTGCGGATCATGCGGCGGTGGCGGATGCGGTGCCTGCGGTGGATTGGGCTCGTGCCTGACCAACGGCTCGCTCGGCCAAGGCGGATTGCTTGGAAGCCTCAACGAGTGCGGCCCCGGCAGCACCGACTTCGGCATTCTGGCAGCACACATCGGTGGCGGCTTGGCCGGTCTAGCCGAAGCCCTGCGGCCTTACTCCGAAGCCGGTAAATCAGCCCAACGCTGGTACGACGTATCGGTCGAAGGGTTGTTCCTGACACAGGAGCTCGATGGATTTGCTGACGGTCAAGTATTGACCAACGGCGGAACCACAGGCACACCGAACGTCGCCGACAACCCAATCCTGACTCAGGACGACCTGGGCGATGATGACCTGGAAGCCGGTGCTCGCATCTCGTTCGCACTGATCTTCGGTGCCGGCTCAAATGTCGAGTTCACCTTCATGGGCGGCCAAGAATGGGGCGGCTCCGCTTCGGCTTCTGACCCAGGCGGGAACTTGACTTCGATTTATTCCGGTTACGGTACTACGCCGGGAGGCGGATACGCCAACCTGTCAAACTTCCAATCGATCAGCTACGCAGCGGAATTCGACAGCTACGAAATCAACTACCGTCGTCGCACCGTTGGACCGTACGGACGCTTCCAAGGCTCTTGGTTGCTCGGACTCCGACACGTGGTTTTCGACAACCAATACGCATTCAATGGCTCGCAAAACTCCAGCACCATTGCTGACTTCCAGCAAAGCTTCGACCTTGAGAACCGATATTTCGGTCCTCAGGCCGGCGTCGACCTGTGGTGGAACGCTCGGCCCGGAATTCAACTGGGTGCCGAAGTCAAAGGGGCTTGGGTTCAAAACGACTTCGGCCAAACGTCGTCGATCGGAATCACCCCCGGTGCTTTGAACACGTTTGAAACGGGCGGACAAGACGGTGCCTTCATCTTGGATTTCCAAGCAACGGGTATCTACCGCTTCTCGCACTCGTTGTCGCTGCGTGGTTCTTACCACTTGTTGACCATCGATGACGTCTACGCGGCTCCACTGGACAATAGCTTCATCGACGATTTCGCAACCAACGGGGCTGGTGTCTCAGCACCAAGCACCTCGGAAACGTCGCTGACCCTGAACGGTTTCGCCGCTGGTTTGGAATACATGTGGTGAGCGTTTTGGCGGTCAATCGCCAAACACTCACTCTCTGAAAATCTCGCACAGGGGATCGGCCATCGGGTCGGTCCCCTGTTTGCGTTGCCCAGTTTCCCTGGGAACGCTAATCTTGCGTCATGGATGCCATCACAAAAGATCTGACCGCGGCACAAGCCGAAGCGGTCCAGCACATCGACGGACCTCTGCTGATTATCGCCGGCCCCGGTAGCGGCAAGACACGCGTCGTCACCCACCGCATCGCGTACATGCTGCAAAGCGGGATACGCCCGTGGCAAATTGCGGCGCTCACGTTCACCAACAAAGCCGCGGACGAAATGCGGTCGCGAGTCAATCTGCTCGCCCCCAACCAACCAGTTTGGATGGGCACGTTCCACCGGTTCTGCGCACAACAGCTTCGGCGTTACGCACCGATGGTCGGCTTGGCCGAGAACTACTCGATCTACGATTCGTCTGACTCAAAATCCGCGATGAAGCGTGCGATCGCGGCCGCTGGTGTGTCGACCAGCCACACCTCGCCCGAGCAAATCGCATCGGCGATCTCCAATGCCAAGAACCGGCTGATCACCCCCGAGATCATGGCTCAACAAACCGGCCGCGCTGGCGACACCGTCGCAGCGAAGGTCTACCCGGTTTATCAACAACAATTGCTGACCGCCAACGCGGTCGACTTTGATGATTTGCTCTTCCACTTCGCTCGGTTGCTGCGGGAAAACCCCGAGGTGCGATCGAACCTGGACGAGAAGCTCAAGTACATCATGGTCGACGAGTACCAAGACACGAACTTGGCTCAGTACGCCATCGTGCGAGCCCTTTCGGTCGACCATCCCAACCTCGCCGTGACGGGTGACCCCGATCAATCGGTCTACGGATGGCGTGGCGCCGACCTCAACAACATTCTGGATTTCGAAAAGGATTACCCGACGGTCAAAACCGTTCGGCTGGAACAAAACTACCGCAGCACGCCAGAAATCCTTCGCGTCGCCGATCAACTGATTCGGCACAACCGCCGTCGCAAACAGAAAAATCTGTTCACCGATAACCCGACCGGCGAAGCGGTCACGCTGCGTCAGTACGAGGACGGTTACAAAGAAGCCGACGGCATCGCCGATGAGATCGCCAACCAAATGATCGCGGGCAATGCCGAACCGAGAGATTTCGCGATCATGTGCCGGATGAACGCGCTGACACGATCGATCGAGCACGCCCTGCGCAATCGCGGCATCCCGTATCAAATCGTCAACGGCCTGGAGTTCTATCAACGTAAAGAGATCAAGGATCTGCTGGCGTATCTTCACCTGATCAACAACCCTCGCCACGACGTCGCGTTCCAACGTGTGATCAACACACCAACGCGAGGCATCGGTGCCAAGACACTCGAGCGAATCCAACGCTTTGCCGACGATCATCGCATCCCGATGCTGGAAGCCGCTCGCCGTGTCGATGAAATTGACACGCTTTCCAAACGAGCCAAAACGTTGGTGACGTCTTTCATTCGTCTTTACGATCGGTTGTGCATCAAAGCGACCGCGACGCTGGAGGATCTGCTTCGCTACCTGATCGAAGAAATCAAATTCGTCGCGTACTTGGAACGGACCACTCCAGAACAACAAGACAACAACCCGATCGCCAACGTCGACGAGTTCATTTCCGCAGCCGTCGAATTCGACCAAATGCATCCCGAGGACGGATCACTCGAAGCGTTCCTCGAACAGGTCGCATTGGTGTCGGACACCGACGCATTTGAAGACTCCAACAACCGTGTGACCTTGATGACTTTGCACGCGGCCAAAGGGTTGGAATTCCCTCGCGTATTCATCATCGCAGTCGAAGACAACTTGCTGCCTCACCGCCGCAGCAAAGAAGACGAGACTCAGCTCGAAGAGGAACGTCGTCTTCTCTTCGTGGGTGTTACGCGAGCGGAACAATGGTTGCAGATCAGCTACGCGAAACTGCGAAGCTTTCGTGGTGAAAACCAACCGGCGATCCCGAGCATGTTCTTGGGGGAAATGCCTCGTGATGAAATGCAAGTCGTCGAAGTCAAAGGCAGTCGCAACTTCTTTGACGACGCCTATGACGACGAATACCCGGACTCGTGGGACTTGGTCCAAGAGCCCGCCGCGGTCACCGACACCGGCCCCGCTGGCCAAACAGACGTGGCCGATGGCCCACGCATTCTTCCGATGACGGACCAATCCGCGATTCCGGATTTGTATCACGACGACGTGCCGCCACCGAAGAAAAAGAAGCCCAAGGTTTCTATTCAAACCGAACTCAAGACGGCCAGCGATCTGTTGCAATCCGGCGTCACGCCGCTGGGTGCTTACCGCGAAGGCAGCACGGTTCGACACAGCGAATATGGCGAAGGAACGATCATCGCTCTGACGGGCAAGGGCCCCAAACGGACCGCGAAAATCCAATTCGAAGAGACCGAAGAAACCTTCCGTTTGGCATTTGCAAAGATCGAACTAGTCGAACGCTGATTCGCAACAAGCCTGCAGCAATTCCCGATCATTCCGGGCGGTAAGGTCAACATCGGTTCTGGCGGATCGCCGTTGGCAGCAGACATTCCCAAACTGTTGCCAATCTTCTCTTCCTTTCCAGTTCAACGTTGCGAACCCATGCGACTCAGCCTCTTCTTTTGCGCCGCCTTCCTGCCAGCGATGGTCATGTCCACACAAACTCACGCTGACGAATCCTCGGACACAAGCCTGTCCACCCAACTGAAAGAAACTGCCGAAAACGCGACCAAGCGATACCCGGCAGAAGTCCTGAAGACGTTCCAAGATGGAGTCGACCAAGTTCGTGCCAGCGGCATTGAAAAGTCCGCCAAGCAAGTCGGCGATTCTGCCGCGGACGCGACCTTGAAAGGCTGGGATGAAAACGAAGTCACGCTCAGCGAAGTGTGGTCCGAAAACCCTGTCATCCTGATGTGGTATCGCGGAGGATGGTGCCCCTATTGCAACCTGCAATTGCGAGCCATGCAAAAACAACTCTCCGCGATCGAAGGTGCCGGCGCCAAGCTGATCGTCCTGACGCCTGAGCTTCCTGAAAAGGCGAAGGAAACAGCGGAAACAAACGACCTCGACATGCTGGTCCTGCATGACCGCAACAACGAGCTCGCGAAGAAATTCGGTATCGTGTTCGACTTGCCCGAATCCATTGTCCCGATCTACCGCGACAAACTGCAACTCGCCAAGTTCAACGGCAACGACGCGATGGAATTGCCTCTTGCTGCGACCTACGTGATCAACACGGACGGCAAGATCACTTACGCGTTCCTGGATGCGGACTACAAGAAACGAGCCGAACCTGCGGACGTTGTGGCTGCCGTGAAAAAGCTTCAGTAGCAAACGCCCATCCGACACAACGAAAAAACGCACCTGCGAGTTGCTCGCAAGTGCGTTTTCGTTTTGGTCATTGAGCAAGCTTCAGCTCACACGGTCAAATCAGTCAACTGCTTGACTTCTTCGGCGGTGAATGGCTTTGCCAAGCGAGCGCCCATTTGAGCGACCACACGAGCGGCGGCGTGCGAAGCCAAGTGCCCGGACTGACGCCAATCCAAACCGTTGGTGATGCCGTACAAGATGCCGCCGGCGTACATGTCACCTGCGCCCGTTGTGTCGATCGCTTTGACCTTCACGCCTTCGACGGGAATCGCTTCGCCGCCGTGCATCAGGATCGAACCGTTTGGGCCAAGCGTCATCGCGACGTTCTCAGCCGACTCGTGAATCTTGTTCGCACAGGCGATGGGGTCATCCAGACCGGTGAGGCTTTTGGCCTCTTCTTCGTTGCAGAAGAACAAATCGACGGGGCCACGAATCAGGTCCCACATCTCATCCTTCATCATGTTGACGAGGAATGGATCCGAGGCGGTGAAGGCGACTTTGACATCGTTCTTCTTTGCCAGCTCAATCGCCTTGTAAGCGGCCGCTTTGGTTTGTTCGCCGGTGAACAAGTAACCTTCGATGTAAACGTACTTGCTCGCCGCGATCACATCTTCGTCGATGTCCGCTTCGGACAACGCGGTCGACGCGGCCAAGTTCGTCAGCATGGTTCGCTGAGCGTCTTCGGTGATCAACACGGCACACGTTCCGCTTGGCGTCTCAGGCTGCGGATCGACGTCGATGGTGACCCCGAGAGCCCGCAAGTCTTTCAAGAAAAATTGCCCGGTTTCGTCGTCACCGATCTTTCCAACGAACGCGGCTTTGCCACCAAAGTCAGCGACCGCAGCGATCGTGTTGGCGGCCGAACCACCTGCACAGCGAGACAGCGACGGCAGGTCAAATCGGCTCAGCACGGTCGCTTGTTTTTCGTCGTCGACCAGCGTCATGATGCCTTTGTCGAGCTTCAGTTCGGACAACAGGTCATCGGCAACCATTGTCTGAATGTCAACGAGAGCATTGCCAACCGCGTAAACATCGTGCGTCATCAAATTCAACCAGAGTGAGAGAAACAGACTCGTCCTTGCCCGCGAATCGGCCGGAATTAGAGCAGCCTCGCATCCGCTGGGCGGGCCCGCAGTGTACCCGCGAGAGACGACTCCGCCAGCCAGCTATACTGACGCAATTCCCCATCCCACCCCACCTGTCCCCATAATCTATGACCACCCCACATCGCCTTTTGGTTGCCATCACGACGGTTCTCGCCTCTGTGCTCCCGGCTTCCTTCGTCCAGTCTCAATACGATCCTCACCCCGCCGGAATCGACTACCAAGAAGACTACCGCAATCAGTTTCACTTCAGCCCCAAATCGGAGTGGATGAACGACATCAACGCGTTGATTTACGCCGATGGCCAGTACCACATGCTGTATCAGTGGGGCAAAGCGATTCGCCACGGTGGCTATGCGACCAGCCCCGATCTGCTGCACTGGGAAGACGAAGGCGTTGCACTCATCCCACAAGAATCGTTCTTGCCCGCCGAAGCCCAACGCAATGTCAGCGGAGCACAGGTCTACTCCGGAAGCGGCGTGGTGATCTCCGGAGAGACCGCCGAAAAGATCACCGGGTCAACCAAAGAGGCCATGGTGATGATCTACACCGGAACCAAGGCGGGAACCTGTTTGGCGTGGAGCAACGATGGCGGAACCACTTGGCATGACTACTCCGGCAATCCGGTTGCCAATCGAACCAAAGGAGCCGATCCCCGCGACCCGTGTGTGTTCTTCCACGAACCGACCAACAAGTGGATCCTCGCTTTGTACGAGAACGGAACGACCCTCTATGGCTCGGATGATTTGGTCGAGTGGAAACAGCTCAGCAACATCGACTTTGGGTTCGAGTGCCCGGACATGTTTGAATTGCCACTTGATGGAAACACGGACAACAAGAAGTGGGTCCTTCACGACGCGAACGGTTCCTACTTGGTTGGCCAATTTGACGGAGTTCGCTTCACACCGGAACAAGAAACCCTGGTCATGGATGTTGGACCGGACTTCTACGCCGGCCAAACCTTCTTTCGCCCCAACCTTCCCTCGGGCGATGTGATTCAAATCGCTTGGAACGATCATTGGAACGGCGGCATTGGCGAAAGCCCGTGGGAACGCAACGCAACCTTCCCAGTGAAAATTGGCTTGGTCACTCACGAAGGAAAGATGAAAGTCACCCGCACACCGATACAAGCGATCAAGACGATTTACCAAGACACCACGACTTGGAGCAACAAGACCATCACATCGCAGGATGAAAAGGATGGGCTGCTGAAGGACGTTCGCGCGGAGGCGTTTGACTTGAACGCCACGTTTGATCTGAGCGACACCAACGCCAGTCAAATTGTCTTCCAGATCGCCAACAAAGAAATCGTCTACGACATTGTGAAGCAACAGTTGCTAGGAAAGCCACTCAAACCGGACGAAAACAACAAGCTCACCATCCGCATGCTGGTCGACTGGAGCTCGTTGGAAGTCTTCTCTGCCGGGGGCGTATTTTCCTATAGCGAGCAGTTTGCCTTCACCCCCGACGATGAGTCCGTTCGTCTTTTCACTCGAGGTGGAAAGGTTGCATTGGAGACGCTGCAACTCAACCGAATCAAAAGCACTTGGTGAGATAGCTGCGGTGGTGCTCGCCGGAAGCTTCCTAACTGAACATCGACGACAAACCGGCGTCGAATTGGCCTCGTGTCAGCACGGTTGGCACGCCCGCCTCTCGGGCACCTTTCAATCGGGCGACTTGCACATGCGGTCCATAGGCGACCACGCGAGCCTCGGGACACACCCGTGAAACTGTCGGCATCAGCTCCGCGACGACTCCGTTGCGAGTCGACAGGTCAACAATGACCCATCCGACGTCTTCGTTGGGTTCTTCCGGCAATCGCCCGGCCAACGAAAACGTTTTGTCAGCCGATTCGCAGGCGGCTCGCACTCGCGAAGCAAAAATCAAATCGCCAGAGAGGAATAAAACGGTTGATTTCATGGATGATTCCGGTCGATAAACGATGTGTCAGGATACAAGGAAGAATGAGCGAGAACGCAACCGAAGACAAGCCGACCGAACCCAGTCCTCCGACATCATCGATGTACAAGGAGAAGGTTCTGAAGATCCGCACCACCGTCAACGTCACGTTGGCGGAGAAAAAGGAACCGCTTCGCAAGATTCTGGCGTTGGTGCCCGGCTCGATGCTGACCTTCGATGTGAACTGCGACCGACCGCTGACGCTGCGTGCGGGTGGACACCCAATCGCCACCGGCGAAACCGTCAAGATTGGTGACAAATTCGGCCTGCGAGTCCGTGAAATCGGTGTTCCCAAAGAAGACTGATCCGTCGAAAGACCCAACCGCGAAAACGAAAAGGCCCGCCTGAAATCATCGAACTGATTTCAAACGGGCCTTGTTTCGTTTCATTACCGATCGATCACGACGTCGACGGCTTGTTCACTCGCCCTTCGCCGGACGACCGAAGAAGACCGCGCGATCGATGTGGAAGATGCCCGTTCCTTCCAAGCCGATTTTGATGTAGCTCGCGATCGTGCCCTCGGGAAGTTCGACCTTCCATTCGGCCTGCGGCGAGTCACTCTTCCAAACACGCGTCCAATCCTTTCCGTCGTTGGACGTCCAAACGGCCAATCCCTTGGCTCGGTCGTGGAACTCCTCGTCACGACGGTTCGTAATTTTCCCACGTACCAATTCGGCCGGGTTCGCCAACCGAAGGATCACCGCGGGATCGGCTGCGGGCTGTTTCGAGTGAACCGCGAAACGATCTTTCCGAACGCCTTCTCCGCTGAACAAGTGCTCCGCTTCGCGGTTCCAAACGGCAGGCCAATCGCCAGGCACACTGATCATTGAATCACGAGTCACCTCGATCAGATCCCCATCTTTGCGAAGAGGGTAATCGGTGTTCGGGTTGGTCGCGATCCACTCACCACCCAAGAAAGCCAACAGATCCAAAAACTCACTCGGGGCGACCGTTTCGGTCAAACCCTCGGGCATGCTACTTGCCTTCATCGGTTTGCGAATCTCGATCTCTTCCTTGTCGATCACTTTGGTTTTGCCGTCGGCGATTCCCAACGAGATCGTTTCTTCGTCTTCCTTCAGGATGAAGCCGCCGATGGCTTCACCGTCATACGTCAAAATCATGACCGTTTCGTATCCCTTGGCGATTTCTTCGTTGGGCCAAACGATCGAACGGATGATGTGTTCCTTCGTCATCCGTTCTCCAATGTTGGTCAGCTCAGGACCAAACGCTTTGCCAAGTTTGCCGTGCAAGTGACAGGCGGAACAAACACGTTCGAACACCTTCGCACCTGTTTCAGCATTCCCACGAGATGCGGCGACGACTTTTTGCAACGCGACCAATTGGTCCTCTTGCTTGGCATCGACATCGGCCAGAATCTTCAATGGACGATAGACTTCCGCGCCGGGCCCGGTTGCGATTTTGTATTCCTTCAAATACTCGGCCGCCTTGGCTGGCAACGATGCGATCAGCTCCTGAATTTCGGCCGAGTCGCCATCCCAATGCTTCGACAACGCCGACATGGTGTGTTCCAACACATATTGAATCCACTTGTCCGCGGGTCGATCGATACCGGCCAATGCCACGCGAACACCGACGGGATGATCCATCAGGCTGGCAGCTCGAAGCGATTCAAGTCGCACGCGAGCGTGGTCGTCTCGGCCGGCTTCCAAAAGGAACTGCACGAACGGAAGATCGACCGACAATTCAATTTGATCAGGCGAGTTGGCTTGTTCGTTGCCGGACAAAAAACGCCATTCGTTGCCAACGACGTGGGTCGCGGCGGCACGTTGTTGGAAGTTGCCTTCCGCCAAAACTCTTCTCGCGAGATCCAACTCGACGTTGTGGAACGCTTCCTGTACCCAAAGGATTTCAAGAGCGGCTTCGGCAGTCGGATTGTCCTGCAACCATTGCTTCGATGCGGCAACCACTTCGTCGGCGGGACGGCTGAGCAGAGCTCGACGGGCGCGGTATCGGGTTCGCGTCTCGAACGCCAACAATTGATCCATCACCTCGATAGTCGGCAGATCCGACTGCGTTACAACGTCGAGCAAAGGACGTTCTTTGTGACGCATACGGTAGATGCGGCCGTGTTCGTGGTCACGGTTTGGATCTCGTTGCGAGTATTGCATGTGACCGATCAGGGCGTTGCACCAATCGCCGAACCACAAAGCTCCGTCCGGTCCAATTTTTGGATCGACGGGACGGAAGAACATATCCGTGCTAACCAACAAGTCATCGGTTCGCTCGCCAGTCAAACCCGCTTCATCATCTTGGTCGCGAATTTCGAACGCCGGCATCCCGTGCATGTTGATCACACAGGCGTAGATCAAACGATTGCGGAACTCTTCTGGGAACTGACGTGAGTGCAGGATTTCGTTGCCTGCCGCCGGGCGAATTCCGTGGTTGTTGAAAATTGGCTCCAACGTTTTTCGCGAACGGACATCGCCGCCCGACAACGCGTTCGTCCAGTGGTGCTGGGCGTTGGTCCCGTCACCAATGATTCCGTTGCCGTATTGATCAAAGACCAAACACCACGGGTTGTATTGCCCGGGTGTGCGGAAGTGCGTCAAACGCAGACTTTCCAAGTCCCAAACGTAGCTGCCCGATGCACCCGCTTCGCGAACGGGGCCCCAAGGTGTTTCGACCGTCGTCGACATCGCGATGCCTTCCTGCATGTGCAGGCGACCACCGTTGGAATACTCCCACGCGCCCATCGCATGGTGAGTGTCGTCGGTTCCGATCCCGTCCAACACGTGCGTGACTTCATCGGCGACATCATCGCCATCGGTGTCTCGCAAAAACAAAATGTGCGGTTCGTCGATGACCAACACGCCGTCTTTGTAAAATTCAAATCCGGTCGGGCAAATCAGCTTGTCATAAAACGGTTTGCACTCGTCCGCTTTACCGTCGCCGTCAGTGTCTTCAAAGATCAGCAAACGATCGCTGGGGCGGCTGCTGCCCGGCAACCACTGCGGGTAGTTGACCATGCACGACACCCACAACCGACCGCGTTGGTCGAATGCAATTTGCGTCGGGTTGGCCAGTTCGGGAAAGTCTTTCTCGCTGGCGAAACATTCGACTTCGAAACCGTCGGGGATTTCCATCTGCGAGATGGATTGTTCCGGTGTGGGATACTCCAACGTCTTGGGCTCACGCATTTCGCGGAACGAATCATCGCGAGAACCGAACATGGTTTCGGGAATGAAGACCTCGCCGGTTTTTGAATCGTCCACTTCGTCCGGCACTTCGCGACCGGCGGACATGTCCCACAAATATTGATCGCGAACGGCGACCATCTTGCGAATCTTTTGAAACTCACCTGGAAAGGTTTCGGTGTCCCACGTGCGACGTCCACCATAGACGTACCAACCGTTCAGCATTCGGTAGTCTTGCTGGTGCAACCAAGCTTTGTCGTTGACGACTTCTCGCATCGCTTCAAAGCGTTCCGCACCGACCGCGGGTCCGGCACCATCAAACAACGCCGCATCGATCAGCAATGAAACGGCTTCGTCACCGGCTTCGTTCAAATGCATACCGTTGGTTGTGAACTGGCAGCCAGGTTGTTGTTGAAACAGTTCAGCGGTCGGCGTGAACACGTCGACAACCGTCAACTCACGTTGCTTGCCAACTCGTTTGACCGCATCGGCGTAGGCGGCCAAGTAACGGTTGTGCAGCGAACCATCCGGTTGCAACGGATTGCCGCTGGGTTCAAACGCAATTGGAGTGACCAAAGCGAACTGGACCGGTCGTCCGTCGCTGCCAAACTGCTTCGCCAACCCGTCCAAGTACGCGTGGTAGTCCGCCTCGAATTTCGCGATTTGTTCCGCGTCGTCTCCGGCGAACGATTCGTTCATGCCGAAGAAGCACAAGAACGCTTGCGGTGCGAAGACTTGGAACGGATCGTCGATGACGGTGTAGTTGCCGGGGCGTTGTTGCTTGGAAACTTCATCGGTCGGCCAACCAAAGTTGCGAACGACCAGCGGATTGTCGCTGGTTCGCAGATGCAGCATGGTTTCCAAGTGCCCGTACAGGCTCATCCGCTGCGCCGTTCCATTGCCCACAAACGCTAAACGAGTTTTGGCAGGCAGCTTGGACGGGTCCATGGCCGAGAAAACCGAGCCCACCAGCGTCAAAGAAAACGCGACAAAACTCAAAAGCAGAACGCCCCGTGTCGCTACCATTTGGGCCTTGGAGGCAACCGACCGCTCGGTCCGGAGCAACTGGGCCTGGTGGGCGGAACGAGACCGCGAAAACGCGAAAAATTTCATAAAACGCATGCAAAAAGCGAGAGAGAACGGGGGGATCGAGGCGGGAGATGTCAGTTTGCGGAACGAGAATCGCAATGCCATCGTATCGTACAGAATCTTAACCGATTCTCTTGCCAAGTTGGCAGTGGATTCATTCCTTCGTCTGAGCCCCAATTGATGTTCTTTCGACTTCTCGCACTCCTGATCGTCGTCCCTTTCATCGAGCTGGTTTTGCTTCTGCGTTTGGCAGATGCGACCAGCTGGCTGACCACGTTGTTGATCGTCGTCATCACAGGGATCATCGGATCGTTCTTGGCTCGCCGCGAAGGCTTGGCGACTTGGTTTCGGTTCCAATCAGCGATGTCGCAAGGCAAGATGCCCAGCCGTGAAATTCAGGATGGATTGATGATCGCGTTCGCGGCCGCGTTGTTGCTAACGCCGGGTTTGCTGACCGATGCACTTGGCTTCACGCTTTTGACTCCTCCCGGTCGCGCGTTGATTGGCGGATGGTTGCGTCATCGTTTCGCGGGAAGTTTTCAAATGCGGACCTTTGGCGGTGGCGGATCCGGCTCATCCGATGGTCCGTCGACGCAAGATGGATTTGGTCAGCGAGGTTTTGGTCAGAACGGTTCCGATTCATCGGGGCAGCGTTCCGGCGGTGGGGGCGATACGATTGACTCGCCTCACTTCGAACCCAAACAATCGCCTTCGCCGTGAACTCATCCAACGACCGTGACACCGGACTGACGGACCTTCTCTTTTCTTCCACGCCGCTTCAGCCAACCCCGATCTCGGTCGAACCGGCGCACATCCCGCTGACACAGCCCAAACCGCTGGACCTAAGCGAGATTCAGGTCATCTTGCTCGACGTCTACGGAACGTTGGTGATCAGCGGCAGCGGCGACGTTGGAACCGCTGATGACGCCAAGCACGACGCGGCCAACCAATGGATTCGCGATGCCGCCATCGCCGCCGGAGTCGATGACCTGAGCAACATTCCGACTTCCAACCAGTTGCGAGATCTGATCGTTGCAACGAATGAAGCGGCTCGTTTCGAGACGAACCCGAAGCCCGAAGTCGACATTCTGGAAATCTGGCGGCAGGTGCTGGATGCCAACGGACGCTGGGATTTGGCGACGAATTCAAAAATTTTGGTGAATTGGATTTGTGGCGTCGAAGGGCGTTCCAATCCGGTTTGGCCGATGCCGGGTGCTCACGATGCCTTGATGGCGATGAAGGAAAAGGGGCGTCGTTTGGGGATCGTCAGCAACGCTCAGTTTTACACTCCACTGATCGTTCGGGCATTGATGGCGAACCGTCCCCAGGACGCGAAACGTGACCCGTCAAGTGATTCGGCCGAAAGAACGATTGCGGGCGATCTGTCATCCGTGTTCGATCTCAACGCGTGTCATTTTTCCTATCGCTACCGAGCGGCCAAGCCGGGCCCGTTGTTGTTTGATCGCGCGATGCGTCATCTTGGTTCACTCGGAATTTCGCCCGATCAGGTGCTCTACGTTGGCAACGATATGCTCAACGATGTCTGGGCGGCAAAGGAGTTTGGGCTGCGGACGGCGCTGTTCGCCGGGGATGGTCGCAGCCTACGATTGCGCACCAATGACGCCCGTTGTCAAAATTGTTTACCTGACATGGTGCTGACACACTGGGAACAGATAGTAGAGTGTCTGTGAGCGAACGTTTACTTGACGTTCAATAGCTAGACGACACACGCATGAGTGGCATCAACGATGGGCGTCCAAATCGGCTTTGTGGGAACACGTTTCGCCGGCACCGATGGGGTGTCGCTCGAGAGCGCGAAATGGGCTCAGGTTCTCTGGGACAACGGCCACGTGAGCCATTGGTACTCGGGGCAGAGCGACCGTGACAAAGCAACGTCAATGGTCGTTCCCCACGCTTACTTTGGCCATCCAGACATCGAATGGATCAACCGCCGCGCCTTTGGCACGCGGACTCGAACACCCGATGTGACCCAGCGGATCTACACGCTGGCGGACTATCTGAAGAAAACGCTGTACGAGTTCACTCGGCGATTCGATTTGGATCTGTTGATCGTTCAGAATGCATTGTGCATTCCGATGAATTTGCCGCTCGGCGTTGCGCTGACGAACTTCATCGCCGAAACCGGCTTTCCGACGATCGCGCATCATCACGATTTTTATTGGGAACGAGATCGCTTCAGTGTTTCGGCCGTGACCGACATGCTGTGGATGGCGTTTCCGCCCGCGTTGCCACAAATTCAAAACGTGACGATCAACTCGTTCGCACAAGAAGACTTGTCGCACCGCCGCGGTGTGTCGTCGATCTTGGTGCCCAACGTGTTGGACTTCGAAAACGAACCACCGCAAGCCGACGAGTATTCGTCTCACTTCCGCAAAGACATCGGTTTGGAAGAAGACGACATTCTGTTCTTGCAACCAACTCGCGTCGTGCCTCGCAAAGGCATCGAGCACGCGATCGCGTTGGTTGCCGCTTTGAAAAACGACAAGTGCAAATTGGTGATCTCGCACGCGAGCGGTGACGAAGGCAACGAATACCTCCAAGTCCTGATGGACTTGGCCGAAAGCAGTGGCGTCGACTTGCGATTGTGTGATCATCAAGTCGGTGACAAACGAGCGTTCGACGCCGATGGCAATCGCATTTACACGTTGGCCGATGCTTACTCGCAAGCCGACTTCATCACGTACCCAAGTATCTACGAAGGGTTCGGGAACGCTTTACTGGAAGCGTTCTATTATCGCAAACCGTTGTTGGTGAATCGTTACTCGATTTACGTCGCCGACATCGAGCCCAAAGGGGCGAAGGTCATCTCAATGGATGGCTATCTGACCAAGGACGTTGTGTCGAAGGTGGAGCGGATCATCCGCGACAAAACGTTCCGAGATGAGATGGTTGATTTCAATTACGAAATCGGCCGTGCTTTCTTTTCCTACGGGGTGCTGCGGCGCAAACTCCGAGCTCTCGTGACCAACTTCACCGGACAGGACAACTTGTGAACTCAACCATCGACGACGTCACTCGGTCACGGATCACCGATGTGTATGGGCACGTTCCGGACGTGCTCGCCGACGGCTTGAAACGATGCTTTGACCGATCCAATCCCCCCTCAACTCCCGACGAATTATGGGATCATCGCGATGTCGTGATGATCACCTACGCCGATCAAATTCGCGAATCGGGAAAATCGCCGCTCGACGCACAGCGGCAATTCTTGCTGGATCACAATCTCGACGAACTGATCCGCTGCGTTCACTTGCTGCCCTTTTGCCCATCCACCAGCGATGATGGATTCTCCGTCGCCGATTACTTGGCCGTGGATCCCGAATCAGGCGACTGGGACGACATCAAGCGTTTGGGCGAACGCTTTGAATTGATGTACGACCTCGTGCTCAATCATTCGTCGCAACAACATCGTTGGTTCCAAGGTTTCTTGAACGACGAACCCGAGTACCAAGACTTCTACACCACCGCCGATCCGTCCGAAGATCTTTCGGAAGTCGTTCGACCGCGAAGCTTGCCACTGCTGACGGAATTCGACTCGGCATCGGGCAAGCGTCATGTGTGGACCACGTTCAGCGCCGACCAAGTCGACCTGAATTACGCCAACCCGCGTGTGATGTTGGCGATGCTAGAGACGTTGGTCGAGTACGCTCGCCGAGGTGCACGCATCATTCGGCTCGACGCGATCGCGTTCTTGTGGAAAGAGATCGGCACGTCGTGCTTGCACCTGCCGCAAACACACGCTGCGGTCCGGCTGATGCGACATGTGCTGGATGTTGCTGCACCGGGAACGATCGTGCTGACGGAAACCAACGTGCCTCACGCCGAGAACATCTCGTACTTTGGTGATGGCACCGATGAAGCCCACATGGTTTACCAGTTCAGCCTACCGCCGTTGTTGCTCGATGCGATTCACAGCGGTGACACCGGCGTGCTTCAAGGCTGGATGCGATCGCTCGACCTGCCCACCGATCAAGTCACGTACTTCAATTTCACCGCATCGCATGATGGCATCGGAGTGCGACCCGCCGAGGGCATTCTGCCACAGGAACGAGTCGATGCACTCGTCGATGTCGCAAAAGCTCACGGTGGTCGAATCGGAATGCGAACCAAACCCGATGGTTCGCAAAGCCCGTACGAATTGAACATCACTTACCTGGACGCCATCGCCGATCGAACCAAAGTCCCCGCGGCCGAGCACGCCCAACGGTTCTTGGCCACGCAAGCGATCATGTTGTCGATGGCTGGTGTTCCCGCGGTTTACTTCCACTCGCTGGTGGGATCGCCCAACGACATCTCCGGCGTCGAAGCGTCTGGCATTCCGCGCCGCATCAATCGTCACAAATACGAGCGAGCCGAACTGGAAGCGGCGTTGTCCGAAACCGGATCGTTGCAACAACTCGTCGCCGATGGCTATCGCCATTTGTTACGAGTGCGAAAGCAGCAGACTCAGTTTCATCCCAACGCTTCGCAGACCGTTCTGGAATTGCCAACCGATGGGCTTCTTGGGTTCGTGCGACAACATGATGACCAGCCCGCGTTGTGCGTGCTGGCCAATCTGTCCGGCGAAACTCGTTCGATCGATCCCGCTGATTTGCCCGGCCAATTTGACCTCGATGTTTTGTCGGATGAATCGCTGGATCAAAATGCCCCCATCGCGATGGCTCCGTATCAGGTACGCTGGTTGAAGTCGTCTTCCACCAGCGATTCCTGAACTCTGGCGAGTCCAGCTACGAAGATCCCCCACGTTCATCGCTACAACAACTGGCCATGCTAGAGCTGATTTCGTCTTACTCGACCGTTGCCATCGTGGTCGCCGCGCTGGCGCACCTGCTGTTTTTTTTGTGCTGGCGATGTGGGCGAGGGGGGATCGCAAAAAGATCGTGCAAACGCTCCAGCGTTTCACGGACTCGTTGCCCAACCGCAGTCGGATGGATTACGACGCTCATCCGTCGGACCAAATCGAAGCCTGCTTGGCGGACATCCACGATGTCTTGGTCGAACCTTCGGGCTCGCCCCATCGTGTTGCGCTCAGTCAACGAATGCGAATCCTCGATGAACGTCGCGACTACTTGCACTCGCTTCGTTTCGAAACGGCATGGAACGTTGCCCGCACGATGATCGAGGCTTACCCGCTGGCCGGTGTCCTGGGAACGATCCTCGCGATCGGTGCCGCGCTCGCTTCGGATGACCAAGCCTCCGTTGGCGTGATCGTGACACGATTTGGCGATGCTATCTGGTCGACGTTTGCGGGGCTGGCTGCAGCGATCACATTGATGTTGATCAACAGCTTTTTTTGAACCGGGGTTTGCCAAGCTTTCAGAAAACCGATTGCACGTTCGCGAAACAGCATCGAAAGCCAAACGGGAACTGGGACCAGCCGATCGAGTCGATCCCAACGCGATGTCGTCCACTCCCGCAACGGAAGCGACAACGTGAGCGAACCGGTGTCTCTTCCCAACGAAACCTCGACCAACCCATCCGGCGTCCTTCGTCGACGAACTCGGTTTCAATTGACACCGTTGATGGATCTGCTGCTGATCATCGTGTTCGCTCAATTTTTGGAAATGCGAGAAACGTCGCAGGAACAAACGCAAGAGATCGAACAAGAACGCCAAGCCTTGCTGGATGAGCAAACGATGTGGCGGGCCGAGCGTGATCAAGCGGTCGCGGATCGCAACATGGCAATGGCAACGCAGCAAGCCAACACGCAAGATGTCAGCCGTGCCTTGGAAATGCTTCGTGGTTGGCTGAACCTGGATGCCGAATTCTCTGAACAAACCAACCTGCGATCCAGTGCTGACTCAGGAGACGTCATCGCTCGAGCGATCGAACGTTCACGGCAACTCGCTTCCGCCGATCCCAACACGCTCATTCGTTTTTTGGTCGGACACGATGAATTGCTCAAACGTGCCGAAGTGTGGACCGTCCACGCTCGCGAAACGGGCGACGTGGTTTTTGACGCTTCCGGATACACCGAAACGTTTCGGCTCGAAAGTCGCCGACAAGCTCAACGCACGCAGGAAATCGCCGACCGATTGTTCGCGGCCTACAAACAATCGCCGCAACCCAAGGGGCTGATCGTGGTGCTCGTTTCCTACGCGCCGCGAAGCGTTGCCGGGGTCTACCAGCCTTTGATTGATGCCATGCCCGCTACACTGGAACGATTGCGAGCGGACACGCCGACCAGCCGTTTCGAGTACACGATTCTCGGTGCGGCTCAGGCACCCGAACAAGCGAACGATGTGGACAACGCGGAAACGTCCACCGAACCCGAAAACCTTACCCCGCTTCAGGGAAACCCAGACGATGCGTAAACGAATCCCGTTGGCTGTTGGCGGTGGAATCGCTTTGTTGATCGCCAGTCAGTTTCTTGACTTTGGTCTGGGGTTTCGAAGCGGTGAATCCCCCTCCGTTTCCACCAACCCCGATGGCTCGTCCGCGATTCTTGATGCGATTGTCGCTTCGGAAGAAGACACCTCCGAGGAAACCGAGACAAATTCAGAAACCGAAACTCCGTTGCCGGTCGTGACGCCTGAGATTGTCGATGTTTTGATCGACGGAGAAAGCTACCTCGTCGTTACCAACGCGAATCAACCGGAACAACGTGAGGCACTGGCACTCGAAGCGTTGCTGTCGGCGGTTCAAGCCGCACCGGGCGACTCCAGTGGCATCAAGGTTCGGATCAGTCGCACTCCGTCCGCGATCGCAATGGCCGAAGAGTTCTTGCTCGAACAACTTCGCCAATTCGGTTTGGACGAAGACGAGATCGATCGACGTCGACAACTGGTGGAGTTGCCTGCAGACGAAGCCACCGAGGACGCGTCAGAACCAAGTCCGCTGGTTCCATCCAACGAAACATCCCCGCCCGCCGAAACGCCTTGAGTCGTTTCGGCAATTGTTTTGCTACCGCCGCATTCCATGAAGCACGACGAGAATGACAACATGACCATTTTCCGACACAACGTCCGCCTTCGAAAGACCCTGGCGACGTTCCTTGCCGGCCTTTGCATCAGCTACCTTTCCCAACCCGCCACCACGGCGGATGAACCCACCGCCTCGAGTTCACGCATGAAATTAGAGTATCCCGCCAGCCGTCGTGACAAGGTCGTCGACGATTACCACGGTCGCAAAGTCAGCGATCCGTATCGCTGGTTGGAAGACGTCGAGAGTGATGAAACAGCGGCTTGGGTCGAAGCACAAAACGAGGTCACGCAGAGTTACTTGCAGTCTTTGCCGCAACGCGAAAAGATGCGAGCCCGGTTGGAAGCGTTGTGGGACTATTCGCGAACCGGCTTACCCGCCAAACGAGGCGACACGTACTTCTACACCTTCAACGATGGGCTGCAGAACCAAAGCGTTCTGTACCGCACCCCGGTCGATGTGCCTCCCTCGCAGTGGGAAGCCAACCGCGAAGTGCTGCTGGATCCGAACAAGCTGAGCGAAGACGGCACGATGTCGCTCGCGTCTTGGGTGCCCAGCGAAGACGGCAAGTACCTCGCCTATGCCATCGCCGATGGTGGCAGCGATTGGCGAACTTGGCGTGTTCGCGAAGTGGCCACCGGCAAGGACACCGATGATTTGATTCAGTGGTCCAAGTTCAGCGGCATCGCGTGGACGCCCGATGGCGACGGGTTCTACTACTCGCGTTATGCCGAACCAGCCGAAGGCGAAGAGCTGACCGGGACCAACGACAACCAAATGATGTACCTGCATCAACTGGGCACTCCCCAGTCCGAAGACAAACTGGTCATGAAACGTCCCGACCATCCCAAGTGGGGCTTTGGTGCATCGGTGACTGATGACGGGCGGTACCTGGTGATTTCCAACTGGAAGGGCACCGAACCGAAAACGCAGGTGTTCATTCAAGACCTAACGATCGAAGACGCTCCCGTTCGCGGATTGATCATGGGCTTCGACGCTGACTACAGCTTTGTCGGATCGGAAGGATCGACGCTGTACTTCCTGACCGACCACGAGGCCCCACGTCGCCGCGTGATCAGCTTGGATGTGGCCGAGCACGCCAAGCGAACCGATGAGAACGTCGATGAACCTGCCGATCGAGCGGGCTGGGAAGAGGTCATCCCGCAAAGCGAACACGTTTTGGAGCACGTCTCGTTGCTCAGCGAAGTCTTCTTCGCCAACTACTTGGCCGATGCTCTGAACCAAGTCGAACGGTTCTCGCTCGATGGTTCTCCGATCGGACCGCTGGAATTGCCCGGCAAGGGCTCCGTGGGCGGCCTGGGAGGCCGACAAGACGCAAAGGAGACGTTCTTTTCGTTCACCAATTACGTCACGCCACCGAGCATCCACCGCGTTGACGTGGCCACGGGTGAATCCGAACTGGCAATCATGCCGGAAGTCGCCTTTGACGTCAGCCAATACACCACCGAACAAGTCTTCTGCACCAGCAAGGACGGCACCAAGGTGCCGATCCTGATCACACGTCACAAAGATGCACCGCTGGACGGCAGCAACCGCACGTTGCTGTACGCTTACGGTGGATTCAACATCTCGTTGACGCCTTCGTACTCGCCCGGCATTGCCGGTTGGTTGGACGCCGGTGGCGTGTACGCCGTTGCCAACCTGCGTGGTGGTGGTGAGTACGGTCGCGAATGGCACGAAGCCGGCATGCAACTGAAGAAACAAAACGTCTTTGATGACTTCATCGCAGCCGCCGAACACTTGATCGACATGGGGCTGACCAGTCGCGAACGATTGGGCGTGCGTGGCGGCAGCAACGGTGGTTTGCTGATTGGTGCCGTGATGACACAGCGCCCCGACCTGTTCGGCGCGTGCTTGCCCGCGGTCGGTGTGATGGACATGCTGCGTTACCACAAATTCACGATCGGCTGGGCCTGGGTCAGTGAGTTTGGAAGCAGCGACGATGAAACACAAATTGACAACCTGTTGTCGTACAGCCCGTTGCACAATTTGAAACCTGGGACATGCTACCCAGCCACGATGGTGACCACGGCGGATCGAGACGACCGAGTCGTTCCGGGTCACAGCTTCAAGTTCGCCGCGGCGCTGCAAGCGGCTCAATCGTGCGACAACCCAACGTTGATTCGGATTGAAACACGTGCCGGTCACGGTGCGGGCACTCCGACCAGCAAAAAGATTGACGAGTACGCTGACCTTTGGTCCTTCTTGCTCGAAAACTTGAAGTGATCTTGGTTGTTCAGCGGCCTCATCCGAAGATGAACACTGCTTGAACCGATTCACCAAATGAAATCATCGCACGCGGACGGGAACACCTCTTCCGCGTGCGTTGTTTCATCGAGCTCAACACACTTCCACCCATCTCACCTGTGCACCAGTCCGATGCTGCTTCAACAACCCGACGAAAGTCCATACGACGTGAACTTCGAGCTGTTTGGATTTCCAATCCGAATCGCTTGGACGTTCTGGCTGGGTGCGGCGGTGTTTGGTTGGAGCCTGGTGCAATTCTTCGACAGGATGGAAGGCAGCCCGGGACGCCTCCCGTTGTTGCTGCTGTGGGCACTCTGCATGCTCTTTTCGATCCTGATTCACGAACTTGGACATGCATTCGCGTTTCGGCAATTTGGCGTCGAATCTTCGGTGGTTTTGTACCACTTCGGCGGTCTCGCGGTGCCTCGAACCACCAACAATTACGGTGGTTTCGCTTCGTCATTTGCACCACCACGACTCAGCCCCGCTGCGGAACTTTGGATCGCATTTGCAGGCCCGCTCGCTCAGTTGGCATCGGCCGCTGTGATGATCGCAGTTGTCAAAGCGATGGGGTACCGCGTCATTGCGTTTGCTTTGATGCCGTATCCGTTGGATTCCATCCCCGGCATCCTGGAGGGGAACGACTTCGAGAGCGTCGGATTGTTCGCATTGGTCACGTTTTACGTGTGGCCAAGCGTGATTTGGGCGGTGTTGAATTTGATCCCCGTCTTCCCACTCGATGGAGGCCGAATCATGCGTTCGTTGGTGATGATGGGCGGCGGTCAAACCGACACGTGGCTGTGGATCAGCATGATCGTCGGTGGTGCTTGCACCGCGTACGGTTTTTCATCGGGAAACATGTTCCTGGGCATCCTTTTCTTGTCGCTGGCGGTGGGCAACTACCAAATGCTCCAAGGCCCGATGCGTTACTAGCAGCGTTACGAGCACGCTTGCTTGTGTGGCTCGCGCGAAGCGCGTTTGCATCGTGCTTCACTTCACCACCATCATCTCGATGTCGGTGACATGGTTGGTGACATGCAATCAACGAAGCAGTGAGCAGCGATCGATGCATCGAGTGACCATGCGAAGGTGTCATCGAACACACTTCGCAACACGTGTTGCGCCGCGCAGACGCATGCGTGTTGAACGTTCCAGCGCGTCGCTTCGTGTGCAACTTTTGTCTTCAACACGACATTGATCGACCGTTTTGAGCAATCAACGCGTTGTTTTTTTCAAACTTTTTTTGTGCCGTTGAAACGCGCGATCGTTGCATGTTCCAACGCCGTACAAACAAGTCGCGCCGAACGTTTGTTTGCGTTGCGATAACAACACGTTGCACGCGTGTTGCTGCAAAAACATTGAAAAAGCCAAGTGTTACCGCACTTGTTTGCAACCAACGTTGCAACGTTGACTTGATCATTGATGGCAACAACGCATGCGCATCATCATCAACGAAGTGAAACAACATGCAAAAAATGCGTTTGCCGTAGCAAATTTTGTTGGCGACGCAAGCGGTTTTTTCACGAAAACATGTTGCGGAATCCAGCGAAGCGCGTACAGTTACGCGCACGTACTAACGATCGTTTTTGTTTGCAAGGTCGATGAGGATCATCGAAGCGGATGGAATCGATCACCATTGATTGTTGTTGAGCCGTGGCCGGTGACTTGCAATCAACTTTGACAACGAAGACGTCGACGCAATCGCGCTGACTGAATCGATGTCACAGCTCGCAAGTCACAATGACTCAGCAACAGTTCCTTTCTCGCGGAGGAAGAACGTGGCCAAGAAAAAAGCAACCAAGAAGACCGTCAAACGCGCAGCTAAAAAGAGCGTGAAGGCAGCCAAGAAGACCGCTCGCAAAGCAGTCAAGAAGAAAGCCGTCAAGAAGAAGGCTGTAAAGAAGGGCGTCAAGAAAACCGCTCGCAAGGCAACCAAGAAGAAGGCTGTGAAGAAGAAAGCCGTCAAAAAGGCAGCCAAGAAGAAGGTCGCCAAAAAGAAGGCAACCAAGAAGAAAGTTGCCAAGAAGAAACGACGCTAAGCCGATCGAATCCGGCGACCATTCTGGTTCGTCGACCATTCGTGAAACAAATTAGACAAGCCACGTTGAGCTCCAAGTTGGAGAACGTGGCTTTTTTCATGCCCTGGCTCAATCGAGGGAGTCGAGGACCAGAGGGCGCTACCGACCACCGTGTCGCGACGCTTGGCGTGCAATCGAGCCCCAAAACCTCGCTTCGTCTGAAACGTTGATTTCCCGGCCCATTTAATCGCCGCGGGGACTGGTTTGGCTGCGTCGAGCGGCTTAATTTGGCCTCTGTCAGCTGCTCCATCACCCCTTCCTCGCTGACGTCCACAGGGCCTGTTCGCCCATCCGTGCCAATCCAACGGAACCTGCTTGATGTCGACACCCGATACAACCACTCCCGATCAACCGAACACCCCCAAATATCGAGAACAGCCCGAAGCCACCACGGGCATGCCCGCTGGCATCCCCTACATCATCGGCAACGAAGCCGCTGAGCGATTCAGCTTCTACGGGATGCGGTCGATCCTCACGGTCTTCATGACCACCTACCTGCTCAACGCCAGTGGTGAACTGGATCCGATGAGCGACGAGGACGCCAAGTTCTGGGGGCACACCTTCATCATGGCGGCCTACTTCACGCCGCTTCTTGGTGCCTTCTTGGCCGACTGGTTGCTCGGCAAGTACCGAACCATCTTGTACCTGTCTGTTCTGTACTGCCTCGGTCACTTGGCTCTCGCGATGAACGAAACCCGATTTGGCCTGGCTATCGGGTTGGGACTGATCGCCCTTGGCACGGGTGCGATCAAACCGTGTGTCTCCGCCCACGTTGGCGACCAGTTCGGAACCAAGAATTCGCATCTGCTCGCGAAGGTCTTTGGATGGTTCTACGTTGCCATCAACCTAGGATCTTTCTTCTCCACCCTGCTCACGCCATGGCTGCTCGACCGATATGGATCGCAGATCGCATTCGGTGTCCCCGGCGTGCTGATGGCAATCGCGACGCTGCTGTTTTGGATGGGGCGGAAAAAGTTCATCCACATCCCCGCCCGCGGACCAGGCGTCTTCAAAGATGCCTTCACTGGAATCGGCGGACTCGCGCTCCTGAACCTGATCCCCATCTATCTGTTGGTCGCTGTTTTCTGGAGCCTGTTTGACCAAACCGCCACCTCATGGGTGATCCAAGCCGAAAGCATGAACCGAAATGTCTTTGGTTTTGAATTGCTGTCCAGCCAAATCCAAGCGGCGAACCCATTCCTGATCCTCATCTTCGTGCCGCTGTTCAGCTACGTGCTGTACCCGGCGATTGACCGGGTGTTCCCGCTGACACCCTTGCGGAAGATCTCCCTGGGCATGTTCCTGACCGTGTCTTCCTTCGCAATCATCGCGCTGATCGAACAGAACATTCAAGATGGCGGCACACCTTCGATCGCTTGGCAGGTCTTGGCCTACACGATCCTGACCGCAGCTGAAGTGATGGTGTCGATCACGTGCTTGGAATTCAGCTACACGCAGGCTCCTAACAGCATCAAGAGCATCATCATGAGCTTCTACCTGCTGTCCGTCGCACTGGGCAACTTCATCGCCGCTGGTGTCAACGCGATCATCTCCAACCCCGATGGCACGTCGAAACTCCCAGGTGCTACCTACTACTGGTTCTTCGCTGGGCTAATGTTGGTAGCAGCTTGCCTGTTCATCTTCGTCGCACTGATTTACCGAGGCAAAACCTACATCCAGGACGACGAGACCCTGGATGCTGAATCGACCGCCGAAAACTCGATGACCGCCTGAGCGACGTGGTCGTCTGAGGGCCGGGTGACAATCCAAGCGATTGCCGTGGCGATCAGACTTTGAAACGACGCGTTTCCAGCTCTTGAAAGATCTCTCGCAAGCGTTGAATGGAAGCGGGTTTCGTGACGTGCCTGTCAAAGCCCGCTTCCATGGCCATCCGAATGTCTTCGGGTTGCCCGTTGCCGGTCATCGCGATCAGCATGCTGGAATCCAATTCCGACAAGCCGCGAAATTGTCGTGCGAGCTCGTAACCGTCCATGTCCGGCATGCAGATGTCTGAAAAGACAATGTCAGGTCGCAACTCACGGGCGAGCTCAATGCCCTCGGGTGCACTCGGGGCCGAATGCACCTCGTGCCCCATCGCACCGACCAGCATCGTGAACATTTTCGCGATCGCGGGGACGTCATCGACCACCAACACCCGAAAACGTTGCTTCGGCTCGTCATCTTCGACAACCGTTTTTGGCTCGTTCGGTTTGGCATCCAAACACGGCAATTGAATTCGAAACTCACTCCCGTTCGATGCTTCGTCGTTGTCAACCAACAAAACCTTTCCGCCGTGCAGCTCAACCAACTGCTTGACCAAAGTCAGTCCAATCCCCAGCCCGCCGCGACTGTCCTTCAACGTCTCATCCACCTGAGTGAACATCTCAAAGATGCCCTTGCGGTGTTCCGGTGGGATGCCAACCCCGTTGTCCTTGACCGCGATTTCCACCTGGCCGTCGACCTGACCGCATGAGATTTCAATGCGACCGCTCGGTGGTGTGTACTTGCACGCGTTGTTTAGCAAATTGGTCACAACCTGAGTCAATCGCACGTAGTCGCCATGCACGTGGAGTGGCTGCTCCGGATCCGTTCGCCGAATCAGTTCATGGCCCATCTCGTTGCACAGCGATTTCACCGCTCGGCAAGAATTGGCGACGATGTCGTGAATCGACACCGTCTCGCGTTGCAAATCAATTCGCCCGCGTGTGATCCTCGAAACGTCCATCAAGTCATCGATCAATCGCACCAACTGGCGGACTTGGCTTTCCAAAACCGTGCTGATCTCGTTGACCTGGCTCGGATCCTTCGCCGCGAAACGCAGCAGATCGACCGCGTTGCCGATCGGCGTCAACGGATTGCGCAGTTCGTGTGCCAACAAAGCGAGAAAGCGATTCTTGCGTTCGTCCATCTCACTGAGCAATGCCTTCTCTTTCTGCAATTCGCGAAACAGCCGTTCGCGTTCGAGCGTGTCCGCGTGCGACTGAGAGACATCATCGATGATCAGCAGAATCCGATCCGAATGCCCGTCGTATCGATGCAGCGAAACGGCGGAAACGTTGACATGCACGGCTCGCTTTTCGCCATTGGCATTCTCACCCTTGGCACGATAAGTGTCCACGCATCGGAACACACTACCGTCGCCCACCGCGTCGCAAATCCGCTGGCACTCGTTGAGCTTGTGCTCGGGGATGATCGGCAGGGGATAACCGAGCACTTCGGCGCTGGTCCAACCAAAGATGACTTCGGAAGCATCGTTCCAAAGCTCCACGCGCCCATCGGTATCAATGACAATGACCGACAGCGGCGATGCTTGGATCATCGTCTGGAACATGCGAGCGTGATCACGTTCTCGCTCCGCCGCCGCGATCAATTCGATTTCTGACTCGACCGACGCCGAAAGCTCACGCAGCGTTTCGAGTTCGTCTTCGGTCCATTCACGCGGAACGATATCGACCACGCAAAGTGTGCCGAGCACTTCCCCCGATCGTGTGCGGATGGGAAAGCCGGCGTAGGAAATGATTCCATACTCTTCGATCGCTGGATGCGAATCGACTCGAGGATCCACGCGCGCGTCTTCGATCAGGAAACGCTCGCCCGCACGCACCGTCAACTTGCAGAACGAGTGGCTCAGCGGCGATCCCCGCAGCGTCGCGAGCGGCTCTGGCAACCCGACACAGCTCTTGAAAAACTGCCGATCTTCCTCGATCAGGGTGACCACCGAGGCGGGGCATTTCAGCAAACGAGCCGCCAATCGAGTGATCCGATCGAACGATTCTTCGGCAGGACTGTCCACCAACGACAGACTTCTTAGCGCCCTGAGCCTCAGTGGATCCGTGATCGGGTCAGCGGTTGGATTCATCGATGCTTTCGCGGCAATTCGCAACGTCGTTTGGCCAAAAAAAAGGGGGACGGTTCAAAGACGCGTCCCCCAAATTCATACCGCATCGATTTTAGCTGGGTCCCTCCGCTTTGTCGCGGGGCAAGCTTGAGTCACCCCACGGAACGGAGAAATTGACCATTCCCCGCCACTTGGCGTCCAGCAGCCGCCAGCACCCATGGCGGGCGGCAAACGATTCAGTCACTTTCAATCTCTCACTCAAGGACTCGGCAGCGAAACGCCTTCGGGCAGGAAAGTGACCTCGCGATCATTGGCAACCTTCGGCCCCTGGGTGCTGCGCCCGGTTTCGACGTACTCGTTGAGCAACACCAGCAACGAATCCACAACTTCTGGATTCTCCTTTGCGACGTTGTTCTTCTCGGCGGGATCCGCCTCCAGGTCAAACAACTGCATCGGCGGAAGTCCTTGCAGCTTTGCCTTCGGTTCCCGAGGGTCACTCCAGCCACCGCTGCCGTGCGACAAGCACAGCTTCCACTTGCCACGTCGAATCGCGAAAAAACCGCCAATGCTGTGGCTGACCAAAGCTTCGCGATCCGATGAATCATCACCACTAAACACGCCGGTCAAATCGAATCCGTCTTCGCCACCCGTCGCTTCACGCGGCTGGTTGGTGATCGACTGCAGCGTCGTGTACACGTCGGTCAGACACGCGACCGCGTTGGTGGTTTTGCCCGCCACGACCTTCCCCGGCCATCGCACGATGAACGGCACGCGGTGACCACCTTCATAGAGATCCGCTTTGTGCCCGCGATACTTTCCGCTTGGGTGATGATCATGTTTCGCGAGTTCACCAAAGTTGGCTTCCGGTGAGCAACCGTTATCACTGGTGAAGATCACCAACGTGTTTTCATCGATGCCCGCTTTCGCAACCGCATCGAGCAGTTGCCCCATGTGGTGATCCATTTGCATCACAAAGTCCGCGTAGGGGTTCATCCCACTGGCGTCTTTGAATGGCGGCACGGGAACGATCGGCGTGTGAGGAGCAGGAAGTGGCAAGTACAAGAAAAACGGCTTGTCTTCTTTCACACGTTCTTCCACGTAAGCGATTGACTTGTCGAACAAGTGCGGCAACACCTGTTCAATCTCGAAGTCATCACCAATCGGTCCGTTGCGATACCAACCGTAGGGATTCTGTTTCTTCGTCACGCCTTCTTTTCGAGTCGGCACGCTGGTTGGCTTGCCGGTGTCGACCCAAACGTACGGTGGCATGTCCAGCGATCCGCAGTGACCGTAGTACTGGTCGAAGCCGTTGTTGTCGGGACCATTCAAAACCGGCTTCATGAAATCAATCTCTTTACCGTTCTTGTGCCAATCCCAACCAAGGTGCCACTTGCCAATCATCGCCGTGTGATAGCCGGCACCTTGAAGCAAGTGCCCCAGGGTTGCTCGGTCGCCGGGGATGAGGTGCTCACTGGTTCCGCTCAACACGCCTTTGGCCAATCGCGAACGCCAGTTGTAGCGACCGGTTAGCAATCCATAGCGGGTTGGGGTGCACACCGAGCTGGGCGTGTGGGCATCCAGGAACGTCAGCCCTTCATCGGCCATCTGCTGCAACCGAGGCGTCTTGATCTTGCAATCCGGATTGGTCGGAGAGACGTCTCCGATGCCTAAGTCATCCGCCATGACCAAGATGATGTTTGGACGTGACGCGACATCATCCGCGTGAACTCGCGACGCTCCCACATCGATCAAACAAGGCAGAGCAACAACCGCGGAAACAACAAACCAGCGCAACCAATTCATCAGTAGCCAATCAATCAGAGTGGGGGAGGGGAGAAAGGGATCCCACATTCTAGATGCGAAGCTCGTTGATGCACAAAGCTTTCGGTGAGATCCCGCAGGGCCCCACAAACTACCAAACAATGGAAGCGTCATTTCAGAAAGGACGCACAAACTTGCGACCAAGCACCACTTCATCCGCGAATGCGACAGGCACAAAACAAATTGCGACAACCTGAGCCCAACTGCGATCGGATTCCGCTCACGAGGTCGGCTCATAGAGTTGCGAACCCTTGATCTGCTCCTGCGTCAAACCCACCGAAACGGTCGCTTCCGCCCAAGAGATTTCTTGGATCAGCTCGCGGCTGATCAACACCTTTTTGCCCGGCCACCAATTCCGAGTGTCCACGATCAACTTTTGAATGGACCAGTTCTCATCGTCGACCAACAATCCTTCGACGTGTCCGACATGATCATCGGTGCCCTGGATGGTGTAGCCCGAAACTTCGTTCACACTGCGAAGGTGATTCCGCTTGATGTCGTCCGCGTCGACCTGGTCCATCGGCAGCAACCCGGCGGCCAACGGCATCGGCGTATAACCGCTACCTGCTAACGTTGCTCCGGCGGGTCCCCAGTAGTACGGCACATCAAAATGCTGATACAGCTCGATCTCCATCTGTCGCGAAACCGGGCGGTCGGATTCAACCGATGGACTATCACTGACCTGTTGACTGGTTAGAGGGACGGCGGCACTCGCGGCATTCCAATCCGCGTTTTGGACCACACCCGGCGGCAGCAAAACCTGTCGACCAGGCAACCAGTGCCCAGTGTCAACAACCAGGTGCCTGACAACCCAAGTCTCGTCATCAAACAGCAGGTCACAAATCGAACCCACGCTTCGATCGGATCCAGGCAACTCGGTGCCCAAGATGGTCTCGGTAGAAATCAACATCACATCGTTCCTCTCAATAGGCGGACTGATTGCGTGGTGAACATCGCACTGCATCCAATGCACCAAATCAAGATTCGCGACCTTCACCAAGCAATGAGCGAGACCGGTGGTGCAAACAATGTTCCGAAGCCAATCGCCGGGTCGCCTAGCGATACCGCTGCGTGACAACACGGAACTCGTATCCGCTGCCCTTTGAAACGCATTCGAAGACAGTCCGTGCGATCTCATCCACCGAGTCGTGTCCCTTCGACACCGCGTGGCGAAGCTCCAACGTTGCCAGTTGCATTTCCAGTTCTTCTGGAATCAACTTGAGGATCTGACGATCGCGAGTGGAGACTCCCGCCTGCATCAGCAAGCGTTCTTCGAATCGCTGCAGTGGGCTGGGGCGAGTCCAAAGAAAGTACAAACGTTTCTCGTCGTCGGATCGTTCCAGGTATCGCGCACGTGGATTCGATGCGAACTCATTAACCAAATCGACTCCTGGTCGCGTTCCGCCGACAACGCCCAACTCGATTCCAAAGTGATCCAACTGTCTAGCGTATTCATTCAAGTCATTGGCCTTCCAATCAATTTGCCATCGCTTGAATCGCGGGATGATGTCGGCATCGGCATCGCCCGATTGGTCCGGACCGTTTCTGCCGATGGTCCCGGAGCCATCGTCTCCCGCAGGGTCCACGGTTTTCAGCGTGGGTTCGTCCACTGCCATTTGCTCGGCGGCCGATACAAGCGACTGAACCGATGTTGCCAAGTCAGTGGTGCGGAAATCCATTGTCTCTTGCTTCGTCGGAACAACAAACGGCGAATCAACCGTCGCGCTACCTCCAACCGAAACGCGTGTGATCTCCGTCACCGGCTCGGTCAAAACCAACTCGTCTTCCGGCAGCAGCACCCAGAGCAGAAACAAGACACCGACCATGCTGGTCAGCATCAGCAAGACCGCCATCAAAAACGAAGTCACCGCATCAAACCAACTGGTTCGCATCGAAGACGATCCGTCTCTGGAAGGGGCCTCCGCTTTTTTGCTGGTGGGCTTCCAAACATTTCGATTCATCGGATCACTCGCTGAATGAAGGACTGACGACTACCCAAGAGACGTTCAGCGAGTCTAACCGTTCATCCCAACCGACACCAATTTTTTGAAGAACTCGGTCACACGACATCGGCCTCGCCAAACGTCATGGCGAGGTACGAACAATCATTTGCTAGGACGCTGCTTGTCGAGAAAAGCTTCGATTTTTTCATGCATTTTCTCGGTTGCCGAAATAACCAACGCGCCGTCCTGAGGATAAGGCGCCATCGTGGCGGTTCCACCGCGACCTTCCCATTGCTTTGGCAGGATCTGATCTTGCACCGTTTGCATGATCAACACGGGTCGAAAGGTTCCGTCTTTGGACCACGCCGGCAAATCATGGAGCCGATAGACCTTCACGAAGGTCTTTCCTGGATCGACGAGCACCTCTCCATCAGCCGCTTCCGCAGAAACTTGCGTGTTGGTTGTCACAGCCATTCCCATCAACATCATCCCCAGCAACAGGGCACCGCATTTGAGACGCATTGTTCAATCCTTTTAAGTTGCGTTGTGACTCTTGCTAAATGCAAAAGCGTGATACGAGGCACCAGCCTACCGCAATCCGGGGGATCTCCAAACACCAATCCGTATCCATCAGGTTTCAACCAGCAAACCGACAGCCCTTCCGCTGACGCATTCCTTCCACCAAGTCCCGCGTGCAACAAGCCGCGTCTTGATCGACTCCAACTTTCATTCGCACTACGATGAGTGCATTGCAAGTTCGTTTCCGGTATCGCGTTTGATTGACGTTGATTCCATTCTTCGCATTCGATGGGCCCCGCTCGCTGGATGTGTTCCACGAACTAAACCAAATGGCTTTTGCTTTTTGCTGCTGCCGCCACAGCAATGCCAATCATTTCCACACCATGAACATCCGTCGAGGGCATCCACCGAGTGGCCAAAGTAACGCAGATTTTGAATCAGATCCAATCTGGTGATGTCGCCGCCGCATCCGATCTGTTGCCGCTCGTGTATGAAGAGATGCGACGTTTGGCGCGTCACAAAATGAAGAGCGAGGCCGCCGGGCAGACACTTCAACCCACCGCGCTCGTTCACGAAGCCTACATGCGTCTCGTTGGCAGCGAGGACATTCCGCAATGGGACAACCGCGGTCACTTCTTCACCGCTGCTGCCGAGGCGATGCGGCGAATACTCATCGAGAATGCCCGGCGCCGTCATAGTCTCAAGCGTGGTGGAGATCGCGAAAGGTATGAAATCGCTGAAGACGACGCGATCATCGATTTCAATAACGCGGAAGAGCTGCTCGACTTGAACGACGCCCTCACCAAATTCGCCGACATCGAGCCAGAAATGGCCAAGCTCGTCGAACTGCGGTACTTCGCCGGTTTGTCGGTGGACGAGTCAGCCAAGGCTCTTGGCATCTCACCTCGAACGGTCAAACGCAACTGGGCGTTTGCTCGAGCATGGCTCGGTCGCGAACTGAACGTGGACGAAGATCGGTGAATCGAGTGGCCCCGAAATGCCTTCGATTTCGCATTGCATTCTGTGGGATCAAACGCATGCTCCCATCGGTTGAACAGACCGGCCGAACCAGCGACGCCCCCCTTTGCCACTGGAATGATCTGCTTCGATGACTGTTGCATCTGAAAAGACGATCTTTTTCCAAGCACTTGAGATTGTTTGCCTCGAGGAACGAACCAAATTCGTCCAGCAAGCATGCAAGGACGACGCTCAAATGCATGCGGCGGTCTCTGCGTTGCTTCGCGAAAACGATCGGAAAGAGAATCCGATCGACCGGCCCGTCGCTGCGGCGATTCTTCCAACCATGCTGTCAACCGGATCAGGCGAACTCACCGACCCACGGTTTTCCCCCGGTGCGATGGTCGGTCCTTACCAATTGATGGAACGAATTGGCGAAGGAGGATTCGGATGGGTGTTCGTGGCCCAACAGCAGTCGCCAGTCCAGCGCCGCGCCGCTCTCAAAATCATCAAACCGGGAATGGAATCTCGCGAAGTCATCGCCCGATTTGAAGCGGAACGACAAGCCATCGCACTGATGGACCATCCCAACATCGCGCGAGTCTTTGACGCCGGCGTGACCGAATCCGCCCAACCCTACTTTGTGATGGAATTGGTTCGCGGTGTTCCCCTGACTGATTTCTGCAACAGCAATCGACTGAGCATTCCAAAGCGACTGCAACTTTTTGTGACAATCTGCCATGCCGTTCAGCATGCTCACCAGAAAGGAATCATTCATCGAGACCTCAAGCCATCCAACATTCTTGTGACACTTCAGGATGGCCATCCACTCGCAAAGGTCATTGACTTCGGTGTCGCCAAAGCAATTGGTCAAAGCCTGACGGTCAAAACGATCTACACCCGATTCACATCGATGGTCGGCACTCCGGCGTACATGAGTCCCGAGCAGGCGGCAATGAGCACCGATGATGTGGACACTCGGAGTGACATCTATTCGCTGGGGGTTTTGCTGTACGAACTGCTGACCGGATCCACACCATTCGCACCGGACCGCTTGCAAACAGCTGGCTTTGACGAATTGCGCCGCATCATTCGTGAAGAGGAACCGCCTCGTCCGAGCACGCGGTTGAGCACTCTGAATGACGACGAAACAAGAACCAGCAACGTCAACCGTTTGGGACCACCAACCACACCATCCACCGCGATGAAACGCGATCTCGACTGGATCGTGATGAAGGCCCTGCACAAAGATCGCAACCGACGATACTCCACGGCGGGTGCACTCGCGGAAGACATCTTGCGTTTCTTGCAGGACCAACCGGTTGAGGCTCGCCCGCCGTCCAGTTGGTACCGATTCACGACTTTTGCACGACGAAACAAAGTCGCCATCTCGACATTCTCTCTCGTTGCGATCGCGTTGATTCTCGGAACTGCAACCAGTCTTTGGCAGGCTCGCGAAGCCATCCGGGAACGAGACGAAAAAGAGGTGGCACTGGCGGAAGCACGTGAAGCTGAAGTTGCGGCAAACGCAGCCAGATCGGAACTGGAGAACTTCAATGACCGACTCAATTCAACCACCGTCTTGCTGGCCGCCGGACGCGCCAATGCGGATGCTCAAAGGTGGCCCGATGCCTACGAAGCCTACTCAGAAGCCACTCAGGTCCTGCCGCGATTTTTCCTGGTCTGGCTGGAACGAGGTGGACTCAACGCAAAACTAGGCCGCTGGGAAGCCGCCGCAGACGACTTTGCCAAAGCGGTCGAAATTGGCTTCCCAATCGAACAAGCCGAGCTGAACGGTGTTCCTCAAATCTTGCTCTATGCCGGACGGTCCAACGCTTACGAAACACTTCAGCAGAGACTCCGGCAGTCGGACGCCGAGGTTCCATTCGCGGTCGCAGCTCGAGGGCAACTGGTCGGTTCCGTCTCGTCAGACGGTGCAACTGAACTGGCCGAGCAAATGGAACAAGTGCTGGCGAAGACGGTTGATTCGGACGCAAATTCGGAATCGCTCACTAAACGTCAACGATACGCCAAAATCTACTACGGAGTGAACCTGTACATTGCTGGCTGGGCTCACCTGAAAGCGGGCAACCACGAACAGGCACTTCAACGATTGGAAGCATCCAATGATGCGAATTGGTTTGGGCGTGGGATCGCAAAACCACTGATTGCGATCGCTCACCATCGAATGGGCAATGCCGAAGACGCCGTTCATTCCTTCGAAGAGTCACAAGCCTTCCTGGATCGGCTGTTGGATGAAAGCATCGAGCGATCCAAGGGCTCGCCCTTCATGCCCTGGATCGACTGGATCGAATTTTTGATCCATCACCGCGAAGCCAGCATCGTTGTCAAAGGGCACACCCCGGCCGCAGACCCTCGGTTTCAAAGGCTCCAAGGCTTCGCGGATGCAGCGATCGACGGGTAAATCAGTCTCCTCGTCAATCATTGTTTCTCGGCCTTCCCATCCACCGAATGAATTTCTCTGGCCCCGGTTCCAAACCGTTTTCGCATTGCCCAATGGAACATTTCTCGAAACAAGACGGTCGCGTACCAACCGCCGAACGAGCGTCCGTCAGCGGCCGCTAGAATTCGGACAGACTCATTGGAGTTGAATATGAAATCATTCAGTTTGTGCCTTTTCATCGTGCTGATCGCCACGACCACCATCCGTGGACAGGACCTTCCATCAACAGATGCAGAACAGGCGGATACGCAAGTCGGCTCACAAACCGCTGTTTCGGTCGTCGACAATGAATCGGACTCAACAGCGAAGCTGGATGACTTTCTCATCAACAGCGAACACTGGGGGATGCGATCGTTCGCACAAGACGTTGCCGACGGGCACTACTTGGTGAATCTGTACTTTGCCGAGACGTTTCCGCGAATATCAGGCCCCGGCCAACGGGTTTTCTCATTTCGAGTGAATGGAATTGAATTCAATGATTTTGACATCTGGCAAGCAGCCGGTGGGAGCAATCGCGTCTACGTCGAATCGGTTCCGGTAGAAATCAATTCCGGCATCCTCTGGGTGACCTTTTCGACAGTAGTCGATTTCCCAACGATCAAGGCGATAGAAATCATTCCGCAAAAAGAAGCGACGTCGCCAAAAGAGATCATCCGAATCAATGCGGGTGGGGCAGCAACCGAGATTGACTCGACCGGCCGGAAATGGCTGGCTGACCAAGGGTTCATGGGTGGTCGCCCCATTTCAGGGAACCGATTCTTTGGCAACAGCGGTTTCCGTTGGGCCCCCACTCAATCGACTTTGATATTCATGAATCACGACGAGGACGTGAACCTCCGTTTGGATGAAGCAGAGCTGCCAGCCTCGCTTCGTTTCGTTCATCCGAGGCTTGATGAAGATCAAAATGGTGTCGCTACGGTCGTTGAGGTCGCTCGATTTGACGCGTTCATTCTTGGCCAACCGCAAGGCAGTGAATTGAAGGAGGAACTCATGGAAGACACAGCCCCCTCCGAACCAACTATCGCTCGTCTTCGAAAGACTCTCGACGCCTACGAAGCGGAAGCAGACAGACTCGATGCAGAAGTTGTCGTGCAACTTTCGACTGCCAAACAGGCCGAGTGGAGTTCGTATCTGTTCACGGTGATTGCCATGATGCTTGCGGCTCTCAGCTTTGGCCATCTGTTGACGGCAAACCCACCACGCCGCCAACGATGGACACAAATCGATGCATCTCCAATTGCGACGCGGACGGTCATTGAATCGCTCGTGCTGATAGGCTTGCTTTCCTGCATCGATCTCCTTTGGACGACCACGATGTCAACGGAAGTTCATTTTCAAGAAATGAATCCGGTGGGAAACCATTTCTTGCTCGAAGGCGCATCGCTGACGGCGTTTAAAGTGGTGAGCTTGGCATCTGCCCTTGCGTTGCTGTTCTTCCTTCGAAAGTTCAAAGGAGCCCAACTGGCATCTTGGTGGACTTGCATGGTCTGCACGCTGGTCACGTTCCGTTGGATCGTCTTGGATTCGGCGATGCTCAGTTGAGTCTGTTTTCGACACCATTTACTAACACAAATCCTTCCGCTCACTCCGCCGAAGTTCTCCTTCCGGCTGTCACAATTTTCGCCCCTCCCCGAATTGGAAACAACCAAATGAAATGGCCCTTAATAGGTTTGTTGATCTTTGCGTCCGCTGAAATGGCGTGCGCCGCGGATTGGCCCCAGTGGCAAGGCCCGGAACGAAACGCCAAATCCGGCGAAACGGGACTGCTACAACAATGGCCTGAAGCCGGACCTCCACTGGCTTGGCGAGTTGACGGTCTCGGGGGCGGAGACAGTGCTCCCGCCGTTGCGGCCGGCAAGCTCCTTGGGATGAGCAATCGCGACGGTCTAGAAATTGTTTGGGCGCGATCGGAAAAGAACGGCGACGAGATGTGGGCGACCTCGCTGGGTGAGGCGGCGGACCAACGGGTACCACAATCCAAGGAAGGCCCTGGTTGCACCCCGTCCTTTGATGACAAGCAGCTCTACGTGATCGGAATGAGTGGACGCATCGCTTGCCTGGACGCCAGCGACGGCCGAATCATTTGGCAGCGAAGTTTGATCGACGATTTTGGCGGTGTCGCTCCGATGTGGAGCTTTCGAGAATCGCCGCTCGTCGATGGTGACCAAGTCATCTGCACTCCCGGTGCGGCAGATGCATTGATGGTCGCACTGGACAAACGCACGGGCGAAACCATTTGGAAAACAAAACAACCAACCTCAGCTTCCGCCCCCGAAGGCACTCCACCTGGTCGTTCTGACGACGAACCACGCCGTGGACCGCCACCACGAGAATCGAACGAGGGGTCGACACCGACAATCACCGGCTCGAAGAATCCTGAATTGTTTGTCAGTGAGCATTGGGGCATGACAGCATTCTCACACGCGGTTCCCAATGGGAAATACCTGGTCAATCTGTACTTCGCCGAAACCTACAACGGCATCACCGATGAGGGACAACGCGTTTTCACCTTTGATGTGGAAGGTCACGAAACAACCGATTTCGACATTTGGAAGAAGGCGGGCGGTCCACGCAAAGCAATTGTCGAATCGGTTCCCGCCGTGGTCGATGACGGCGAGCTGAATATTACCTTTCAACAACAAGTCCAAAGCCCCGCCATCAAGGCCATCGAGATCATTCCACAGGGCGATGATGCGGACCAATCCAACACCATCCGAGTCAAAGCGGGAGAGTCGAATCCCTTCAAAGACTCCGATGGAAACACCTGGTTGGCAGACCAAGGATTCACCGGCGGAGGAACCAGCCCTGGATTCATCAACCGTTCCGGCGGACGTCCCGGCAGTTCGGGCGGACGCGGGCGTTTCGGCGGCTTCGGCGGCCCTCGTCCAGGCGCCGCTTACTCTTCCGCGATTGCCATCGAATGGGAAGGCATTCGCCAATACGTGCAATTCACCGCCAACGCCTTGGTCGGTGTCTCAACCACCGATGGCGAAGTCCTTTGGCAATACTCCGCCCCTGCCAACGCGATGGGAATCAACTGCTCCACACCCATTTTCCAAGACGGTTTGCTGTTCGCTGCTTCGGCGTATGGGACCGGAGGTGGCGCAGTGAAACTGACCAAGGATCCCAGCGGTCAAATCAATGCCGAGGAAGCTTATTTCACACCTCGCATGCAGAATCACCACGGCGGCATGATCGTGGTCGATGGCTGCCTCTACGGAGCCAATGGCGGAAACGGCGGCGGGATCATGACGTGCATGGATTTCCAAACGGGCGAGACCCTATGGCGAGATCGCGAAGGGCCCAAGGGATCCTTGTTGCTTGCCGATGGTCGGCTGTACCTCCGCGGTGAAGAGGGTGAAATTCTGCTCCTGGAACCATCCTCGGATCAGTTCATCGAACGAGGCCGCTTCGATCAACCCGATCGCACCGATGTTCCTGCATGGGCTCACCCGATTGTCGCGAATGGAAAACTCTACATTCGCGACCAAGACTTGCTGCTCTGCTATGACGTGAGCGCGGAATAGACCGCTTGAAGCCTGCGGCGGGCTGCCTGCTCGCCGCACGCAATGATCACCTCAACGACAAACCGCCGCGAATAAAATTTCGCGGCAGTTCGTGGATGGTGGCGATCACTAATGACGATCCGACGTTGCTGTTACGATGACGGGTTGAATCAGGAAAGACTCGCTCGAACGCAACTTTGTCATCGCTTGCTTTCATCTGACATGGTCATTCTTCCAAGGAAATGAGCGGTAGCGATCGCCAGAAAGCGTCGCTATCGCCCCGAAAGGGGAAACCACAATACAGGCGTCCCCCTGGCTGAGGCTACCGTCTACAAAAAATCAGCGGCGCGAGAATTGCGGTTCCTTCGGCGGTCCAATTCAAAGAGGAAATCAATCATGTCAACGCTTCGTAAATTTGCGACGGCCGCCGCTGCCGGGTACGCAGGAATCGTCATCACACGTGCAATCGTTCGCCGCGGTCGCACCTTTGACTGGCGAAACAAGCGTGTGGTCATCACGGGTGGATCGCGTGGACTGGGGTTGGTGATTGCTCGGCAGTTGGCCGACCAAGGTGCTCGGATCGCAATCACCGCACGCACGGAAGAAGACCTGTGTGCGGCTGCCGCGGAACTGCGTCGACGTGGAGCGGAAGTCATCGCACATCCCTGCGATGTCCGCGATCGCGAGCAAGTTGCTTCTTTCATCGATCGAGTGACCAACCAATTCGATGGCATTGACGTGCTGTTCAATGTCGCGGGAATCATCACTGTCGGACCGCTCGAATCCATGACGATGGACGACTTCGAATCGGCAATGCAAACGAACTGTTGGGGAGCATTGAATGTTGCTACGGAGGTTCTACCTCACATGCGATCCGCCGGCTGGGGACGCATTGTCAACGTCGCTTCGCTTGGAGGAAAACGAGCGGTTCCACACATGCTGCCATACGCTGCCAGCAAATTCGCATTGGTCGGTTTGTCCAATGGAATGCGTGCTGAACTCAAAGGCGACAACATCTTTGTCACCACCGCTTGTCCAAGCCTGATGCGAACCGGCAGCCCTCGCAATGCAATCTTCAAAGGACAACACCGCGACGAGTATGCTTGGTTCAGCATCGGTGATTCATTGCCAGGATTGTCCATGAACGCCGAAGCCGCAGCCAAGCAAATCCTGGTGGCGTGCCAGCACGGACGTGGTGAAGTCTTCATCCGCAGCCCCCTGAACGTAACGATCGCGTTGCAGAACCTTTTCCCCGAATTGACTCAAGAGATCCTGGCGTTGGCATCAAGCGTGTTGCCCAAGATGGGCGGCATTGGTCGAACGGCCGCAATGGGTCATCAAAGCCAATCGGAATGGTCCCCATCAGTCTTAACGAGGCTCACCGAGCAAGCCGCGATCAAGAACAATCAACTCTGACTGCCCTGCAGAGCAAGTTTCACTCGCGTTGCTGGCAACCGATTTCGCCCCAAGCAGGTTAGACCCGGCCTAGCTCGCCAAAGCAGGTGACTCCTCGGCCATCGCGAACGATGACTTGGTTCAGACACAAGTCATCGTTCGTGGATCGGCACACTCTTAAACTTCGCCGTTCCATCGTCGTTTCGGTTGGGACGGCACGCACGAGCGCGCGTCAGGTGGTTACGATAGGACGAGAACGCTGTGCCAGCGTGATGATCCTACGACTCAAACCGCTGGCTGATTCAACACACCAGGAGCGAAGTGATGCAGATTGGCGTCCCACGCGAACGTTGGCCAGGCGAGGCGAGAGTGGCTCTCGTCCCGGCAAGCGTTAAGAAGTTGATTTCGGTTGGCTTTTCGATTGGGATCGAATCCGGTGCGGGCTTGGTATCAGGATTTTCCGATGAGGCGTACAGCGAAGTCGGTGCCACCGTTCAGGCCGACAGGGCCGCCATTCTTTCAGGCTCCGACATCGTGTTGCGAGTCCGACGTCCGGAAATCGACGAAGTGTCGACGCTTCGCACCGAAGCCATTCATATCAGTTTCCTCGATCCGTTCAACGAAAAAGAACTGGTCAGTGAAATGGCAAAGTCGGGTGTGACATCCGTATCGATGGAAATGATTCCGCGATCCACGCGCGCACAAAAGATGGACGCTTTGTCCTCGCAAGCCAACCTTGCCGGCTACGTCACGGTGATCCAGGCCGCTTATCACAGCAAGAAGATCTTCCCGATGATGATGACTCCATCAGGAACGATTCGGCCTGCTCGAGTGTTTGTGATCGGTGCCGGCGTTGCGGGACTGCAGGCGATCGCAACCGCGAAACGTTTGGGCGCTCGCGTCGATGCTTTTGACACTCGGCCCGTTGTCGCTGAACAAGTGCGATCGCTCGGCGCCAAGTTCGTCGAAATCGATTTGGGCGAAGTCGGACAAACAGAGCAAGGTTACGCGAAGGCTCTGACACCGGAACAAATCGAACTTCAAAAGGAAGGCCAGAAGAAGGTCATCGCGGCGTCCGACGTCGTTATCACCACCGCTCAACTGTTTGGCCGACCGGCACCTCGCATCGTGACCCGCGACATGGTGTTGGGCATGCAACCTGGTAGCGTCGTGATTGACATGGCGGTGGAAACAGGCGGCAACGTCGAAGGGTCCGTGCTGAACGAAATTGTCGATGTGGAAGGCGTCAAAATCATCGGCCAAGGCAATTTGCCTTCGGAAGTCAGCCGCAATGCCAGCGAGATGTATTCCAATAACTTGACCGCCTTGATCGGCGAATTTTGGGACGCCGAATCCAAACGTCTCGAGCTCAATCCCGAAGACGAAATCGTTCAAGCCGCCGTCATCACTCGCGGTGGGACCATCGTCAACGACACCATCGCCCAGCTTCATTCATAGACCGCACTTCATCTTTTTGATCGAGGGTTCCCGTGGAAGCCGTCCTGCTCGCCTTCATTTTGACGCTGTCTGTATTTTTGGGGTTCGAATTGATCGCCAAAGTTCCGGCGACTCTTCACACGCCCCTGATGTCCGGTGCCAACGCCATTTCCGGCATCACCGTCGTCGGCGCGATCATCGCCGCGGGAGCTGACCTGGGTCCATGGTCGACTTGGCTGGGAGCGTTGGCGGTGTTCTTCGCGACCGTCAACGTGGTCGGCGGCTACATGGTGACGGATCGCATGCTGAGCATGTTTAAAAAGAAAGACAGCACATCGGGAGGTGACTCATGAGCATTGAAGTCCTGGGGTCGGTCTACATCATCTCGGCCATCTTGTTTGTGTTTGGGCTCAAACTCATGAGTTCTCCGGCGACCGCCGTGCGAGGCAATATGCTTTCGTCGGTGGGAATGCTGATGGCCGTCTTGATCACCCTCACATCAAAGGAAATTCTCGACTATCGCTATCTGGCCGGTGCCGCCGTTCTTGGAGCGGTCGTCGGTGTGATCGCGGCGCAACGTGTGGCCATGACGGGAATGCCTGAAATGGTGGCATTGTTCAATGGTTCGGGCGGCATCGCGAGTCTGCTGGTCGGTTGGGCCGCCCTGTATGGTCAGGAGTCCTCGTCCTTCACGCTCGTCACCATTCTGCTCTCCATCTTGATCGGCGGCGTGACCTTTTCTGGGTCACTGGTCGCTTGGGCAAAGCTCTCCGAAACGATCGGCAGCGGAGCGATGACGTTTTCCGGCCAACGAGTCGTCAACATATTGTTGTTGCTGGCGTTGCTGGCTTGTTCGATTGCGATGGTCGTCGATCCCGGCCTGACGTTTCCGCTCGTCTTCGTCGTGATCGGGCTTTCGATCTTGCTCGGCGTGATGGCTGTCATCCCGATCGGTGGCGCCGACATGCCGGTTGTAATCTCGCTGCTCAACAGCTATTCGGGATTGGCAGCGTGCGCCGCCGGATTCGCGATCAACAACACGATTCTGATCGTCGCCGGGTCGCTGGTCGGTGCGGCGGGTTTGATCCTGACCAACATCATGTGCAAAGCGATGAATCGATCGCTCAGCAACGTGCTGTTCTCCGGTTTCGCCGCGACAACGAAGGCAACTAAAGTCGAAGGCGAAGTCAAACCGATCACCGCCGACGACGCCTACCTAATTCTCGAGGCCGCTTCATCGATCGTCATGGTGCCGGGTTATGGCATGGCGGTCGCCCAAGCCCAACACGTGGTTCGCGAATTGGGCGAACTGCTCGAAGCCAACGGAGCCGATGTCAGCTACGCGATTCACCCCGTTGCCGGACGGATGCCAGGGCACATGAATGTCCTGCTTGCCGAAGCAAACGTACCCTACGATCAACTGATTGAAATGGACGAAATCAATCCGCGGATGGAAAGCGTCGACGTTGCGATCGTGATCGGAGCCAACGACGTGGTGAACCCAGCGGCACGAGAAGACGAGAACAGCCCGATCTATGGAATGCCGATCATCAACGTCGATTACGCAAGAACCGTGTTCGTTTTAAAACGATCGATGGCATCAGGTTTCTCCGGCGTCGATAACCCATTGTTCTTCGGTGAGAACACCAGAATGCTATTCGGCGACGCCAAGCAATCCCTCAGCAGCGTGATCGCCGAATTCAAATCCTGAGCAGTTAAAAGCTCGAAGCTTCCTGAAGGTCGGGCAAAGGCATCGAAGGTCGCTCAACCAATCGAAACCCGCCGCGTTAGCAAGGCTATCCATCGCTGAATGCACCCGAACGCGAATCGCTTCAGTTGCTTTCAATCAGCTCAGGAAAATCAAACTGAAAAACTTGCTTGGAGACATCGTGAACGCGATGCTCCAGGCCCTCGACGAACGACAAACGGTCATCACCGTAGGCTCGTTCAGCGTACTGGTAGCAAACCATATTTTCACCGTCAGTCGAACGGTGATAGAGAAAGACGTTCAACTCCGCCACTTCGGCGTCCACTACGGCAAAGTCAACTCCGCAACTCTCACCGTCGTCACTGGGCCAAATCGTGAACGGTGTGTCAGCGTCTTGTTCTTGCAAATACTCCACAACACCACGCGCCGCATCGATGGGCTCGATCGCGATGGGTTGTCGGCGAACGGCAATCATCTTGGTCCAGTTCTCCTGCGTCTCACCAACGGCGATGTATTCGTTGAGCTCACCTGATTCATCGCTGCTTCCGACATATTTCAGCACAAAAGGCTCACCTTGGTAAGTGATCGTGGGACCTTCCGCTGACGCTTGCACTAGAGGTTGATAAGAAACGGTGCTCACCTCGGCAGAATGCTCGATGCCAGTGCTGGCTTGGAACTCGTCTTGAGCCGAAGAACCAATTGCGGCGACACACGCGAGCAAAACAACGATGCCAACCATGGTCACAATCGGACCAAGTACCACGACCGCCACAATGATCGATAGCCAACTGCGTTTCGCTTTGGCCGGTGCAGGAGCAACCACTGTCGCGTAGGGAATGGAATCGACGTCGGCGTTCGGCTGATTGCTCATAGCGAAAACGTTGTGGACACGTGAGATGTGGCTGGTAACGAGGCGTGCATTTCAAGCCAGAAAGCCACACCATGAGGAACCCTAGGTCACAACGAGGACCAGTCAAACTGGATCGCGATTATCGAGAAAGCTCGAACGTCCGGCTGTCGCCTCCTACCACTTGATCGAACCGTATCCAGCCGCGTTACAGCTGACTCGGCTCTTTCAGCCACGCGGTTTGTTCCGCCTCACGCACATTGGTCGTGAACGACTGCTTTGGCCTCATGACGATCGGTAGTGTCGTTTTGACCAACACACACCTTGGTCCATGTGTACAAAGTCAGCGGCGGAAAATTCATGGGAATGGCTTCCGTCTTCGCGGGACCAAACAAAGGTCTTGCGAATTCGTTGACGTGGTCGCGAATTTGATAGGCAACAAACACTCCTCCAGGTCGCAAGACTTGATGGATCGACTGAGCAATGGTTTTCGCGACAGACGTCGGCATGCTGCTGAACGGAATGCCCGAGATGACAGCGTCGACCAATCCGAACTCGTGCTTCGTTGCAAGCTCCGCGAGTGCACAAGCATCGTCCATCGCCACCTCCAGACGCGGGTCGTGGATGGCGTGAAGCGGCTCGGAAAACACCGTCGACTTCTCAACCGCCAGAAGCTTTGCGTCAGGCCGCATGTATTCGAGCAATGCCTGTGTCGTGCCGCCGGCTCCCGGTCCCAATTCGATCACGCACCGTGCGTTTTTGACGCAATCACGATCCGCGAGCTTCCGTGTCAGATAGGGCGAACTTGGGCAGAGGGTGGCGACATCCATGGGAGACTGCATCCACGCCTTCAACACATAAAACGCTCGCTTGGCAAACGTTGGCCGGGCACCCGCTTCACTAGGCCCCGCAGTGATCGCATGCATTTTGCTTCAACCTCAATGGAAATCGACTGGTTTGAAATCTGAGAAACGCAAACGCTGCCGCTGGTTCTTCAGAGTGATATGCAGCCGACTCTCGACCGCGTTTGCAACTCAAAGCAATCCACATGCCATGTCGGTACGAAGATTGCATGATCTGTGGTGATCTCCGAACATTGAACCGCAATCGCAGGGACCACGGACGATGAAGAACGCTCACGATGATCAAGAACCTTCCACCACGAGCGTCCTAGCGATCAATCGCAGAATTGACCCTGGTTTAAAGCGTCAGGCAAACACCCCGTCTCCGGTCGGAAATCGCACAACCAAGCCGGCGACGCCCCAGTCATCTCAAGATTGCTCGTCGGAATCTTCGGCCGTATCCGGGTCTGTAGCACTATCCGGGTCTGTAGCACCATCCGGGCACGAGGCGACGGCCGTTCGCAACGATCGTTGGATGCGCGGGATGGTCACAGCGATCACCGCCATCTTAACTTTAGGCACGCTCTACATCGCCGGTGATCTGTTGGTTCCAATTGCGATCGCAACGCTTGCATACCTGTCTTTGCGACCAATTGAGGCCAAAATTTGCGGATGGGGCGTTCCGCAAGCGGGTGCGAGTGCGTTGTTGATCGTCGGCCTTTTCTCTTCGCTTGCGCTAATCATTGCATTGCTCTATTCCCCGGCTCAGCAGTGGATGAGTTCGGCCCCCGAAAGCCTTGCCGCGATCCGAAGCAAATTTCAGTCAGTCGCAGAACCGCTGACCGCGGTCGATCGAGCGGGTACCGCTGTGGATGACGCGACCGTCCCCTTGAAAAATGACCAGCCAAAAATCGAGGTGGCTTACGAAAAACCATCCATCGTCGACGAGACCGTTCTGATCAATCAGACCGGTCAAATGCTCGCTTTCGTTGCCGCAATCGCGGTGCTGACATTTTTCATGTTATCGACGGGCGATGATTTGTTGAATCGAACGCTAGGAGTCCTTCCAAATGCGGACTCGCGCGGTGAGGTTTTGAAAAAGATTGGCGACATCCAGCACAGCGTCGGGCGATACCTAGCACAAATCACATGCATCAACATCGGATTAGGCGTGGCGGTCACAATCGTGATGTGGTTGGTGGGAATGCCAACGCCGGTCCTTTGGGGTGTGATGGCCGCTCTGTTCAATTTCATTCCGTACGTCGGTCCGTTAGCTGCCACTGCCATCGTTTTTCTGGCTGCCGCCAGTTCATTCGATACGATGACCCGTGCCAGCTTGACAGCGTTCGCGTTTTGGTTGACCACCGCGGTCGAGGGCCAATTCGTTACTCCGACGATTTTGGGCAAGACGTTGAAAGTCGGACCAGTGGTGGTCCTCATCGCGGTGGCATTCTGGGGATTTCTTTGGGGCTTGTCCGGCGTCTTCCTCGCAGTGCCACTTCTGATCGTTCAGCGAAAAATTTTCGCGAGCTTTGAAGCGACCTATCCGTTCGCTGTGGTGCTTGGCGAAGACGCTTGCGAGCCCGGTGAAGAGTGCGATCCAATCAAAGATCACAAACCAATCGCCGAAGCATCACCGGTCTGACTGGCTGTTGATTTAGTCGCATACCGAATGACAATAATTTGCCGTCGGGCATTGGCCCCGGTTGGCGTCTAATCAACCGCCACCAACGTGGTACGGCTCATTAAATCAACAGCACGCTAAGCCATCTCTGGCAAACGAACGTTGAACTTCCAATCGTTCGCCATCGTTGAACAAGCGAGCAGCGACCGTTCAAAGTAAGCAAACAACCTCTCGCGGATCTTGATTGTCCGGGAACTATACTGGCATCGATTCCGTCACCAACCTCACACCCGAGTGAAATATGAACCGATCACCCGAGGTGTTGAAGTTTCAACCGCTCGGAGAGTTCACGCTTCCACCGACACCCGCGGATGAGACGATCCGGCGGTTTGCAGAGAACATTTGGAGAACTCTCCGGCGTGAAAAGGAGGATCCGTTCATCTCCGATGACTCGCTCCGAATTGCGACGACGCGAAAACTCAACAAAATCGTACCGCCACCCGCCTGCGGTCCACTTCTCGCCGAGATGAAAGAGACGTTCTCGGATTGGACGCAAGACGCAGAGCCCGCACATTGGATGCAACTTGTCGTGTTGCCGCCGTGCGATCACAGCAACGTCGTGCGATCGTGGGCTGCCCAAGGTGAGCACATCATCATTGAACCACCGGATCGCCAATCCATTCTCAGCGGCGCGGCCAATTTCGACTTACCGGAAGCAACCGGCGACGGCGTGATTGTTATTCCGCGTTTAGAAGACTGGTTCATCAGACATCGCAATGGGTTGAAAGTCTTGCGTCGCCTGCTGGACCATTTGGCCATGATGCAGCGTCATTGCGTGATCGGGTGCAACAGCTGGGCGTGGGGTTTCTTCGAAAAGACCGTCGGGGCGGATTTGGTGCTGCCGATCGGAGTGACCCTGCATGCCTTTGACGCAGACCGTCTTCACGCTTGGTTCAGCCACTTGGTCGAATCGGGCGAAGCCGAAGGGAAAGTCTTTCGTCTTAACAAGAATGGCGAAGACATCTTCCAACTCAGCGGCGATGAAGGTTCACCGAAATCAGACTACCTGATGACTTTGGCCGCACGAAGCTTGGGCATCCCGTGGGTCGCATGGCATCTGTGGCGTAGCAGCTTGCGACTTGCCCCGAAAGACAACAATCGGATTGCGGATCAGTTCCCAGGCGAGCAAGCACTGTGGGTGGCGGAACTGGACGATTTCCATCTGCCAAAGAACCACGTCTCAACCGCGCTGCTCGCGCTGCATGCCTTGCTCCTTCATCACTCCTTGACCGCAGAGGAATTGAGCATCGTACTGCCCAGCGTGGATGAATCTAATTTGCTGGTCGCATTGCTAGAAGCTGAGTTCGTCGAACGTGATGGTGACAACTACTACTGCTGTCCCACGGCATACCCCACGATTCGTCAGTGTCTCAACGACGCTGGCTTTCCACTCGACCGTCTGTAGGACCGATGCAAAACGACGCTCCCGAATCGGCCATCGAACAAGACGCCGCCGACACCGCAAGCGATCTGGCTACGGAAACTGCCAAACAAGCATCCGGTGCCGGTGAAGCGGTTGCCGACAAGATCGACAAACCGGCACAACAAGCATCCGACCAGGCCGTTCAGCTGATCAACGATTGGCAAGACATCAGCCTGCTACAGATCGCCGGCATCGCATTCGCCGTCTGGCTGGCGATTGCAATCGTACGGAGACTGCTACCGTTTTTGGCCGAGCGAGGCCCCAGCCAATTGCGGTTGTACCTGCTGGCCGCGGTGCCGATCATTCGATTGCTATTGATGACGCTGGCGGTGCTGTGGATCATCCCGATCATCTTCAATGTCACCTTCGAGAATTTCCTTGTGATTGCTGGTGGTGCCAGCGTCGCCATCGGCTTCGCATTCAAAGACTACGTCAGCAGTCTGATCGCGGGTGTCGTCGCGGTGTTCGAGCGACCTTATCGCCCGGGTGACTGGGTGGAAATCAATGACGACTATGGAGAAGTGCAATCGGTCGGGTTGCGTGCGATCCGTCTGAAGACCGCTGCGGACGACATCATCACGGTGCCGCATTTAGTCAGCTGGCAAGGCAACATCAGCAACAGCAACGACGGCGCACAAACCTTGATGTGCATCGCCGATTTCTACTTGGTTCCTGATCACGACGCGTCGGAAGTGAGAGGTGCATTGCGAGACGTTGCCATGACGAGTGCCTACCTCGAGTACGACAAACCGGTGTTGGTGGTGATGAGCGAGAAACCATGGGGGACTCACTACCAAGTGAAGGCCTACCCGTTCGATCTGCGTGACCAATTCGTCTTCATCACCGATCTGTCCGTCCGCGGCAAAGAGGCGATCGCGGAATTGGGTGCCACCCAGGTGACATCGCCGTACATCTCATCCGAAAAGAAAAGCTCGCAACCTGTGGTGACGTTCTAGCCACAACGGGCTTGGCCACAATTGGCGGCAGCACGGTAATTGACCACCCATAAAATGCGAACGCCGGGATACAGTGATCCCGGCGTCGATGTGCTTTCATTTGACAACTTGACCGTTAAGCGGCCATTGATGAACAACTTTGTTCACACGTGCGACAGCACTCAACGCACTTTTCCATTCCGCCGACCTTTTCACAGCTCTCCGCACACGCCTTGCAGATTTCGGCACACGCGCGGCAGTAGAGCGAATGGTTGTCGCTGTTGCGGCTCATGAAATCAACGCAAGCACTGCATGCGGCGATGCAATCAAGCATCAGTTTGACGTGTGTTTGCTCGACATGATCGCCACCTTCGACCAGGCAATGGCTGGTCAAAGTATTTGCGCAAATGGTTTGGCATTCTTGACAGTTTTGGATGCATTCCTGCATCGATGCGGTTGCGGTACTCATTCAGATTTCTCCGTTGGATTGTTAGTTGCGGCCCCGTTGCCGTGAGGAGGCAGCGCCGCAACCGGCATACCACGAAGCGGTTGCAAGTGAATGATTCAGCGAAACCCGCAATTTGCTGGCGCTATCCAAGTTTGATTTTTGGCCCTGGTTTTCTTACGCGAAAGAGACCGCAAGCGTCGCGGCTGCTTTGTTGGACGCAGAAAGTCGTCCGTCGCTACAAACCAGCATCGGGATCGTATTTCGCGACTCTTCGACTCACCCGGCTCTTCATCTTTGCGATCGCGGGTTCTTTCCAACTCGAGGGGTGAGGAAGCTTCTCGATCGGCAGTCCCATCCGAGCCATCGCGATCCGCCACGCAAGAGCGTCGTTGGCACTGTTGGTGATCGGGCAACGCTTCTGCTCAAAGTGCGATTGAACCAACGGCAAGGCTTCGCCGGCGTCCGGCCCTAATCTCGCCAGACCGCGGCACACAGCCAGGACCACCTGCCTTCGTTTGTGCCATTCAGGAATCGTTTGCACCGAATGCCGCAGGATCTCCAGCATGGGCTGAACGCCCGGTTTTCCCAAATCAGCCAACCGTTCGATGAAGGCAGCGGAATCGCCGCGCAGCATCGGGTCGTTGATGATCCGCCACTCTTCCGCAGTCATTTCAGCAAACGTGCCCGCCGGCATTTTGCTCAACAGCGAGGCGAAGTACGGCCGATCGTCCGCAGGGGCTCCCTCAGTGCATTTCTTGCATCCAAGGTGAAAGCCGAGCATTGATTCGCGACCGGCGGATGTTGTCACCCATTCACGCCGAACCAGCGGCGGGTCATGGCGAACATGCTGGTTGTGTCCGCAAGCCAACTGCGCAACCCAATGTCCCTCTTCGTCGCGGTGATAGCCGATGATCGGTTGCTGGATGACACTGCTTGGTTCCGTCATCAAGGGACACTCTCAAACGCGAGAAAAATGGATCGAAATGATTCGACCAAAACGTCGATCCCCAAAAGCCACATCCCCAGCATCTTAGCCGCTTGTGCGTTAGCACCGGATCTTACGGTACGAACCAGACCAAACCTCCAAACAACCAACCCAACACCGTCCAGTCAGCCATTCGCCTTCGCTCCCTTGAGAAGCAGCAACAACATTCTGGTGGGCTCGTTCGCCGAGATGCTATGCGGCAGTTTCGCTGCCATATGAACGAACGTGTTTGCCGCAGCATCAATCGTTTGGTCACCCAGCGTCACGGTTGCATCCCCGTCCAAAAATTGCAGCATCGCTGGAACAGCCGCGGTGTGTTCGGACAGCTCTTGCCCGGCATCGAACCCGAACAAGACGACTTTCAGCGAGTCATCTTGGTAAAGAGTCTTGCTGATCGTTCCGTCCTTCTGAATATCGATCTCAGCGGCCAGATCGGCATAGGTTGTAAACAAGTCGCTCATGAAATCACCTTCAAAATGGAGAGGAACAATTGGTTGCCATGGCAGCAAACGATTTGCGTGAACGAGTCCACGACGCGAGTGCTGAAATCGAAAGCTCGCGATAGCATCACACCGCGACCAACTCCTCTTTTGGCCCAAAGAACTCGTACCGAACGCGGTGTTCGTCGACACCAAGCTCTCTCAAACAGGCATGGACGTTTTTCATGAACGGCTTGGGACCGCAAAAGTAGAATTCCGCCTCGGCAAATGGCGTCCACTCTCGTATCAACTCGGTCGTGATAAATCCGGTTTTGTCGCACTTGCCATTTTCCATGTCACCGGGAAGCGGCGAGTCATAAATGACCTTGGTGTGGACGTTGGGCGCGGCTTGTGCCAGACCGCGAAGCTCGCCTGCGAATGCGTGCACCTTGCTGTTCCGAGCCGCTTGAATGAAGTGAACCTCCGCGTTGGGATTGGCGTGAATGATTGACTTGGCCATCGACAACAGTGGCGTCACGCCGATGCCACCCGCAATCAGCGTGACTGGTTTTGCGACTGCGGCTGGATCGACCGTGAACTCGCCACACGGTGGGCCGAGCTCGATGTGGTGGCCTTCTTCGATATCGTCATGCAAATGATTGGATATCAAACCATCGGGTGCATCCGCGACAAGTCGTTCTTCACGTTTGACACTGATTCGGTAGTGCGGTTGGCTGGCACAATCCGACAGGCTGTAGTTGCGTGGGGAAGTGGGCGTGTGCGGGTGATCAATGTGGACGGTGATGTATTGACCGGGCTTGAACGGTGGCAGCGGACCTTCGTCTTCGGGTTTGAGATAGAACGATGTCACGATGTCGCTCTCGGGAACCTTCTTCGCCACAACAAACGTTCGCGTTCCATTCCATCCGCCCGGAGCGGAAGCTTGCTCTTCGTAGATCGCACCTTCACGACCGATGAAGATGTCCGCCAAGAAGCCGTACGCTTCCGAAACGGCCTCAACAATTTCCGGTGTCGCCGCATCCCCCATCACATCGCCAATCGCTGCCAGCAAGTTGCTGCCAACGATCGGGTAGTGCTCGGGTTTGATGCCCAATGAGACATGCTTTTGCGCGATCAATTCAACGGCCGGCATCAATACGGCGGGATTGTCGATGTGGCTGAAGTAGGCACAGATCGCACCGGCGAGTGCCTTTTGTTGTCCGCCGGAATGCTGGTGAGCTTGATTGAAAAATGCCTTCACCTCCGGATTGGCTTCGAACATCCGTTCGTAAAACCTGCGCGTGATCGTTTCCGCATTCGCAGCGACCACGGGTGTGATTTCCTTGACAATTCGGATCGTTTTCTCGCTCAGCATGGGCGGGGCCTTCATAGAGGAACGCTAGCGGTGGGGAATTTTCGGACGACAGAGAAAACGTCGTCTCGATACATTCACCCAAAGGTACACATTTGATTATTCACGTCAAGGTGCATGTTTCATCACCGGCGGATTGATTCAGCCTGGCCTGCGAGTTGCGTTCGCGATTGTCACTCGGGAAAGATCAACTCAGTCCCCGATAACTCACGGACATCTTTCAACGCCGGGACTTGGTCATGGAGACCATCTGCTGCAAAGTATGAGTCTCGTCGTCACTGATTCGATTTTGCCTGCCGACGAGACTCAAATCCCACCCGCAATAGATTCGTCATGAAGACAATTGGAACGAAAGCCTACACAACGTTGTCGCAATCACTTCTTTGGCTACGCGGACGTGAGCCGATCCTGTTGGTCGTCGTGTTGCTGGTCGTGGGCGGCATTTGGATGTTCGCCCAAATCGCGGGCGAGGTGATCGAAGGCGAAACAAAAGCTTTCGACGAATGGGCAGTGCGAGCGATGCGACAACCGGACAACCCGGCCCAGCCAATCGGGCCTTCGTTCTTGCAAGAGATGGGGCGCGACGCGACCGCATTGGGTGGCATCGGCGCCTTGTCGCTCTTCACCATCGTGATTGCCGGTTACCTTTGGCTTGATCGCAAGCGACACATGACGGTCTTTCTGATCGCCTCCACCCTTGGCGGTCTGATCATCAGCCTCTCACTGAAGCATCTGTTTGATCGTCCGCGTCCGGACATGGTTCCTCATCTGTCGATTGTCCACACGAGCAGTTTTCCTAGTGGCCACTCCATGCTATCCGCGGTCGTTTATCTCACGCTTGGCTCTCTGCTCGCGAGCGTTCTGCCTCGTCAAACTTTGCGAATCTACACTCTCGCGGTTGCGTGCATGCTGACGTTGATCGTCGGAGTCAGCCGCGTCTACCTGGGTGTCCACTATCCGACCGACGTTCTGGCTGGCTGGATCGCTGGTTTGACGTGGGCGCTCTCATGTTGGTTGCTCGCGAGGCGGTTTCAGCGAAGCGGACAGATTGAAACGGAACGAGACGAACTCGACCGATGAGCAACTGAACCGCCTGAACCCTCGGTTACGAGGCGGCGTTTGAGCTGCCTTCTTAACTGCGCCGTCGTCTGGTTCAGGCCAAGCCAGACGCAGCGTCACCGCCCCCAAACCGGTGTGAAGCCGAATTTGCGGCGTCGATGTTCGACGTCCCCCCCTCCAAACACCGAAATACTGAACAGGGCGTGAAAAGGTTTTTACTGAAGTCAAACTTGGCTGGACCCTTGGGTAGTCAGTTCGGCTTCGTTTCGTGTCAAGAATCAGTTCGTGACCGCGACCGTCAAAATGGTTGACGTTCCCCTTTTGGTTGGCTTGCTTTGCGCGGCGATCAAGCACATGGACAAATTGCGGGACACCAGAGCAGAATGGTCGGCAGTCTGGCAGTCGAACCAAACCGTTCGATATCGCTTGCGGGCTCGAGCGATGACTAACCTCGCTGCGACTTGGCGCGAAAGCGGCGACAGCGATTCTCGTCTTGTTGACTTAAAAACGCCGCCTCGTTTTTGTTAACCGCCGTGCAGTCCGCCTTCTCCACATACAAAATGAGCTGGGCTTCATCTCTTTACGCATCAGTTCAATGACGTCGCCATGCGAAAGAGAAAACTGTGTTCGGATGGCATCAAAGCTCGTTCGATCTTCCCAAAACATCATGATGACGCGATCGATTTCGGATCGTGATAATTTTTGCGACTCACGTTTCACTTTTGATCTCTTATTCAACAGTTTGCTAAGGACCTTTTGGGTCGGGTCACCAATGCGGCCACATGAAAAGACCAAGGAGGATATGAGCATGGCAAGTCCGTCTGTCACCGCTAATAGCGTGACCCTGTGTGAAGGTCGTTCAACGTTTGCAAAAACTTCCAACCATCAGCTTGCCGCTGTTCTAAAGTTCGTTGGCTAGGAATCACCACACTCAAAACACGATGAGGAATACGATGACTGACAAGCAAGGAACACACACTTGGCCAGAATTGGCCGCCGGACTCTATGACGCCTTGACCGGCCGAAACGCGGAGATTTCTTACGACTTCGAAAACATGGAAGTCTTCGTGCCCGCCAAGACTGGCGATGAAAGCGTGGAACATGCACACTGGAAGCTCAACGGTGTTTTGAAGGTTCGCACTCGCGACCTGTCAGCTAGCAAATGACTCGCAAGTCCGCCCCAACCGTCTCGATCGAAGCCGACTTGAAGCTGGAACGCTTCGATCATTCGAACGTCATTCAAGTCGTGGAGATGTCCACGACTGATGACGACACGATTTTGATCGAATCCAGTGGGTCTCTTCCTCGCTTCTCGCTGAAGCACGCTCGAGCATCCAGATCCACACTCGCAGCAATCGCGCAGGCGACTCAGCAAAACCTTGTGGTCAAACACAACGGTGACGTCATCACACAAGTTTCTACCACCAGCAATGTATCGGGCAAACTCTCTATCCATTGGTGGAACTTGTTGAAGCAATACGTCTTGAAACGGTCCTAGCTGTTCGCCAGACGCGCGTCGATTCGCTCCGGACCGGTCGGAGCGACCCTCAAGCGGATATAGTATTGAGCAACCTTCCACGCCAAATCACGGCGTTCGGCGAAGCCAATGCGTCTGGTTGCTACATCGAATGTCGCTTGCGCCCTAAGCTGGATTGCAAAAGGCGGGAGAATTGCTCGACGCTCACAGGAACTGGAATTGCATGCGAAGTCTGACAATGACTATAGGCAGAAAAATGCTATCGGTTCTGACCGTTTTGCTGCTGGCAGGCTGGACGTTGACGCCGGTCTCCGCCGAACAATTCCGCATCGGCCCTGAACAGAATTGGCTTGAATTGCTGAGCGGTGATTCTTTGCGTCCAGGCGACGTTGTGATCTTGAGCGATGGCACCTACACCGATTCACGACGCTTGGTGATGTCTCACCGGGGAACCGCCGAGCAGCCCATTGTGATCCGCTCGGATGACGGAGCCAAAGTGATCTTCCGCAGGCCCGATGCGAAGCAGAACACATTCAACCTGGAAGGAACCCAGCACCTGAAATTGGAAGGTTTCGAAATCACGGGCGGTGCGGCAGCAATCCGGATCCAAAGTTCGGACTCGCACCGTACAGAATCGATCACACTCGAAGGACTTCATATTCACCATGTCGGCGGCGTCGCCGTCACCTGCAACCATCCTGGTGACGACTACCGCGGGATGACTTTTTGCCGCAACCATGTCCATCACACCAGCGGACATGGCGAAGCGTTCTATCTGGGGGCCAACAACGGCGAGGCTGTCTTTCATGATTCAGAAGTCACGGACAACTACATCCATCACCTGAACGGCCCAAACATAAGCCAGGGCGATGGAATCGAAATCAAACAAGGCAGCTATGGCAACTTGATCGCACGGAACGTCATCCACAACACAAACTATCCAGCAATCACTATCTACGGCACCGCAGGACAACCGGTCAATCGCGTCGATTCGAATGTCATCTGGGAGTCCAACGACAGCGCAATGCAAGTCGCGGCTGACTGCATCGTGCGAAACAACTGGGTCGCGTGCAGAGGACATTGCCTGTACAGCCGCAACCACCAGGAAGCCGTCGTCGGCAACCTGGAAATCAACGGCAACGTTCTCCTAGCCCTCGGAAAGGCGGCACCGATACGGATCATTCATCCGCGCGACAGTAAGGGTGCAAATCTACTCAGCGGTCTGATTCAAATCCAACACAACGTGATGGTTGCCGGCGATAGTTCATTGGTAGCTCGCATCCCAAACGACGCACTCGTGCGGTTCGATGCCAACCGGGGCAATGGAACGGTAGACGGAGCCCAGCAAACGCTAGATGACACCATCAACCTTTCTGAACTGCTCAAACGTTTTCCAAACTTCGACCAACAACACCCGGTTTGGAAACACCTGAACCGCGATCAATTGCTCGCCCGATTCAACGGCATTGCCGATTAGCGACACGATGCCAACCAACCGGAACTGGCCGCACGCATTGACGAAGTCCGCTGGCCAGCTGGCCTGATCCCCCACGGCTGATGGAACGACGCCATTGCAAACGAGATTCACCGCGTTCGCGGCGACTAATCAAACGTCAACCGGGACTAACGCCCATCGGCAAATTGTTGTCATTTGGTATACGACTGAATCAGCAGCCCGTTGGCCACGGTTCCCTCCGAAGAAAAACGAAGCTCACTGAGGAACGAAGTACTGTTCGCCGGAATGGGGCGGGTGATAGCGGACTTTGATCATGTTGTGCGGATGGTGAGCTCCAGCCTCGACGGCCAAATCCATCGCGGTCTGCCACTGCAACCACGTGTCGACATGGCCTCGCAGGATAGCCACGCCGTCTTCCACGACCACATCGATTTGGTTGCTGCGATTCAACAAGGCGTACTTGAGCTTGCGATTGAGATCTTTCTCGATCTGCTCATCGCTTTTACCCGATGGCTCGGCTTCGACCGCGAGTGCGTTGTTGACGTGGACGACTCCCGCCACCCCGTCAGCAATCGCATGAGCCACACGCTTCTCTAACTCCGAATCCACCAAACCATACAGACTAACATGTGCTCGGTCACAATGAACGCGAATTTCGCGGCGGTCGAGATGCCCGCTGCGGGCGAGAGCTTGTTGAGTTTCTCCGATGATGGTTGGGTCAGACGGTTTCTCGTCTGGGTATTCAACGTCCAACTGGTTAGCAATGCGGCGGACGCCAACAACGTTGCGCACCAATTGACCAGCTCGCGTTCGGATGAAGCTTCGATCAACCACGCCGTTCAGTTGAACTTTGCCTTGGTTAAAGACAACGTCAATCTCCTCGGCACGCGAAAAGAGATACGGGTCGGCTTCAAATGAACGGCGTATCGCATCGTTGATGCTCTCGTCGTTGACATCGGCGTATCGCTGCTTACGAAGTGAATCGTCGAGCTTGTCAGGATTGACTTCAATGCCAGTGACATCAACGGCGGCGATGCCCCAAATCTCTGCGACTTGCTCCAACCGCTCCTTTGCGGCGACAGATCCCACCGCACCGCTCAGCTTTGCAACATGTTCCTCGACCTGAACGTCAATGTCGGCATTGTCAAAGTAGACCGACTGAACGATCAACGCACTGATCTCCGCTCGCAACTCTTCGTCAGTACGATCGCTGGACATTCGGACGGTGATTTGGTTGTCGACTTCGGAAACACCTCGGACACCAGCAGCGGCGAACTCAGCAATTCGCTTCTGAGCCAATGAGTCAACTTTGCCAAGAAGCGATACCGTTCCGCCAGACACTTCCGTCGTGATCGGAGGATGCTCGACGCTTTGATTGATCTGCAACACCTTTTCCACATCGGAATGGATCTCGGAATCAGACCGTGACGACCGTTCGACGAGAATGCGGTTTTGGACTGCGACAACGCCGCGAGTACGCTTCACGATTGAGGCAGCAATCTGGCGGTCTTGAAGACTGAGAACGGTGCCGGTCAGTGTGACGATGCCGGAATCATTGGCCACGTCGATTTCGTTTTGGCTGAGACGCTCGGCGTCTTCGAGATCAGCCTCGATGGCAGAGCGAATATCATCGGCACTTGGTGAGGATAAATCAGCAAACGTTGGGGAGCAAATCAGAAACGTGGCGATGAGAGACACCACGAGACTTTGTTTGGGCAGGATCATGACGGGCCTATGTTTGGGGACTTGAAGGTTCGACACGTCCTGTGCCGCAAACGGTGCGCCGCCGTAATCACCAACCTTTTGCTGAAGAACCTGACTTACTATGCGAACAGCACTTCGACGCCCACAAGCGTCGAACCTCGCTACGAAAACTCAGTCCTGGTTTTCGCGAATGAGATCAATGATTTGCTTCGGGTGGGGCAGACCTTTGGCGACGACTTCTAAATCATCTTGGCCGGAACTGGAAATGCCGATGCCACCCACGTTGAGCAACCGCTGAGCGAACGACTGATCGAGTTGGATATTACGAACGTCGTCGTGCTGCACTTCCGAAGTGTCCCGCGAGACGATGCCTTCGCGATAGATCGTGCGGTCGTCGGTGACGGTCAAAGTGGTGAAGCGACTCAACAGCGTCCAATAGCCGATCATGCCCGCGATCACAAGCAACGCGACCGTCCCCACCCAAACCACAATCGACGCTGGGCCGAGCACCATCGTTTCGCCAAGCGAATAACCGGCCAGTGACACGCCAGTGACCGACATGATGATCAGTGCGACTGCGGCAATGCCAACAACAGTCAGGACGAAACCGACGACGGGGCGGGCACGGAAAACAACCGGATGAACTTCGACCAGAGTGCGTTCTGCCGGTTCAGATGCCATTTTGCTTTCGATCGCCGAGTTTTCGTCGACCTCGTGAACCGAGGTGACCACAGCAGTCGGCATCTCCATCTCGAATGGCTTGTCGCAACTGGGACAAACCACCGGCCCATCGAGATGCTCGATCGTGCTGTCGACTTCCCGCTGGCAGTACGGACACTGTGTTGTCAGGACTTGCATTGTTCAAAATTCCGGTGCGAGTGAGTGGTGCAACAGCAACCACCCATGCATATCACATACCGAAACTCACTTTGGCGACGTTTTGACAGCCACGACAGGAAGGCTGATCACCCCCGACCACGTTAGCGAGACCAGTCGCCGCATCGATCTCATCCTGATCCGACCTCGACTTCGCAAACAGCGGTCAACCTTTCGGCACGCAGAGTTCCCGCATCGCGAACGCTGCCAGGCGACCGAACTGCCAGCATTTGTCGCTCAGAAGGGTCGGGTCCAAGCAAGTTGTGTCAGGCAGATCGAGAGCCGACACCATCGATTGCAACTCACGCAGGAAGAAAGCGTCGCGTTCCGAATTCACCGCCTTGAATCTTCAGCTGTTCTTTGCGGCTTGATTAAACATCGCCGGTGGAATGATATCCCGCCGAAAACGTTCGATGAGTTTGCGCGAAGGGTTTGTGCGAAGCCCATCGCTCTGCGGAGATTCAGCTAACGAATCCGACAATGGCAAGTTCCAATAGTTCTTTGAGCCGCTTCGGATCCTTGGTTGAGACTTTCGCAACAAATCCTCGTTTGTGCGCAAATCGCACCAGTTCGTGCGACTCGATTTTTGAAAAGTCCAAACGTTGACTGTCATTGTAACGCGATAATCCGTATCCATCGCTTCGTCGATCAGGATAGACCGTCGCGTGAATCTCATTCTCCTTGCCTTCGTTCTCAATGAAGGCATGAATCCCAAACGAAGGATCTGCGGAAATGACTTCGCTCTGTTCGAGGAACAAGACCCGAATCGGCTCACCACCGGTTTCGATGCTCCAGTACTGGGCGTTTTCTTTCAGGTAGTCCAATCGTTCACGCAAAGTCTTCAAGTAGTCGACAATGTCCTCACCCACCATGCACATGATTTGGTACACAGGACTTTCAGAATGGATTTCTTTTTGGCTCGCAAATCGATTCAGCAAAGTCATGTCGAGCGGTGAATTGAGTGCTCCGAGAGCCGCACGCGGAATTTCCATCAGCTTGGCGGTTTCGTTGGGCCCTAATGTGTCGAGCCATTCTGCTGGACGAAGCCAAGCGCAAAAGGACAGGGCATCGTCGTAAAGACCCATATCCTGGAGCACTAACGACAAGGCACAAAGTGGCGGGGCATCGCGAGGGAATTGGTGATGGTCAAAGTTTTTCATTCGTGGGTCATGCACTCCACCAACATCGACGACGCAAACCGATGGATCGGCCAAGTCCTCCTCCGTTGGGTCTCGTCGCTGAATCGGAACTCCATGCAAATACGCCAGCAGGCTGCAAGCAAGGAACTCATCTTTGTGGGCTCCACCCGCGTGTGTCACTATCAGCTGAATGGTCATGAAGTTGAGCGAATCGATCTTGGGAACGGTTTCGAAATGAAAGGAAACATACCCCCAAATCAGTTGCGTGGAACCTGAGCACTGAGCACCCGGCGAACACATCCAATGTAGCTGGTCGCTGGCCTGGTGCGGAATCGACTCAATCAGCCAGATGAATAGCAGCCTAAGTTTGCCGAATGTGGTCAGCGAGATCGGCTACAACAATCGTGATGTCCACTCAACATGGATGCGTTCGATTCATGAGATGAACAACCTGCAACGAAGAAAAGATGCGAGAGATCGCTTCTTCGCAGGCCTCTCGATCTCGCAGGTCTTCCCACTTGCGGTTCGACGGATCCGACTGTGCGAATGAAGTGGCCAGACCAATTCTGACGCTTTTCAGCCGTCAACGAGCGGACTGACCAAAGCAGAAGTTAATCTTTGTTGTGCGAAATCGTTTAAAACAGAACTCTTTTCTAGATTTCTGTTAACGATCTCTGTTCGCAGTCGGCATACGGTGGACAGACAGTTGTTACGCGTCGGCCGTGCTTATGAACGAAGATCAGAAACGGGCAATATTCACACAGTACTGGCTCGAGGCTGAGCCAGCCGTATCGGCGTATGTATTTGCGTCGATCCATGGGTTCCATGATGCGGAAGATGTTGTTCAACGGATCGCTCAGGAGCTGGCGCGACGGTTTGATGAGTATGAATCAGGACGACCGTTCGTCGGCTGGGCACTGTGGCTCGCCAAATCACGCGTGATTGATTTCTACCGGACTCAGCGGCGTTCACCGCTCGTTTTCTCGGACGAGCTACTCGGCAGACTCGCTGACACCATAGCCCAACAGGCTGATGGTCGAAGTCAACGACGCGAAGCACTTGAATCCTGTCTGGATGAACTCCCACCCCGATCGCGGCGGCTGCTCGATTTGCGTTACGTCGGTGAAAGTTCAGCCGCCGATATCGCTCAGGAAGTTGGGTCGACTAGCGGCTCGGTGCGAGTACTCTTGACACGTGCGCGTACGGCACTTGCTGGTTGCATCGAACGACGTCTTGCGATGGAGAATCGGTAATGACCGTCGATGATAAACTGATCGATCGCATGCTTTCGGGAGAGGCGTCTGACAACGAGGCTGCGGAATTTCAGTTGTGGCTAAAGACCCCAGCGAACCTTCAGCGGTTTGCGTCTCGCGCTGAGCTACACTCGAATCTAAGGCGGTCGTTACGACGCCGACACATCCAGGCGGATGCGTTGAAATCGAACAGTAAAGCTTCGGCGATTGCGGTCGCGTCGGTACCACAACCTCAGACGACGCTGCTGTTTGAATCATCGGCGGTTCTACTAGCGATGACGACCGGATTGGTAACAGCGGCTTGCCTGCTTTTTGCGTTCTTGTGGTCCCACCGCACCGAGGCCCCGCCCAGTGTTGACCATGCCGTGGCATCTGTCGTTCGCAACGTGGGCGGAATGCTGAAGAAAGACGATCGGCATTGGGTCGCCCCGCAACTGCCCGCAGGGGATTACGAGCTGCGGACCGGATTGATGAACTTAGGGTTTGGCGGCGGCGTCATGGTCTATTTGGAGGCACCTGCCCGCTTCGATGTGGTAAGTGACCGACGTGTCGTACTTCACAGCGGGCGTCTGTCAGCCACGGTTCCTCCCGAAGGCATTGGGTTCACAGTCGAAACACCCGAGGCGGAAGTCGTAGATTTCGGCACAGAGTTTTCGATCGATGTTGAAGGTGGCACCAGCGAGGTTCATGTCTTTGACGGGCTCGTGCGAGTGAATCCGGGGACATCGAATCAGCGTGACTCGTCCAAGTCGGTTGATCTTCACGCATCAGAGGCCGTTCGGATTACTGGTGGAGCATCTGCCCCCGTGGGCATCTCCATCGAGACCAATCGATTCATTCGCAACTTCGATGAACCGAGGCTGAACTACGCTCGCGCGATCAAGCGGTTGTCGCCTGTGGCTTATTACCGAATGCCAATACGTGACCGCGGACTGGTATCCGAACCGCCTGAATATTCCGGCGTCGTTCTAACTGGCGAAGGTAAACGTCCGCCACATGCCAAAGGTGTCTTCGCTGGCGGCTCGTTGAAAGTTGGAGTCGACTCCATCGGTCGTGGGGGACGCGTCGACTCGCCGCCCGCATTTGGCACTGGCCATTTTTCTCTGACCGCATTCGTGTATTTGGAAGCTCTTGCACAAGATGGAGTGGTCGCCACAAACTTCGATAGCGGACATGGCAACTTCGATATATCACTCAACGAGAATGCTTCGCTGCAAGCCAAAATTCGGACCGAAAACCCAACCACCTTCGCGGACGAGGTCACGACGACAAGCGGCTCAGTCTTGCCGCTGAAGGCGTGGCGGCACGTTGTCGTGACCGTTGACGGAGAGAACCTAAAGCTCTACGAGGACGGAAAACTCGTCTCGGCCACAACATGTGATGCGATGGCTACCAACAACTCCGGTGCGGTCTGGTTCGGAACGGCAGCGAGTGCGACGCAATTGTGGAATGGCCGGATCGATGAGGTTGCGTTGTTCAACCGGGCACTCGAGAAAGACGAAATTGAGGCGCTCTTTCGTACGGCGCAAGAAGAGATTGCCAGATCGCAATGAGTATTCCTATGAAAACAACATCCATGATATCGCCTATCCAAGCCATCACGGCCAGTCTCGTCTTTATCGCGAGTTGCACGGGTACGCCACGTCTGCTGATGTCTGCCGAGAAACCGAATATTGTGTTGATCCTGGTTGACGATCAGGGCTACTACGATCTGGGCTGCTATGGAGCAACCGAGGTGAAAACGCCTCGCATCGACGAGATGGCCGGGGGAGGTATTCGATTCACCGACTACTACGCGGCAGCTCCAATTTGCAGCCCATCACGGGCTGGGTTGTTGACGGGGTGCTACCCACGCCGAGTCGGCAATCACGTTTGGGTGCACCGGGCGGATTCCAATACCGGCATTCACAGCGACGAATTGACGCTCGCGGAACTCTTCAAAGACAACGGCTACAAGACCGCTTGCATCGGCAAATGGCATCTCGGTTTTCATGAGCCCTTTCTGCCGCAAAATCAGGGTTTCGATCACTACTTCGGACTGCTCCACAATCTTGATCCGGTCGAGACGGTCTATTTTGAGGACGTCGGTGGCGTTCCGCTGCAGCGAGACAGAGATGTCGTCAAACGTCCTGCGGATCCTGACGAGCTGACAAAGCTCTACACCAATGAGGCGATCGATTTCATCGAGGCTAACAAGGAAGGGCCTTTTTTGCTCTACCTTCCCCATACCATGCTTCACAATCCGCTGGGCGTCAGCGAAGAATTTAAAGGCACGTCGCAATGGGGCGAGTACGGGGATGCGATTCAGGAACTGGATCACCACGTCGGTCGAATCATTGATGTCTTGAAACGCCTGAATATCGATGACAACACCGTCGTTGTTTATGCGTCGGACAACGGTCGCGGCCCCGGACGCAATCCACAGCAAAAGATCCGCGGACGGAAACTGTCCACATACGAAGGTGGCATTCGTGTGCCGGCGATCGCCTGGGGACCAGGCTTAGGATTGCGGGCGGGAATCAGTTCCCCAGCGGTGGTGCGGGCAATGGATTGGTACCCAACACTGGCGACGCTGGCCGACATTGAAATCCCATCCGAGCGTGTGATCGACGGGCGTGATCTCAGCCCCCTGCTTCGTGGGGAAACCGACTTCGTGCCGCCCCCCGGTTTGAAAAAGTCGCTCAACGCTGGCGTACCGCTTCGCCGTCGGTGGGAGCCTGACGGCGAATGGGGCTCGCTTATCAACCGCAACCAGTACAACGATGCGTTTTTCTATCACGGAAGTCAGGGAGCTTTGGCCGCGGTGCGATGGCGGAACTGGAAGCTATACCTGAATCCGAGCCTCGCTTTGTACGACCTCACCGCGGATCCTGGTGAATCCGAAATCGTTCGCAATCCGACGATCCTCCGTAAGCTTCGTGGGATGGCGATCCTATTTCAGGAAGAGATGCGGCGTGATGCCCGGCCCGCCGGCAAGGTCTCTGTACCGCGTGAAGACGGCAATACCGAGATCCCTGAAACGTTGCTCGAACAGCTCGATTCACGTCTTGGCGTCACCTATGCTCGCTACGGAGATCGGACGTTGGAAATGGATCTCTACCGACCGAAGCACTCATGGGGAACGCTCCCGGCAATCGTTTGCATTCACGGCGGCGGGTGGGCCAACGGAACTCGCGCTAACCACGGAGGAGTCGCACAAGCGTTGGCGGCACGAGGCTATGTCGCTGCAACCATTTCGTACCGGTTGAGTGGCGAGGCTCCTTTCCCCGCACAAATCCATGACTGCAAAGCAGCCGTGAGGTTCCTAAGAGCCAACGCTGAGGAGTTCGGCATTGACTCCGATCACGTTGGAGCGATCGGGCTCTCCGCTGGCGGACACCTGACGGCGCTGCTTGCAACTTCCGCTGGTGTAGAAGAACTGGAAGGCGAAGGAGGCAATGCAAATTTCAGCAGCGCCATTCAAGCCGCCGTACCGATGGGGGCTCAAACCGACTTTCTGTCGGATCGCACTCGGGAAATTTCCGCAATCGATGGACGTGGAAAAATTTGGAGACAGTTCCTCGGAGGCACACAGGCAGAAAAGTTTGATACGTATCGGCTGGCATCACCGCTCTATCATCTCGACAAGAATGATCCGGCCTGCTGGTTCATCACCGGCGAAGCGGACGATCCAAGCACGCACGCGTCTGTCTTTCGCGAGCGAATGCAGCAACTGGAAATCACCACTGGCTTGACCGTCATCGAGGATGCACCACATCCGTTTCTGGGCAAACAAGTTTGGTTCGACAAGATGATTGAAACGTCGAACGCTTTCTCACGGCAAAACTTGAAGCACTGACATTTTCATTGACCGAACAAATTCAATCATAAGAAACCATTGATGATCGGAATCACCATGCAATTGAAGCGTCTTCCATTTTGCCTTCTCGTATTGCTCGCCACGTCACTGCATGCAGACGAGAAACTGCCCAACGTTGTGTTTCTGGCGGTCGACGACATGAACGACTTCGTTGGATGTCTCGACTCTCGGCCGAATGCAATCACACCCAACATCGATCGCCTCGCCGCTCGTGGTGTGTGCTTTACCAATGCACATACCGCCGGCGTATTTTGTGCCCCCAGTCGTGCGGCTATTTTTTCCGGCCAGTACGCATCGACAACCGGTTGCTATGAGACTCCGAATTACTTTGTGCATCATCCGGAGATTGAATCGCTGCAAACAACTTTCGCCAAAGCGGGTTACTCGACACTCGGCAGTGGCAAGCTATTTCATCATCCGGCTGGATCGATCGATCAACGAGACTGGACGAAGTTCTTCCTACGAAATCAATTCCAGCGTGAAGGCGGTTGGGCCTTGGAATCATGGAGCAGCGACACACCCGTACCACAGCCTTTTCCTGCCAGCATCTACAACAAAGGCAAAAAGATTACTGGCGGACTGTTCCTGGAATGGGGAGCGATTGCAAACGAACGGGAAGAGGAGATGGCCGACACGATACGCGCCAACTGGGCTGCCGATCAACTGAAACGGAAGCACGACAAGCCGTTCTTCCTGGCATGCGGTTTCTACGCTCCTCATTACCCCAACTACTGCCCGCAAAAGTATTTTGACCTATACGATCGAAATGCCATCGAAACTCCGGCGTTCAAAGAAGATGACCTGGACGACTTACCGGAAAAAATTGTCAAGCAGCGCAAGAATCGCAAAGCTTTTCACTACGACAAATTGGTTGCGATGGGTGCTTGGAAGGACGCCTTGCTTGGATACCTGGCGTGCACCAGCTACGCGGATGCGATGGTCGGTCGAATTCTAGATGCACTCGAGGCAAGCCCTTATGCCGACAACACCATCGTCGTGCTATGGAGCGATCACGGTTATCACCTCGGCGAAAAAGGTCAGTGGGGAAAACACACGTTGTGGGAAAGAACCTCCAACGTGCCGTTTGTATGGGCCGGCCCCGGCGTGGCGAAAGGCGTTAGGACTGACGTGACGGTCAGCCTGATCGACATCTACCCGACCCTGATCGAAACCTGCAACTTGCCGGCACCGCACCAGAATCTAGAAGGTGTTTCATTGAAAGCAACACTGAACCAGCCCGCTGAAGCAGACGACAGAACGGTGTATCTTCCCTACATCAAACCAGGTGAATTCGCGGTGATGAATCGCGACTGGCGATACATCCACTACGACGACAAGAACCAGGAACTGTACAACGTCAAAGAGGATCCTCACGAATGGAACAACCTCGTGTCCGACCCGCAGTACGCGGACGTCATCACCACGCTGAAGGATTCCGCACCCACTGAGTTCTCTGATCCGGAACCGAAGCTGAACTCGCGGCGAGATCTAGTCATCGAAGGCGAAACTTTCCGCTGGGAAAAAGGCCAAGGCAACTATGTTCCCCATCCGAAGTACTTGCCTTACACCGATCCCGCAATGAAACAAAAGCAATCGAGAAAGGGGCGTTAAAGTGTCAATCTCAGCAGGACCATTTCCAATGAACAATATAATTCTATTGCTGGCCTCAGCAGTGTTGCTTTCGGTTACGCCTTCATTTGCGAGGGTCCAAGCAGCCGATCAGCGGCCGCCGAACATTGTTTTCATGTTCGCTGATGATCTTGGTTACGGCGATCTTGGATGTTACGGACATCCCTATGCTCGAACGCCAGTGATTGACCAACTGGCGGAAGAGGGAACGCGGTTCACACAGTTCTATGTGACAGGCGTGACGTGCAATCCGAGCCGTACCGGACTCATGACGGGGCTGTTCCCGGCTCGATTCCCGAAGTACGCAGCCGATTTTGGTTTCGGCGAGCGTATAACGATCACCGAATTGCTGAAACAACGCGGCTATCAGACGGGTCATTTCGGCAAGTGGCATATTGGTCCGGATGAAGCGGACGGCACGTACAGCATTGATACCGTAAAAGTGATCGGCAAGAGCCGTGACAAGACCACTGGCGACGCCGGCCGTGACGATGACCTGTATTCGGCGGCGATCGACTTCATCAAACAGAACAAGGACGGACCGTTCTACGTCAACGTGTGGGGACACGCGACGCATTTCCCCGTCAACACGGCTGAAGGACTCGTCGCGGAATTCGACGATGTCACCGTCAATCGCGAAGACTTCGCGACAACCATGCAGCACAAGTTCGACGAGTGCAAACAGATCGGCGGCGACCTCGACGATTCGATGCGGCAGTACCTTGGCGACGTCTATCAGATCGATCGCAACGTCGATCGCCTGTTGAAGACGCTCGACGAACTGGGACTGAGCGACAACACGATCGTTGTCTTCTCCAGCGACCATGGGCCAGCGCCGGTGATTCTCAGCAAGCAGGAACCTCGGAGATACTCGAACAACATGCTCGGTTACGCGGGCGAATTTCGTGGCGGCAAACACGAACAGTACGAAGGCGGCACACGCGTCCCGTTTATCGTTCGCTGGCCCGGCAAGGTCGAAGCCGGTCGAGTCGATACGCACAACGTCTGCTCGTTCATTGATTGGTTGCCGACGCTGTGTGCGATTGCCGGAGTCGACGAATTACCGAAGCCAATTGACGGCGAAGACATCTCCGATATCTGGTTCGGTACCGATCGTGAGCGAACAAAGCCACTATTCTGGAAGACAAGTGCAGTCGGCGCGACGCCAGCGATGCGGGAGGGCAACTGGAAGTTGCATCTGCCACGCAAACAACGCGGTGAACCAGAACTTTACGACCTGTCGATTGACCCCAGCGAGAGTCACAACGTCGCTGAGCAGCATCCAGACGTCGTGAAAACGCTTTCCAGGAAAGTCAAAGCCTGGGCCGCCACGCTGCCCACGGAATACTCCAAGAAAAAGGTGAGAAGCAAGTAGAGAAGTCCATTACGAAGCAGCTTGCCTACGTTTAGAAAAGACCAACCCAAAAAAGAAAATCTATGAGACTTCATCACGCCTTGCTCCTCTTGCCGATCGTTGGTCTTGTTTGCCTGTCAGCTAAGGCGAATGGCGAACCGGGACGACCGCCGAACGTCGTTCTCTTTCTAGTCGATGACATGGGCTGGACCGACGGGGGTGTCTTCGGTTCCGAATACTACGAGACGCCAAACATCGATGCCTTCGCCAAACAAGCGATGCGTTTCACCAACGCCTATGCGCATCCGCTGTGCTCGCCCAGTCGGGCCTCGATCTTGACCGGGCAGGAGGAATCTCGCCACGGCATCCTTTCCGCCCACGGACATCAGGAGCCAGAACCGTGGGGCGCGCAGGTCTATCAGGCTGCTACACCAACAGACGAATACCTGCTCACCAAGAGTCGCCGTTACCTGGATCCGGATGCCACGACGCTGGCCGAAGCTTTTCTCGGTGCCGGCTACCGCACGGCTCACATGGGCAAATGGCACCTGGGCTTGACTCAGGAACATTGGCCGGACCAGCACGGCTTTGAGGTCACGTTTCACTCCGCACCAGATCCCGGACCTCCCGGCAGCACCTATTTCTCACCGCACGGAGTTCACGCTGACGGTAAGCCTGGTGCGGCACGTCGAGTCGGCAATATTGTCGACGGACCAAAAGGCGAACACATCGACGACCGGCTCGGTACCGAGGCAATCAAGTACATCACCGAACATAAGGACGAACCATTCTACCTGAATCTGTGGATGTATGACTGTCACGGCCCTTGGGAAGCGAAACAGGATCTCATTCAGAAGTTCGCCAGGAAGGAGTCTGAGCCCGACGGTCATACGAACCCGGTCTACGCCGCCATGTTGAAAACCATGGACGACAACTTCGGACGAGTCATGACAGCGCTCGATGAACTTGGTATCGCCGACAACACCATTGTCGTCTTCTTTTCCGACAACGGCGGCAACACTCACAGCATGAGTGCGAGCGAACAGAAGCGGAAGATGGCCAATCCGAAGAGCAAGACGTATGGCTACACGAAGATTTACAACGACTACGCTGGTCTGCAGTATCCGACGAAGAATCTCGGTCTCCGCGATGGAAAAGGATCGCTTTATGAGGGCGGCGAACGTGTTCCTCTGATGGTTCGGTGGCCCCAGCACATTCCTGCGGGCTCGGTCAGCGAGACAATCGTCAATAATATCGACCTGTATCCCACGCTGCTTGAACTGACCGGCCAGGCCGAACCTGAGAATCATGTCATCGATGGGAAGTCCTTCGCGAAGGTGCTCACAGAGGGCGTTGAGGCAACGGACCAAACGAGCGTCAGCTATTTTCCGTATCACGGCGGAGGCATCTCGGTGCGTGACGGCGATTGGAAATTCATCCGGCGTTACACCCGCAAACCGGACAGCTACGATGGCCTCGTCGAACTATTCAATCTCAAGGATGACCTCGCCGAATCGAAGAATCTCGCTGCCGAAATGCCGGAGAAAGTGGCCGAGCTTGATCAGTTCATCAAAACGCACTTTGAACGCACCGGCGGCCTTCCCCCGAAACTCAATCCAGACTTTCAACCGAGAACGACCACATCGGTAAGTTCGAGAACCCCGACGCACGGGCTGGTTCCCAAGCAATGCAAACTCGAGTCGATCGACGGTGCGATTCGCGTGGTTTGTCAGGGAAAGAATCCGTTCCTGGGGACGGCTCAAGTGAAACTGAACGGACCCATCACGCTGCACCTGCAAGCTCGGGGCGTCGATGGCAAGAGCGGGACAGGACGTGTTCAGTGGCGAAACGAGGGCCAGACTGAATTCCCTGCAAATGGCCAGACGGTGGACTTCGAAGTTCCTGAATCGACAAGCTGGCAGGACATCACAGTGCAAGTGCCTGTCGAGGGACGAAGTCAGTTACTTCGCCTGTATGTTCCAACCACCCACGGCCTCGACATCCGATCAATCCGCTGGAAAGCAAAGACCGGCAAACCGGTCGAGTGGGATTTTTCAGCGGATGGCCGGTAACGCAAGAGCGGGATTCAGATTTCGTCCCTTACGAAAAACAGATCGCCGAACG